>CAURLC010000011.1:0-70588 GCA_963525775.1 uncultured Solobacterium sp. | reverse complement strand
GATTTAGATAGTATTTTCGACCGTTATAAGAAATCCAGCCTGTCTGCATATTTCCATCACCGTCAAAGTAATACCAATTATCGTTTGTAAATTGCCAACCTGTTTTAGCTACTGAATTAACTCTTGCGGTTATAGCTGTTTGATCTGCATGTGTAACTGTAGTCATACACATAAAAAAAGCAATACAGGTGATTACAAACATTATGCTCCTTCTCATAAATTCCTCCCATAATTTTATCAGAATCATATGATTCACCTTGTAGATAATACCAAATAAATAAGAAAAATCAATTAGCATAATATTGATTATTACAAAATTTTATATTGCAGAACAACTGTGAGCATATATTTTGCAAAGATTCATGAGTGATGATACGGTATAGTCATCAGTTAGTGATAACTTACAGAAGGAGAAATATAAAATGAAAATCGTTTTTGCGACAAGAATGGGAAATACAGATGAATTAGTAAGACAGAAGTTAGGCTATAAAGATGCGATTCAAATCGTTGATGGTAGTGAAAAGGTTGATGGAGACTACGTACTCTTTACATATACAGATGGATATGGTGAAGTTCCAGGTGTAGTTGAAAGCTTCCTAGAAAACAATAAGGCTGGCCTAAAGGGTGTTGTGGCGACTGGTTCTATGGCTCGTCATGCGGATACATTCGCTTTGGCTGGGGATAAGATTGTAGAGGACTTTGGTGGTGTATTAATCGCTAAGGTTGATGTTCAGGGAACGGAAGAAGACCACGCTAAGATCAAATCTGCAATCGCAGCGTTATAGTGAAAAGAAAACATCGGTACGCCGATGTTTTATAGTTTATATAGTCTTACGACTGTTTCATCATCGATACCTTCGATGGAAACATCAATGAGTTCATCACGAGAAGTTGGTACATTTTTGCCAACGAAATCTGGTCGTATTGGTAATTCACGATGACCACGGTCAATTAATACCGCAAGTTGGATTGCCTTTGGACGACCATGCGAGAATACTGCATCAATCGCTGCACGAATCGTTCTGCCAGTGTAGATAACATCATCTACGAGTATTACTACATAATCTTGAATGTTCTCTGGTAAACTGATACCAGTTGTCTTTGGGGTTTCACTAAGCTCTGTAAGATCATCTCGATATAGAGAGATGTCCACTTCCCCAACAGGAAGTTCTACATTTGTATATTTTTTAATATTCTCTGCTAGCTTTTGCGCGAGTGGAATACCACGACGCTTGATGCCGACTAAACATACGTTAGTAGATGAACTATCTCGTTCGATAATCTCATGAGCGATACGTGTTAATGAGCGCTCAATTTGTGCTTGATTCATGAGTTCTGTAATCAGTTCCATATCATACCTCGCAACCTCATTATACAAAAAATCAGTTAGAAAGTGATAGGTAATCCTATGAACGAAGATATTAGAAAAAATATATTAGAAACGAAATACAACAAATCTTCAAAAGAAGAGTTGAAAGAGAAGTTAACTACGTTACAGTATGAAGTAACACAGAATGCGAAGACAGAGCGTCCTTATCAAAATGAATATGATGATTTATTTCAGAAGGGTATCTATGTGGATATTGTTTCGGGTGAACCATTATTCCTGTCCACGGATAAGTTTCAGTCGGGTTGTGGATGGCCAGCATTCTCGAAGCCAATTATTCCTGATGTGATTACTGAGAAGGTTGATTTACAGTTTGGCATGGTTCGTACGGAAGTGCGTAGCCGATATGCGGATAGCCATTTAGGACATGTTTTTGATGATGGGCCGCGTGATAAGGGCGGCTTACGTTACTGTATCAATAGTTCTTCCTTGCGCTTTATTCCAATTGAAAAGATGGAAGCGGAAGGATATGGCAGTTATATAGAACTGATTAAATAGTTTATACATGCATACATGAAAAAAGAGCTATTACACAAGACTGTGCGATAGCTCTTTTTGTTTCTGATAGAATGGATGACTATGCGATAGAAGCTGCGTAGATTTTGGCGATGGCTGCTTTTACAGTTGCGTCAAACTCTTCATCGGTTTGTTGATAGCGTAGATCTTGTGCAAATGCACGTGAGAAGGACGCAATCATACCGTGGTTCAGTGATAGTAGGTGACAAGCTTCATCTTGTGAGTATCCACCAGATAACGCAACGACACGTACTACATGTGGGTCCTTCATTAGATCAGCGTATAAGTTATTCACAGTTGGAATTGTTAACTTAAACATCACTTTTACATCTGAATCTAGTTTTGCTAGATGTTCCTTGATGACTTCTAACATAAAGGCTTCAGATTCTGCCTTGTGTGGGTTATGAATATCTACTTCTGGTTCAATGATTGCGACTGCACCAGCATGCCATACCTGTAGAGCTATATCAAACTGTTGAGCGATGATATCACGAATACCTTGTTCATCGTAGTCGTAGATAACAGAACGTTCTTTCGTTCCAAAGATATGGCGATCTTCAACGGCATGTTTCAGTGTTTCCGCAAGATTTGGGATTGGCTTCATCAGTTTGACGTGGTTCTTTTCTTCAGCTAGGCCTTTATCGATCTTTAAGATTGGAACGATTCCTTTCTCTTGCCATAAATAGTCAGCGGTATATTTGCCATCAATCATACGATCCATTGTATTCTCAAATAGAATTGCGGCTAAGATACCGTCTTTGTTGAAGGATGGTGTTTTGATGATACGTGTGCGCATTTGATGTACACAGTCGAACATCTCCTCGTCATTTGCATAAGCTGTCTCGTCTAGGCCATATGCACGTAAGGCTTTTGGTGTTGATCCACCAGATTGGTCCAAGGCAGCAATAAATCCTAAATCTGAATGCATTCGTTCTAGTTGTTGTTGATTCATTATCTTACCTCCTAGTTAGTATTCACTAACACTACTTATATTATAGTCCTTTTTTAGAAAATAGTTCAAAATATGTGATGACAGTGGGAAACATGTGAAAATTTGCAAAAAAATAATATTTTTTCAGTAGAAAATAGTGTAATTTCAGAAAACTAATTTATAATATTGAATGTTATTTTGTAGGAATGGAAAGATATTAACTTATGAATTTATCGTATAACGCTTTAGGTTATTTGGTTATATTTCTGCCGATTACGATGTTGTTATATCAGATTGTAAAACAGAAGTATCGATGGATTGTGCTGTTACTTGCAAATCTTATCTTCTTCGGGGTCTGGTCACAGTGGTTGGTAGTATATTGTTTGGCTACAACACTTATTACCTTTTTCATCGGTAAGAAATTAGGTGAGATGAAAAAGGCACCGAAAGGTGTAGATAAAAAAGTATTTAAGAAAAAGAAGAGTCGTATTTTAACAGTTGGAATTTTGTTAAACCTTGCGGTGTTATTGGCCCTCAAGTATACAAACTTTTTTGCGACAGGAATCTTTGCGGTGTTCCAACAATCATTTACACCGTTAAAGATTTTGGTTCCAATTGGAATTAGTTACTATACATTACAGCTTGTTTCTTATCTTGCGGATATCAACAGTGGAAAGATTGAACCGGTACAATGTTATGCAAAGTTATTGTTGTTTGCGACATTCTTTCCAACGCTAGTGGAAGGTCCTATCGCGCGTTTCTCTGAGATTGGTGAAACTTTAACAGAAGGAAAGCCAATTGAACAGGAGAATATGATTATTGGATTTGAACGTATTCTTTGGGGTATGTTTAAGAAGGTTGCGATTGCGGATCATTTGGCACCTGTTGTATCTTCCATCTTTGCCTCACACGATTCATCGGGTGGACTTGTACTAGTTGTCGCAATCTTCTGTACGATTCAGTTGTATATGGACTTTTCAGGATCAATCGATATTGCGATTGGTAGTGCAAGAATCTTCGGTATTGTATTACCAGAGAACTTTACACAGCCATTCTTTGCCAAAGGTGCTTCGGATTTCTGGCACCGTTGGCATATTACATTAGGTACATTCTTTAGAGACTATATCTTCTATCCAGTATCCCTTTCAAAGCCAGTGATGAAGTTAACAAAGTGGTGTAAAAAGCATCTGGGTAAGACTGTTGCAAAGTATATTGGACCTGCGATTGCATTATTCTGTGTGTGGATATCAAATGGTTTGTGGCATGGTCCACAATGGAATTATATTCTGTATGGTATTTACTACTTCATTTTGATATTCGCAGAATTATTTATGGAGAAGCCAACTGAGAACTTCTGTAAGAAGTTCCATATTAACCAAAATGGATTTGGCTATCGTGTCTTCCGTTTTGTAAAGTTAATGATTATCGTATGTTTTGGTGAGATGGTCTTTGCGGCTTCTTCTGGAGCACAGATTATCACGATGATTCAGTCCTTGTTTACACGCTTTGATTGGGCAGATGCTTGGTCAACCATTCCATATCTTGGTATGGATGCGTGGGATTACATCACCGTTGGAGTTGCGTTTGTGATTGTGGTGATTGTGGATGTCTTAAAAGAAATCGGTTATCCAATTCGTAAAGTATTTGAAGCAAAACCACTCGTTATACGATGGAGTATTCTGTATCTTGTGATATTCTATATTATATTCTTCGGTGCGTATGGACCGGGATATGATATTATCAAAATGATGTACGCTGGATTCTAGCGTCAAAAGGAGAAAAAACATGGAAGAACTATTAGAGATTTTAAACGATATTAAAGATGATGCGGATTTTGAACACTGCACAACATTGATTGACGATGCTGTTTTAGATTCATTTGATATTTTATCAATCATCAGTGCTTTGAATGATCATTATGACATTCAGATTCCGGCATCCGACATCGTACCAGCAAACTTCAATAGCGCTGCTGCGTTACTTGCAATGGTACAAAGATTACAAGCTGAATAAGTTTGTATCTCATTTTTAAACAGTAAGGAGTATGTATGAAGAAAGCATTGAAACCAGTTGCGTTTCTATTGGTTTTGATATGTTTACTGATGGTTACTTCATATCTTGTAACACCAAAGGGATATGAAAATGTATATGACATTCAGTTGGTAAATCGAAAAATTAATGCAGTGAGCCAAGAAAAAGAGAATACACTGGATGTCCTATTTACAGGTGACAGTGAGGCCAGTAATACATTCTCTCCTTTCCAATATTGGAAAGAACAGGGTATCGCTTCCTATAATCTAGGTGGTAGTGCGCAGCGTTTAAATGACTGCTATACCGTTCTAGAAGACGTATTGAAACATCAGAAACCAAAACTATTGGTGTTAGAAGCCAACACTTTATTCCGTAAGGATGCGGTTTATAACCAGGATGATTCCGTGTTGATGTGGGCAGAACAGTTATTCCCTGTACTGCATCATCACAATATCTATAAGACAATCAACCTCAGTGTTAATTTACTTGGTGCAACCAAGGAGAATGCATATGCGGATCAATGTAAAGGTTATTATGCACGTGTGAGAATTCGTCCATATAAAGGCTCTGATCAGTATATGAAGACAAACAAGCGTGATACAACACTTTATCCAGATACGTTAGAGTACTTTGAAAAGATTGCACAACTATGTAAAGAGAATAACGTTGAACTTGTGGTGGTAAGTGTACCATCTCCAAAAAACTGGAGTGACGCAAGACATGATACGATTCAGGAGTTATGCAATCAGTATGATGTTACGTATTATGATTTAAATAAGTTGGATAACGTACTCGCTCTTGATTGGACAACAGATACTTTAGACCGTGGCGATCATTTGAATATGAATGGTTCAAAGAAGGTTAATGCTTATTTTGGTAAGATTTTAAAAGAGAAGTATCACATTCCTGACCATCGTGGAGAGGCGGATTACGCTATCTGGGATAAGCAGGAAGCTGAATTAAATCTATATTAAAGGTTCTCATTTCATAATAATGAGAGCTTTTTATTATGGGCAATAAAAAATGCCACTGTGTAGTGGCATTGATACTATCCGTGATAAGAATATGCGTTTGAGTTGGCGTTAGCGGTACCGGTTAGATTTACCGGATTACGGTAATACGCTACAACCGCAATATCATTTGGGACATTCGCATTCATATATGCGGCGGAGTCGTTTGGTAAGTTGATACAGCCGTGGGATCCTGCATATGTATAACGGTTACCACCGAACCATGGTTGCCATGGAGCATCATGGAAGCCGATGTTATATGCGAATACGATGAAGTAATTAACTGGTGAATCATATTCAGACCCATCGTAGTCTGTACCTTTTAATCTTGTGTTTGTGACACGGTATTTGATGCGGAATACACCATCTGGGGATCCACTACCCATATTAATATTTCCTGATACAATGTCGGATGTAAATACACGCTCGCCATGGAGTACGTAGTACATCACTTGGTTTGTATAATCTATTTCTACGTAAGTATCACCAATATCATTTTCTAAAGTACCTTGTGCTGTCTGTGACCACATTGGTTGTCTTTCAACCATCTTTCCAGATTCAAGATCGGACTTTAATTGTGTAAATTCTGAATCTTTATCTAGGATGTAGCCGTAGTCACCACCACCGATTTGAATATCATCCCCAGCTTGTGTTCTAAATGTACGAACTTTACCGTAGGTATTAAAGTTTGAAGCTAACTCTTCTACGTATGCCTGTAGCTTTGTGTCATCAACAGTTACATCATATGTATCAGAGATACTTAATACTTTTAGTACAGATGCCTTATCCATAACTTTTTTAGAAGAGCCGATGGTATAGGAAACTGTACTCTTTAAGTAACTATCAATCTTTTTTACTGCATTTGTAACCTGCTCAGAGTCGGATGTGATTTCTGGAGCAGTGAAGTTTGCGGTATTTAGTGTTAATTGATAATTTTGATTATTGATCGCATCATCAATTTCCTTCTGTACAGCTGCTGTATCAGCACCGTACTTCGCTTCGACAACTTTGTAGGTATCATCATTAATCGTAATTGTTGCGTTAACTGGATCTTTTGTGAGTGACAACAATTCTTCTAGTTGTTTATGGAGCTTTGTATCACTATATTCTACTTGAATCTCTTTGTGTTCTGGTTTAATCAAAGAGAGTGGCCAAGTGAATACATTTTGTGATTTGATATCTTTTTCGACAGAATCCTTCGCATTACTTGCAAGATTCAAAGAGATATCTTTCCCTTTTACTTCGTAAACTTTATCACCAGGGGCAGTAATTTTAATTTTATACGTGTTTGTAGCATTATTCAGTGCATCAACACTCGTATCTATATCCATGAAACTGACATCTGTATTACCAACTGTTGTGCGGTAAAAGAAGTGTTGTTGGAAATAGATAACACCGGCTATATAAACACCGATGGCGATAATACTCACAACTGCTAAGAGTATGAGTAGGACTTTACCAACGCCACCTTTCTTTTTTTCTTGTTTTGATCTGGCAGACATATATTCACCTCGTCATCTCAATATGCTTTAGATATACAGGACAAGTATAGCATAGATGAATAAAAATATCTCTGCTAATAACTATGAAACAAAGGCATAATACTGATAAAATAAAGGGGATGTTATGGAGGAATCATGAAGACTCTAGTGATATTAATAGTACTAGTAGGCATATTGTGTCTTATTGGTACAATTGTGTTTGTAATACGTTTTAAACAATTTAAAAAGAGTATCTTTGAAATGCAAGCTACGCTTGATTGTGATGAGTTTACAATCACAGAACAAGGAAGTTATGCGATTTGGCTCAGAGTGCCAAGAGGTACATTTTCTTACCCAAGATTGAATATTGTGGTAAATGAGGTGGAAACCGGTAGGGAAATCCCAATCCATCGTGAGACGTTCAAAGTTGAAAGCAGTTCATTTTCCTATCATGCTCGACAGTACTTTTGGTTTGAGGCAGAAGAAGGTAACTATCTGTTGAGTATTCAACGTAATACGGATATGGAGGATATGCCTTTGATTGATAAGCTATTTAGGGTGGATGAGCAGCCATTAGATTATTGTAGTGTGTTTATCGCAAAGAGGGTAAATCCTACTATGATTGGAGTTGGAATTTTGATTGCGGTGATAAGTTTTAATGCGATTGTATTTTCTATCATCATGATTTCTGGACTATTCTAATCAACAAAACAACTGTGTAGTATAATAGACAAAGTACATTGAAAGAAAAGAGGCTATTTATGAAGGAAAAAATCTATCCATTATTATTTGGTGGAGATATAAACGTATATTCAGTCGCTAGAGCGTTCCATGAGGCATATGGTTTACGTTCTACATGTTTTGGTAAATATTTATCTGGACCTGCATATCGCAGTTCTTTCATTGATTATCATGCATGTGAAAATAATGAAGATGCGGATGCGTATGTAAAGAATGTTGTGACTTTTGCGAACAGTCATCAAGATGGAAAAGTATTTGTGATTGGTTGTGGTGATGCGTATGTAAAGCTAGCTGCTGAAAATAAGCATCTATTTCCAAAGAACTGTATCGTAGCAGGAATTAACGCTGAACTTTTAAATACCCTCATCAACAAAGAAAAGTTTTATGAGATGTGTGATCAGTATGGCTTAGACCATCCGGCAACATTTATCTATCATAAAGAGATGGGTCATGATTTTACGCTACCATTTACAGGGCCATTCATCTGTAAACCATCTAATTCTGTAACTTATTGGGAGCACCCATTTGAAGGCAATGACAAAGTGTTCCTCTTACAGACAATGGAAGAATTATACGATGTATTAGATCGTTGTTATGTGGCTGGTTATCCAGATACGATGATTATTCAGGATTGTATTCCTGGCGATGATTCCTACATGCGTGTATTAACAAACTATTCTGATAAGAATGGCCAGGTGAAGATGATGTGCTTAGGTCATGTCTTACTTGAGGAACATACACCTCATGGATTAGGAAACCATGCGGTTATCATGACAGAGAAAAATGAAGAAATCTGCATGAAGTTAAAGAAGTTCTTAGAAGATATTCACTACGTTGGCTTCTCTAACTTCGATATGAAATATGATGAACGTGATGGCAAGTTAAAACTATTTGAAATTAACTGCCGCCAAGGTAGAAGTAATTACTATGTAACAGGTGCAGGTTTTAATATCGCACGTTACCTAGTGGAAGATTACATTGAAGACAAAGAACTTCCATTTGAAATCTGCGAGAATGAAAGCTTATGGCAAGTTGTACCATCCGATGTCGCAAGAGACTTTATCGTATCTTCTTACCATGACAAGATGAGACAACTAGAAAAAGAAGGCAAGATGACAAACTCCCTTGTATATAAGGGAGAAAAGAATCTCTTCCATCGTTTATGGGTTTGGTATGATTTAAAACGACAAAGAAAGAATTACGAGACATACGCAGTAAAGAAATCTTAGAGGTGCCATGTATGGAACAGACAAAAGATAAATTAGGTATCTTAGGTGGAATGGGACCACAGGCAACACAAATCTTATATCAATGGATTCTAGATCGTACGGATGCGGTTTGTGACCAAGATCATATTCCAACAATGATACTATCTGATACAAAGATGCCAGATCGTACAACTGCAATCCTATCTGGAAATGAGAATGTTGTATATGAACGCATGTTGCATGATTGTCATTTATTAGAGAATTGTGGTAGTTGTTGTATTGCGATTCCATGTAATACATCACACTACTTCGCAGACCGTTTACAGAAGGAAATCTCGATTCCAATTATTCACATGCCACGCGAGACGGTAAAACGCCTAGCAAAGACAAATCATAAGAAGGTTGCGATTCTTGCGACGGATGGTACGATTATGACTGGTGTTTATCGTCGTGAAATCGAAGCGGCAGGTATGCAAGCATGGCAGCCAGATGCTGAGATTCAAAAGAAGGTAATGTCTTTAATTTATGATGAAATCAAACGTGGAGAAAAGGGTAACCGTCATACCTTTGCGGCAATTGATAGAGCAGTTAGAGATGCTGGCTGTGACTGTGCAATTCTTGGCTGTACAGAATTATCTGTATACCGTGAATACCATGGACTACCTTCGTTCTATATCGATGCGATGGAGGTTTTAGCAGAAGAGTGTATTCGCTTCTTTGACCGTGAACCATTGCATGTATAGGAGGTTTTAGATGAAAAAATATTTATTAAAGGATTATATCTCTTTTTTACAAGAGAAGAATGTATTAGGAGATGTTTGTTTATCTGATACATGCATGAATACTGTTGTAGAACTTGTGTCTTGTGACTCACAACAGGTTGTTAGTAATACATTATTCTTGTGCAAAGGCGTACACTTTAAAGCACAGTATTTACAAGATGCGGTAGATAAGGGTGCCTTTGCATATCTTAGTGAAGTGGAATATCCAGAAGTGAATATTCCATGGATTCCACTAAGGGATGTGCGTTATGCGATGGCAAACCTTGCGACGATGTACTACAACGATCCATGGAAGGAACTAAATGTGATTGGGCTTACTGGTACCAAAGGAAAGTCCACAACGACATATTATGTAAAGGCAATTCTCGATACATATCTTGGACGTATTGGTAAAAATGAAAGTGCAGTAATTTCTTCAATTGGTACCTATGATGGTGTTGAGCGTTTCGAATCACACTTAACAACACCAGAGCCACTCGACCTAGAAAGACACTTCAGAAATGCGGTTGAATCAAAGATTGATTTTGTGACAATGGAAGTATCTTCGCAAGCATTGAAGTATGACCGTGTCGTAGGTGTGAACTTCTCTGTTGCGGCATTTCTAAATATTGGCTATGACCACATATCTTCCGTGGAACATCCAACATGGGAAGATTACTTTGCGTCTAAACTACGTATCTTTGAACAATGCACATATGGACTAGTAAATCTAGATTCAGATCACTGTGAAGAGATTCTAGAAGCAGCCAAAGCTGCTAAGAAGGTAGTTACATTCTCTGAAGCAAACGATACTGCCGACTTCTATGGCTATGATGTTCATAAAGTCGGAAATGATATTGTCTTTAAAGTACGTGGAAGTGACTTTGATGAAGAGTTTAGGTTATCAATGCCGGGATTATTCAATGTATCCAATGCGCTTTGTGCGATTGCGATAGCACGTTTATATGACATTCCTGTCAGTGATATTCAAGAAGGTCTTTATCATGCGAAGGTTCCTGGACGTATGGAAATCTATGTATCGAATGATAAAAAGATTACCGCAATCGTAGACTATGCACATAACCAATTATCCTTTCAGAAATTATTTGAATCTGTACGAAATGAGTATCCTGGATATCGTGCAACGATTATCTTCGGCTGCCCTGGTAAGAAGGCACAAGATCGCCGTCATGACTTAGGTGAAATTGCAGGGAAGAACGCTGATTACATTTATTTAACAGAAGAGGATGCTGGGGAAGAAGATCCACTCGCAATTGCCCAGGAAATCGCAAGAGCTGTTGAAAAAGAAAAGGCACCATATGAAATCATTATTGACCGTGAAAAAGCCATCGCACGTGCAGTAGAGGATGCCGCAAATGCGAAGGAAAATACCGTCATTTTAATTACAGGTAAAGGTGCAGAAACACGTCAAAAACGTGGCACAGAGTACGTTCCGGTCATATCGGATGTTGAATGTGTGAATCTTGAATTAAAGAAATATAACGAGAAATAAAATAAAAGCATCTTCCATGTGCAATGTATACAAGGGAGATGCTTTTTATGAAAATAAAAAGCCCTTTGATTAGGGCATATCAGTATCATGGTGCCGACAACAGGAATTGAACCTGCGACCTACGCGTTACGAGTGCGTTGCTCTACCAACTGAGCTATGTCGGCGATGTAATTATTATACGTAATATCGATACTGAATTCAAATCATATTAGCCAGAAATATGATACAGTAGAATACAGAAAAACGTGAGGTACAGTATGAAATTTACAAAATTAATGTTGGCAATGTTATTGGTATTAGCAGGATGTGGTAAGGCAACACCTGAAGCACAAGCTAAGAAAACAGCAGAAACATTTATAAATGCATTAGATTCTGGAGATACAGAAAAAGCGAAGGAAGAATCCAGTGAAGATGTTCAAAAGATGTGCGATGCGATTGAATCTTCCTTTAAAACACCAGCAAGTTTTTCATCAACAGATTTATCTGATGATGCGAAGAAAAAGTTAGCTGAAATTGAAAAAGAAATCAGAACTTCCTCATTTGAAAATCCAAAAATCAAAGATGTGAAAGAAGTAAATGAGAGAAAGTATGAAGTAACTTTCTCGATGGATTTTTTAGATACGGCTGATATTAAAAAATATTTTACAGGTGAAGAGTATAAAGCGTTAATTTCTACACTATCTGTTGAAGCGACGGAAATGCAGAAGAAAGATGGTGATGAGGCTGCTAAAAAGTACATGATGGAACAGCTTGTAGATAAGATTTATTCCGTTTATACAGAAAAGTTAAAAGATAAGAAGTATAACAATGAGGATTCGATTATCACTCTTGAACAACAAGATGATGGAAAGTGGTTTGTGACAGATATTAAAGACGCAAAACAAGGAAAGTAAAAAACTAGAGGGATTTACGATGACAAAGAAGAGAATTGTATATATTGGTGCAGGACCTGCAACGTTATATAGTATTCAGACACTTTTAAAACTTGGTGAATATGATGTTGAAGTATTTGATATGAATGACCGTGCTGGTGGTGCTTGTTATACAGGAATTCCACAGTTTCGCTTCAATACAAGTTTTATCGATAAGTTGATGGATGAACTTACGGCTGCTGGTGTAAAATTTCATTTCCAGACGACAATTGGAAAAGATATCCCATTTAGTGACTTACAAAAGAAGTTTGACCGTATTGTAGTCGCAATCGGCGCCCAGGTAGAAAACATGTTTGGTCTTGAAGCGAATGGTGGCTGTATTGCAGGGTTAACCTTACTGCATGATTTAAACATTAAACACATGCATGATTTCTACAAGGAAAATTACAAACACGCTGTTGTATGGGGTGGTGGTAATGTTGCGATGGACTGCTCAAGAAGTCTTGTGCGTATCATGGATGATGTAAAAATTATTTATCGTCGTAGCGAAGCAGAGATGCCAGCGCACAAGGGAGAAATCAAAGATGCACGCAATGAAGGAGTTACATTCCATTTCTTAGAGAATATTAAAGAAGTATTACGTGATGAAACTGGTAAAGTAACTGGTGTAAAGGTTATCACAATGGAGCTTGGTGAACCAGATGAAAGTGGAAGAAGATCAACCCATGAAGTAGAAGGTAGTGAGCATATCATTCCATGTGATTTGGTTGTGACAGCGATTGGACAGAAAGTAGACTTCAGTATTCTCGATAAAAATCTAAATTTGACTTCTGGTCAACACCAGAGTACAATAGAAAATGTACTAATTGTAGGGGATGCCTATTTAGGTCCTCAATCAATCGCAGCCGCAATTAAAGACGGGCGAGAAGTTGCGAAAGAAGTACATGAATCGTTTATTGAAACAGAAAGATAGAGGGAATGATATGGATAAATATCGTGTTGGAATTAATATGTTGGTAGCTGCCGCAATCCTTAGAGCACTTATATTATGTACACCACTAGGTTGGTTAGAGATTATTAGATTGTTTTTAAACGTTGTATGTTTAGCAATCGTGATTGGTGGTCTATGGTACTTATACCAAGCAACTGGTGGACAAAAGATTACAAATGGTTTGATTTACACAGTGCTTGCGATGGTAGCCTATCGTGTTCTATTAGGAATCATCCATAGTATTGTAGGTGGTATTATCACACTTGTAATTGTGGTATGTGCTCTTTGTTACTTACGTGTATACAAGTACGAAGAAATTCTAAAATTTGTGAAACAATAAGAGTAAAACGTAAATAAAAGCCGAAAGGAAACACTTGAATATCATTTGTTGTGCCTTCGGCATTTTTTTTGAAAAATTAAAGTGATAATGATCTTAAAATAAAAAATACTTAAGGATTTCAATGTGTTCAACAATATATATTTGTGAGAAGATTAAATCAGTTTAATTGATATTAGCAACAAAATATTATTAATACTATTCATGAAAAGATAGGGGGTATTCTTATGAACAAGAAATTATTAACAGGATTATGCGCAGGAATCATGCTTGTGGGTTTAGTAGGTTGTGGATCTAAGCAACCAAAACAAGACACTACAACAAGTACATCTACAAACGAAACAAAGGAAACAGAAAAAAACACAACAACTACAACAAACAACTCTGAAGTAACTGAGAAGAACTTCAAAGACTTCCCAGAGACAGATGAAAAGTACTTCACATATGATGAATGGCAAGAAGGTTATGTTATCTATAGTTGTACTTCTGACGATAAGGTTGTTCGTGTACCAAAGGAAATTAAAGGTAAACCTGTCATCGCAATTGGAGAACGTGGTCTTGCGAACTTGGAACATTGTGAGGCAATCGTATTACCAGATACAGTACGTTATCTTTCGAAAACTGCATTTGCGATTGATGAATCTCTAAAGTATGTACACTTAGGTAAGTCAATAGAAACAGTAGAGGATGATATCTTCAATGGATGTAGTTCTCTTGAAGAAGTAACTTTCCCAGAAGGAACAAAGAGTATTGGAACATTAGTATTCTGGGGCACAACGTCAATTAAATCCATTACAATTCCAGCAAGTGTAACAGAAATTACAAAATTATTCTATTTTGTTGATACCTGTAATCCAGATGTAGAAATCCATACACCTAAAGGATCAAAGGCAGAAGAAGTAGCGAATAGTTTAGGACTCAAAGTAGTAAATGACTAAAGGGGAATAGTATGAACAAGAAATTATTATCGGGTTTATGTGTAGCAGTACTCTTATCGGGTTTAGTAGGATGTGGACCTAAGGAATCAAAACAAGATACTACACAAGAAACACAAACAACAGAAACAACAGCACCAAAGAAAGAAGAAAAAGACACTTCAAAATTTGATATTCTTTCACAGAAGAAACTTGAGGAATTTAAGATAAGAGCATCTGGTGCAGAATATGATGGAAGAATGGTTGATGAGAATGGTAATCGTATCATGGGAGATGATGGAGAACCAGTCGGACCAAACGTTCAGAACTTTGCATACGATGTGTCAATTAAATTACCAACCAATTACACAGTAAATGCACAAACAATAGATAAGAATGGACATCTCTTAGACAGATACCGTTTAAATAAAGAAGTAGAAGAGAGAGACCACTATTGGGATGAAGAATACAAGAAGTCCACCGATGAACTCAATAATGATTATACGGCTAAGGTCATTGCAACAGGGTTTGAAAAAGACACAGATACTTATTCATACGATAAGTTAATCTTTGTGGCAACTTTCTTACCTAAGCATTTCAAAAATACAGAACATGGTACTACTCTTGAAGAAGTAGACTCTTATTACCAAGAGTTTGATAAGAAAGAAAACCTAGTTAAGAGTGATTATAAGGGTTATACTTTATATACTAACAAGGTTGATACAACAGACGGTGGATATGTTGAAGGCTACTTATATTTAGATAACGTAAACAAGGTATATTTAACATACTTCAACAAGTATCAGAACACAAAGGACATGTCTAAGGAAGATGCTTACGAGCGAGTAGTTGAGTTACTTGACGAATTAGTAACAGTTAAGAAGAAGTAGCGAATAGTTTAGGACTCAAGGTTGTAAACAATTAATGCAGTATTAAAATTAGTATTCATAAAGAAAGATAGTGTAGAGAAAACTCCATACTATCTTTGTTTATTTCATAAATGTGCTGATATAACCTTGGATGAAGATCCATAGGACGATAAGTGGAATGACATAGGAGATATATAGACGTGCCCATTTAGGGAATTTGATGCCTTTTCCTTCATTTGCTTCTGCAAGGAAGTTACCAAAGCCCCATCCGTATTTGCTGGTGCAGAATAATAGGAAGATAAGAGATCCAAGTGGTAGTAGGTTATTACTAACAATGAAGTCTTCTAAGTCCATAATATTTGTACCTGCACCTAACGGTGTGATGTTCTGTAATAGATTAAATCCCAGAATACATGGTAGTGATAATACGATGATAACAACCGCATTGATGAATGAGGATTTCTTTACGGATACTTTTGTTAGATCAGAACTAAATCCAATCATATTTTGGAAGATGGCAATGACTGTTGAGAGTGCCGCAAATGCCATAAATAAGAAGAATAATGCTCCCCATAATTGTCCTAAGAACATGTGGTTAAAAATATTTGGTAATGTCACAAAGATGAGTTTTGGTCCTTGTGATGGTTCTACACCAAATGCGAAACATGCTGGGAAGATAATGAATCCAGCCATGATGGCCACAAGTGTATCGAGCCCTAGTACATGTAGTGCTTCACCAGTGAGTGCGTGTTTTTTATCGATATAACTGCCGAAAATAGTCATTGCGCCAATACCGATACTGAGTGTAAAGAAGGATTGTCCTAGCGCTGCGAAGATAACTTTACCGATACCAACTTCTTGTATCGCTGCTAGGTTTGGTTTGAGGTAGAATTCGAGTCCTGCCTGTCCTCCTTTTAAGAAGATGGAGTTGATTCCTAGTACTACCATTAAGATGAGTAGAGCGACCATCATCTTAGAAGTGATTTTTTCTACTCCGTTTTGTAGTCCCATAGAGCAGATGCCAAAACAGAGTATGACTGTAATTGCCATGAAGATAAACATTGTGAGTGGTTGGTTCATTAGATTACCGAATTGTTCACCAACTGCAGTTGCGTCTAAACCATTGAAGTCTCCACGTAATGTTTTGCAGAAGTATAGTAATAACCAACCTGTTATCGTTGTGTAATACATTGCAAGTAAGTAATTACCACCCATGCCAAACCATTTGTAGATATGCCATTTAGTTCCTTTTGGTTCTAATTCATTAAATGCAAGAGCGATACTTTTTTGGCTAGCTCTACCGACGGCGTATTCCATAATAATAATGGGTAGTCCTAGTAATAATAGACATGCAATATAAATTAGTACAAAGGCTGCACCACCGTATTGTCCAACGATGTACGGAAATCTCCATACATTGCCTAAGCCGATTGCACAACCTGCGGATAGTAAGATGAAGCCGAGGCGTGATGAGAGTTTTTCACGTTGCATAATTGTTCCCCCTTTAGTAATGTTCATATCATAACAAATTTTATTTACAGTTTGATAGAGAAAATGTAATAAAAATGAAAAAAGATACAGTTTTATGAAAATAATTACTGTATCTTTTCAAAACTAATATCTTTGTATTTATGCGGCTTTATCAATCTTTTCAAAGTTTGCGCTATTTGTTAATACAACGATGACTGTATCTGGATGATTTGCGTCTTTGATCTTAGCACGATCAAATGTAAGAAGCTTATCACCAGCATGGATGACATCATCTTGTTTTACAAATGCTTCAAAGCCTTCGCCATTCATCTGTACTGTATCAACACCAACGTGAATGAGTACTTCTAAACCGTCCTTAGATTGTAATCCGATTGCATGTTTTGTAGGGAATAGCATCATCACTGTTCCATCAAATGGAGCGTATACCGTTCCTTCTGTTGGGACAATACCGACGGATTGACCCATTGCTTCACCTGCAAAAACTGGATCAGGAATTTCACTTGCAGGAATGACTTTTCCCTTTACTGGGGAAAGAACGGTGCCTTTTTCTGTTGTGATAATTGGTGCTGCTTGTGGTGCTACTGGAGCAGGAGTAGATGTTGTGGTTGTTTCTGGTTCAACACCATCATTTTCTTTCCAGAATAAGAATGTAAGTACAAAGGATGTTCCACCTGCTATAAGTAGCAGGATTGTATATGTAAGTGGGTTTGATGCGATAAGGTAACCTGGAATACCAGTTACACCGTTGGCTGTTGCGCCAATGTGGAAGATAGCTCCAACTAGAGCACCAACTGCACCTCCAATTGCAGCGAATACAAATGGCTTCATCAAGCGTAGGTTGACACCGAAGATTGCTGGTTCTGTAATACCTAAGGAAGCAGAGAGTGCAGATGGGATAGCAATTGTCTTACGCTTAGCGTTCTTTGTCTTTAGACCTACTGCTAAGCAGGCACCAAACTGTGCAAAGTTTGCGGCAGAAGCGATAGGCATCCACGTATTTAATGCGCCTGTACTGAGCATACCTAACTCAATTGTGTTGTACATGTGGTGTAGTCCCATGACAACTGTGATTGGGTAAAGAGCACCCATTGCTAGAGCACCGAATGGGTTGGCAACTAGTACCGTTGCGGCGGATAATACCCAACTTTCAAGTGTTGCGAAGATTGGACCAATGACCATGAATGTAGCTAAAGCAGTTACGATAACAGTTGTAAGTGGTGTTACAAATAAGTCGATCATCTCAGGAACAATCTTGTGTAGCTTGATTTCAATCTTACTCATAACCCATACTGCGATAACAACAGGAATCACATGTCCTTGGTAACCTAACTGATTGACTTGTCCAAGTGTATAGCCAAAGATGTTAATTCCTTTACCAAATAGATACCAAACATCATATCCATTTGCGGCATTCCAACCGTTTGTAAGTGCTGGATGAACCATCATCAGTCCAATAACTGCACCTAAGAAGATATTTCCACCAAATACATGTGCTGCAGATACCGCAACAAGTACTGGTAAGAATGCAAAGGATGTATTAGAAGCCATGTCTAAGAATGCATACCAGTCTGTCGACGCAAAGGAAGGAATTGCCTTACCTAACGCTTCTACAAGACCCATCATCAAACCTGCAGCTACGATAGCTGGTAGGATAGGTACGAATACATCACCAAGTGTTTTGATTAATTGTTTCCACCATGGCATTTGAGAAGCTGCCGCAGCTTTTACATCTTCTTTACTGCCACCAGTCACTCCGCTGATCGCAATAAATTCATCGTAAACTTTATTTACAGTACCGGTACCGATAATAATCTGTAATTGCCCACTAGAATTAAATACCCCTTGAACGCCTTGTACGTTCTCTAATGTCTTTACGTCAACTTTACTGTTGTCCGCAATGACGAGACGTAAGCGTGTAGCACAGTGTGCAGCACTGATAATGTTGTCTTTACCACCAAGTGTCGCAAAGATTTCTTCTGCACATTTTCTATAGTTTAGTTCCATAAATGAGCCCCCTTCTTTTTTTGTTTCATAGCTCGGTATCATTTTACAATAAAAACGAAAAAGAAAAATAGATGATTGTTGTAAAATGACACTTTAGATATGTTAATACGACAAAGAAAAGCATAAGAACATTTACTCTTATGCTTTATTGTCTATACGATATTGATTTGGTGTGCTACCTGTATGTTTCTTGAAGAATGTATAGAAGTAGTTAGAGTTTTCAATGCCTAGTTTTGATGAGATTTCTAACGTAGATAAATCTGTTTCAACGAGGAGTTTCTTTGCGAGTTCTACACGACTGACATTGATATATTCTTTCATCGACATTGCATACTGTGATTTGAAAATTCGATTTAAGTACGTTGCGTTATAATCCATTGATAATGCGACGCTATCTGCAGTTAAATCAGTATCACATAAGTGTTGGTCAATATAATTCTTTGCGTTAGAGATTAGATCGAGTATCTTTTCCTCTTTCATATTCGCAAGATACTGACTATATGCATGCATGAGATGTAGGATATAAGAATTAATCTCTTGGATGTCTGTAGTTGTACTCAATTTATTTTCAAACTGATACGTTGGTAAACTTGGAATCGAAGAGATAGAACGGATACGGTCACGTAAGCCAGAATATAACTTAGTATAGAAGAATTGTAGGGAATTATAGTGTAAGGATTTCATTAGACTAAACCACTCTTGGAAGGTTGCAGTAATTTCTTCCTCACGTCCGTGTTCAACTGTATAAAGTAAACGTTGTTCGGTTTCTTGAATCGTAGAGAAGTTTGTCATGAAGTGTGGCATATCAGATTCACGATAGAAGAACTTTGTGGAATCGAGAATACGCAAGAAATATAGTTGTGATAATTTTTGGTATGAAGTATAGACTTTTGATAGTGGTTTCGCATCACCTAGGAATACTTTGATGTGATGCGTTTTTGCGTAATTTGATAGTGCCTCAACATCTACCTCATTTGTGATAACAGTATAGAGGTTATTGATGGAATGTACTTCTTTTTTCTCACCGAATAGAGTGAGAATATGATTGTTCGATAAACTATCTAGGATACAGATATAAATATCTTTTGTGGTATCAAAGTCGAGGGGGTTTCTTAACAGAGGAAGTTTCTGGTTTAGGAGTAACTTGGTCAGATAATCCTGTTTGGCTTTATGAGTCGCTTCTTCCATCTTGTGTTGTTGGTCGTGAATCCAAAGTGTAACTGCGTTATTAACAGAGTTTTTGGAAGAAGACTTCAGTTCAAACTTATCCATAATTTCATAGAGCGGTGTGTAGTAGTACTTATTAATAAAGTAACCTAGTATCACTATCAAAATAAAGTTGATCACAATAATCTCTAAGAATAAAGGCACATAGGACGAGAAACGGTTGATGATACTGTTTGATTTTACCTGTTTTGCGATATAGAGATTGTAGTCTGGTTGATATGAATAGAAGTATACATCATCATCGATAGTCTTAAAGTGACTATCATTATCAGATGTAAAATTTAGGGTTTCGATTGGTAGATACGCATTTCCTGTTGAACTAAAATAGGTATCCTGTTCTGGAACATAGATGAATTCTGTCGCATCGGTATCTCTAAATAAGGAACGGTTAAAGAGATATGTATCAATATTGACGACCATGGATACATCTGTATCACGAATACCGGTGAATTGTAATGTATAGACCCAAACTTGATTTGGTAGTTGACGCAACTTTAATAAATGGTTGTTTGGGGCAAATGCAGATTGATCATCAAATTGGTCAAATGAAGATGAACCTGCATTGGTTGTATATACCGTGTTGGATGATTTATTTAAAAGATAAATCGAATGAATAAATGGATTCGTACTATCTAGCGCATGAAGGGTACGTAGGTACTTTGCGGCTTGGGTAGGCGAGATATCTGTTGCGTTACGTAGACTGATAGCTTCACTGGAATAGAAGGTATTATAAGCGGCGTAACGAACCGTATCCAATGAGTGTGCCATCAGATTTTTGAAGCTTTCTTGCGTACTTAAGTGATAATCAATCAGACTCTTTTTTCTAGAATCATTGATATTTTTTAGTAAAAGTAGACTAACAAAGATAAAAAATAACGCGATAATTAAGATCAATCGCTTTCGTAATCTATCAATACTGTTTTGTAATTTCGTCGTTTCATTCATATAATAGGCACTTTTCTAGATATTTAAATATTTGATATTCACATAATATCACAATTTTTAAGTTTTAAATATGCACTAGTCTTCCTACAATAAGCTTAGTAAGTGAACTCAGGAGGAAAGAAATCATGAAAAAATTTTTCTTACTACTTGCAGCATCCGCAATGTTAATTGGATGCACAAATAAACCTGCATCAACTTCCACTACAACAACTGAAAATACAAACTCAGGTGGAAAGTCAAAGGTTATGTTGTACTCCTCATTAAAGGAAAAACAGTTAGAAGCTTTAAAGGAAGGATTTGAAGCTGCTCACCCAGAATATTCTTTAGACTATTACGCAGCTGGTACATCTAAGGTTGCGACAAAGATTGCGACAGAAAAGCAGTCTGGTCAAATCGCAACTGACTTAGTATGGATCGGTGACCCATCCAACTATGTAACATTCAAGGAACAGGGAATCTTAGAAGCTTACGAATCTCCAGAAGCTGCTAAAATCGACGAAAAGTTCAAAGATCCAGAACACTTCTATACAGGCGCACGTCTTGTAGTTATGGGATTAACAACAAATACAAACACAGTTCCAGAAAATGAAGTTCCAAAGACTTGGAAAGACTTATTAAAGGATGACTTCAAGGGCCAAATCGTTATGACAGACCCAGGTGAATCCGGAACAACATTCTACTTAGTAGCTAGCTTGATGAATAACCCAGAATATGGTGTTGAATTCTTCGAGAAGTTAAAGGAACACGGTGCTGAATTAGAATCAGGTACAACTTCTACACATACAAAGGTAGCTGCGGCTGCTTATAAGGTTGCGATTGGTGTTGACTATGTTACACAATCTCTAGCAGATCAGGGTTCTACAATTCGTTTCACATATCCAGAAAAGGATCTAATTGCTGTATCTAGTCCAATCGCATTACTCAAAGACTCACCAAACCCAGAAGGTGGTAAGGCTTTATATGACTACATCCTTTCTAAGGAAGGACAAGAAATTCTTGCGAAGAATGACATAATGCCAATCCGTGGAGATGTTAAGAAGGAAGGCACACTATCATTAGATGAAATTATCGCTCGTGCAATGGTAGCGGATGATAAGGCAATCGCTGAACAGAGCGCAGAAATCTTAGAGAAGTTCGACAAGATTTTCAAATAAACAACTAGGAGAAAACCATGGCAAAAGTACAATTTAACGACGTATCTTTTAGCTATGGAGACAAAAAGATTATCCAAAACCTATCATTAGAAGTAAATGATGGCGAAATTATGGGTGTAATTGGACCCTCAGGGTGCGGTAAAACTACATTGATTAGACTTCTCTGTGGTTTTATCAAGCCTGAAACAGGGTCCATTTTTATTGGAGAAACTTGTGTCTTCGATGCTAAAAAGAGAATTAATATTCCACCAGAAAGAAGAAATATTGGTGTTGTATTCCAAGACTATGCGGTATGGCCACATTTAACCGTATTGGAAAATGTAAAGTATCCATTAAAGAAGAAGAGAATGGATAAGAAACAAATGCAGGAAATCGCAATGAATGCGCTCAAGCAGGTACAGATGGAAACTTATGCAAACCATCTGCCTTCACAGTTGTCTGGTGGACAACAGCAGCGTGTAGCGATTGCCAGAGCACTTGTATCATCAAAAGAATTAATTGTGTTAGATGAGCCAATTACTAACTTAGACTTGAAACTACGTCAAGAGATGTTGAAGGAAATTCGTGAAATTCAAAAGACAATTGGTACAACAATCGTTTATATCTCACATGACCAAGAAGCTTCTTTAGAGTTATGCGATCGTCTTGCGATTATGGATCAACAGGGTAACATCCGTCAGTTAGGTAATGACTACGATATCGTTATGAAGCCTAAGGATCGTTATATCTTTGAATTCGTAGGTATTTCTAACTTCGTAGATGTTGTTACGAAGGAAGATGGCGTATATATCAATGCACAGAATGGTTTAGTGAAGCTAGATGATAAGTCTGCGCTGAAAAATCCAACAAAGGCATATCAATTAGCATTTAGACCAATGGATGCAGTATTTGATAATGAAAGTCCTATTAAGGGTAAGGTAGTTACAGAAACTTTCCTAGGAAATATTACAAACTACTTTATTCAATTAGGTGATAAACAAATCCGTCTTCAACAATCTGCTTTAGATGTAATGAAGTATGGCAAGGCAAAGGAAGGCCAAGAAGTTGGCTTGAAGTTTGTTCGTAAGTTCTATTATAAAAAGGAGGAGGCATAATGTTTAAGCGTAAAACATTAAATAATGATTTAGCTGCGCTAGATGGTCGTAAGTTTTCTTTAGATAAAATTATGATTATCGCAAGCTTTATCATCCTTGCGATTATTGCGATCGTTCCGGTTGCCTCCATTATCGTGAATGCTTTATTCGTAGATGGAAAACTAGCATTAGATAGTTTCTTTAAAGTTCTATTGAATAAAGAAAACATCGGTGCAATGTGGAATACAATCACCATTGCATTCTGGGTAACAATTTTTGGTACTATCATGGGCTTGTTCTATGCATGGTTACTTGGACGTAGTGATATTCCGATGAAGGGATTCATGCGTGCATTGTTTAGTATTCCATACATGTTCCCTCCATTCTTTGGAGCCATGGCTTGGGACTTATTGTTATCGGGAAGAGGTGGATACTTAAACAACTGGTTAATGACTACCTTCCACTTAACAAAGGCACCTATTAACATCGACTCTATCTGGGGAATTATCTTTGTTGAAGTTTCTTACTACTTCCCATTTGTATTCATGCAGGTAGTAAGTGCATTAGAAAGAATGGACCCAACACTTGAAGAATCTGCACGTATTGCTGGTGCTTCGCAGGGCTATGTTATTCGTAAGATTACATTACCACTTGTTAAGCCTGCAATTTCATCTGGTGCACTATTGATTATGATTTCATCATTATCACACTTTGGTGTCCCTTCTATCTTAGGATTCTCACAGAACATCTACACATTACCAACACGTATCTTCCAGCTGATTAACCGTGCAGCTGGTGACTTCCAAGGTATTCGTGAAGCGACAATTCTATCTATCTTGTTAGTTGTTGTTGTATCTGTAGCACTTTTATTACAGAAGGTAATCTTGAAGTCTGGAAGCTATGACATTATCAAGGGTAAGAGTATGCGTCCAACCGTAATTAAATTACGTTCTGCTAAGATTCCTCTCTTGATTATCTCTATCGTGACATTAGTTATCATTGTAGTTGTACCATTAGGAATGATTTTCTTAGTTGGTCTATTGAAGTCTTACGGTCTACCACTTGTACCAAGTAACTTCGACTTCAGTAACTACACAAATATCTTATTCACCGACAAGATGGTTCGTAATGGTGTTTCCAACTCCTTAATCTTAGCAGTAAGCTCAGGTATCTTTGCGATGTTACTAGGTGTAATGATTGCTTATGTAATCATCAAGATCAAGCCAAAGGGAAAGGGCGCTTTGGAATTCTTGGCTACACTTCCATACTCTTTACCAGGTACAGTACTTGCAATCGGTGTCATTCTTGCATGGTCTGGTAAGATCTTAAATATCAACCTATATAACACACTATGGATTATCTTCATTGCTTATATCGCACGTTACTTGTCATTCTCTATGAACGCAGCTTCTGCTGCCTTAAGACAGGTACACCCATCATTGGAAGAGGCTTCACGTTCTTGCGGTGCATCTCATACAGAATCCCTCAAGGATATTACACTTCCGCTCATTCGTCCGGCAATGTTATCGGGTTTCTTCCTAATCTTCTTGCCAGCAATGCGTGAATTAACAACAAGTTCACTTTTGTATGGACCATATACAAGAACATTAGGTGTAGCTATCTACATGTTACGTAGTGATGGATATTACACACAAGCTTCAGCACTTGCAACTCTAACAATCTTATTAATCGTTGTTGTGAACTGGATTATCAACTTTATTACTAAAGAAAGAAAGGGCGTATAAATATGAATCAGATTGAATTAATTAATGTTAGAAAAGATTATACGACTAAAACTTTAGGTACAGTTACAGCGGTAAATAACTTCAACCTAACAATCAAGAAGGGTGAATGTTTCTCATTCTTAGGTCCTTCTGGATGTGGTAAGACAACGACATTACGTATGCTTGCAGGTTTTGAAGATTTAAGTGAAGGTGAAATTCGTTTAGAGGGTAAGGTTGTATCCAACAAGGCGAAGAACTTATACGTTCCACCTGAACACCGTAACTTAGGAATGGTGTTCCAGGCATTCGCAGTATGGCCACACTTAAACGTATTTGATAACGTTGCCTTCCCATTACAGGTTCAAAAGCGTCCAAAGGCAGAGATTGAAGAACGTGTCAATCTTGCGCTTAAACAGACGAACTTATTAGACCAAGCAAAGGTATTCCCATCTGATTTATCCGGTGGCGAGCAGCAAAGAATTGCGTTAGCACGTTCTATCGTTGTTAACCCAGGAATCTTATTGTTAGATGAGCCTCTATCAAACCTTGATCCAAAGTTAAGAGAGAGTATGCGTTTTGAAATCAAGCGTCTACAAAAGGAATACAACTTCACTATCGTGTTCGTAACACATGACCAATCAGAAGCCTTAGCGTTATCTGATAGACTACTTGTTATGAACAAGGGTGAAATCATCCAAATTGGAACTCCACAAGAACTCTATAACAAGCCAGTGAGCTTATTCGTACATAACTTCTTAGGGGAATCAAACTTTACAAAGGTTCAGTATAGAGATGGTAAGGTGTATGCCGAAGGTGATACAACACAACCATTACCATGTACAATTCAACACATGGATAAGGCTGTAAAGCTTGCGACAAGACCAAGTGAGATTGAAATCAATCATGAGTCTGGTATTAAGACAAAGATTACAAAGCGTATTATCTTATCTGAATATACAGAATACTATGTAAGTTTAGGAACGCAGGAATTAAAGATTCAAGCACCACACCATCAAGTATTGGCAGTGGGTGATGAATGTTATATCCGTCTAGTAAATCCTGTATATTATGATGCGGAAGAACGAAATTTAACACACGCTGAATAAACACAAAAAGGAGTGATTCACTCCTTTTTGTTGTGTTTATCGACTGATATTTAATGCAAGTGCACCGTATATACCTGCTTTATTTCCAAGCTTTGCTTGGTGAATTTGTACGCCATTAAAGCCTGGGATTACATATTTTTGATATGCTTTTTTAATGTTGTTAAATACATATTCTTGTTCGAGAATACCACCACCAAGAATGAATAGTGGTACGTTATATACGTGTGTTAAAGAACATAAACCAATCGCAATCTGTTCAATCCAAGCATCTAAAACTGCTTTGATTTCAGGCTCATTTAAGTGCTCAAATAGGACTCTTCCACTTGTAATGCATGGATTAACTTTCTGTGCATTTTGAATGAGTGCGGTTGTGGATGCTAGTGATTCGTAGCTTCCATCCCATGGTTTGTTGACTGTTGATGTTTGCAATATCATGCCGCCTAACATTACACCTGCAGATTTACCTGCACCATAGTATGGTTGACCATTTAGATATACGCCTCCACCAATACCAGTGCCATAGGTTAGACAGATAAAATCTTTGTAGCCTTTGCCTGCGCCGTATTGGTTTTCACCACGAGCAGCGGCGTATACATCATTTTCAACAGTGACTTTGACGTTGAATTTCTCTTCGAATATCTTCTTTACTTGCATGCCTGTATAACCTGGCATGTTTTCATTTGCATAGTGAATAGATCCATCATCGTTATTGACTTGCCCACAGGTACTAATGCCGATGCCATCGCATGGCATGTATTGTTTAATAAATGTGATACAGCGTTCAATGACATCTTTTGCGCCTTGTTTGGCTAGTGTTGGAATTTCTGCTTCTTGAACAAGTATTTCATCTTCGAAGATTCCAACTTTGATGTTTGTACCGCCAATATCTAGAGTAACAATCTTACGCATCAAGGGCCGCCTTGAACTTCTTGGTAATTTCGAGTGGTCTAGTGATTGCGGAACCTACCACAACTGCATGTACACCGATATCCATCGCATGACGGCATTGTTCTGGAGTAGAAATATTTCCTTCTGCGATTACAGGTTTACCACACTCTTCTACAAGTGTCTTAATCATTCTGTATGGAGGTAAACTACATCCCTTTGTGTATTCTGTATAGCCTGCCATTGTTGTGCCGATTAGGTCAAAGCCGATTTCGGCCGCATGCATGCCTTCTTCTATATTGGAACAATCTGCCATGAATAACTGGTTAGGATATTTCTCACGTACCGCCTTAAAGAAAGTATCTAGATCTAATTGACCAGGGCGTGTACGCTTGGTGGCATCCATTGCGATGACTTCGACGCCGATTTCTACTAATGCATCTACTTCTTTCATCGTTGGTGTAATGTATACATCTGGTGCATCCTCATAATCAATCTTAATAATACCGATGACTGGTAAATCTACTGTCTTTTTAATCTCTAGAATATCTTCTACGCTATTAGCGCGGATTCCTTTAGAACCACCTAAATAAGCCGCATAAGCCATTCTGGACATGATATAACTACTGTGTAATGGTTCGCTAGGTAATGCTTGGCAAGAGACAATCAATTGTCCCTTGATTGCGTCTAAAATTTGTTTATTTTTTTCATTCATATGTTTTTACTCCTGTTGGTTTTATTGTATACACTTCAAAGAGTATTTGACAATCTGTTCTTTTTTGGGCATAACTAAAAATAAATACAAGGATGGAAAATTATGGAAACAAAAATTCAATATGGCACAAGAGAGATACAGGTTTTAAAGACCTACGATACTGTCATTGTCGGTGGAGGTAGCGCGGGTAGTTCTGCAGGCTATACTTCAGCCAAGGGCGGCTTTTCAACTTTAATTATTGATAAGGCAATATGCGGTAGCACATGGCAACTGGCATATCGATGCCCGTTCTGCAAATAAGAGTTTAATACATTAGATTCCTTATCAAAATACTAATTACTTTGAGAATCAATAACATGCAAGTGTTAGAATCATTCCAATATACATTGAAATTACGAATTCTATAGTAATAGAAGCATATATTCCGGGTGCATTGATAAATGTAAAAATATTATTGTGAAGTAGATACATCAAAGGACCTAGTGAAGATGGTGTTCTAATTGACGTAAATGAATTCTCGGGTAGAGAACTAAACGCATATATAATTAGTCATTAAATTCCAAGTAGATATAAGAATTATCCATTTAAAACACTGTGTAAATAAGGACTATATATGAGTTTGTAATAACTTTAAAAAGAAAAATTTTCTATAGAATATTATTCGTAAAAATCTTTATAAGAAACAAAGTTGCAATTATATTGTTGCAACTTTTTGTAATTTAATAAACATGCAAAATAGCATTAAATAGTATTAAGGAGAACAGTATATGGAACTATCAAAAGTAACAATGATATTACGTGGATATAATGTAGAACAAGTAAGAACAGTTGCGGAAGTATTATTACATGCAAAATATGTAAGAAATATGGAAATAACTTTAAATACTGATAATGCATATGAAATTATTCGAATAATATCAGATGAATTTCAAGGAAAATTAAATGTAGGGGCTGGAACAGTCCAAACTTATGATGAACTTAAAAAAGCAGTAGATGCAGGTGCAAAATTTGTTCTTTCGCCAAGACAAATGACAGCAAACATGCTTGCATATTGTAAGGAAAGGGGTATAGTCAGTGTACCGGGGTCATTTACGCCTTCTGAAATTGGTGACCAGTTTGCGATGGGGGCGGATATTGTTAAAATCTTTCCAGCTAATGAACTAAGTTTGAAGTACGCAAAGAAAGTTTGTGAGCCAATGGGGGATCTTAAATTAATGGCCGTTGGTGGAATCAATAGAGGAAATGTAAGGGAAGCTTTAGATTCTGGATATAAATATGTTGGTACTGCAGGAGGGCTATTTCCTAAAGAACAAATATTACAGATGGATAAAGAGAAGATGCTTATTAGTCTGAAGGAGTTTGAAGCTGAACTAGATTAAGGAGAGCCATGAAGGATATACAGAAAAGAAGAAAACTAATAATCGACTTGCTGATTAATGCAGAAGATTACTTAACAGTAAAGAAGATATCATCTCTTTTAGGTGTATCTGAAAGAACGGTACATAATGATTTGGATTATCTACAGAACAAATACGAAATTATTAAGAAAAGTGGAGTGGGTATTAGGTTAGTGTCAAATAATAATCTAATCGATACAGAAATAACTTTAGATGATAGACGGCTAGATATTATAAAAAAATTAATATTAGAAGGAAGAACAGTCACGATAAATGAGCTTAAAGAACAGTATTATGTATCTCAAAGTTCGATATTAAATGATTTAAGATGGATAAGGGATAATTTTCTACAATCTTATAATGCGAATCTTGTTAGTTCTGAAAAAGGTACGAAAGTAATTTGCTCTGAAAACGAAAGAATTAAAATATTGGTTTCGTATAGTAATTTAGCGATTAACTTAGATCAAACAATATTTCAAAAAGAGGAAATTATTAGGAAGTTTTCTTTGATTTATCCTAAAAATATTTGTGAAACATGCTGGCATGTTATTGAATTGTTTAGAAATGAGCAATTTTCACAGAAGGCAGAGTATTACTTACAAAATGTCTATAGATTTCTACTTGCACTAATCTTTAGATTGCAATTAGGAAATCACCTAGTGGTCGAGAATAAAAATGAATTGCATACTATGCAAGTTATGGAACTGACAAATTATCTTCTGGCTCGCGATGTCTATAATTTAATAAATGAAAATTTAGATACTAAGGTGAAACCTACTGAAGAGGATGTCTTATACCTATCGATGCTATTACGAGCAAATAAAATTCGTTTTTTGAAATCGACAAATGGGATAGATGATTATTCTAAGCAATTTGCATCTAGTCTGATTGATAAAATGTCGGAAGTTCTAGGGATAGATTTAACTGGCAATTCGCAATTGGTTGAAATGATTTGTTCGCATTGTAATGCAATGTTCGAAAGAATCAAAAACAAAGTTAAACTAGAGAATCCAATGCTACAAATTATTAAGCAGGAATACCAAGCAATGTTTGAGTTGGTATGGTTAATAGTTGATGCAATAGATCATAATGTTTCAAAAAACATTAGTGAAGATGAAATAGGTTTTTTAATGTTATATTTCCAGAATGAAATGGAAAAGAACAAGAAAAGCAAAAAAATAATTGTTGTTTGTCCGAATGGGATAGTCGCATCTAATCTTATTGCATCTAAGATAAGAGAATTTCTTCCACCTATGGATATTATCGAAGTAACATCCATAGACAAAATTTCAAAAAATGATATTTCAGGGTATTCATTTATCGTTTCAACTACCGCATTAGATGAACAAGTAATTCCTATCATTCAAGTTTCAATGCTATTAACAATTCAAGATATTAATAATATCAAAGATATGTATGAGGGTATTAGTGAATGTAAAAAAGGCGTTAATACAATTGTTAGTCAATTAAAAACTAAATATTTGTCCGAAGGAGATATATTTTGGAGTAACAAACCTCTAACTAGGGAAAATGTAATTCATGAAGTATGCCAAAAATTATTAGCTAGTGGAAAAGTAAAAAATGGTTTTTGTGAATCGGTTCTTAATCGAGAGAAGATATCTTCTACAAGTATATCAACAGGTGGTGCAATTCCACATGCATCTTGTAAATATGTAAATGAGACATGTTTTGCATTATATGTAAGTAGTAAACCTATTGATTGGGGAGATTACTCAGTAAAAGTGATTATTTTCTTTGCTTTAGCAGAGCCAGATATGCCTAACTCAAAGAGAATTCTTACTGAAGCATTCAATTTTATTAGAGAACAAAATGTTGTGGATACATTAGCAAATGTAAGCTCAAGGGACAGATTAATAGATTTGATTTATTTTGGAGGAAAAAATGATTGATGAGAAATTAATTTTTACAGGATTGGAGTATACAGAAAAAACATCCTTACTCAATTTCTGTTATAAGAAATTAAAAGAGTTGGATTATATATCGGATATTTCAGAATTTGCAGATGAAATAAAAAAAAGAGAAGAGATTATGCCAACATCCGTCGGTTTTGGAGTAGCGATTCCTCATGGTAGATGTAAAGCTGTTAAACGGCCATTCATTGTATTCATTAAATCTAGAGAGCCATTTTTTTGGAATAAAGATGATTCTGAAAAGTCTGATTTAATCTTCATGATTGGTGTACCTGAGGGGGATAATGCAGGCAATATGCACTTGCGCATACTTTCCTCCATTAGTAAGAAACTGATGCATGATGAATTTAGGGATGCTTTAAGAAATGGTACAGATAAGGAAGTATATCAATTATTAAATGAAATTGATCAAACAATAACGGGAGGATGTAACAAATGAAAATTATTGGTATTACAGCATGTCCAACAGGTATTGCGCACACATACATGGCGCAAGAGTGCTTGGAAAAAGAAATTAAAAAAAGAGGTATCGATGTAAAAATAGAAACACAAGGTGGCCTTGGAATTGAAAATGAATTAACAGAGGATGATGTAGCTTCAGCTGATGTTGTTATTCTTGCAGTTAGTGTAGTAATTGAAGGTGAGGAAAGATTTGAAGGAAAGAAGATTATCAACACAGATGTAAACGAGGCAATTTCAAATACCGCAGGTTTGATAGACCGTGCAGTTGAACTAGCGAAAGGGGAATAATATGAAGCAGGTATTAAAAGATGTTCAAAAGGCATTACTAAGTGGCGTATCATTCATGATGCCAATCGTTGTGGCTGGAGGTGTTATACTGGCTGTATCGTTATTAGGAGCAGAGCAAACAGCTAAAGGGCTTGTTCCAGCAAATGATATATTAAAATTTTTAAATACTCTAGGTAAAGCGGGAATGGCAATGATGATTCCGGTTTTCTCGGCATACATTGCATATTCTATGGCTGGCAAACCAGGTTTAACTCCAGGATTTATTTTAGGCTTCATGGCTAATAATGCCGTTAGCATTAATGGTACAGATGTGAAAACTGGCTTCTTGGGAGCAATGATTTTGGGTATCTTAAGTGGCTATGTAGTTAAGTGGATGAAGTCGTGGAATGTTGGAAAGTCACTCCGTTCAGTAATGCCTATTATCATTATCCCAGTACTTACCGTTTTGGGACTAGGACTAATTTATTATTTTGTAATTGGATACCCAATTGCAATTCTAGTAAATGCATTATTAAAATTTATGACAGGACTATCAACTACAAATGCAATTGGTTTAGCTATATTGATGGGTGCAGTTGCTGAGATTGATTTTGGTGGACCAGTGACAAAGACAGTATCTATGTTTACATTAGCTTTAATAAACGAAGGCGTATTCTGGCCTAATGGAATTTTCCGTGTATTAGTAGCGGTTCCACCTATTGGTATTTTCTTGGCTACTATCCTTTTCAAAAAGAAATTTAATGAAGAAGATAGAGATAATGCAAAAGCTGTTGGTATTATGGGATGCTTAGGAATCACAGAAGGCGCAATTCCTTATGCATTAAAAGATCCAAAGTCTGTATATCCAGCAACAATTATTGGTGGTATTGTTGGTGCAATTATTGCTTTATTTGGTAAAGTTGAATGCCCAGTGCCACATGGTGGATTTATTGTCTTACCAGTTGTTTCAGGACGAATCTTGTTTATTGTTGCAATCTTAGTGGGTTCCTTAGCAACTGCTGTAGTTCTAGGACTTCTACGTAAGGATGCAACAGAAAATACAGAAACTAAATAATTAAAATTTCTTCACCTAAACTTACACGATACTACCTACTCAAAAGTATTACTTGAAAGTAGGTAGTTTTTAAGTTGTTGTAACGCATGTAAGATATCATCTATACTAAAGTAAGTAATAGAGGTACAAATCATGGAAAATAAAGAGAAAAGTATGTTTCAAGAAGCTCGTATGAAGCTGAAACTCACACGAAATAAAGTAGCGGACTTATCAGATGGTTTTTTCAATGAGAGTCGTCTTGAGAAGATTGAAACTGGTAAGCTTGAAATTCATCCTGAGGAAGTTGTGAAGCTTGCGGAGATCTATAAGGATAAAGAGTTATGTAGTACATTCTGTGCAACGGAATGCCCAGTTGGAATCAAGCGCGGAATGAAGGTTGTCAAAGAGAAGAACTTATCTCAGATTGTATTGGAGATGCTTGCGACTTTGCAATCTTTAGATGAAAAGAAAGTAAGATTAATTGAAATGACAGTGGATGGGAAAATCGATGATAAGGAAATCCGCGATTTTAAACTTATTCAAGATCAACTGAAACAAATGGAGGAAACAATTCACTCTTTACAGCTTTGGATTGAGCATTACGTTGATAAAAACTAGTATTTTGTAATAATCGCTAAAAATAGAGCAGTTTTTCGTAATAAACGAAAAATGGGAAATGAATGTTACGAGATATAATGCATGTATAAAATAAGGGGGATGAAATTATGAATGTACAGAAGAACCCACAGTTTCATCAGTTTAGTAGAATGAAGCTTCATCAAGAGAATTTAAAAAATAATACTGTGATGAGTTATATGATAGGAATTATTATTACACTTGTTATCGCGTGTATTGGTTTCTACTTTTTCTTGCCAGCAATTAATCTAAAGAGTATTCAATTCTGGGCATTTCTATTAGGAGTTGGTGCAGTATACCTTATCATACAGGCACTAGTATTCTCTGCTCGTAAAGAAAAGGAGAATCTAAAGCGAATTGCGCTTGTGGAATGTATTCTCTTTGTATGCATGGTGCTAGGTAGTATTACTAGTATGCGTTTGTTCCATGCAAAGGAATATTCATCTATCTTGAAAGTAGATGAAGGTAGTACAGAAGATATTCCATCTGTTAGTGGAACAAGTTCCATTGCGTTAATGGATACCGCAAGTGCTGAGAAACTTGGTGATCGTAAGATTGGTTCCTTAAGTGATGTTGTTTCACAGTTTAATGTTGGTGAGTATATGCAGATTGACTATCAGAATAGTCCAATCAAAGTAGCACCTTTACAATATGATGGATTCTTTAAGTGGTTTGGAAACCATGAAAATGGTATCCCTGGTTATGTAAAAGTAAATCCAGTCACAATGGATGCGGAATATGTTTCGATGACAAGTAAGATGAAGTATGTGCCTAGTGCTTACTTCAATGAGAATTTAGAAAGACATATTCGCTTTACATATCCAACAACGATGTTTACAAATCTTCATTTTGAAATTGATGAAGAAGGTAATCCTTGGTATATCGCTTCTACTTATACAAATAGCATTTCTCTGTTTGGTGGTAAAAAGATTACAGGTGCTATCTTAGTTAATCCAATTGATGGCACAATGACAAAAATCGATGTGAAAGATGTTCCTCGGTGGGCAGATATTATTTACCCAGGAAATCTTATCGTAGATCAGTATAACGACTCTGCTAAATTACACCGTGGATTCTTGAATAGTATCTTTGGTCAGATTGATTGTAGACAGACTACAACCGTAGAAATTAAGAATGAAGATGGTGATAAGAGTTATCGTACAGACTATGGATATATCGCAAAAGATGGAGATATCTGGATTTATACAGGTGTAACCTCTGTAAATGGTGATTCTAGTAATATCGGATTTATTATGGCAAATGAACGTACATCCGAGACAAAGTTTATCCTAGCTTCTGGTGCAGATGAAGGTAGTGGTATGCATTCAGCTGAAGGTGAAGTACAAGAGAAGGGATATCACGCATCTTTCCCTTCATTAATCAATGTAGATGGTACACCAACATATATTATGGTATTAAAGGATGATAATAGTTTGGTTAAGATGTATGCTTGTGTCAATGTTGAGCAATATAATATGGTTGTGACAGCATATAACCAAAAGGATGCAATCGAACAGTATCGCAGACTACTCAAGGGTGAAATCAGTACGGAACAAGCAAATCAAGAAGTAAATGATGCTGTAGATACTTCTAACTATAAAGAGAAGGAAATTACGGTAGCGAAACTTGAGAAGATTGATATTGGTGGTAATACATATCTTTATATCATTGATATAGATCAAAATATTTATAAAGCAAAGTACGCTGATGTAATCAAGATGATTACTGTAAATGTTGGGGATAAGATTACAATCAAGACAGATGGTACGTATTATCTATATGAATAAGAAAAAAAGATTTCAACGTGACTGTTGAAATCTTTTTCAATAGTGCGGATAACAGGAATCGAACCTGCACTCCGAAGGAACTAGATCCTAAATCTAGCGCGTCTGCCAGTTCCGCCATATCCGCGTGCTAGATAATAATAGCAGAATAGTAAGACGATGAAAAGCATAAAATGATTAATTCGTTGATTGTGTGTTAATTAACTGGTTCACATAGTATGGAAATTGCTTTTCCCACCATGGCCAATCGTGGCTGACGTCAAATCCCCAGTACTCGACATGGGCGGGGATATTCTTATATTTGAGTAGTTCTTCTAAGCGACGAGTATCCTCTAACATTGGATGTTCCCAAGCACCCTGTCCACAACAGATATAAATCTGTTTCTGGCGGTATTTTTCAACATATGGATGATCATAGTGCATACCGTTGATAAAGTCATTTGGGGAATTTTGATAGATGATTTCGTTGCTGTAGGAGCCAAAGAATGGGTAAGTGCTATATACACCAGATAAACAGATACATCCTGCAAATAAGTCTGGCATACGGAATAAAATATTCAATGCATGATAAGCACCTAGTGAACATCCTGTAGTATAAACTTTACTTTCTCTTTGGCTTGGATATAAGTCGCGGAATAGTGGTAATAGTTCTTGGTAAATATAATTAAAATACGCTTCATGAGCACTGATGCGATCATTGATATTTTTCCATTCTGCGGACCACGATTCTCCATCGACGGAGTCACAACATAGTACCATGACTTTTCCTTGGTCAATTTGATTGGAAATGGATTGGATTAGGTTACGGTTTTCGTAGTCGTAGAATCTCCCGTCTTGGGATGGAAAGGCAAGTAGCACAATGCCAGCATGACCAAAAACCTTAAATTCCATATCACGATTTAAATAATTACTATAACTCTTGTGGTAGTTTATCTGCATGTGGCTTCACTTCCTTTTCCGTCACAAAATCAACAAACTCATGTAGTTCCTTCATCGTTTTAAAGCGAGCAACGTAGAATTCATTACCCATCGCCGCATCTAGTACCTGTGGCATTCTTTCGTGCATGACGATATTTGCGCCAAAGCGTTGGAAGACATCGAGACCAGAGTGTGCGTAATGACTACCATCACGTAGGCCGACGTGTACACAGTGATAAATCGGATGTGGCGATACCATATTCTGTACATGCATGCACATCTTTGCATAGATCATGTAGATGTTAATATCTTGCGAGTAGTTGATCATATCTGTCATGTATCCACCTGGTGGACGCATATTCACTTCAAGACCGATTAAATCACCTTTCTTACCAAGCCCTTCTTTATCTTCTGTCATACGGAAATATTCTGTATGGAAGAAACGTGAACGAAGGTTAAAGGCATGGATGAGTCGTTCACCCATCTGGTTAAGGTCTTTTGGTATTTCAATTTCATTCCAGAAGATACAGTCTGTCTTTCCATTTACAATTTCCATAACTGGGTTTGGGAATACGTGGCATGTACGGTAAATGATTTTGTTGTTTTCATCTACGATACCATCGAATGACAGGATGTATCCTGGAACATATTCTTCCATGATATATTCATGTGGTAGTTGAATTTTATAGAAGTCTTCAAGTTCGCTGTCATTACGAATCTTCCAAGTTGCGCTAGAACCTACACCATTGTTAGGCTTTACGACAACTGGATAACCCACTTTAGAGATAAACTCTTTACCAGCTTCTAAAGTGGAAACGATATGATAGCGTGCGGTTGGTACATTTGCCCTGTGATAGTATGCTTTCATTTCAGACTTTAGCTTATAATGCACAACATCATCTGCTTTGTCGCCAGTGGTAATATTAAAATCCTGACGTAGTTTGGCGTCTTGAAATAACCAATATTCATTATTGGACTCTAACCAATCAATTTTGCCATAACGATGGGCAAACCATGCGACTGCACGATATACCTCATCATAGTTCTCTAGAGAACTTACTTGATAGTAATCATCAAAAGCTGACTTTTGTACATCACTTAAAGAGTTATAATTTGCGTCACTGATTGCGAGAGAACGGCCACCTAATTGTTTCCAAGCAAGTGGGAATTGATAATACGTCTTAGGAAAATTAGGGGAAATAAAGATAAAGTTTTTTTGCATAATATTCACCTACTTTGTAGTGATTTTAGCATATTTTGGAGTATATAGATAAAGAAGAAACATACTTTTTCTCTAGAAAGTTTATAATAGTAACAGGAGGTATTCATAATGGGCGAACTATTATTACAATTAAGAAAAGATAATATGAAGGCAATGAAGGAACACGATACTCTTACCAAGGGTGTATTGAGCCTTGTGATTTCCGCAATTGCACTTGCGGAGAAAGAAGCTGGTCATACGTTAGAGAAGAATGATGAACTAGCGTATATTCAACGTGAAATCAAGCAGACAAATGAAACGATTGAGAGTATTCCTGAAAATCGTGAAGATTTAAAGGAAGAGGCACAAAAGAAGTTGGTACTACTTTCTTCCTATTTACCAAAGCAGTTAACAGAAGAAGAGATTCATCAGATTATCGAAGGAATCTTACAAGAAAAGGGCTTAGAACCTCTCAAGCGTAATCAAGGTCCTGTAATGAGGGAGATTCTTGATAAGTATAAGGGTCAAACAGACGGTAAGACGGTTAACCGAATTCTTGGTACAATCTTGCATTAAAAAACAAGTAACTTTCGTTACTTGCGATTGTTTGGGTCAAAATTTGTAATCTGTCGAACAACTTCGGCAGCTAATGTAATACCCGCAACAGGTGGAACGAAGGCAGTGGAACCTGGAATACTCCATTTCACTGCTTTTTCTTGTTCCTCATCAGGATATTCAATTGGTTTGATTGGAGCCTCTATCGAACAACATACCTGTAAGTCTTTGATTTTACGTACGCGTAACTCATGGCGCATGACTTTTGCGAGTGGATCATTTTTTGTGTCGTAGATATTCATTACACGAACTTTAGTTGGATCGAAGCGATTGCCACAACCCATCGCAGAGATGATAGGAATACCTAAACTCTTAGCGGTTACGATTAAATCAATCTTAGCGGTAACGTTGTCAATCGCATCGATAATATAGTCATATTGGCTAAAATCAAATTGGTCTTTGGTTTCTGGTAAATAGAAGATAGGTAGAGTGTTTACAACCGTGTCTGGACTGATTGTGTGGATGCGCTCTTTCATTACATCTACTTTGTATTGGTCGATGGTTGCGTCGGTTGCGATGAGTTGTCGGTTGATATTGGTGAGTGAAACCGTATCGTGGTCAACAATATCGATTTTACCAATCCCACTGCGTGCTAAAGCCTCAATGGCGTATCCACCAACTCCACCAACACCGAATACGATGACGTGTGCTTGTCGGATCTTATGTAGTGCGTCTCTTCCGATGACGCGTTGAGTTCTAGAAAAACGATTGATCATGTTTATACCTCGCAGTTTATTGTAACGTAATTTTGATATGGATGGAACGTATCTGCAGTGATTTATAAATTGGTGTAAAATAGTGGCGAGGTAAAAAATATGGCAAAAAAAGAAGTGAAGACAAATGTGATGCGTATTTTGGATACAGAAGGAATTACGTATCAAGAACATACCTATGATGTAAGTGATGATTTGATAGATGGCGTATCGGTTGCACAAAAGTGTGGAGAAGATCCAGAACAAGTTTTTAAAACGCTAGTCACAAAAGGTGATGATGGTAATCATTATGTATTTGTGATTCCGGTAAAAGAGAAGTTAGATTTAAAGGCTTGTGCACGTGCGGTTGGTGTAAAGAGTGTAGCGATGTTACCACAGAAGGAACTGTTAAAGACAACTGGTTATGTCCATGGTGGATGTTCACCAATTGGGATGAAAAAATTATTTGTGACAGTTTATGATGAGACAATCGTATTGTTTGATACGATTCTTGTCTCAGGCGGTAAAGTCGGTACACAGATTGAAATTGCGCCTGATGATATTATCAAAATTACAGAGGGTAAGGTTGCAGGTTTAACACAATAAAGAAATTGGGTTCACTCCAATTTGGTTTTCCACTTTTTTATGAGATATGTGATTAGAAATCCGAAGCTATATCCACACATATCGATGAAACAGTCACGTAATTCGGCAGATCTTCCAGGTGTAAAGGATTGGATGCCTTCATCAAGGATTGGTACAAGTATCATCCATAGGATGATGACCATCTTTTGTTTGCGCTCTTGAATGGTATGTGAGCTGACAGTCGATACCAGGATGCCAAGTAGAGCGTATTCACTAAAGTGGGCGAATTTACGAATGAGTGTGTGGAATAGTTGGAATGGTATGAAATGTAGGAATTGTAAGAAATTATAGATACGATAGCTTAGTGTTTGACTCAGATTTGCGGAGACTTTTCCGGTTTGTGCTGAGTTATGAAATATCCAAAGTGTATATGTAATGACGATAGTCCAAAGGATTATCTTTTTTATACGGTTATCTTTCATTAGTCATTCTCCATATCGTAGTACCTATGATATAATACCTTCCATGAATAAGAAAAGTGTAATCAATTTTTTGATGGTTTTAGCTGGAACGTTTTTATTATCTATGTCAGTAGAATTTTTTATTTTACCGTACAAGATTCTTTCCGGTGGCGTCGCTGGTCTTGCGGTTGCCTTTGAGCCATTCTTCCATATAGATAAGACCTTGTTTGCTAACTCGGCGGTGATTGGCTTCCTAATTTTAGGAGCAGTTATTCTTGGTAAGGAATTTGCCTTAACAACGATGTTATCTTCACTTGCCTATCCAGTATTTAACAACTTGTTGATTAAGGTTCCAAATCCAATCACTGTTGATCCAATTTTGGCGGCTTTATATGCAGGACTTCTTGGTGGTACTGGTATTGGTATTGTGATGAGAGCGGGGTCTAGTACAGGTGGTATGGATATACCGGCCTTGATTTTACATAAGTTTACAGGTGTACAAATTTCAGTTTTGGTTATTATTATTGATACTTTAACGGTTGGATTAGGTATTGCGGCGTATGGTATTAATTCTGCATTACTTGGTCTTGTGTCCGTGTTTGCGTCTGGCTTTGCGATTGGAAAGGTGCTGAGTGCTGGTCAAGGTGCCAATGCCAAGTCTGTACATATTATTTCCAATCATTGGGAAGAGTTACGTGATGGAATTTATCAGGAACTCAATCGTGGTGTTACGATTTTAGATGGTCGTGGTGGATTCAACAGTGAAGCTAAGAATGTTGTATTGGTTGTTGTATCGACACGTCAATATGCAAGTTTGATTTCATTAATTAATCGAATTGATCCAAAAGCATTTGTGATTACAAATGATGCGTCTGATATGCATGGTGAAGGTTTCACCTACGCTTCATCCAATATTTAACAGAATGTGATAAAATTATTGGGCAGGATTTCACGAGTAAGGAGGTACCCTTATGATTCAATGCAACCATGTTTACAAACGATATAAAAATGGTACAAATGCACTGTATGATATAAATTTATCAGTTGATCAGGGCGAATTTGTATACGTTATTGGTCCAACTGGCTCTGGTAAATCTACTTTAATTAAGTTGATGGATGCGGAGGAAATGTGTACAAAAGGCAACGTAAAAGTTGTCGGTATTGATGTTGGTGAATTATCTAAACGTCAGATTCCTATCTATCGCCGTAATATCGGTGTTGTATTCCAGGATTATAAATTGTTGCCACATTTAACCGTATTTGAAAATATTGCGTATGCCTTAGAAGTCATCGGTATGAAAAAGGCACAGATTCGCAAGCGTACGATGGAAGTGATGAAAGTCGTGGGCTTAAGTGAAAAGGGCAATTCTTTTCCGAAGGAATTATCTGGTGGACAACAGCAGCGTGTAGCGATTGCACGTGCGATTGCCAACCGTCCGAAGGTTTTGATTGCGGATGAGCCGACTGGTAACTTGGACCCAGCAAAATCTGATGAGATTATGGACTTACTACAGGAAATCAATCAGCGTTATGGTACAACCGTTGTGATGGTTACCCATGATATTACGCTTGTAAATAAGTATCGTAAGCGTACGATTGTTTTGGAACAAGGACACATTGTGGCTGACCGTTCCGAAGGAGGTTATGTTCGTCATGATTAGACCAATTCGTGAAGGTATCCGTGGTGTTGGTAGACACTGGGCAATGTCTCTTTCAAGTGCAATTGCGGTTACAGTAACACTAATGATTATTAGTTTGTTCTTGGTATTAAGTTATCACTTAGAACAATTTACTCGTTCTGTAGAGTCATCTGTTGAAATTTCTGTAATGGTTTCGTATGATGCGGAGTCTTCATCAAGTCTAAAACAGATTGAGAAGGCAATCTCTGCGATAGACGGGGTTGAAAAGGTAACATATTCATCGAAGGATGATGAGTTAAAATATTACATTAATAGTTTTGAAGATGAGCGTACAAGAGCGGTGTTTGAACCATTTAAGGCAGATAACCCTATGCATGATGCCTACTATGTAGAAACAAAGAATGGCGCAAATCTTGAGGATATTGCTAAGAAGATTGGCCAGATTAGCGGTGTTGATAGTGTCAACTATGGTGGTCAAAGTACTTTGAACATGGTTGATGCGATGTCATCCATTCGCCGTTTTGGTGGTATCTTAGTAGCTGCCTTAACTCTACTTGCAATCTTCTTAATTCAAAATACAATCAAACTTACCATTTATGCTCGTAAGGATGAAATTACGATCATGAAACATGTAGGTGCGACTAATGGATTTATCCGTGCTCCTTTCCTTTGGGAGGGTATTATTACGGGAATTCTCGGCGCAATTATTCCGATTGGTCTAACGATTTGGGGATACATCGTGATTTTCGAAAAGACTTCTGGTGTGTTAATCTCTAATATGTTCCGTTTAGAGAAGGCATTTCCATTCTTGTACTATGTTTCGGGTATCTTATTATTAGTTGGTATTTTGGTTGGTCTTTTCGGAAGTTGGCTCTCTGTAACGAAGTATTTGAGGGATAAGCGATGAAAAAATTAACGAAGATATGTTTATGCCTGTTGATAGCTGTAATTATGGTTGGAAATCAATCGAGTACTGTTATTGCGGATGAAGATTATTCCAACTCGGAATATTGGTTGAATCGTTGTACAAACTACGGCAAGGATGATGCGAGTGCATGTGAGGCATATAAGGCTTACCTAGAGTCTCAGAATGCAGAGATGAGTCAACAGATTGAGGCTTGGAAGGCTCAAAAGGCTGATATGGAAGCCAATATATCGAAATATGCAGCGAAGATTTCGGAGTATCAGACTCAGATTGATACAAAACAAGCTGAAATTACACAGAAAGAAGCTGAAATTGACGCAAAGCAAAAAGAAATCGATAGCAAGCAGGCTGAGATTGATCAAAATCAAAAGACTGCAGATAAACTACAAGATAAAGTAAAGACACGTATGGTATTGAACCAACCTACCATGCGTACAAATCAATATATTGATATTTTGATGGGTGCGAATAACTTCACAGACTTTATTCGTATTGCGAATGGTTTGAGTACAATTTCTCAATACGATAAGAAGACTTTGAATGAACTTGTTCAGATTATCGCAACGTTAAACAAACAAAAAGAAGAGCTTGTTGTGGCGAAGAATGAACTAGAGATTCAAAAGAAGGAAAAACAGGACCAACAAAAAGAACTTATTACTTTACAGACTTATGTGCAGATTGCCCAAGAAGCAGCGCAGAAGACAGCAGCTGCACTTCGTGGTTCAATCGAAACAAAGAACTCGGATATTGCACAAAACAATGCGTTGATGTCGGGTATCACTGCTCAAATTGAAGCGATTCCTACAACAAATGGTTGGACTTATCCAGTAGATGGCGCTTGGCGTAGTGCTGGCACTTGGTCTTATCCAGATGGTAGTATCCACTTGGGATATGACTTTGCGGCTGGTTATGGTACGACAATTCGTGCAGTTGCCAATGGTGTTGTACTAAGAGGTGTTAATGGCTGTCCAACAGTTGGTTATTTAGGTGATAGTTGTGGTTACCAATTTGGTGGTGCTTCCTATTCTGGTAACCAAGTTATCTTGCTTGTAACGGTCAATGGTAGTTTGTATGGTGTGGATTACTTCCACATGACATTAAATACACCGGTTGCGACTGGTACGATTGTAAATGCAGGTGATGTGATTGGACAGGTTGGTTCATCTGGTAATACTACCGGACCACACTGTCACGTGGAAATCTTCTACTTAGGAGATGCGTCTGGATTTGCGTACTACGCTGCGAACTGGAATGGTGACGTCAGCTTTGGTGCAGGTTGGACTGGTGGAAGATATGGATTGTATGGAAGACGTTGTAGTGATGGCGTCGGTGCTCCATGCCGTATCCAACCGGAAGAAGTATTTGGTTATTAAAATAGTATTTAAGAGTCTCTTCTAAAACAGAGACTCTTTTTAGAAAGATAGAGGCAGTAAAAATGGACGAAAACAAAGAAGAATTACAGAACGATGAAAAAGTATACAGTATTCCTTTCCGTCGTCATCTGTGGCCAGAAGAAGTGGCTTTAAAACAAGAACAGAAGAAAGTAAAACGTCTACGCATCCTTATGGTAGCATTTGTGGTAGTTGCCTTAGTAGGTGGGTGGTTGCTTGGCTCAGTACTGCCATTATCTTCACTTGCGCCTGCGCGTAAGAATGTGGTGAATAATCTTCCTTTGAATTCTGATGAGAAAATCAATGGTGTTCTTCAGGTGATGGAGAATGATTGGTTTTTTGCGGATCAAGTAGAAAATATTGATACAAAATTAACAGACCAGGCTCTAAAGGGCATTACAACCAATGATATTGATAAGCATACAGAATATATGACGGCTGATGAGATGAAGCAGTTTACAGATTCGATCAACCGTAATTATGTAGGAATTGGTGTACAGTTCTTACAGGCTAATGGAATCAATATCATCGAGCGTGTCTTCCGTAATTCGCCAGCGGATAAAGCAGGCGTAAAAGCTGGAGATATCATGAATAAGGTCAATGGTGAATCACTCACTGGTAAGACGACGGAAGAAATTAAGAATCTGGTACAAGGTGATAGTGGTACAGATGTAACGATTGAATTCATCCGTCAGGAACAACCTCTTGAGATAACAATTACTCGTGCAGCTGTCAGTGCAACTGCATTTGGAGAGATTCTAAGTGATAATACAGGTTACTTACAGATTTATCAGTTTGGTGAAAATACAGCCAATGAAGTAAAGGCATACCTAGATGATTTCAAGAATGCGAATGTATCAAATATCGTGATTGACTTACGTGATAATGGTGGTGGATATCTAACCGCATTACAGGGGATTGCGTCATATTTCTTGCCAAAGGATACACTTGCGATGAAGCAAGTGTATGCGGATGGTACGACAGAAGAAATCCGCACAACAGATGGTATGTATGACAACATCAAGAAGATTGCCATCTTAGTAAATAAGAATACAGCGAGTGCATCTGAAGTACTCACAATGGCACTCAAGGAACAACATCAGGATGTAACAGTAATTGGTGTAACAACCTACGGTAAGGGTACAGTACAGGTATCACGTGTATTCAAAGATGGTTCTGCACTTAAATATACAACTTCAAAATGGACTTCCCCGAACAATGTTTGGGTCAATGGTGTTGGTATTACACCAGACGATGAAGTGAAGTTACATGAAGTGATGTATACTTCTTTACCAAAGATGAATGATACGGATCGCTACGCTTATGATAGTGTTGGTGAACCGGTGAAATTCGCCCAACTATGTTTGGATTATCTAGGGTATAACGTTGGTCGTACTGATGGTTATTTCTCTTCTCAAACAGAAGAGGCATTACGTCAGTTTGAGACAGACAAAGGTATTACAGCAGATGGTGTATTGGATAAAGAAACATTTAGTACGCTCTATAGTGCTGTGGTGCTAGATTGGAATACAACAAAGACACATGATGTTCAACTACAGAAAGCACAGGAGGTTTTAAATGGATGATCGTAAGTTTGAACTTGTATCACCATTTAGGCCGACGGGAGATCAACCGAAGGCGATTGCGGAACTGGTTGCTGGCCTGCATGCAGGAAAGAAGGAACAGGTTCTAGAGGGTGCTACTGGTACTGGTAAGACCTTTACCATGGCGAATATCATTGCACAGATGAATCGACCAACGTTAGTGTTTTCGCACAATAAGACATTAGCTGGTCAGTTATATTCTGAGTTTAAAGAGCTGTTCCCACACAATCGTGTAGAGTTCTTTGTATCAAACTTCGATTATTATCAACCTGAGGCATATATGCCTAAGAGTGATATGTATATTGAAAAGACAGCTGCAATCAATGAAGAATTAGATATGTTCCGAGAGTCTACTTTGAATTCTCTTCTCGAAAGAAGGGATACAATCGTTGTCGCATCTGTTGCATGTATCTATGCGGCCAGTGATCCTGTTGAATATAAGAACATGTTCTATACGATACGTGTAGGAGAAAGCATTGACCGTAATGATTTGATGCGTCGTTTGATTGAACTACAGTACTCACGTAATGATGTTGACCAAACAAGAGGTACGATACGTGTACGTGGAGACATTATTGATTTAACACCATCTTATACAAATGAATTTAATATTCGTATTGAGATGTTTGGAGATGAGATTGAACGTATCACAGAGATTGATCCTTTAACAGGAAAGACCATGAATGCATACCAGTTTTATAACATCTTCCCAGCGAGTGGTTATGCGCGCTCTAAGGAGACGATGTTAAGAGCGTGTGATGCGATTGAAGCAGAGCTGGAAGATCGTTTAGAGTATTTCCGTCAAAAGGGAAAACCACTCGAAGCAGAACGCTTAGAACAGCGTACACGTTTTGATTTAGAAGCCTTAAGAGAAAATGGATACTGTTCTGGCATCGAAAACTATTCGATGCATATCGATGGAAGAAAAGTAGGGCAACGTCCATGGAATCTTTTTGATTATTTCCCTAAGGATTTCTTGTTGTTTGTGGATGAATCACATGTATCCTTACCACAGGTAAGAGGTATGTACAATGGTGATCGTCAACGTAAGGAAGTCTTAGTGGAGTATGGTTTCCGTTTACCATCTGCACTAGAAAATCGTCCAATGAAATTTGATGAATTCCTGTCGATGATGAATCAGGTTGTATATTGTTCCGCAACACCTGGTGACTTTGAATTAGAAGCTGTGGATCACCATGTGACAGAACAGATTATTCGTCCGACCGGATTACTAGATCCAAAGATTACAGTCAAGCCAACTAAGGGACAGATTGATGATATCTGTGAAGCGCTTGATGTAAGACTTAAACGCAATGAACGTGTGTTAATTACAACATTAACTGTACGTATGGCAGAAGATCTTACTGCGTATCTGAAAGAACGTGGATATAAGATTGCGTATTTACACCATGAGACAAAGACCTTGGAACGTACCGAAGTCATTCGTGATTTACGTTTAGGAAAGGTTGATGCGATTGTCGGTATTAACTTGTTGCGTGAAGGTTTGGATATTCCTGAAGTATCCTTGGTATGTATCTTGGATGCGGATAAGGAAGGTTTCTTACGTAGTCATCGTTCTTTAATTCAGACGATTGGACGTGCTGCTCGTAATGCGAATGGTGAAGTCTACATGTACGCAGACGTCATGACAGATTCTATGCGCTACGCAATTAACGAAACAGAGCGTCGCCGTAAGATTCAAGAAGCGTATAACGCAGAACATGGTATTATCCCTACAACGGTTAAGAAGAATGTTGAAGAGGCGATTCGTGGCAAAGAGACCAAAGAAATGGCTGCGAAATACATGCAGAAGAAAGCGAAACTTTCTCAGAAAGATAAGGCAAAACTCATCGCAGATATGGAAGTTGAAATGCGTGAAGCAGCCGCAAGTCTAAACTTTGAAAGAGCAGCTGAACTTCGTGATATTCTCTTTGAATTAAAATCAGAGTAAATTATGAAAACAGATATTGTACAAGAAGAACCAAAACTGATTTTGAAATATCCGTATCAGACTAAATTGAATCAGGTAGCCTTTGTGACGATCATATCGTTCTCTTTGATTGTGATATGGATACTAAAAAATCTGATTCAAATTGGAACGGATGAATCAGATAGAATGATTATAGCTACCGTCGTGGTTTGTGTACCGATACTTCTTTGTTTGATGGCTTGTTATTTGTATCTGCACGCAGTGAAAATAGAAGTTGATAAAGACAATATTGTAAAATACTATAGCTTTGAAAGTAGAGGACATAGTGTATTACATTTTGGATTTAAACTTGAAGATGTTGAAGAAATCAAAGTGCGTAAATATCCATTTCGTTGTTCGAAGTTAACGATGAAAATCAAAAATCCAATCTTTTATGGATTTTGCAAGAAGAAGTTAGAAAAGTCATTGTCTATCAGCGTCATCGCTGATAGAGGGGCAGTGGATAGTTTTATCCAAGATATTTTGTATAAGCATTCAGATGCATATTAAGTTTTGAATGTCATGAAATTTACTGTAAAAATGTTCCTGCATAGGGAGCATTTTTTTACAGTTCGAGTATAATAGAGGGGACGTACGAGGTACAAACTATGGATTATACAAAGTTAGTAGCACAAAGAGCAGTAAATATGAAACCATCGGGAATTCGTAAATTCTTCGATTTGGTTGCGGAAATACCAGATTGCATATCACTGAGTGTTGGTGAGCCTGATTTCAAGACACCATGGGATATACGTGATGCGGCAATTCATACAATTGAACTAGGTAAGACACAATATACGACGAATGCAGGTTTAAAGGAGTTACGTCTTGCGATTCGTGAATATCTGCTTCGTAAATATAATCTGGATTACGATATTGATCAGATGATTGCGACAGTAGGCGCAAGTGAAGGAATTGACCTCGTATTCCGTACCATTGTGGAAGATGGAGATGAGATCATCTTGCCAGATCCTGGATACGTTACGTATCAACCGACAGCTACTTTTGCGGGTGCGAAAGTAAAGTATGTAAAGGCTAAAGTTGAAAATGATTTTAGAATCCAAGCGGCAGATATCAAGGCTGCCATTACGGATAAGACAAAGGCAATTTTATTATCTTATCCAAACAATCCAACTGGAGCGGTTTTATCTTATAAAGAGATGGAAGAAATCGCAGAAGTATTACGGGATACAAATATTCTTGTCATCTCTGATGAAATCTATTCTGAACTAATTTACGGGGATAGTAAGTTTACTTCCTTCGCATCGATTCCGGGAATGAAGGAAAGAACAATTGTACTGAATGGTTTCTCGAAGACCTTTTCTATGACAGGTTGGCGTTTGGGATATGTACTAGCGCCAAGAGAACTAATCAAAGTGATGTTAAAGGTGCATCAAAACTGTGTTATGGCAGCACCTACCGTGAGCCAATATGCGGCAATCACAGCATTACGTGATTGTGATAGGGATGTCGAAGAGATGCGTAAACAATATGATATGCGTCGTCAGTATTGTGTACGTAAGCTCAATGAAATGGGATTAGAAACATTTGAACCAAAAGGTGCGTTCTATGTCTTCCCAAATATTTCTAGTCTTGGTATGACGAGTGATGAGTTCTGTGAGAAGTTATTGAATGAACAACATGTCGCAATTATTCCAGGTACTGCGTTTGGCGAAAGTGGACAGGGCTTTGCGAGAATTAGTTATGCGTATAGTATTGAACACTTGCAAGAAGCGATGAGACGTATTGCACAGTTTATAAAGGATCACAAAGGAGAAAAATAAAATGGACAATCTAAAGTTAATTGATTTACTTGTACAAAATCCACGTGCAAGTATTACAGACTTAGCAGATATTCTTGGTGAAACAGAAGAATCTGTTAACAACGCAAAGAAAGAACTAGAAGAGAAGAAGATTATCTGTGGTTACCATACAATGGTGAATTGGGACAAGGCAAATATTGACCATGTGGATGCGATGATTGGCGTTAGTGCAAAACCAGAACGTGGTAGTGGCTACGATAAGATTGCGGAAAGAATTGCACACTTTCCAGAAGTGAGTAGTCTATTCCTCATGAGTGGTAATTCTGAGTTCTTGGTAAATGTTAATGGAAAGACAATGCGTGAGGTTGCTGACTTCGTCGGTGAAAAGTTAGCACCAATTGAGGGTGTTGCGGCTACTGTCACAATGTTTGTGTTAAAGAAGTATAAGGTAAATGGTGTAACCATGGACCTACATAGTGAAGCAGGCGATGAGAGAATGCCAGTATCCGCTTAATTTAGTGTGCGTAATGCTAAAATCATTCGTTGTAAAATACATTTTCTCTTGAAAATCGGGGGGGGTAACATACAATAAGGATGTTATTATACATTAGCTAATAAACTTCATATGATATCTAATGTATACATCAGATACTTTGATTAAAGGGGGAAGTTATGATGAAGAATATCATCGATTTGATTAAGGAGAAAATCAGAAATCACAAAAAGCTATCTATAATAGCGTTATTATTCTTTTTATTGATTGGTGGAACAGTAGGGTATGTATTACTCACAAATAATGAAACGAATAACAACCCAAAAGTTACACAGACAAACAACCAAAATAAAAATCCTGATACTAACGTAACAGGAAGTAATAATGCTAAGAAAAAGGAAGATAAGAAGTCTGATGATAAGAAACAGGATGACAAGAAGTCAGATGAGAAGAAGACAGACGTTAATCCTGAAGCTACAGCAACGCCATCTAATGACACAACTGTAGAAGAAACAAATAACACAACTTCTAATAATGTTTCTAACAATACTACTTCTAATTCTACATCTAACAACAATACTCCAGCACCATGTGTTCCTACATACACAACTGTAAATCACCCAGAACAAGGTCATTATGAACAACGTGAAATTATGCCTGCTTATGATAAAGGTATTTATGCAGAAAAGTTAGTAGGTGGTCAAACAGGTCGCATTTATAACAATACAACAGAGTTTGCAAATCAAGAAGAAGATTTTAGCTACTCTGTTCAACAGGTACAAGTAGGCACAGAGCATGTTGAAGCTGTGTATGACCAAGTTTGGGTAGTTGACCAACAGGCTTGGACTGAAACAGTTGCTTCTGGTTGCTAATTGATTTCCTTTCTTAATCACTTGACAATAAATAAGTAATTATAGAGGTTTTAGAGTATTCGAATATCTTGTATTTATTTTAAGGAGATAGAAGAATCAGTTTTTATCGGCTCAAGTAAAAGTTAAATTCCACTTCTAAAGAATAAAAAATAAAGTGGAAGTAAGTCTTTCAGAAATAGTACTATCAAGGGTCAATAATCCAAGATAGTACTATTTTTAAGTTGGAAATGATTTTATTTTAGTTAGAATGAAGGTAAAGTTACAGAAAAATGAGCGCATGAAAGGTAGGCAGAATCTACTGTTCAAAAAATTTGTAAGAGTTGATTCTACTTCGTTGTCTGATGAAAGTTAAATGCCGATCCTTCGTGTGTGATTGATTTTGAAACTTCTTGGTTATCTTCTTACTTTAGAAGATATGGTTTTAGAATTACTTCATCTGGTGGGATTTCGGTAATTCCAAAATCATAAAGTTTCTTAGCCATTTCTTCGTTGTAGAAATGGAGCAGCTGTATGGACGATCTTCCGTACAGCTTTTCTTTTGGATATGAATTGATATGGATTGACGCTCAACCTCGATCAATCGTAAAGGATAGAATTGATTTTTCTTTACTTTTGTTATGGGAACTGGTATTATACTGTGGCGAGTGGGTTACTCCCGCTCCTTGCCAGAAATGGCCGCTAGACCAGAAGGAGGTGTACGGAATGAAGAAGTATGAAGTCATGTACATCATCAATGAATCTGTTGAAACAGAGAAGAGAGCTGAATTAATCGAGACTCTCAGCAAGATCATCACTGACAATGGTGGTAAGATTGCAAAGACAGATGAATGGGGCATGCGTGAATTCGCATATCGCATTGATGACATGAAGAAGGGTTACTATGTAGTAACAGCATTTGAAGCAGATAATGCCTGCGTTAAGGAATTCGATCGTTTGATGAGAATCAACGCAAATGTTGTTCGTTTCATGATTACCCGTGACGAAGCTCCGGCTAAGGGAGCTAAGTAATGATTAACCGCGTTGTTTTGGTTGGTAGACTAACACGAGATGTGGAAGTCCGTAAGACAGCTAGTGGCTTATCCGTTGCGACATTTACTGTTGCATGTGATCGTCGTATGGCTCGTGGACAGGATGGAAACAATCAACAGTCTGCAGACTTCATCAGTTGTGTCGCTTGGCGACAGGCTGCCGATTTCTTAGGCTCATATGCACGTAAGGGTGCGTTAGTGGGTGTTGAAGGAAGAATCCAAACACGTAACTATGATCGTGATGGACAGAAGGTTTATGTTACAGAAATCGTTTGCGATACTGTAAACTTACTTGAATCTAAGAGTCAATCACAGAGCAGAGCACAAAACAGTGGTTATCAAGACAACAGTTATCAACAGCCGTATTCACAACCAAAACCATCTACAAATGATGATTTTGTGAGTGATGACTTCGGCGCAGGAATCGGAATGGATATTTCCAGCGATGACCTGCCATTCTAAATAAAGGAGAACAGACAATGGCATTCAGAAAACAAAGAATGGGCCGCAGAAAGGTCTGCTACTTTACAAAAAACAACATCACTTATATCGATTATAAGGATGTAGAGCTCTTGAAGAAATTCGTTAGCGCAAATGGAAAGATTACTCCACGTCGCGTTACAGGAACTCGTGCGAAGTACCAGAGAATGTTAGCAATCGCTATCAAGCGTGCTCGTCAAATGGCTTTATTACCATACGTAGAAGACTAATGACATAAACGACTATCAATGTAGGTAGTCGTTTTTTTGTGCACAAAAAAAGAAGCAATACGCTTCTTTTTAAATTTACATGATATGGGAAAAGAGAGTTGCTAGAACAACGGTAATAATACCAGATGTACAAATAGCAAGACCTGCCATGGCACCTTGTAAGTCACCGAGCTCGATTGCCTTGGATGTGCCGATTGCGTGAGCACTAGCACCAAGAGCTAAGCCTTGGGCAATTGGGTCGGTGATATGGAAAACCTTGAATACAATATCTGCGATGATTGCGCCAAAGATACCTGTTACGATGATGACTGCCACGGTTACTGGTACGATACCTCCTAATTCCTCTGCGATTCCCATACCGATTGCGGTAGTAATTGATTTTGGTAAGAAGGTAACGTATTGTTCGTGGTTAAAGCGGAATAATAAAGCTAGGATTAGAACGGTTATTACACTACTAGCACATCCACAGGCAATAGAGATACTAATCATCTTCCAATTTGATTTTAGTCTTTCAATTTCTTTATAAAGAGGTATAGCTAACGCAACTGTTGCTGGAGTTAATAGCCAACTGAGGTATTTTGCGGATGAATAGTATGAGTCGTAGTCAACATGAAAGATTTTAACAAAACTAATTGTAAAGATAATCGCAATGAGCAACGGGTTAAAGATTGGTAACTTGAATTTCTCACGGCATAAGATTCCGACAAAGAAGCCCATCAATGAGATTACAACTCCCATCGTTGCACTATTTAACATTACATTATTCATAATCAGAATCCTCCTTGCGTAGTAACATCGATACTTTACCAGTGATGGCCATTACGACAACCGTAGAAATCATCATGATAATGATGGATTGAATCAAAATTGGTTTGATCGATGTGGTAGATTGGATTAAACCAACGGCTGCTGGTATAAACATAATAGGCATAATATCAATCAAGAAATCAGCTGTATCATGTACTTCATTGACTTTAAAGATACCATGGGTAAGGGCGATAAATAATAAAACAAGGCCATAGATTGATGATGGAATTGGTAGTGGAATAAATTGATGTAAGACTTCACCAATAAATGTAAAGAATAGGATAATTAAAAACTGTCGCATATGCTTCATGGAAATTTCCTCCAAACGCATGTTATTATGCCATTATTTTCTGGATAAAGATATTCTTTTTTTGAAAGATTTTTAGAATATTGTTTTTATTTAAGTGAATATATACATTTTACATAAAATGTTGGAAAAATTGATTTTTTAACAAATACCCTTTGTAATCATCTTGTTTATTTCATATAATACCTATGTGCCACATATCGTATATGCTTTCGAATTGGCGGAAGCGTCTCTACCCTGCTACCTTAATGGCGGGACTACGGTTGTCTCTATTCTTTTTAGTGACTTCCTGTTGAGATGATTCTTGGCAGGATTTTTATTTTTAAGGGCAGCGATATGTGAAAAAAACAAGGGGGATTTTATGTTAGAAAAGTTATTTCATTTAAAAGAAAACGGCACAACAGTTAAAACAGAATTGATCGCAGGTGTTACCACATTTATTACAATGGTTTATATTCTTGCGCTCAATCCATCCATCTTAAGTGCTTCTGGTATGGATGCGGGTTCTATCTTGACAGCGACTGCAGTCGCATCCGCAATTGCATGTTTCTGCATGGCTGCATTCTCAAATACACCATTTGCATTATCTGCTGGTTTAGGTTTGAATGCTTACTTCGCATACACAGTGTGTGGTGTTATGGGCTATCCTTGGCAGGTTGCGTTAACAGCAGTACTTGTGGAAGGTATTATCTTTATCATCATGTCACTTACAAGTGTTCGTGAAGCAATCTTCAATGCAATTCCAGCACAGCTAAAGGTAGCTGTATCTGTAGGTATTGGTTTCTTCATCGCATTTATCGGTGTACAAAATGCACATATCATCGTTGATGGCGCAACACTCGTTAGTCTATATTCATTCACAAATGGTATTGCGAATGGAACATTCTCATCACAGGGTGTAGGTGTTATCTTGTGTATGATTGGTGTTATCTCGATTGTGATCATGTTAATCAAGGGCGTTAAGGGATATATGTTATGGGGTATCTTACTAACTTGGGTATTAGGTATTATCTGCCAATTAGTAGGTATCTATGTACCAAATCCAGAATTGGGTTACTATTCATTAATCCCAACAGCGTTCTTCTCGATGCCAAATTCTGTCGCTCCTACATTCTTCCAATTTGACTTTGCGTTTGTGGCAAGCCATCTTGCGAACTTTATTGTAGTTGTATTTGCGTTCTTGTTCGTAGATGTATTCGATACACTTGGAACAGTTATCGGATGTGCTTCTAAGGCAAATATGTTAGACAAGGATGGAAAACTACCAAGAATTAAGGGTGTATTATTAGCTGACGCTGTTGGTACAACAGTAGGTGCTATCTTAGGTACATCTACAATCACAACATTCGTTGAATCTTCTTCTGGTATTACAGAAGGTGGTAGAACAGGTTTAACAAGCGTTACAACAGGTATCTTGTTCTTGGTTGCTTTATTCTTATCTCCATTATTCTTAACAATTCCTTCCTTTGCGACAGCACCTGCATTAATCGTTGTTGGTTTCTTGATGATGCAACAGGTTGTTAATATCGAATGGAACGATATCACAAAGGCATTCCCATGCTTTGTATGCATTACAATGATGGGCTTTGCATATTCAATTTCTGAAGGTATTGCATTTGGTTTTATCTCTTACACATTCATTCATGTGATTACAGGTAAGGCAAAGGAAATTTCACTCTTGATGTATATTCTTACAGGATTATTCATCTTGAAGTTCTTCATTATCTAAACAAATAATTAGGTTCACTTCAATGTGGACCTTTTTTTCATTTATAATACTGATAAGAGGTGTTTGTATGATTTATACAGTAACGATGAATCCTTCACTGGATTATATAGTGCAATTAGAAACATTTGAAGAAGGAAAACTGAATCGTTCTATCTTTGAACAGATTGATGTTGGTGGAAAGGGAATTAATGTATCCATTGCCTTGAAACATCTAGGAAGAATTAGTACACCACTTGGATATGTGGCTGGTTTTACTGGGGATGAGATTGAACGTCGTGTGAGTAGTCATGGACTTATCCCAGAGTTTATTAAGTTAGAGCATGGAGAATCTCGTATCAATATCAAGATGAAACATGAAATAGAAACAGAAATTAACGCCAGTGGACCTACGGTTGAAAAAGATGATATTGAAAAGTTATATGTAAAGTTAGAACATCTAACGGATGGAGATGTACTTATTCTTTCTGGTAGTATGGCAGCTGGTGTTGATCAGAATTTTTATGCGGATGTAATGAAATTTCTGGAAGGAAGAAAGATACGCATCATCGTCGATGCGGGAGGTAGTGTATTAAAGACAGTACTTCCATATCATCCATACTTGATTAAACCAAATCAACAGGAATTATCAGAGATATTTGGTGCAAATGTCTTAGAGAATCAAATAGAAGAATATGCATGCAAGTTGGTTTCAATGGGTGCACAAAATGTACTTATTTCATTAGGAAATCAAGGTGCACTTCTAGTGAATCATAAGGTATATCGCTGCCATGCGCCAAGTGGAGAAGTTATCAATTCTGTAGGTGCTGGGGATTCTATGGTGGCTGCGTTTTTAACTAGTAAGTTAAATGGAGAAGATGATCAAACAGCACTTGAAAAGTCAGTTGCGATGGGCTCAGCGACTGCTTTCTCCTATGGAATTGCAGACCAGGAAGCTTTAGATGTATTGTACAAAGAGATGGTGAAATAAATGGTTGAATTTCAAGAATATTATTATCGTCATCCTTACGCAAGAGAATTGGATACCGTCGTTTTAAGTTGTCATGCATGCAAGGATGGTTATAAAGTTATTTTAAAAGATACAATCTTTTATCCGGAAGGTGGTGGACAACCTTGTGATAAAGGTACAATCCAAGGTGTTGAAGTAATCGATGTACAACGAGAAAAAGAAGGGATTGTACATATCACAAAAGATTTTCTTCCGGTAGAAGAGAAGGTTCACTGTAAGATTGATTGGGAGTATCGCTTTGACTTAATGCAGAATCATACTGGAGAACATATCTTTTCTGGTGTTGTTAAACACTTATATGGATATTCTAATGTTGGTTTTCATATGGGTGAATATATCTGTGCTGATTTTAATGGAGAATTGACAGAAGAGAATATTGAAGAAGTTGAAAGACGTGTGAATCAAGCGATTTGGGCGAATCTTTCTGTGCAGGAAATCTTTTGTTCTCCGTATGAAACGGCGAAGTATGAATATCGTTCGAAGATTGCGATAGAAGGTACTACACGGATTATTTCCATTGCTGGATATGACATGTGTGCATGTTGCGGTATGCATGTAAAAAATACGGGTGAAATTGGAATCTGTAAGGTGATTAGCTTTGAAAAGTTACGTAATAAAACAAGAGTCTTCTTGTTGAGTGGAAGAAGAGCGTTTATCTATCTTGATCGTATCCAGCAAGAAAGCAGTATGATTTCAAAACTGTTATCTGCTAAACCGCTAGAGATATCGACGGCTGTAAGTCATCTTCATCAACGTTATTTAGATGTACAGAAATCATATCGTGCTGTTTCAATAGAAATGATGATGAAGGACGCAGATAAAATTCCTACACATGATGCAATTCTATATACTTCTGTCCTTGCGGATTCTGAAGGAATGCGTGCATTCTGTAATCGTTGTATTGAGAAGGGAATTTCTACCGTCATGGTAATTGCGAAGACAGAAGTTGGATATACCTATGTCATTATGAGTCGTACGATTGACTTACTGTCGATTCGTGCTGAATTCAACGCAGCCATTCACGCAAAGGGTGGTGGAAATCAAGAAATGATGCAGGGTAGTTGTACGGCAAATTTGGCAGAAATCTCTACTGCATTTCATGCGGTAACAGGAATCTCAATGCATATCGTTTCCTAACATTTCCAGGAAATAATAATTTCTTTAACTAGTATCACAAAAAGCGTAAGCAGATGTGAATATTTTCGTTTGACATCATAAAGTCATGTGATACGATTGATTTGTTAAAAAGCGAAGGAGGCTTAAAATGAAACTTGTTTTAATTAGACATGGTGAAAGTGAATGGAATAAGCTCAACCTTTTCACAGGTTGGACAGACGTTGAACTTTCTGAGAAGGGTGTAGAGGAAGCTAAGGCTGGCGGACGTGCTTTAAAGGAAGCAGGATTCGACTTTGATCTTTGCTATACATCATATTTGAAGCGTGCAATCCACACATTAAACTTTGTGTTATCTGAAATGGACCGTGAATGGTTACCAGTTACAAAGACTTGGAAGCTCAATGAAAGACACTACGGTGCTTTACAGGGGTTAAATAAGGCTGAAACAGCTGAGAAGTATGGTGAAGAAAAGGTTAAGATCTGGAGAAGATCATTTGATGTTCAGCCACCTGCTTTAGATCCAACAGATGATAGAAACCCAGCATTACAGGAAGCTTACCGTAATGAAAATAAGGATGAACTTCCATTAGCTGAATCCTTAAAGGATACAATCGCTCGTGCAGTTCCTTACTATGAGCAGGAGATATTACCACAGATGAAGGCTGGTAAGCGTGTCATCATCGCTGCTCACGGTAACAGTTTACGTGCTCTTGTTAAGTATTTTGAAAACTTAACAGATGAAGAAATCATCGGCGTAAATATTCCTACAGGTGTTCCACTCGTTTATACATTCGACGACAACGGAAAGTTCATCTCTAAGGAATACTTAGGTGACCAGGCTGCGATTGAAGCTAAGATGGCTGCAGTTGCTAAGCAAGGAAGCGTTCAAAAGTAAACAAACAGAAAAGAGCCGCTTGGCTCTTTTATTATGCGATTGCGTCTAGCTGTGCTTTACGCACATAAGAATGTTTTAGTAATTGTTTTAATAAGTTATCTGGCGTGTTTTCCATTTTTGAGATATCTAAACTGATCAGTACCGTTGCGTATCCACCGACTGGAATTGCTTGCGAAATCGTTAAAACACTTGCTTGTGCTTTACTCAATGTTTGTAGTACCGCTGTTAATGCGCCACTTTCATCTTTTAAAAGAAGAGAGATCGTCATCGTGCGTGAAGTGGCGTTATCTGAAATTTCAAATAGATAGTCTTTATAACGATAGTAGGTATTTCTAGAGATACCTACTTTTTTGACGGCTTCTGTCACAGTTTCAACTTCGTGATTTTCAATTAGAGATCTTGCTTGAATGACTTGATTAAAGTATTCTGGCAAAATCTTTTTATGAACGATTAGGTAATCGGAGTTTTGCATGTGCTTACCTTTCTATTTCTGTACCATGATAGGCAACATCTAACTGTAGACACTGCCAATGATGCGGAAGTGAAGCAATCTTTAAACGCGCTGTTGTGCTTAATTCTTTCTTTGCAATACATAAGCAGGTTGAACCTGATCCGCTGATGAGTAAGATTCCATCAGTATCTTCCCTTACAATTTGTTGGATTGTCTCAAAATTTGGAATTAATTTTTTGCGATAAGGTTCATGAACGATATCATGTGTTGCGGCTGAAAGTAGAGAGAGATTTCCTTCTTGTAGTGCTTGTGATGTGAGTATCGCATTACTAATCGCTGTAGCGACTTTTGTGCGTGGGTAATGGTCTGGTAGTGCGGCACGTGCTTCTTCTGTGCTTACCTCGACATTTGGCACAAGTGCGGTGTACTTCCAATCTTTATGGATTGGAAGTTTGTGGGATAGGAAATGTTTGTCATCGATTTTCATACCTGCACAAAGTCCACCATATAGGCAAGGCGCAATATTATCAGGATGCCCTTCGATACCGCAGGCCAAACGATAAATTTCTGCTTCACTGAGAATGTTGTTGTGCAAAACACTAGCAGCCACAAGTCCACCAATGATAAACGATGCACTACTACCAAGTCCTCGACTAATAGGAATATGACAATCAAAGATAACGTGAATTGGATCGTATTTTCCAATGTTTTCACAACCAAGGCGATAGGCTCTTAGGAAAAGATTGTTATCATTGTTGTATTCTTCATCTATATTTTCTAGGAAGTTATAATCATATCTTTCAACTTGGAAAATGTTATATAGTTTTAGCGCAATGCCAAGGCAATCAAAACCAGAGCCAAGATTTGCGGATGTGGCAGGCGTTTTAATTGTGATCATGTTGTAGATCCTCCAAGCGTTTTGCGATTGTGGCTAGTGCGTCTTCTTTTTCAATGACTTTTGTAAAGCGCATTGGCATATCTTTTAAGTAAGCTAGGTTTTTTGGAATCGCAACCGATGTATACTGATGCAAAGCATCCATTGATTCAAATTCATCATCGCATGATTTTCCTGTAAGGGCTGCATATACATCTTTCGCAAACTTATATGCACTCGCTGTGGATAATACGATACATGGTGTAGTATCATTTGATTCTTGTTTATATGCATGACATGCATGCACGGCGACTGCTGTATGTGGGTCAATGAGAATATGTTCGTTCTGGAAGGTATCATGAATCACTTTCTTACATTCGTCTTCTGAACAATCATACGCTGTAAAACTTTCTTGTAATGCATGACGTAATTCATCGGAGATTGTGTAATGTCCGTCTTCCTTGAGAGAAGTCATATATTGATTAATTAATACGTCATTGTGATCGCTAAGAAGGAATAATAAACGTTCTAGGTTACTGGATACTAGGATATCCATCGATGGGGATATCGTAGGGATAAATGCTCTATTTGCGTTGTAGGAACCTGTACGGATAAATTCTGTTAGTACATTATTTGAGTTGGATGCACATACTAGTTTTTTAACTGGTAAGCCTAACTTTTTTGCTAGATATCCAGCAAGGATATTACCGAAATTACCGCTAGGGACAACAAAGTTTACCGCGTCACCCAATTGTATATCACCACTCTTAACAAGTTTTGCGTATGAGTCGAAATAATAGACGATTTGTGGGAGTAAGCGACCAATATTAATGGAGTTTGCAGAAGATAGTTTCATGTGTTTACATGCGTCTAGTACAACTGGATTTTTCATCGCTTCTTTTACAATCCGTTGGCAATCATCAAAGTTTCCTTTGACTGCGATGACTTCGACATTTTTACCTAGTGATGTCTGCATTTGTCTCTTTTGGATATCAGATACGCCGATTTCTGGATAGAGTACTGTAATGGCAGTGTTTTTGACATCCGCAAATCCATTGATTGCGGCTTTGCCGGTATCACCACTTGTGGCAGTTAGAATGGAAATCAAATCGTTTTCATTCTGGTTTTGATATGCGGCTGTTAATAGATGTGGTAGTAGTGTTAAAGCTACATCTTTAAAGGCGCTGGTTGGGCCATGCCACAGTTCCATAAGCCAACCATCGTGATATTTACATAGTGGTGCTACTTCATTGTTTTCAAATGAGTTTTGATAGGCATTTTGAACACATTGTTGGATCTGTTCATGGCTAAAGTCACTTAAAAAAAGAGATAGGATATACTGTGCTAACTCTAGATAGTTCATTTTTAGTGTAGAGGATAAATCTACCTTTTGATTGAGTGTTTGTGGTGTATAGAGACCGCCATCTTCTGCAAGACCTTGGATAATCGCTTCAGAGGATGATACAACTTTATCTTTATTTCGTGTACTAATATATTTCATAGGGCTTCCTTCTTGTTTCAAATATAGAAAAATGATACACTGTTTGTGTTTTAAATACAAGTGTATCTATTTTAGAAACAGAGGTTTATATGAAGATTGGTTTATTGGGACATGGAACTGTAGGTTCTGGTGTTAGAAAAATTATTGATGGAAAGAATACAAAAGAGATCTCTCAACTGGAGATTTCCAAGATATTGGTGCGCTATGAAAAGGATATTACAGATAAGCGCATGACAGTGGATATCCATGACATTGTGGAAGATCCTGATATTGATGTGGTAGTGGAATGTATCGGTGGAGATGAGCCAGCATTTAGTTATGTTCAAGTAGCGTTATTCAATGGAAAGCATGTTGTGACAAGCAATAAGAAGATGTTGGTGAATCATTTGGAAGAACTATTAGAAACAGCACGTACACGTGGTGTTAGTTTAAAGTATGAGGCTGCGTGTGGTGGTGGAATTCCATGGATGAGTAATCTAAATCGGACAAAGCGTATCGATGATATTGAAAGCTTCCGCGGTATCTTTAATGGGACTACCAACTATATCTTAACTAAGATGAGTGATGAGGGTTCGGAGTTTGCGGTAGCCTTAAAGGAAGCACAGGATTGTGGATATGCGGAGTTTGATCCATCAGATGATATTGATGGCATGGATACAGCGTACAAAGTGGTGCTATCAAGCTGCAAGGGATTTGGTGTACTTACAAGTGTTCATGATATTGATATCTATGGGATTCGTTCTATAAGTGCAAGAGATATTGCGTATGCATGCACGCATGATTATGTATGTAAACTTATCGGTACAGGTATAAAGTTAGAGGATGGTATTAGTGCTACGGTTATCCCAACCTTTATTCCAAAACAGAATCTTTTTGCGACAATACCGGCAAACTTCAACGCAATTGAAAGTGATTCAAGAACACTTGGTAAAATGACTTATGTTGGACAAGGCGCAGGTTCTTATCCAACAGCACATGCGGTTGTACAAGATTTGATTGATTTAGTATATAAACAAGATATCGTAGTAGCATCAGAAGTGAGTGTTCGTGTCGATAATACGAGTCGTGTATCCTCATTCTATGTTCGTTCAATCAATCTTGATAATATCCAAGGTTTGATTGAGGAACGAATTGATGAAGATACATGCATTACAAAGAAGATTTCATTTATAGAACTGGCTTCTTTGATTGAAAAATTAGAAGATGGTGCAGTATTTGTGGCGGAGGTAATGCATGATTGTAAGTAAGTTTGGTGGCTCCTCAGTAGCTAGTAAAGAACAATTTGAAAAAGTGAAACGCATTGTGGATGCGAATTCAAATCGTAAGTTTATTGTCGTAAGTGCGTGTGGTAAAGAAAATCGTGATGATTATAAAGTGACGGATTTACTTTATCTTTTACATGCACATATTAACTATGGTGTATCCTACGAGACAATTTTTAATCTTGTAAAAGAGAAATATCAACGTATCTGTGATTCACTTGCGCTAAAGATTGATCTAGAAAAAGAATTCGCAAGTGTCAAAGAGATGTTAGATACACATGCGCCTGTTGATTACATCGTTTCACGTGGGGAGTATTTAACTGCTAGATGCATGGCTGAATATTTAGGCGCAAAGTTTTTGGATGCGAAAGATGTAATTGCGTTTAAGTATAATGGGGATTTTGACTTTGAGAAGATTAAGCAGAATCTAGATAAACTAGTGGATATGAATCAGAAGTATGTTATTCCTGGTTTCTATGGTGCTTTACCAAATGGACAAATCAAAGTGATGAGTCGTGGGGGTAGTGATATTACTGGTTCAATATTGGCAAATATCGTAGATGCGGAAGTTTATGAAAACTGGACTGATGTGTCAGGAATATTGGTGGCTGATCCTCGTATTATCGATAACCCACATCAAATTCCGGTGATTACGTATAGTGAACTACGTGGAATGAGCTACATGGGTGCTAATGTACTTCATGATGATGCGATTTTCCCGGTTCGTGAAAAGAATATTCCGATTCATATCTTGAATACAAATGATCCAGACAATCCTGGCACATTCATTCAAGATGATTGTGAAGAGTATGATAAAGTTAATGGTACTTCAACTGTTACAGGTATTACGGGTCGAAGAGATTACGCTTCCTTTACAGTTGTAAAGAGTCATAGTTCTACAGAAGTTGGCTTTTTACGTAGATTATTATTCATCTTTGAGGAGTATCATATTTCGATTGAGAGTGTACCGATTACGGTTGATACATTTACGGTCATTGTACAAAAGGGCGCAATTGAACAATGTAAGTATGAAATTCTTGCGAAGATCAAGAAGGAATTGGAACCAGATGAATTGATGTTAGAAGAAGATTTAGCGATGGTAGCCATCGTGGGAAGAGGTATGAAACAAGTACCAGGTGCTTCAGGTCAGTTATTAAGTGAGTTCGGTGATCATAAGATCAATATTAAAGTAATCAATCAGAGTGCAGATGAATTATCGGTTGTGGTAGGTGTATCGAATCATGACTTCCACAATGCGATTCGCTGTATCTATGAACGTTTTATTCAAGAAGAGAGGGAACATGCATGAAAATTGGAATTTTAGGTGCGACAGGCGCAGTTGGAAGACAGATGCTAGAATGTATCGAAGAACAAAACCTTGCGGTAGATGAATTACGTTTATTTTCCAGCCCAAGATCGGCTGGACGCGTATTATCGTTTCATGGCGAAGGAATCATGGTACAGGTTGTAGATGAGCATTCTTTTGAAGGATTAGATTATGTATTGGGCGCAGTATCCAATGCATTAACGAAGGAATATTTGCCTTTGATTCAAAAGGCAAATGCAGTTCTCATTGATAATTCTAGTGCGTTTCGTTTACAGGATGATGTGCCGTTAGTGGTTCCGGAGATTAACGGAGACGACGCGCTGAATCATCATGGTATTATTTCAAATCCAAACTGTTCTACAATTATTGCGTTGATGGCAATTGCGCCGATTCATCGTTTATCCAAAATCAAGCATGTAAATGCGACAACATTCCAAGCTGTCAGTGGTGCAGGTGTTGAAGGGATGCGTGAATTACGCCAACAGATTATAGAACTTGATAAAGGAGAAGAAGTTCATCCAAATGTCTTCCCAGCACAGATTGCGTATAACTGTATTGCCCAGATTGGATCATACCTAGAGGATGGTTATACAACAGAAGAAGCGAAGATGCACAATGAGGGTCGTAAGATCATGCATGCGGATGATATGCAGGTAAACTGCACTTGTGTACGTGTGCCGGTATATCGATCTCATTCCATTTCTTTGACAGTGGAAACAGAACAAGAGGTTTCATTAGATGCAATTCGTCAAGCAATTAAAAACTTCCCTGGTGTACAACTGATTGAAGACCATGTACCTACGCCGATTGAGACATCGAATCAAGATATTGTCTACGTTGGTCGTGTCCGTAAAGATACAAGTCGAGCAAATAGTATTAGTCTTTGGTGTTGTGGAGATCAGATTCGTAAAGGTGCTGCTTCAAATGCGGTTAGTATCATGACATATTTAGAGAAGAGACGCTGAGGTTTCTGTTAGGGTATTTTAGCGAGATGTGCTAAAATATGGCATAGAGAGACAGAGAGGAGACAACTATGTTTAATAGACTATTTGGTGCTCTTGCGGTGGCTGTCGGAATTGGTGCAGTCGTTGCGGTAAAACTTTTAAAGGATCAGAAAGAAACAGAAAATAAAGAAGAAGACGATGATAATGAAGTGCGTTTTATAACTCTTTCAGATGGAGATGGTGTAGCACAGCCTACTTATGACGCAAGTGATCGTTCCGTTGAAGTACAGGAAGTATGTGGTGTATATCCATACCTGAATCCTGACTTCGTAGAAGAATTGTTAACAGAAGCAGCTTCATTGAATGGTATGTTCGAACAGGATACACTCGTTACAATTCATCACTATGTATCATTTGACAGTGAAAAGAACTTTGAAGCATTCGCAGATATTATGACAGCCGCAGGCTATGAGTGCTCACAAGAGGGTATCACAAAGAAACTATTTGTAGAGGATGGCGCTATCATCAGCGATATCTTAAATGTCGCAAATCAAGCAGCTGTATTAAATGGTAGTTACCAAAACTATTCCATTCAAAAGTAGTTTTAATACATTTTCATAAGTATAAAGTTGGAGTGAAAGCTTCAACTTTTTCTACGATTGTAAGAAAATCGTAGAAAACAACGAGATTTAGGTCTGTAGTTTGAGTGTAAGGGAAAAAGAATGATATAATATGCACGCTTTGTAAGGATATAAAAGCTGCGTAAGATGTACAGGAGATAAGAGCACATGGGGATTATTGAAGTAAAAAATCTCAGTTTTGCATATGATGAAAGTGCGAAGACAATTGATGAAGTTTCTTTCTCGATTGAGGAAGGAACATATACAACAATTATCGGACACAATGGTAGTGGGAAATCCACAATCGCAAAGTTGATTGCGGGTCTTTTAGAGAAGGCTTCCGGTTCTATCATGGTGGATGGCATGGAATTAAATGTAGAAAACTTAAATAAGATTCGTTCCGATATCGGTATTGTTTTCCAGAACCCAGATAACCAGTTTATTGGTTCAACGGTGAGAGATGATATCGCTTTTGGACTTGAAAACCATTGTGTTCCACAAGAAGAGATGGACCAGATTATCGAAGAAAACGCAGCTCTTGTCGGTATGACAAACTATCTGAATCAAGAACCTACACGATTAAGTGGTGGACAGAAACAGCGTGTTGCGATTGCGGGTGTCCTTGCGATGAAGCCAAAGATTCTCATCTTTGATGAAGCAACATCCATGTTAGATCCACAGGGAAAAGATGAAATCAAACGTGTTATTACTGAACTACATGGTGAAAGTAAATTAACGATTCTCTCCATCACACATGACATTGATGAAGTTGCTAAGAGTGATTATGTCATTGCGATGGATGGTGGTCATGTGGCAATCACAGGAACACCAAAGGAAGTCTTCAAAGATCCAGAGAAGTTAAAGAAGATGAAGCTTGATGTCCCTTTTAGCTTAAAGTTGAGTGAGGAATTGCAGGCATGTGGTCTGCATGTTTCATCGCATATTACACAGGAAGGACTGGTGGAAGAATTATGCCAATTACATTCGAGCATGTAAAACATGTCTATAGCACCGGTACACCTTACCAATACGATGCCTTACAGGATATCAACCTCAATATTACAGAGAATAAAATTACAGCGATTATCGGCCAGACAGGGTCTGGTAAAAGTACATTGATTCAACATTTGAATGCGTTACTGTTACCAACTGAAGGAACGATTCATATTCTTGATCGAACGATTAGCGCAAAGGAGACACCAAAGAAGTTAAAGTCTTTGCGTGGGGATGTAGGTCTTGTCTTCCAGTTTCCTGAATACCAGTTATTTGAGGAAACTGTGCTCAAGGATGTTGCGTTTGGTCCAAAGAACTTTGGATGTACGGAAGAAGAAGCGATTAAGAAGGCAAAAGATGCACTCAAGTTAGTTGGGCTAGGTGTAGAAAACTATGAAAAGAGTCCATTAGAATTGTCTGGTGGACAAAAGAGAAGAACAGCGATTGCGGGTATCTTAGCAATGGATCCAAAGGTCATTGTCTTGGATGAGCCAACGGCAGGACTTGATCCAATCGGTACAGTACAGATGATGGAATTGTTCTATGCATTAAATCGTAAATATAACAAGACGGTGCTGATTGTATCGCATGATATGGAACAGGTATATAAATATTGTGATGAAGTAGTTGTAGTGGAAGATGGAAAGATTCGCTTCCACGATAGTACGAAGAAGTTCTTTGATGACCCTGAACTTTGTCGCAGTATGAATATCTTACCGCCAGCATTTATTCAGATGAAAGATAGCTTACGTAAGAATGGATTTGAAATTCCTGATGAAATCAACGATATTCATTCGCTTGCGAAAGAGATTGTAAGGCAGGTGAAGAAACATGGGTAATTTTACACTTGGACGTTATCTGCCATTAGATTCACCAGTGCATAAGATGGATCCACGTGCAAAGATCATTGCGATGTTGGTGATGTTAATCGCGGTGTTTATTCCGGCTGGCTGGATTGGCTATGGAGTTATCTTTGTTGTAGCTGCTAGTACAATCCTGATTTCAAAGTTGAGTTTTGGTTTTATTTGGAAGTCGATGAAACCGATGTTGATGATGTTATTCTTCTTATTAATCATCAATGCGTTTGTGATGAAGACAGGAAAACCATTAGTAACACTCGGTAGTTTTGTCATCTATAGTGATGCAGTATTTCAAACACTATATATCGCGATTCGACTGATGTTGATGATTATGATTACAACTTGTCTAACCGCTACAACCAAACCTTTGGATATGACTTTGGGTATTGAAGATTTATTAATGCCTTTAAAGAGATTCCATGTACCTGCACATGAGATAGCGATGTTAATTAGTATTGCGCTACGTTTTATTCCAGACTTAATTGAAGAAACACAACGTATTATGAAAGCACAACAATCGCGTGGTGTTGATATGAAGGAAGGCAAACTGATGGAGAGAGTCATGGCGATTCTTTCTCTGATTGTTCCGCTATTTGTATCTGCTTTACAACGTGCAGAAGATCTTGCGAATGCTATGGAAGCTAGAGGCTATGCACCAGGAGAAAAGCGTACACGTTATAAAGTCTTAAAGATGGAAAAACGTGATTACTTCTTATTACTCGGTGCTTTTACAACTCTAATCGTGATGATTGGATTGGCGATTTTATTATGATGCGTTATAAATGTGTCGTATCTTATGTCGGAAGAAATTACTCCGGATGGCAATCACAGCGTAAGGGCGATTCTATTCAGGAAATCCTAGAGGCAGTGATTGAACGAATTACACAGGAAAAGGTCAATGTGATTGGATCGGGTAGAACGGATGCTGGAGTAAACGCAAGAGCACAGGTATTCATGTTTGATACAAAACGCGAGATGCCAACACGGAAATGGATGGGCGCAATCAATGCTTTCTTACCAGATGATATTCATATCATGTCAGTAGAAGAAGAGGATGCTTGTTTCCATGCAAGATATAATGTACGTTTTAAGCAGTATAACTATCGTATCAATCATGGACCATACAATGTATTTACAAAGGATACAGTTTTCCAATGTCCAATTCGTTTGGATGTAGAAAAGATGAGAGAAGGTATCCATTATCTTGTTGGAACACATGATTTTACATCTTTGAATTCTAGTTCGCTAGAAGAATATCCAGACCAAGTAAGAACAGTAAGTTCCATTACATTAACGGAAGAGGATGATGTAATTACATTAGCCTTTGTAGGAAAAGGGTTTTTACGTTATATGGTTCGTATGATGGCTTCTGTACTAATTGAAGTTGGAAAGCATAAGTATGAACCGTCACATATTCAAGAGATTCTAGATGCGAAGCGTAAAAGCTTCCCACACAAAAACAGTCCTGCCGAAGGACTGACATTGGAATATGTTGATTACTTTAAAACTTTAGCACTACATGAAACAGGAATGGTTCGTGAGTTTTTAAAGGGAGATGATACCTCCTGTACAAATCAAGAACTGCCTGCTCTAGAGCAAGCAATCAAAGAGAATGCTAGTCATCAATTCTATGCGATGACTACAAGGCATAGTCAAGAATTGTTGGGATATTATGAAATCGACCAAGGGCAAGCTAGCATCCATATTCTGGAAGAGGAACGTGGCATCCTACTAGCAAATATCCTACTTCCACAACTTGAAGAACGCTTACACAAGCAAGCAAACTTCACGCCAATTCTCATATATACAAAAAGTGGAAAAATTGTATCAAATTCAGTCGACGAATCGAAATAATCTAATTGACTTGTGGGGTATCAACGGCTAAAATGGTAAATGGCACTTCATGCCAATGTAGCCCCGGAAACTACATATGGAGGAAAGTAAAAATGCGTCAAACAACTATGTTAAAGCCAAGTGAAGTTGTTCGTCAGTGGTATATCGTTGATGGAACAGACTGCACATTAGGACGTCTAGCTACTCAGGTAGCAACATTATTAAGAGGCAAGCACAAGCCTGCCTACACACCACACGTTGACTGTGGAGATTATGTAATCGTAATCAATGCAGACAAGATTAAGATCAGTGGTGACCAGGATGCAAAGAAGTTCTACTATAGTCATTCTATGTATCCAGGAGGACTTCGTACAAGAAGTACAAAGGTTATGCGTGAAAACTACACTGTTGAATGGGTTGAAAAAGCCATCAAGGGTATGTTACCACATAACAAATTGGGTGATGTACAACGTAAGCATGTATTTGTTTACACAGGTGCTGAACACCCACACGCAGCTCAGAAGCCTGTTGAGCTGAAGGTAAAGTAAGGAGGATAAGACAAGATGGCAACTAAGAAGAAAGTAACTTATGTTGGAACAGGACGCCGTAAGCAGTCCGTTGCTCGTGTCTTCATGACTCCGGGTACAGGTGTTGTAACAGTTAATGGTCGTACTTTAGAAGAATACCTACCACAAGCAACATTACGTATGGTAGTTAATTCACCATTAGTACTCACAGAAACTAAGGAACAGTTCGATATCAAGATCAACGTAGCAGGTGGCGGTTATACTGGCCAGGCTGGTGCAATGCGTCATGGTATTGCTAGAGCTCTTCTAGAAGCTTCTGCTGATTACAGACCAGTATTAAAGAAGGCTGGTTTCCTAACACGTGATTCCCGTGAGAAGGAAAGAAAGAAGTACGGTTTAAAGGGTGCTCGTCGCGCTCCACAGTTCTCCAAGCGTTAATTTGCTGGATTGGACGGTACAACAAACAAAGAAACACTTTGCATGTATTTGCAGAGTGTTTTTTTATATCTTTGAAGTGTTTAAAAGATTACACAGGCTTTAAGGGATTAATTCTAAAAATGGATCATTTTAGCTAGCAATATAGCATTATCTATTCCAATTGCTTACCCAAATGATGTATCAAAGTTTATGCCTTTAATATGATATATCTATTGTTTTGAGTAGATATTGCCTGCTTTATATCATACAAGAGTATATGATTATCTTTTTGCATATGGTGAAAAGACGAAGTTTATATAGATATCTATTTATTGGTGGTGGGAAAGATACGTATATTTTTCTTACCGAAATATAAAGTTATAAACCTTATGAATCGTTTCAAAAGTTCGACCACCCCTCAATTTAATGTGAACATCTCTAATTATTTTTGCTTAAAAACTTGAGGTGGTCGAAAAAATATTGTAATTTATAGGTGTAAAGTAATACTTTTTAGATTATTGAATTTCTAAAAGCCTTATTTTACACTGTTTTATATTGTTCTTATAAAGGATTAACGCTTTGAATGCAAATGTGTTTCTTCATAATCTGAGATTTTCTGTTTTATATTGTTCTTATAAAGGATTAACGCAATTGATTCTGTCGAAAAACTTTATGAGTCCTGAATGTTTTATATTGTTCTTATAAAGGATTAACGCTTTTCCCCGCACCTGTCTTTCCGATCAAAATTACTTTCATTGTTTTATATTGTTCTTATAAAGGATTAACGCTGATATGGCTGCTGCATATTCATTTGAGCCTGTGGTTGGTTTTATAT
>CAURLC010000010.1:0-72245 GCA_963525775.1 uncultured Solobacterium sp. | reverse complement strand
CGGGTCATCGAGAGCATGGTTTTCCATCGCTCTCCCTTTTTTTATACTTTTTATGTAAAGTTAGTGCTGACTTATAGCGCTTTTTATAAATCGTATTATAATGATTTGGTGAGGTTTTCTATATGAAAGATTTAAGTTTAATTACAAAATCAGCAGATGAAACAAGAGAGCTTGGTGCTAAGATAGGCAAGCATAGTGAGGCTGGTATGGTCATCTTATTAGATGGTGACTTGGGTGCTGGTAAGACTTGTTTAACACAAGGTATTGCGAAGGGATTAGATATTAGTCGTAGTGTTACAAGTCCAACATTTACGATTCAAAAGATATACCATGGTAGACTCTTGTTAAATCATATTGATGCATATCGTTTAGAGGGTCTTCATCAGGATTTAGGCTTTGATGAATATTTAAATGATGAAGGATTAACTGTCATTGAATGGTCACAATTTAGTCCTGATTTAGTTCCTGAGGAGCATTTAAAGATTTCTATTCAATTACTAGAGAATGGCGATCGTGAATTTACTTTCCATGCGATTGGAAAGAAGTATGAAGATTTATTGGAGGTTTTAGCATGATTACTTTATGTATGGATACAAGTCATATCTATTTATCACTTGCGTTAATTCGTGATAATGAAATTATTGGTGAAGTACAGGAAGAGTGCTGGAAACATCAATCAGAAGAAATTTTTCCTAAACTTGAAGAAATGTTATCAAAATTATCTTTAAAGAGTGATGATATTGATCAGATTGTTATTACAAAGGGACCTGGTAGTTATACAGGTGTTCGTATTGCAATGACGATTGCAAAAGTATTCTGTTCCATGACAAATAAGCCACTGTATACTCTTCCTACGATGTTGTTGTATGCAGGCTTGGATGATTGCCGTGTCGTATTAGATGCACGTGGTAAACGTGTATACACCTGTGCCTATAAAAACGGCAAGGCTGTTGAAGAGGAACGAGTTGAATACATCGCTGATCTTGAAAATATAGTACGTGATGAAAAGATTATTGGGGATGGTCAATTATTTGGAAAAGAAACATACTACCCAAATATGGCAAATAACTTCTTATTATTAAAGAATGAGTGGCAGAAAGCAGATAATGTGCATTTGGTTGTGCCAGAGTATTTAAAGTCATCCGATGCATATAATATTCATAAATAATGATTCGAAAGATGATAGAAGCAGATCTACTGCAAGTCGTAGATCTTGAAAATATTTGTTTTCCAAAAGGTGGATGGACTTTAGAACAGTTCCGTTATGAACTATTGGAAAATCCTTTCTCCAACTTATTGGTTTTTGAAGAGAATCAAACAATTGTTGGATATATTGATTGGTGGATTACTTATGAGCAAGCTCAACTTGCAAATATTGCGGTTCATCCTGAAAGTTGGAAACAAGGGATTGGGCAGCAATTATTGAATGAAGCTCTTCAAAACGCAATTGAAGAAGAGTGTGAAAATATGACATTGGAAGTACGTATCTCAAATGAACGTGCAATTCAATTCTATGAAAAAAACGGGTTTATTTCGGTGAATACTCGCAAAAATTATTATGATGATGGCGAGAATGCATATCTAATGATTAAACCCTTAGGAGGTTTATAAATGACATTGATTTTAGCATTAGAATCTAGCTGTGATGAAACAGCGTGTGCAATTATTAAAGATGGTAAAGAGATTTTATCCAATATCGTATCATCACAGATAAATGTTCATACACAATATGGTGGTGTTGTGCCAGAAGTGGCTAGTCGTATTCACGTTGAAAATATCTCAACAGTTATCGATGAAGCATTAAAGAAAGCCAATCTAACTATGGACGATATTGATGCGATTGCCTATACACAAGGACCTGGTTTAATTGGTTCACTACATGTAGGTGTACAAGCAGCGAAGACAATTGCTTGGACATTCCATAAGCCATTAATACCAATTAATCATATGACGGGTCATATCTGGGCAAATAACTTTGTGGCAGATTTAAAGTTCCCATTACTAGCGTTAGTAATTTCTGGGGGACATACACAACTTGTATATATGGAAAATGATTGGGACTATAAAGTTATCGGCACAACAAAGGATGATGCGATTGGGGAAGCATACGATAAAGTATCACGCGTATTAGGTACAGGTTATCCTGGTGGACCGGTTATTGATCGTATGGCAAAAGAGGGTAAAGAACATTATAAGTTACCATCCCCAAAGACAGATGGTGTGTATGACTTTAGTTTCTCAGGCTTGAAGACTGCAGTATTGCAGCTCATTCAACGTGAAGAAAAAGCAGGTAATGAAATCATCAAAGAAGATGTAGCATATGCTTTCCAGGAAACTGCCTTAGGACAATTAACCGGAAAGACATTACAGGCTGTCGAGGATTTAAAGCCAAAGATGTTAGTCTTAGCAGGTGGTGTAGCAGCTAACTCAAGATTAAGACAGTTAATGACGGAGAAGATGCAAGCATATCCAAATACACAACTAGTGATTCCACCTATGTATTGTTGTACAGATAATGCGGCAATGATTGGTGCAGTTGGTTATGTTGCGTACAAACATGGATTATTTGGAGACCTTGCGGCAGCGGCTGATCCAGGACTCATGATGCCGGGTGAAGAATAAATTTAGCAATTTTTTCACAAATGGTGTTAAAATAGAGGACGGTGATAAATATGAGCGAAAAGAAAGTGCCAAAGGCAACATTACAACGGTATCCTGTCTATTTAAAAGCATTGCGTAAGCTACATGCGGATGGGATAAACAGAATTATGTCTAGGGAGTTGGCTGACTACGTATCTATCGAGTCAACAACAATCCGTCGTGACTTTAGTTTTTTAGGAAACCTTGGTAAGCAAGGTTATGGTTATAACGTTGAGGATTTAATCAGTATCTTCTCTAATCAGCTTGGCGTAAACTTTGATGAGAAGATTATTCTTGTCGGTGCTGGTAACCTTGGGAAAGCGTTATTGAATTACAATCACTGGAACCATATTGTCGGTGAAATCGTATGTGCATTTGATTTACATCCAGAGAATGTAAAGAAGGCATCTGTACCTGTATATGGTATGGATGAGATAGCTGAAAAGATGCCAAAAGGCTGCCGTATCGCTATTTTGTGTATCTCACAAGACGTACAGAAGACAGTAGATTTATTGGTTGCACATGGCATTCATGGATTTGTAAGTTTTGCGATGGAACATTTCTCAGTTCCATCAGGAGTATATGTACGACAGGTAGATGTCGTATCTAGTATTCAGGAATTGGTGTTTGAAACCAATGCAATGAATAACTAATGTAGAAATAAGAATGGAGATTGAATAAGTATGCCTACAGAAATGAGTATCCGCGAACTATATCAGTTAGCGAAAGATGGAACAACACTAGAACTAGACCAGTTAGATTTTATCCAACTACAGGGATGGGTTCGTACAAACCGTGCTGGTAAGAATGTATCTTTTATTTCCTTAAATGATGGAACATTCTTTAAGAATGCACAGATTGTATATTCTTCTGATACTCTTTCCAATTACGCTGAAGTTGCCAAGTACTTAACAGGTACAGCAGTTTCTGTTGTTGGTAAATTTGTATTAACACCAGAAGCTTCTCAGCCATTTGAAATTCAGGCAACTGAAATCAATTTAGAAGGTGAGTGCGATAGCACATATCCTTTACAAAAGAAGAGACATACATTTGAGTACTTACGTGAAATTGGTCATTTAAGACCACGTACAAATACCTTCTCTGCTGTATTTAGAGTACGTTCTGTGCTAGCAATGGCAATTCACCAGTTCTTCCAGGACCAAGGATTTGTGTATGTACATACACCAATCATCACTGGTGCTGATGCGGAAGGTGCAGGCGAAACATTTACTGTTACAACACGTGAAGATGGAAACTATGAAGAAGACTTCTTCGGCAAGCATGCGTCACTAACAGTATCTGGTCAGTTGCAAGCAGAAGCCTTTGCAATGGCATTTAGAGATATCTATACATTTGGACCAACTTTCCGTGCAGAGAATTCTAATACAACAACACACGCAGCTGAGTTCTGGATGATTGAACCAGAAATGGCCTTTGCGGATTTAGATTACAGTATGGATGTGATTGAGGATATGTTGAAGTACTGCATTAACTATGTTATGGAAATGTGTCCAGAAGAACTTGCGTTCTTTAATGAAAGAATTGATACATCTCTATTAGAACGTCTTGAGCATGTAAGAACTTCAACTTTCAAGCGTTTACCATACACAGAAGCAATTGAAATTTTAAAGAATGCGGATGTGAAGTTTGAAAATAGTAATATTTACTGGGGTATGGATTTAAACACAGAACACGAGCGTTACATTACAGAGAAAGTTGTTAAAGGTCCTACATTCTTAATCGACTACCCAGAAGAAATCAAGGCATTCTATATGCGTCGTAATGACGACGGTAAGACAGTTGCGGCATGTGACTTATTAGTGCCAGGTGTTGGCGAACTTGTTGGCGGAAGTCAACGTGAAGAAAGACTAGACATTCTAGAAAAGAAGATGGAAAGTCTTGGCATGAATGTAGAAGGTTATCAGTGGTATCTTGACTTGCGTAGATATGGTGGTTGCCAACATGCAGGTTTTGGCTTAGGATTTGAACGCTTAGTAATGTATATTACAGGTATGGAAAATATTCGTGATGTTATTCCTTTCGCAAGAACACCACGAAACTTAAACTTCTAAAAGAGATAACTATATGGGAGTGGTACTGCAAACGGCTGACACTTCCATTTTTATGGAGGTAACGATGTTATATCAAGTTAGTAAAGCCTCAAAATATTATGGCGTCGATATAATCTTTGAAGATGTTAATTTTGAGATTAAAGGTACAGAGAAGATTGCCCTTGTTGGCAGAAACGGTTGTGGTAAAACAACCTTTTTGCGCTGTATGTGTGGGGAAGAACAATTTGATAAAGGGACGATTTCACAACAGAATAATACGGTGATTGGGTACTTATCACAGAAGGTATTACCACATGATGAAAGAACCGTTGAAGAAGAGTTGCGCCTTATCTTTGAACCAGTATTTGCAATGCAAGCAAGAATGCATGATTTAGAAAAGCAGATGGAAGTAGATGCGAGTGAAAAGGTTCTTGCACAATACGCTACTGTTCAAGAAAAGTTTGAAGCGATGAATGGATATCATTGGGAATCAGAGATGAAAACAGTCTTTACGCGCTTTGGTTTTCCGATTGAAGATCTTCAAAAGAAAATTGGAGAGTTCTCTGGTGGACAAAAAACACGTATCGCATTCGTAAAACTACTATTATCAAAACCGGATGTCTTATTGTTGGATGAACCTACAAACCATTTGGATATTGATGCGATTGAGTGGTTGGAAGGCTATGTAAAGAATTATCCAAAGGCGGTAGTCATTGTATCCCATGACCGTATGTTCTTAGATCATACAGTAGACGTTGTATATAATATGGAATATGGAAAGATGAAGCGCTATCCAGGTAACTATTCTAACTATGTCATTCAACGAGAAAATGATATTGAACGTCAACAATCTGCATATGCAAGACAACAGAAAGATATCCAACGTTTAGAGGCGTTAATTGAAAAGTTTCGTTATAAAAAGAATAAAGCAGCTTTTGCGCAGTCTAAAATTAAATATTTAGAGCGTATGGACCGTATTGAAGTGGATCAAACGGATGATAAAACATTTCATGCTAAATTTACTCCACGCGTAAAAGGTGGCGAGAAAGTATTGGAAGTTGAAAATCTTGCGATTGGATATGACCATGTTCTTACGACGATTTCGATGAAGATGCGCCGTGGAGATAGAATTGCGATTATTGGGCCAAACGGTACAGGAAAATCAACGTTTGTAAAGACACTCATGCACATCGTTCCTGCACTATCGGGTAGTTTCTTGTTTGGTCATCAAATTGAACAAGGATACTTTGATCAGCAGCTTGCACAATTCTCTTCTGGTAAAACAGTACTAGAAGAAGTTTGGGATGAGTATCCAGATTTGGATCGAACAACTGTTCGTAGTGTATTAGGTCAATTTTTATTCTCGGCAGATGATGTATTTAAAACAGTCGATGTTTTATCAGGTGGTGAGAAAGTACGCCTATCTTTTGTAAAACTATTATTACAACATGCCAACATGTTAATACTGGATGAACCAACAAATCACTTAGATATCCCAGGTAAGGAAGCACTTGAATTATCCCTGAAGGGATTTACTGGATCCATTCTGTTTGTTTCACATGACCGTTACTTTATTCAACAGATGGCAACAGGTTTATTAATTCTAAGTAATGATGGTTGTAAGTTTGTAAATCAAACTTATGACGAGTATATGAATCAAGAACCTGTACAAATATGTGAAGTAAAACAAACAAATAGTGAACCAACTCCTAAAAAAGAAGTGAAGAGGGCACTCTCACCAGAAGCACGTCGTCGTGAGATTGCGAAACTTGAACGGTTGATTACAGAAAAAGAAGCGGAGTTAGAAGAGATGCGTGAACTTCGCTTTGAACCAGAATATTATCAAGATTATCAAAAGATGAATGATTTAGATCAAGATATTGATGATATACATAATGAGTTAGCACATCTAGAAGAAAGATGGGCGTCATTATTAGAAGAAGTCGCATAATAAAAAGCCTAGTCACTTCAAAAATGACAGGCTTTTTTAATGGCGGAGAAGAAGGGATTTGAACCCCCGCACGCTTTCACGTCTAGCGGTTTTCGAAACCGCCCCCTTCAGCCTCTTGGGTACTTCTCCAGCGCTGAACAATTATATCATAGAAATAGGATATAGGTTTAAGGAAGTGAAAGACAAGTAATGAATTTAGAAAATATACTTTTTGAAAATATTTTCATAAAAGAAAAAATACCAGGAAATATTTTCAAAATCGTTTACAAACTATTGACATCATTTTAGGATTTGCGTAATATTACTGGTATATTAAGAGAGGAAGTTCTCTTAAATTAGGAGGAAGAGGAATTTATGAAAAAAGCACTATTGGGTTCTCTTGCCGCTGTTTTAGCTCTTGCAGGTTGCAATGGCAAAGGTGGACAGACAACTGCATCACAATCCGAAGACTTTAGAGGTACTTATTCTTTGGATATGCAGAGCTTAGACTACACAGTTTCCAACAAGGCAGTTGATAACGAAAATACAGCAAACTTTGTTGACGGCTTATTAGAAAATGATAAGTACGGTAACTATGTACCTGCTCTTGCTGAGTCTTATGAATCTAACAATGACAAGACAGAATGGACATTTAAGATTCGTAAGGGTGTTAAATGGGTAACAAATGAAGGCGAAGAATATGCTGAATTAAAGGCACAGGACTTCGTTACTGGTCTTCAACACGCAGCAGACTTCAAGTCTGGTACAAAATACTTAGTAGAGGGTCTTATTAAGAACTTCTCTGAATACGAAGCTGGTGAAGTACCATTTGACCAGGTTGGTGTAGAAGCTGTTGATGATTATACATTGAAGTATACTCTTGAAAAACCAGCATCTTATTTCTACTCTCTAACAACTTATGGTATTTTATTCCCAATCAATGAAGACTTCTTAAATTCAAAGGGTTCCGGATGTAAGTTAGGTTCCCCTGATTTAAATGCATGTGATTTCGGAATTGTTGATCCATCATCTATTCTTTACAATGGTGGTTACATCTTAACAAACAACACAGCTAAGTCTATCGTTGAATTCACAAAGAACCAGAACTACTGGGATGCAGAACACGTATATATCAATAAGGTAACTTATACATATGATGATGGTTCTGATGACCACTCAATCATGAATGGTTTTGAAGCTGGTACATATACATCTGCTTCTATCCGTGGTACATGGTCAACTGATGAATTCAATAAGTACATGGATAAGTACAAGGATAACGTTTATATTCCTATGACAGATGGTGGTACATTCTCATTGTCATTCAACTATAACCGTCGTTCATTTAACAACACAAACAAGACAACAGATGCTGAAAAGGAAAACACACATAAGGCTATCCTAAATAAGAACTTCCGTCTTGCTTTACAGGCTGCATTCGACAGAGTAGTTTACTTGAAGCAAAGAGTTGGTGATGAAACAGCTGCTAAGGCTTCATTACGTAATGAATTAGTTCCTACAACTTTCGTTCAAATCAAGGGCGAAGATTATGGTAAGACAGTTGCTAAGCTTGTTACAGAACAGACAGATGTATTCGGTAGTTCATTAGACCTTTCTGAAGGACAGGATCCATACTACAACCCAGATAAGGCAAAGGAATTGCTTGCTAAGGCTGCTTCTGAAGCTGGATTAACATTACCTGTTTCTCTAGACTTAGTAACACTTTCAACAATGTCATTTGCAGTTAACCAGGCTAACTCTTTGAAGAAGTCTGTAGAAGAAGCTACAAATGGACAAATCTTAATCAATGTAATGCCAATTGACAAGGATGCTTACTATGCAGCAACATACCTTGCAACTAGTGGTAATGAATCTGACTGGGATATCTCTACAGCAGTAGGTTGGAACCCAGACTACTTAGATCCAAGAAGTTACCTAAATATCTACAGCCCAGTAAATGGTGACCAGTTAATTTCAGTTGGTCTAAATGGAACATCTGATCCAGATAACTACCAGGATTCTGATAAGGCTGCTATGGAAGCTGTTGGATTATTCGATTACCAGAAGTTACTTGAAGAAGCTGATGCAATTACTGATGACTTAGATGCTCGTTATGCAGCATATGCTAAGGCTGATGCTTGGATTATTGAAAATGCATTCGCTATCAGTGTACAGTGCACAGCTGTAGCAAACACAGTTACAAGAAGTGTTCCTTTCGTAGGACCATACTCAATTGCCGGACAAGGTGGTAGCAAGTTCAAACTAAGACGTGTTCAAAAAGATATTGTTACAAACAAGGACTACTATGAAGCTAAGGAAGCTTGGTTAGCAGAACGCGCTAAGTCCGCTAGCAAATAAATCCTAGAATCTTTACAAAGTAAAGTTTTATAAACAATTTAAAAGACAGATATCATTAATTTATGAATCTGTCTTTTCTTTCTCTTGATAGATGGATGATATAGGGTATTTTTATACATATGTATAAATATTCATATTATGTGAAAATGAAAATTAACATGAAATTAATTATGAAAAAAATTATATTTTAGTGAAATACGTAGTCTTATATGGTATTATAACTACTATGAAAAGGTAGGGGTGAGTTATATGAAGCGTTACATTTTAGGCCGTGTAATCAGATCGTTCTTCTCGATTTTTGCGGTTGTTACAATCGCATTGGTTTTGGTCTATACGCTGACACCGCGCGACAATATCTTTACAACTGATACAACTTTTTCAAAGTTGAAGAGCGCGGATGATAAAATCAAATACAAATACAACACCTGGGAAAGCCTAGGTTATCTCCGTTTTGATGAACAAAAGGATCTATGTGCAAACACAAGTGATTATGATGCATGTATGGTTACTGGTTCTGATTTATTAAAAGAACAGGTTAAGAAGTATGAGTCAGATGGATATACAGTACAAACATATTCAGATGGTAAATACTATGCCTATAAAGATTATTCTGTTCCAGAACTAGTAATTAATTGGTTTGGTCGATTAATCGAAGTAGATCATCCATGGAGAATGTATGATGGTCATAACGAAAATATGGAAAGAAAAGTCTATATTGAAAATGACTATAATGGTCTACCTGCTATTAAGTGTGCGGGCTGTGAGCATAAGTATCTTGTATACATGGATGGAAGCTTCCCGTTTATCCATCAAAATATTGTTGGATTGAATTTTGGTATTTCTTATCCAACATTTAGTGGTGTAGATGTAACTGCAGTTATTACGCAGACACAAGGTAATGCAAAGAGCCAGGAAGTAACTTTTGAAACCGGAAAGACATCTTCTTCTGCAGTAAATTTACATTCATGTACGTATAAATATTCAGAATTGTTAGATAAAATTGATAAGGGTAAGTTTAATGATAACTATGCAAATTGCGCATCTAACTTACAAGATCCATCAATGATAACTACATCTGCGATTCAAGGTATAATTGCTTTATTGATTACTTATCTACTTGGTATTCCAGCTGGTATGGTGATGGCTGCGAATAAGGGTAAGTGGCAAGATAAGCTTGGTACAGTTTATATCAATATTATGAGTGCTGTTCCTTCACTTGCATTTATTTATTTTGTTAGATCAATTGGTATGACACTTGGGCTGCCTGATAAGTTCCCGGTATATGGTGCACATGATGTTCGTTCCTATATTATGCCTATCTTAATCCTTGGTTTATTAAGTACAGGTGGACAGATGTTATGGATCAGACGTTACATGGTTGACCAATCAAGTTCTGACTATGTTAAGTTTGCACGTGCTAAGGGTCTTTCAAATAGTGAGATTTTCCGTACACATATTTTACGTAATGCAATTATTCCGTTCGTAAATGGTTTCCCATCAGCTGTTATTATGACAATTTCTGGTGCGGTTATTACAGAAACTGTTTTCGCGATTCCTGGTATGGGTAAGATGTTGCCAGATAGTATTAAGGCATACAATAACCCAATGGTTATTGGTCTAACGTTTATTTTCACTGCTGTTTCTATTTTTGCCTTGTTATTAGGTGACTTACTCGTTACAGTTGTTGATCCACGTATTCAGTTACAGGCAAAAGGAGATTCGAGATAATGTCAGAAATCAGAGATGAAAGATTTACTTTTGTCGCATTAGACGACTTTGCATCAGAGAGAATTAATAGTCCCAAATATTCTTATTGGAAGAGTGTATTTAGAAAGTTCTTTAGTAGTAAGGTGGCTATCTTCTTCTTAGTACTAACACTAGTAACTTTATTCTTATCTTATATTTTACCGTTGATTAGTGGGTACGATCCGACCGTTCAAGAATATATCAATGACATATCACATCGTCATCTTCCACCAAGTTTCCAATACTGGTTTGGTACAAACAATGTAGGTGATTCATTCTTTGATGAAGTTTGGGCAGGTGCTAGAACTTCATTAAGCCTTGCAATTATCGCTACATTTATTACAAATGTGATTGGTGTTATTGTAGGTGCGTTCTGGGGTTATTCACGTAAGATGGACGTTATCATGATTGAAGTTTACAACATCATCGCAAACGTTCCATTTACATTAGTAGTTATTATCTTGTCCTATGTATTAGGACCTGGATTCTGGCAGTTGGTATTCTGCTTATGTATTACTTCTTGGTTAGGTATGGCCTATAGTATTCGTATTCAGGTTATGATGATTCGTGACCGTGAATATAACTTAGCTTCAAGATGCTTAGGTACACCTACAGCTAAGATTATTCAACATAACGTATTACCATTTATGATTCCGATTATTGTAACATCGATTTCTAGAGATGTTCCAAGCTTTATTTCCTATGAGGTATTCTTGTCTTACTTAGGAATTGGTTTAACAGCAAAAGATGTTTCTTTGGGTAGACTTATTTCAGCTAACTCATCAGACATGGTTTCCACCCCATATTTGTTCTGGATTCCAGTAGCTGTAGCAGCAGTTATCTCAATTTCACTCTATATTGTCGGACAGACTTTGGCAGATGCATCTGATCCAAAGACACATATGTAAAGGAGGGTATCATGGCAGAAGAAACATTAGCTACAAACTTAGATATCACCTTTGAAAACTCAGACAAAGAGGCAGTATTATCTGCACGTGATATTATTGTTGAATTTACTGTTCGTGACCGTGTATTAACTGCGATACGTAATGTTTCATTAGATTTATATGATGGTGAAACACTTGCAATTGTAGGTGAATCTGGCTCTGGTAAATCTGTATTTACAAAAACATTTACAGGTATGTTAGAAAAGAATGGTAATATCCCACAGGGTAAGATTATTTTTGAAGGAAGAAATTTATTAGAAAATACTTCCGATAAAGACTGGGAACAAATTCGTGGTAAGAAGATTGCAACAATCTTCCAGGACCCGATGACTTCCTTAAACCCAATTCGTACGATTGGTTCTCAGATTACTGAGGTTATTGTAAAACACCAAGGTGTTGATTTGATTGAAGCTCGTAAGATCGCGGTTGATTTAATGAAGCGTGTAGGTATCAACAACGCAGAAAACCGTTTTGATGAATATCCATTCATGTATTCTGGTGGTATGCGTCAGCGTATCGTTATTGCGATTGCGCTAGCTTGCCGTCCTCGTATCTTGATTTGCGATGAGCCAACAACTGCGTTAGACGTTACAATTCAGGCACAGATTATCAAGTTAATCAAAGACTTGCAGGAAGAGTATCACTTTACAACTGTTTATATTACGCATGACCTTGGTGTTGTTGCGAATGTAGCAGATAAGGTTGCAGTTATGTATGCAGGTCAGATTGTTGAATATGGAACAGTAGAAGAAGTGTTCTATGATCCTAAGCATCCATACACATGGGCATTATTAAGTTCTATGCCTCAGTTAGGTATTAAGGGTCAGGACCTATATGCAATCACAGGTACTCCACCAAGTTTATTTGAGCAGGTGGTAGGTGACGCATTTGCGCCACGTAATCCTTATGCGATGAAAATTGACTTCGAGGAAGAACCTCCAATGTTTGCGGTAAGTAATACACATCTAGCTAAGACATGGTTATTAGACCCACGTGCGCCAAAGGTTGAAAAGCCTGAAGTAATTCGTAACTTACATGAAAGATTATTGAAGACATTAGGTGAAGGAGGTACATATCATGGATAACAACGAAAAAGAAGTACTAGTCGAAGTTAAAAACCTTGAAGTAACTTTCACCAATGGTAAAAATAAGTTTGTGGCTGTACATGATGCCAACTTCCAAGTATACAGAGGAGAAACATTCTCCCTTGTAGGTGAGTCTGGTTCAGGTAAGACAACAATTGCTCGTGCAATTAACCGTATTAATCCAATTAGTAATGGTGAAGTCTTGTTTGAAGGAAAGCGTATTTCTGGAAAGATTTCTCGTGAACTTGATAAGGAAGTTATTCGTAAGATTCAGATGGTCTTTCAAGATCCTGCTGCTTCTTTAAATGAACGTGCAACAGTTGATTATATCGTTTCTGAGGGTCTTGTTAACTTTAAGTTATATAAGGATGAAGCAGATCGCTATGATCAGGTTGTTTCAGCGTTAAATGAAGTAGGTCTTTTGGAAGAACATATGTCTCGTTATCCTCATGAGTTCTCTGGTGGACAGCGTCAACGTATTGGTATCGCTAGAGCGATTATCATGAAGCCTGACTTATTGATTGCGGATGAGCCTATTTCAGCGCTTGACGTATCGATTCGTGCTCAGGTATTGAACTTATTAAAGAGATTACAGAGAGAGCGTGGACTAACATGTATCTTCATTGCACATGACTTATCTGTTGTACGCTTTATCTCTGATCGTATTGCAGTTATTCACTTAGGTAGAATTGTGGAACTTGCAGAAACAAATGAATTGTTCCTCAATCCATTACACCCATATACTCAGTCATTATTAGGAGCAGTTCCTATTCCTGATCCACAAATTGAAAAGGCTAAGGTTGTTAAACCATATTCATTGGATAGCCATCATTATGATGAAGATAAACCAGCATTCCATGAAATTAAGCCTGGACACTTTGTATGGGCAAATGAAGCTGAATTAGCTGAATATCGCAAGAACATTAAGTAAAAATATTTTGAAGACGAATGAGTAATTACGCTTGTAATGAAAATTCGTTTTTTTACGTTATAAAAGAGGATAACTAGTGTGTTAGTACTAGTATTACAATGTAGTTATTTTTTTGAAGTCATTATTTTTGGTGGTAGAGATATTATGGGTTACAATGAATAAAACAGGAGGTTTGTTATGTTAAAGGTTTTTGGTAGTCCACATTGTCCAGATTGTGTTGCATGTAAAGAAATATTAGAAAAGAATCACATTCCCTTTGAATATGTAGATATTACAGGATCTATTCGAGGTTTGAAACAATTCTTAGCTTTACGTGATCATTCTGAAGCGTATGATGAGGTGAAAAAAGAGGGATATATCGGTATTCCAACACTTGTACTAGAAGATGGTACGATTCGTTTTGACTACGAAGAGTGGTTAAAGGAAGAAAAAATTTCAAAGACAGGTGTAGTAAAATCTGGACAGTCTTGCAATATTGATGGAACTGGATGCTAAGGCAAGTAAAACTTGTCTTTTTATTACGCTATAATAGTATCTACAGAGATGAATTTATGAGTGAAAGAAGAACATACATTGCGATTGATTTAAAGTCATTCTACGCATCTGTAGAGTGTCAGGATCGAAATTTAAATCCACTTACAACAAATCTAGTAGTAGCTGATACTTCACGTACGAATAAGACTATCTGTCTTGCGGTATCACCTTCACTAAAAAAACTAGGTGTATCGGGTAGACCTAGGCTCTTTGAAGTGGAACAGAAGGTTAAGGAAATAAATCATGAACGGCAAAGTAAGATACATGGGAAACGATTTGTAAAAGAGGAATGGAATCAAGATATTTTAGAAAGGCATCCTGAATATAAATTAACATATATCATCGCCCAACCGCGTATGGCAAAATATCTTGAATATAGTGCCAATATTTATAATATTTATTTGCGTTATATTGCTGCTGAGGATATCCATGTATATTCGATTGATGAAGTGATGATGGATGTGACGGGATATTTGCGTACATATCATAAGACAGCAGAGGAACTAGCGAGAACGATGTTATCGGCTGTTTATGAAGAGACGGGGATTACTGCAACTGCTGGCATTGGCACAAACTTATATCTTGCGAAAATCGCGATGGATATCATCGCAAAACATCTTCCGGCAGATCAATATGGTGTTCGTATCGGTGAACTAGATGAAATCAAATATCGAAAGCTTTTGTGGGACCATCAACCATTAACTGATTTTTGGCGAGTGGGTAGAGGTTATGCTCGTAAGCTTGCACAACATGGTATGTATACCATGGGTGATATCGCAAGATGTTCGATTGGTAAGGAAAGCGAATATTTAAATGAAGAATTGTTATATAAACTATTTGGAGTAAATGCGGAATTACTAATCGATCATGCATGGGGATGTGAAACTTGTACCATGCATGCAATTAAGCATTATCAGCCAAGTAATCATAGTTTCAGCTCTGGACAAGTATTGATGTCTGGATATACGTTTTCGAAAGCAAAACTAGTCGCAAAAGAAATGACAGAACAGTTGGTTTTAGATTTAGTTGCCAAGAAGATGACCACCAAACAAGTTGGTCTATACATTAGTTATGATGCGGAAAGTTTAAAGGATTATGAATTATCGATGGATATTAAAACGGCATTCGATTGGTATGGTAGAGAAGTCCCAAAACCGACGAATGGTACAGTGAATTTGTCACATCATACATCATTCTCTAAGGAGATTTTGGAAGCTGTGGAACGGCTATTTGATAAGATTGTAGATGCGAGACTATTAGTGCGTAAGATAACAATCACATTTATGAGTATCATCAGTGAGGAAGATGCCAAGAAGCGTACAGAAGCGATGCAATTAGATTTATTCGCATCACCAATAGAGGATGAAGAAATAACGAAGGTAGATGAGACCAGGGACCATCAACTACAACAAGCAATCCTATCTATTAAACGCAAGTATGGGAAGAATAAACTATTGAAGGGTAGAGATTTAGAAGAAGGTGCTACAGCTATAGAACGAAATAATCAGATTGGAGGTCATAAGGCATGAATGAAAAGTACAAAGATATGCTGTATCTAGAGCCTCCAGTGTCTAAGGTACATCGTAAGATGTCCATCTCAGAAAGAGCAGCTCAGTTTATGCCATTTTCGGCACTCACAGGGTATGAAGAATTGATTCGAGAATCTTCAAGAATTACGCAAAGAAGAATAGAACTATCTGAAACAGAGATGGAGGAATTAAAGAATCAACTTGAGATTCTACATGAACATGAAAAAGAAAAGCCAATGATTAAAGTTATGTATTTCTTGCATGATTTAAAGAAGAATGGTGGTAGTTACCAAACAGTTGAGAAACACTTGCATCGTATTGATGATATTGAGAAAAAGATTATTTTTAAGGACCGTACTACAATACAGTTTGATGATATTATCTCGGTTGAATATGAGGAATTTTAGATTGGCATAAAGTTGGCACAGGAATGTACCAACTTTTTTTCTATAAATAAGTGAGTAGGGAGGAACTCATATGAAGATAGAAAAGATCAAAAAACAAATTCAAAATTTGATTTTGCGTATCATGTCAGTATTCATGGTGTTTACACTGATGCCACACATGCATGTTTACGCAGGAAGTACAACAATCACTTGTAAAAATGTACCTGGTAGACAAGTCTATTATGTGGATGGGATTGTCTATGATACGCCAGAGTCGCATTTCTTACGTGCAGATGGAATACCTGCATATTGTATACAGCCTAAAATACCGGAAATCTATCACCCAATCGGTTACGTTGGTGAAGATCCAGGGTGGACGAAGATGTCCGAACTTGACCAAAATATCATGCTTGCATATGCATTTTTTGGTTATGGGTTTGATGGCGAAAGGACAGACGAGCGATATTTGGCAGCACAAGATTTGATTTGGGAATATTTAGGTACGACAAATATTACGCGCGCAACAATCGATACAACACAAAAGAAAAATGAAATACGATCACTTGTAGAACAATTACGTACAATGCCAAATCTACAGGTTATAGAATATAACCACAACGTAAAGGAAGGCAGTTTCTTTACTGGGGAAGTTGATGGTAATATTCCTATTCGTGTTGTGAATACAAATGGAAATCTTGAAAACTTTAATGTAGTGATTGAAAATGGAACACTTGTAGATGTTAATGGTAATCCTGTTTCTGCCGTTGTGGGGAATGAGTTTTATGTAAAAGTTGCGATGGGACAACATGCTAAGATTCGATTTATTAATAAACTACTATCTCGCAACGATGAAGGTGGAGAAAATCAGATTATCTATCGTTCTTCGATTAATCAAGATGTTATCAAGGCAGGTAAATTACATGTAGATAGTGCAGAAATTAACTTACATGCAGTAGGGACAAGCCTTAACTTAATCAAGCATGACGCAGATACAAACCTTCAACAACCACAAGGTGCCGCAGAATCTTTTGCACAAACTAGTTATGAACTATTTGATGAAACAACACAATCTACAATTGGTATGTTTTATATTGATGAAAGTGGTATTTCGAATACAATTGATGGTCTTTATTATTCACATCAATATTCTGTAAAAGAAATTACAGCACCTAAGGGATATAAACTAGACACAGAAAAGAAAACAGTTATATTCAATCAATTGCCTATTGATACTAATCATATTTCACTTGATGTAAAAGATGATGTAATTGTAGGTAAATTTAGTATCCATAAATTATTTGTTGATAAACATCAGTCAGCACTAGCGACAAATGAACAAGGTGCTACATTTACCGCAATATTACAGAAGCATATTGATCGCTTTGGTAGCTTTGAAGAAGCCTATCAACACTTATCAGAGTTTACACCAAAAGAATATGCAGTAATTACCACAGATGAAGAAGGAATCGCAAAATCTGGAGAACTTGCATATGGGAAATATACCGTAAGACAAACTGGTGCAGGCGATAATGAAATTGAACTATTGAAAGAGGACTTCATATTTGAAGTTTCCCGTGAAAATCAACCGGAAATAAAGTATGAAATTAGTAATATTTCGAAAGAATATTATTTGCGTCTTGCAAAGAAAGATGCTGAGACAAACGAAATCATTGATTTCCATTCTGCTGGTTTTAAAATCAAAGATGCAAATGGAAACTATATTGTTCAGCGTGTTGGTGAACATAGCTATGATACATTCCAAACAAGTACAAAAGAAGATATAAAATACCCTGAAGGTACATTCTGCATTGCGCAACAGGGTGGAACAATTACAACTCCACTCAAGCTAGCACCAGGAAGTTATACGATTGAAGAAATTAATAGTCCTAATGGATTTACACGACAGCTGCAAGAGATTCCATTTACATTGAAACAGGAGAATGTTGTAAATGTTGATGAGGATAATAACCAATACATTACAGTCGAAGTAAAAAATAATCGTATCTATGGACAGCTTGAATTACAAAAACGGGTAGAAGAATATCAAAGTGATCGTAATTTGGTGACAGAAAAGAGTCTTGCTGGAATCATTTTTAGATTGGTTGCGGAAGAAGATATCATTGAACCAATCCATGGAAATGTGATATTACCAAAAGGACAAACATATACAGAATTTACTACAGATGAAGATGGTTATGCATTCGTCGAACATATTCCTTTAGGAAAATATGTTGTACAGGAAATTCAGACACTAGATGGACTTGTATTAAATGAAACGACATACCCTGTTGAATTTAATGCAGAAGATGATGTGACAGCTACAATTCATCGCAAACTTGCAATTACAAATGAAATTACAAAGACAGAAATCACAAAGACGATGATTACAGGTAGTCCAGAAACACCTGGTGCAAAATTACAAGTGATTGACGAAGAAAATACAGTGATTGATGAATGGGTATCTATTTATCAAGTATCACATAAGATTGCAGGCTTAACTGCAGGGAAAAAATATACCCTACATGAGGAGATGACTGTAGATGGATACTATTATGCGGATGATATCACATTTACGGTGAATGAAGATGGGTCAGTACTAGCAGTAGAAATGATAGATAAGCCTGTTGAATATCTCATTGAGAAAGTAAATGAAGAAGGCAAAGCAGTTAGTGGTGTTCGTTTACAATTAAAGAATCTTTCAACTGGAGAACTGGTTCCACTTCCTAATGATGGTATTTCAACCGAGGAAGGATTCCATCTAAATAACCTGCATGCAGGTCAGCAATATGAATTAGAAGAAGTGGAAATTATTAATGGTGTACACCGTGCATCAACGATTCAGTTTACAGTTCCAAAATATAATCCAACAACATCAGATCCTATCAAGATTCAAATGATTGATTTAACCGTTGATATATCTCTTAAAAAAGTAGATGAAGATGGCAGAACGGTCGCAGGGGCTACCCTTGAAATATATGAAGCAAGACTGAATGAAAATCAGGAATATGTACCTGTATTAGATGAGAATCAAAATCCGAAATTGGTTCATCGTTTTACGACAACAGAACAAGAGACCTATGACATTGGAAAGTATGTAAAAGGTGGTAGTACCTATATCCTGCATGAAGTGGAAGCACCATTTGGATATGAATTAATGGATCAAAATATTATCTTTACCGCAACAGGCACAAAGGAGAAACCACAACTAATTCAAGCGGTTGACCGTAAGAAGAAAATCTATATTCGTGTTAAGAAGGTGGACGCAGAAGATTATGAAACAGTACTTGAAAATACGGAATTTACACTCTACCGCTCTGATAGTTCAATCGCAATGGATATTTATGGAAGAAGTACGGTTGGTTTAACGGATAAATATGGATTTTTGGAATTTGCGGTACCGTATGATGTAAATGGATTGTATGTTCTGGAAACAGAAGCACCAAAAGGCTATGAAATTTCTGTCGAAAAATATGAAATTAAACACCTTTCTAGCCTAAACTTCAATCCTGATAAACCCATAGAATTAATAGTTGCGGATGAGAAAGAGAAAGATATTCCAACAGGTGTAGGGATTCCCTTTGGTGTGTGGTTCTGTATTGTTGGTGGAATCATTGGCATTGCATGGACTTTCTTCTCAACAAGATGTAAACGTAGATAAGATAGATGATAGTGAAGATTAAACTCTCTTTATGTTTACTGATTGTGGTATTCGGTGCATGTATCTATGCAAGAAAGTGGAAATTATTGGAAGATGAACAAGAGAAGATTTTAAACCTTACAGAGAAACTACAGCTTCAAAATAAAAATGATGAAATTCAATTTAACACGCATGCATGGGATAACCTAAAGAAACAGAATCCAGATTTTTGGGCATGGATGTATTGGCAAGGAGATATCGTATCACAGCCGATAGTGATTGATGCGGGTGGAAAAGAATATCTTTATAAGAATTTTGATGGACAACCATCTATGTGTGGTACACCAATGATTTTTGAAACAAAATCAAAAAATAAAATTATTTATGGACATCATGTGGGTTATGGTGCTGAAAATGTAGTGTTTACTAAACTATCTGAATTAACAGATAAGAAATTATTTTACGAATACCAAACCTTTTACTTATGCATGCAAGATAAAGTAGAGGAATATAGAGTATTCTTGATTACAGTAAAAAATAAGGAATTAGATTGGAATTATCAGCAGAAGGATTTTACTTCTGCTGATAAGTTCTATGAATGGATAGCAGATGCGAAAAGAGTCGCACTTATCTATGATACAGATTTAAAGCCAAAATATAACGATGACTTTGTGACGATACAGACTTGTCTAGATGCATATTCTTCGAAAAGAGTTATCTTACTAGCAGTAAAGATTAGGGAATATACAATGGAAAATGATTCATTTTAAAGCAAAAATTTTAATACGTAGATGGTATAATGCTAGTAATAGTGAGGTGCTATATGAAGATAATCTTAGATAAAAGTTTGGAAGCTCTTGGCGTAAAACATGTTGTAATTGGTATCGCTAAGAATGTTGATCCAAACGCAGAATTAACACCAGCATTTTTACAAAAACAAAAAGATGTGGAAGAGTGGGCACTGCAGTGTAACATTGACGAAGTACTGCAACATCCATTTATTCAGGGCTATATTGAACTAATGCAGAAGGCAGGTAGAAGTATCAAGAAGAATCCACCAACTATTCCAGCATTTATTCGCAATATTCAACACCGTGGCTCTATGCCTCATATCAATAGTATCGTTGATATCTATAATGTTGAGACACTAAAGTCTTTCTTAGCGATTGGTGGTCATGATTTAGATAAGATTCAAGAACCACTTTTGTTTACTGTTAGTCAAAAAGAAGATACATTCTTACCGATTTGTTCAACTCCAAAACATGTTGCTGAGACAGATTATCTATATCGTGATAGTCAAGGTATCTTAGCTTGGATGGGTGTTCGAGATGGTGAAAACTATAAATTTGATGATACAACAAAGAATGCTATCTTCATTATCCAAGGAAATGGAAATACGCCAGTTGAAGATAGAGTAGAAGCACTACATCGTATTGAACATGATTTAAGGGAATGCATGCCAGCGTTAGAGTTTGAGATAATTATTGTAGATGCAGAATAGATTCTGATATAAAAATTTGTGGAATTCAAAGGATGAAATGAATTGAAATTCTTGGCATAAGACTATACAGTTATTATGCTAAGGGGGCAAAGAGATGTCTGAAGAAATACTAAAAGAAAATATGAATGAAGAAAGACTGCGTCATATGATTGAAGCTAGTGAGGCTGCAGAACTTTCTGAATATATCAAAGAAAATAATCCAATTGATGTAGCACAAGCTGCTGAATATCTTGGTGATGAAGAACTATGGAAAATGTGTAGTATTTTATCTTCAGAGGATATTGCCTCCGTGTTAGAACAAGCAGATGATGATCTTCGAGTTCGCTTTACATATGCACTTTCTAACAATGAACTTCTTGAAATCTTTAGTTGTATGGCACAGGATGATATCGTCGACATTATCGGAGATTTAACAATTGGCAGACGTAAAACAATTGTAAATCTGATGAAGGATAAAGATCGTACAGAAATAACAAATCTGTTGGAATATCCTGCAGATACGGCTGGTGGTATTATGACGACTGCCTACATCGCAATTAGGGAAGATTTGAAAGTAATCGAAGGACTAGAGAAGATTCGTGAGATTGGTCCTAAGATAGAAGTTATTGAAACAATCTTTGTTGTTAACGCACGAGGGCAGTTGATTGGTACAGCGGATTTACGTGATATTTTATCTTCCAATAAGGATATGTTGATAGCAGATATCACAAAGGAAAACTTTATTAGTGTAGGACCAGAGATGGACCAGGAAGAAGTTGCGAAACTTGTATCTAAGTATGACTTAAAAGCGATTCCAGTTGTAAATCAACGCATGGCAATCCTTGGTATCGTTACTGTCGATGATATTATCGATGTTATCGTCGAAGAGTATAACGAAGATATCTTAGAAATGGGTGGTGTATCCAAGGAAGAAAGTTTAGATACAACACTACTACAATCCATCAAGTTACGTTTACCTTGGCTATTAATTAACTTAATTACAGCGTTCATGGCTTCTTTTACCGTAAAAGTATTTGAAGGTACCATTGCTCAGGTTGTTGCGCTGAGTTCTATTATGACAATTATCTCTGGTATGGGTGGTAACGCTGGTTCTCAAACACAGTCAATCCTAGTTCGTCAGATTGCGACAGACAAAGTTGATTTCAAGAGAGATTGGAAATCTTTTGTAAAGGAAATTTTCCTTGGGGTTATTAATGGTACAGTGAATGGTTTGATTACAGCAATTATTGTAATGATTCTTTACCATAACGTATTCCTGGGTGTTATTACAGTGATTGCGATGATTGGTAACCTAGTAGTAGCTGGCATCTTTGGATTCTTAGTTCCTGTTATCTTGGATAAGTTTGGTGCAGATCCAGCGGTATCTTCTTCTATCTTTGTGACAACTGCGACAGATGTATTGGGATTCTTTATCTTCCTAGGACTCGCAAATATATTCTTGCCATTGTTAATTTAAATAAAAACTGGGTTGGTCTAGTGAAGATCAATCCAGTTTTATTGATAGGATACGACGAGAGATATTTGTATCATACATGAATGTTTTTAGCGTTTCTACATCAGAGACTGTCTCATCAATTTGCTCGAAGTAAAGAGCAATCTTTTCGATGTAGGATTGATAGTATGGATTAACTTCCAACTCTTTATTACGTGCTAGAGCTTCAAAGTATAAGAAGATTAATGTCCAAATAACCTCAAGACAAGAATCTTCAATCCAGAAGTCTGCTTTTTCTTTTGGTAGATAACATTGTTCTAATAGTTCTGTAATCAGTGGTAAGCCATCCTGTGATGATTGCCAAATATCTGTATAGATATAATCGAAGTTTGAAAGATAATCTTGCTTGAAGTAATCAAATGCATCACCCTCAATGAGATGAATTGGCTTTGTTGTTTCGAATTGAGGGAGAATAAAATTTCTAAACATTGCGATAACTTCTTTTGAACGTTCAATGACAGTGACTTCTTCTACATTTGGATTTTGAATTGCCATATATAGGAAATAACCGATGCCTAAACCAAAGGTAAGTACTTTGCCATGTGCTCTTTGTGCAGGAATATCATTGGTATTGGCTTCACTTGGTGCATCAAACATCCAGTCCATATCATCTTGGTATAGATAGAGAGCATCAAAATTACGGTCCATTGCACGTAATTTCATCCAATCATTTAATTCTCGATTTGGATCTTTTTGGATTACATCAGAATTAAATAATTCGAAGCCTGCAATCTTTCCTTTTTCGAAAGTAAAATGAGAATCTTTAATCCAATCTAAATGAATATTTTTATGGTATGGATTATTCTCCCACTCATCAACAGATAGGAAAAGAGAAGGGCAGTTATTGGAGTCTTGAAATTCTGGGATACCAGCATCTGCTAGCATTTTAATGACTTTCTTCTCATTTTTCTTTGTAATGTGCATTCCTACAAAATCATTTTTTATATCACTGGTGATATTTGCAAGACAGCGATTAAGGAATTGATTGATTTTATCGTTTAAAGTAATTTTCATGATTCAATCTTACATGAAAGTATATAATTTTTAAATGCAAGAATACTTTGATTTTCGTTTGTTTCTGTTATAATTCACTTACTTGTTTGGAGGAAACTATGATACTTGCTTTAGCATTGTTTATTGTCATGTATATATTCTTATTGGCACTTCCTGAAAAACGTCCATATGTTGCACTAATTGCGGCTGGGGTATTTATTCTATTAGGAATCTTGCCTTTAGGAAATGTCATCGGTGCTGTGGATTGGAATATTATTCTGATGTTGGCTGGTACGATGATGGTTGTACAGTTATTCATTGAAAGTCAAATGCCTGCATTAATGGCAGAAGGATTATTAAAAGCTGTTCCAAATATTAAATGGGCTGTAGTGGTGTTGAGCCTTTTTGCAGGAGTCATTTCTGCATTTGTAGATAATGTTGCGACAGTATTGATGGTCGCACCTGTTGGACTTGCGGTATCAAAGAAATTGAAAACAAATCCTGTTCCTGTGTTGATTGCAATTGCGGTTTCAAGTAATTTACAGGGGGCTGCGACACTGGTGGGGGATACAACAAGTATTCTTCTAGGTGGATATGCAAATATGAGTTTCAATGATTTCTTTGTATTCATGGGAAAACCTGGTATTGCGTTATCGGTAGAAGTTGGTGCCATAATGACAATTCCGGTATTGTTATTCTTATTTAGAAAATCAAAAGATCCAGTTCATGAAGAAATTACTACAAAGGTAACGGACTTTGTGCCTTCATTATTGATGATTGGTGTGATTGTAACATTGATTATCGCTTCTCAGTTTGAAAATAAACCACAACTTACAAATGGATTTATCTGTATGGGATATGCAGTGATTGGAATTATCTATAGAGCAATCCGTGAGAAGTCAACTGATGTTGTAAAGCGTGCAATTCAAGCAATTGATTTTAATACACTACTTCTATTAATTGGTTTATTTACAGTAATTGCAGGTATTACAGAGGCTGGTGTAATTGATGCAATAGCAGAACTCTTTGTAAAAGTAGGTGGTAGTTCTGTATTTGTGATGTACACGATGATTGTATTTGTATCAGTCATTATTTCTGCTTTTGTGGATAACATTCCATATGTTGCGACAATGTTACCAGTGGTGCAGGGCATTGCAAACTCAATGGGTGTAGAACCATATGTTCTATACTTTGGATTATTAATTGGTGCAACCCTTGGTGGTAATTTAACACCGGTTGGTGCGAGTGCAAATATTGCGGCAATTGGCATCTTAAATAAAGAAGGATATAAAGTTTCTTCCAAAGACTTCTTCCGCATTGGTATTCCATTTACACTAATTGCAGTATTTTCTGGTTATATCGTAACTTGGCTAATCTGGGGATAAATCGATAAAAGAGACTTCTTCTGTGGGGGAAGTCTCTTTTGTAAAATTATTTCATTTTTACCTTGCCAAACAGATATTTTCTTGCTATATTTATATAGCACTAATTTTAATGTGTATTGCGCCGATAGCTCAACTGGATAGAGCATTTGACTACGAATCAAAAGGTTGCGGGTTCGACTCCTGCTCGGCGCGCCATTCGGGATGTAGCACAGCTTGGTAGTGTACTTGATTTGGGATCAAGGGGTCGCAGGTTCGAATCCTGTCATCCCGACCATGATGGCGAGGTAGCTTAGTTGGCTAGAGCAATCGGTTCATACCCGGTAGGTCGTGAGTTCGAGTCTCACCCTCGCTACCATTACTATTTAAGAACGAGATGTAACATGCATCTTGCAAGAAACATCTCGGACCCTTAGCTCAGTTGGTCAGAGCTGTCGGCTCATAACCGACTGGTCGAAGGTTCGAGTCCTTCAGGGTCCACTAAAACGGAGGAATACCCAAGTGGTTGAAGGGTCCGGTCTTGAAAACCGGTAGGTCGAGAAATCGGCGCCTGGGTTCGAATCCCAGTTCCTCCGCCATTTAAATTATGTTCTTCGGAACAACACATCGCGAGGTAGAGCAGCCTGGTAGCTCGTCGGGCCCATAACCCGGAGGTCGTTGGTTCAAATCCTTCCCTCGCAACCATTGGCTCTGTAGCTCAGTCGGTAGAGCAAAGGACTGAAAATCCTTGTGTCGCCAGTTCGATTCTGGCTGGAGCCACCTGAAAAACCTGTAGAAATACAGGTTTTTTCTTTGGATATATAATGAAATCATTTACATTTAACCCTTATGATTTATTTTAATTTTATTTGGATTGCGAAAATTTGAAACAACTATATAAAAATAATACTAACATTAACAGTATATATTTACATAGCTGCATTATAAGTTGAAGTTAAGAAATTCATGACAATATTTTGCTTAGTTGAATACGTTTAAACTATAATTTGTAATTCTAAGAATTTTGCTGTTGAAATTGGATGATGTAATGCTTTTTTACTTTTTTTATAAAAAGTAAAAACTTAAAGCGCGTCAGGATGTGTTATTTATAATAGCAAAGTATAGAATAGATTATTCTAAATTTAATTTCAAAAGAAAATTTTGATATACTGAACATATGAAAAAGATATTAATTATAGGTTCAGCACATGTAGACTTTGTTTCACATGTAGATAAACTTCCGCAAGGAAATGAAGAGTTTAACGTTATAAGACAAGAACAAATTATCAGTGGTACGGGTTTTAAAGCTGCTGATGTATTTCAACATTTTGATTTTCCGTATGAATTATACGCACCAATTGGTACTGGAATTTATGGCGAAACTGTAGAGGCAGAGATGGTGGCACGTAAATTACCAATCAATGTAAGAACAGAGCTGGTAAATGGCTGTACGTATCACATGGTTGATGAAGCAGGGAATCAAACTTATTTTAGTGTTCCTGGTGGTGAATATAACTTTGATGTGTCATTTGTACAGACATTAGAGAAAGATGATATTCATGCGGTATTACTCTATGGAGAAATGCTAAGCGGAGAAGGTGTTATTGATTTATTGAATACCTTAGATGATTTAGAAAAACCTATCTATTTTGTGCCAGGTGAATTTGGTGATCAGATGGATGAGGACGTTTTCCGTGCACTTTGTTCATTGAATCCAACACTATTATTATCTGAAACAGATGCGTATTATCTCTCTAGTGAAAAGTATCATGATTTCAAACTGACGGCAGAATACTTACATACGATGACGGGTTCGGATGTTATGATCTTTAAGAATGATGAAGGCATATACTCTTATGGTGATGAGAAGTTTATGTTACCATGCGAGCATGTATCTGATATCGAATTACAGGCAGCTGTATTCGTTCTTGCACAATTAGCTGGTGTTGATGTGAAGAACAGTATGGCGTTCATGTGTGACTTTGCTAAAAAGTTAGTACATGATTATGATGATTTTACCTTCGCAGAAGGTAAGATTAGACTTGCGGAAATCATCGCGCAGAAGTAATGCAAAAAAAAGGACTAACTACAAATGAAATAAACCAGCGTATTCAAGAGAATAAAGTGAATGGCGAATCAAAGAAATTATCAAAATCGACAATAAATATCATCAAAGAAAATATTTTTACATATTTTAATCTTTTAAATTTCATACTTTTCATATTTGTATTTACGACCGGTAAATATCAAAATACGATGTTTATGGGTGCAGTCATAACAAACGCACTCATCGGTATGGTTCAAGAGATACGCGCAAAAAAATTATTGGATCAGATAAGGATTCTCACAACCACGAAAGTAAATGCTTATCGTAATGATGCATGGATTGAAATTTCTGTTGATGAGATCGTACAAGATGATGTATTAGGTTTACAAGCAGGGATTCAGATACCAATTGATGGTGTAATTACTGAAGGTAGCTTAGAAATTAATGAGAGTCTTTTGACTGGGGAATCTGATACAGTTTATAAAAAAGTTGGAGATGCTGTTTATAGTGGAACAATCGTGCTAAGTGGAGATGCGGAAGTATCTGTAACTAAAGTAGGACACGACCGTCAATCTGAAAAGATTATGGAAGGCGCTAAGATATCTGGGTTTCAGAAGAGTGCATTACAGAGAGATTTGCAGAAACTGATTAAGATTGTTTCCGTCCTAATTATTCCAGTCGCATTGATACTTGTGATAATGCAAATGGGAGTAAAAGGGGTAGGGTATTCGGCTATCGTATTAAATACATCAGCTGCAATCATCGGTATGATTCCAGAAGGTTTAGTCGTACTGACAAGCGTTGCCTTAGCGGTTTCTACCATGCGTTTATTAAAATTAAAGGCGCTTGTGCAGGAACTATACTCAGTAGAAGGTCTTGCAAGAGTTGATGTGGTATGTCTTGATAAAACAGGAACACTAACACAAGGAGATATGCAGGTTGATCATATTGAGATTGTCGGTGATGTTTCTGAGTTGAATCTACATGCCTATATGCATGCATACTTAGAGATGGAAAAGCATCCAAACCCTACTGCAAAAGCTCTGCTTGATTATTTCAAGAGTGATACAAAAATCCAAGTAGATGATTTTCAACCATTTGCAAGTGAGCGCAAATATACAAGTGCTTCTTTGCATAATATCGGAACTCTATATGTTGGTGCCTTTGAGTTTATCTTTGATAAAGAAGATGCAGTCTATCAGACATATCACGATACGGTTTCTAAAGGAGAACTGCGTACGATTGCGATAGCACTTGCAAAAGAGGACAATCAGAAAGAATTAGTAGGCTTGGCATATATCCGTGATGTGATGCGACCAAATGTAAATGAAACACTAGACTATCTTTCTAAACAAGGTGTTACTATCAAAATTATCTCTGGTGATTATCCAAATACAGTTTCTTCAATCGCACAAAAAGCAGGGGTACCACATGCAGATAAGTATATTGATTTGTCTGTTGGCGAAATTGATTATAATCAAGTGGTTGAAGAATATACTGTTTTTGGAAGAGTGCTTCCAAAACAAAAGAAAGAACTACTGATAGCGCTGCAGCGTAAACATGTTGTAGCCATGGTGGGGGATGGTGTAAATGACGTCCCTGCATTACGACAAGCAGATGTATCAATAGCTATGCTTGCAGGTTCATCGGCTGCAAAAGATATTTCTGATATTGTTTTATTAGAAAATGATTTTAATGTTGTTCCTTCTATTGTATGTGAAGGAAGAAGAGTAATCAATAATATCTCTAGAGCATCGTCAATGTATTTGGTTAAAACGTTATTCTCATTCTTCTTAACGATTTATGTTGCGCTATTTCAAACCGTATATCCATTTGTGCCGGTGCACTTAACAATGATCAGTGCAATCTGTGTTGGAATTCCAACAGTATTTTTACAACTAGAGCCTAGCTTTGAAAGATTAAAAGGTAGGTTTTTGGTGGATGCGTTTTTACGAGCACTTCCATCCGCAATTACAGTTGTGCTAGTTGTAGTCTTTACAAAGGCCTATCGTACAGCAATGGACTTACCTTTACAAAATGCAAATGCAATCTTAGTATTTGTGACAGGTGTAATCTATCTTTATACTTTGTATCGTATCTATCAACCGACCACAAAGTATCGTTTAACGATTGTACTCATCATGAGTTTCCTCTTTGTGATTACCTATTATTTCACGCAGGGTATCTTAGGAATTTCATTTCGTTTAGAGCTACTTCCAGTTATGCTTTTGACAAGTGTGATAGGCGTTGCAATAGTATCTTTATTAGGCTTTTTTACGGATAAAGCGTTCAAAATAAATTCGTGCAATTTAAAGTGAGCTTGTGTATAATTACTATTGCGATGCGGATATGGTGAAACTGGTAGACACGCTGATTTCAGGTGTCAGTGAGGCGACTCGTGCAGGTTCGAATCCTGTTATCCGCACTAATAGTTGGCCCGATTATCGGGTCTTTTATTTTGTGTGAATTGGGGTTGTTTGAAGTAATATTGTTTATCTTATACAATGTACACATGAGGTGATATACATGAAAATCATAAAGAATGAAGAAATCAATGAGGACTTGTTTTCACAGATGATTCGTTTGGATCATGAAGTATGGCCAGCAGATGATGAAAGTTACTTGCCGACATCTTATTTGCGTAGATTGTATGAAAACTCAAAGGATGGATTATTTTTTGCGGTGGATGATGAAGAAAAGCTAATTGGTTATCAAACATTAATTTTTGTGGATAAAGATAATTTTCATAAATATTATGAGACGGGTGATTTTATGGTCTTAAAAAATATTGGTATGAAGAAAGGCGAAAATATCTTATACATCTATACTGCCAATATTAAAGAAGAATACCAAGGTAGTGGTTGTATGAAAGAAATCGGAAAAGCAATCGCTTCCTGGTTAGTAGAACAGGAAGAAGAGGGATATCATGTATCGGTTGCCTATGCGGAGGCAGTGACACCAGCAGGTGTAAAGACAGTTATTGGCGGATATGGGATGGAACCGATGGAAGATGTGGATGAAAGTGGTCTTGGTCATTACATCTTGAAAGATGGAATGAAAGCATATTGTAAGAAGATGCTAGAAGATAATGACTAGATAATTGTGGTTTTATTGTTTTGATATTTACAGTGCATGTTTATAAGCCTAAAATAGTACTGGTAAGTTTTTTAAGCCGAAGAGGATAACTATGCGAGGACTCGGAACAATCATTAATATTGCTTTAATTGTGTTAGCTGGTACATTTGGCTGCTCTTTTAGTTCTAAAATGAAAGAAAAGATGCAGGAAACCTTGTTTCTAGTTACGGGCGTTGCGGTTATTTTTATTGGTATTGCAGGTGCGATGGAACAGATGTTGTGTATTGAAAATGGTAAATTGTCACCACGCAATATCATGATGGTAATCTGTTGTTTGGCAATCGGCGCGATTGTCGGTGAGTGTTTTGACTTAGATGGAAAAATCAATCAGTTCGCAGACTATGTAAAAAAGAAAAGTAATAATGGAAATGATACAAAATTTGTGGTTGCCTTTGTTAATACAAGCTGTGTCGTATGTATTGGGGCTATGGCAGTCATTGGTGCAATTAAAGATGGAGTTGATGGAGACATTACAGTATTAGCAGCCAAGGGTGTAATTGATTTTATCTTAGTCAGTGTGATGAGCGCCTCTCTTGGCAAAGGTTGTATGTTTTCAGCGATACCGGTCGCAATTTTTCAAGGCAGTATTACCGTACTTGCGATGATGTTAAATTCTGTGGTTCCAGAAGTTGCATTAGATAATTTATCTTGTGTTGGATCAATCTTGATTTTCTGTGTTGGTGTCAATATGGTATTTGACCGCAAGATACGGGTTGCCAATATTTTGCCAGCAGTTATCATTGCGGTACTATGGGGTATGATCTTGTAAAAGTCGAAAGACTTTTTTATTTTTTCTTAAGTTTATAATCTCTAAACAAAAAGTTTAAAAAAGTATTGCTTTTCGCTTTGAATTTCATATAATTATTATTGTTTTGTTACTGTTAATAAATTGTTTAGTAAAGCTAAACAATTGAGGAGGTTTATGATAGATATCGGACATCGCATCAAGCAGCTACGAATCAAGAATGACCTGACGCTAGAAGAATTGGCCTCAAGAACAGAACTGACGAAGGGTTTCTTGTCACAGTTGGAGCGAAATTTAACATCTCCATCCATTCAGACACTAGCAGATATTGCGGAAGCTCTTGGGGTTGATATGTCACGCTTTTTTGCGGAAGAACATGAAGAAAAGATTGTCTTTACACCAGAGGATGTGTTTGTTGATGAACAGGATGGTGTAACAACACATTGGATTGTTCCAAATGCACAGAAGAATGATATGGAACCAATCATCCTACAGCTTCAACCTGGTGCGCGTTCAAAACAAATTGAACCACATCAAGGGGAAGAATTTGGATATGTATTAAGTGGACGTATTTATCTCGTAAGAGAGGGATACAAAAAAGGCGCTATCGTAAGACGAGGGGATACTTTCTATATCCGTGGAGACGTAGCGCACTATCTAGAAAATCGTAGTAAACAATCAGCAGAAGTGCTTTGGATTAGCACGCCACCGGAATTTTAGAGGGAGAATAGACATGGCAAAGAAATTGATTGAAGTAAAAAATGTTGTAAAAACTTTTGACAACCAAGTCGTACTAAAGGGAATCTCATTAGACATTTATGAAAATGAGTTTGTGACGTTACTTGGACCATCTGGTTGTGGTAAGACAACGCTCTTACGTATTATTGCTGGTTTTATTGAACCAACAGAAGGTCATGTCATTATGGATGGTGAGGATATTGCTCGCATTCCTGCATATAAGCGTGATGTAAACACAGTATTCCAACATTATGCATTGTTCCCACACTTAGATGTTTATGACAATATTGCATTTGGCTTAAAGATTAAAAAGCAGCCAAAGGACATCATCGACCAAAAAGTACGTCGTATGATTTCTCTTGTTGGTTTAGAGGGATTTGAACATCGTGATGTCACAATGATGTCAGGTGGACAACAACAGCGTGTAGCGATTGCACGTGCGCTTGTTAATGAACCAAAGGTTCTATTGTTAGATGAATCTTTAAGTGCGTTAGATAAGAATCTACGTAAGGAAATGCAGCTTGAATTAAAGGAAATTCAGCGTGAGGTAGGTATTACATTTATCTTTGTTACCCACGACCAAGAAGAAGCTCTAACAATGTCAGATAAGATTGTTATCTTAAGAGATGGTGATATTGAACAGGTTGGTTCTCCAACAGAAGTTTACAATGAACCAATTAACCAATACTGTGCACGTTTTATCGGTGACTCAAATATCATCGATGGTGTGATGAAGAAGGATAACCTCGTTAACTTCGATGATGTAGATTACAAGTGTGTAGATTATGGCTTTAGTGAGAATGAGCCAGTTGATATTGTAATTCGTCCTGAGGATATCGACATTGTGTCTAGAAATCGTGGTTTGTTAAATGGTGAAGTAAAGTCCGTATTATTCAAGGGTGTTCATTATGAAGTCATCGTAGAAACATCATCTGGTACATCTAAGACGGTTACCATGCATGTAACAGGAGAACATGACGTCATCAATCAGGAAGCGAGAGAACGTATTAGTGCGTCTTCCTTTACAATGGACCTTGAAGACGTAGATCAATTAACAGACTCTGAAGTTATCGCACGTGCAAATGCGCAAGCATGGACAGATGAGGGTGAGGATGTTTCCTTAACACATGTTGAATATGATGTGAAGAAGGAAATTGGAACATACTCATGTACATTCGCTACTGGTGCAGGCACAAAGATTACAGTTAAGATCAATGTAGTTAAGCCAACAGCAGTTGAAGATGTGGACAATGAGGAAGGTATTCAGGCATTTGATTTCTATCGTACGGTTGATGAAATCAAGGAATCTGTAGCGTTAGATACAGACTTGATTCGTTGGGCGGATGCGTATGCTTGGAATATTGAAGATGATTCTCGTGTTGAAATCTGGGATGTGAAGTATGACTTTGATGATGAAAATATCACAGAAGGTGATTACCAGATTACATTCTCTACACAGGGTCGTGAGTTAAAGATTGAAACTACAGATAAGATTGAAGCAGGTGAAAGAATTGGATTAGAGTGGAATCCTGAGGATATCCACGTTATGAGAAAGATGGGTTAATGTGCGATGAAGTCATTTAATAAATTAATCTATCCGTATTTTGTGTGGATGATGATCATGATTGTCATTCCGATGTTCATGATTGTTATGTATGCAATGACAGTAAAGGGTAATTCCGTTTTAACACTTCAATTTACATTCGATAACTTCACTCGTTTCTTCAATGATACGATTTTCCCTAGCGTTTTATGGCGTAGCTTAAAGATGGCTTTCGTTACAACTGCAATTTGTATTCTTGTTGGTTATCCAACTGCATATATCATGGCGAAGCTAAAGAGCGGTTCACAAGCAATTATGGTGTTACTTATTACACTACCTATGTGGATCAACATGCTTGTACGTACATATGCATGGAAGGGTATTTTAGGTTGGTTTGGCTTCAGTAGTGAAATCAGAGTATATATCGGTATGGTATACAACTTCTTGCCATTTATGATTCTACAAATTTATACAGCTCTTTCTAAGATTGATAAGAATTTATTGATTGCCGCTAGTGACCTAGGTGCAGATAATAAGCAGACATTCTTACGTGTCACATTACCACTTTCTTTAAGTGGTGTTGTAAGTGGTATTACTTTGGTATTCTTGCCAGCGGTATCTAGCTTCTTTATTCCTAAGCTACTTGGTGGTGGTCAGTACGTATTGATTGGTAACTTGATTGAAGATTACTTCATCAAGACTGGTGACTGGAACTTTGGCTCTGCAATCAGTTTGATTATGGCGATCATCATCTTAATTTCAATGTATGTTACAAAGAAATTGGATAAAGAACCAGCAGAGGAGGCAGACTAATGGAAAAGAAAAATTCTATTTTCGGGAAGTTATATCTTGCCCTCATCTTGGCATTCTTCTATTTGCCAATTCTCTATGTAGTGTTCTTTAGTTTCAACCGTTCTAAATCACTTACTCGCTTTACTGGTTTCTCATTACGTTGGTATGAGAATATGTTTAATAACCGTTCCATCTTAGAAGCAATCTATTACACGGTTTTATGTGCGGTACTTGCGACATTGATTTCTACACTTATTGGAACAATCACAGCAATTGGTCTTTCCAAGTCTAAGCGCATTACACGTGAGTTATTCCAACAGGTAAATAACTTACCAATGCTAAATCCAGAAATCGTTACTGCGATTGGCTTAATGTTGTTTTTTACATCATTGAGAGTTCAAACTGGATTTACTACGATGTTATTAGCGCATATTGCTTTCTGTACACCATACGTAATCCTATCGGTATTACCACGTTTACGTCGTATCGATAAGAACATGGCAGAGGCTGCGTTAGACTTGGGCTGTACACCATGGCAAGCGATGTGGAAGGTTATCATCCCTCAGATTAAGGGTGGTATTATTGCGGGTGCACTTGTGGCATTCTCAATGTCCTTCGATGACTTCGTCATCTCCATGTTTACGACAGGACCGGGTGTTTCTAATATCTCTATCTATGTTTATGCAAATGTAAAACGTGTTAACCCAACAATTAATGCGTTGAGTGCAATTATTGTTTATGTCATCACAGTTGTACTCATTGTCGTAAATGTTATACCTATGATCAATGAAAGAAGAAAGGCAAAGTTAAATGCGCAAATTACAGAATCTAACTAAATTAGTATTATGCGCTGCACTTGTAACTCCACTTGTTGGCTGTGGTGGGGATGATGAAAGTGCAGTAAAGCAAGTTGGTGACGCAAAAGAGATGTTTGGCTGTAACGTTATCAATGTATTCAACGCAGGAGAATATATCGGTGAAGGAGTCATTTCTGACTTTGAAACTATGTATAATGCAAAAGTTAACTACGATCTATTTGAGTCCAATGAGATGATGTATACAAAGTTACTTGGTGGCTCATCCTATGATGTACTTGTGCCTAGTGACTATATGATTGAACAGTTACTAGCTGAGAAGATGTTACAACCTTTAGATAAGAAGTCATATGAAAATCTTGGCTTACTCAATCCATCGGTTGTAGAGTCTCAAAAAGGCTTTGATCCAACTCTTGAATATTCTGTACCATATTTCTGGGGCAATGTTGGTCTTGTTTATAACAAAACTACCGTTGATGAGAAAGATATTGAAGAAGAAGGTTGGGACATTCTTAAAGACCCTAAATATAAGGGAAGAATCTTCTTCTATGACTCACAACGTGATGGCTTCATGATTGCCTTTAAGGCTCTTGGCTACTCCATGAATACAAATGATCCAAAGCAAATCCAGGAAGCGTATGAATGGCTATCAGAAATGAATGCGACAATGGATCCTGCCTATGTAACGGATGAAGTTATTGATGGTATGACGAATGCGGAAAAAGATATCGCTGTCATGTATTCAGGCGATGCGACGAATGTTCTTACGGAAAATATGGATATGAGTTGGGTAGCACCAAAACAAGGCACAAATGTTTGGATTGACGCAATGGTTATTCCGAAGAACAGCAACTGTCCAGGACTTGCCAATAAGTTTATTGATTACATCATCAGTGAAAGTGTTCAGACACAGAACTCAGAGTGGGTTGGATATACACCAGTTGATTTAAGCGTTCAAGAAGAACTTGCAGGACCTGATGGTGAATTTTTTGAAAATCCAGCATATGTTCCACGTACAGGATATAAATTAGATGAAACATTCCATTTCGATGAGCAGCTCAAAGCAAAACTCTCAGACTTATGGAATAAGGTCAAAGTACAATAACCGTTTTCTCACTTTCAAAAAATTACAAAAAATATTTGTAAACTAGAAATAAAAAGTGATATACTTCTATTGCATTCGAGGAATGCTTTCAGTATAATAATAAAGCGCTGTAAATTTACAGGGCTTGGTTCCTTAGCCAAGTGGTAAGGCAGCAGACTGCAACTCTGCGAGCGCCGGTCCGACTCCGGCAGGAACCTCCATGGAGATGTGGCGGAATCGGCAGACGCAACGGACTTAAAATCCGTTGTCTGAAAGGACGTATGGGTTCAAGTCCCATCATCTCCACCATCAAAAAATGCTTACTTCGGTAAGCATTTTTTATGTCCATACGATATAAAAAAGTGATGGGTGTCCATCACATAAAACGAGGTAATACGATACAAAGAAGAATGAGTACAATACTAGCAAATAGTGGAGTATTGTGACGTTGACTTCTTTCTAGGAGGATACGTTTGCGATAATCAGCGTACGTTGGATCTAAGTCCTTACTCCTTTGGAATTCAAGAGAAGAGAAATCACCCTTGAGCCAAGCGTGTCTAAATGTTCCAATAAAGAATAGAATGGCTGTTAGAATCCCAAGACTGTTTAAGAAACCGAAACGAAATGGTTGTTTTACAATACCAACTATAATAGAAATAAGTATTACAACTCCGACGTAAATCCATACTTTTGTATCCCTAAATGGGTGAATTAACTTTTTTAACATGGTTACATTTTAACCGATATTTTAAACATGACAATATCCTTGATTGTGATTTGTTGAAAATGTGTACTTATTTACAGAAATACGATGTAAACCGCTTGGATAGCGTTGTTTATCATTTTTAGGAATGGTATAATAAGAATCATAAAAAAGGGAGATTGTATATGGTATTCAACAAGATTAAAGAATTCGTCGCACCAGTAGATGAAGACGAAGATGAAGGCGAAGAATTACAATTCACAGGAAGAGAGGTACAACCAGTGAGTACTTACGAGTCAAAACAAACAAATTTGAATAACATTTCTAAAAATACACAAATGGTAATGTTCGAGCCAAGAAGTTTCGAACAGGCTGAGGAGATTGCACGCCACTTAAAACAAACACGCGGCTGTATTATCAACTTGCACCGTTTACAAAGAGAATATGCTCAACGTACAATTGATTTCTTATCTGGTGTTGTATTTGCATTAGATGGAACAATTCAGAAAGTTGGTCATAATGTTATCTTCTGTGCTCCAAGAAACGTTGGTGTTGAAGGTAATATCTCACTTGATAAGGGTGAAGATGAATAATCTAGGGAATTACGATTCTCTGATTGCACATTTACACGACTTAAAAGAAAAGAGTGAACGTTGGCATAAGAATGTTTGTTCTGCATTCTTAACAGAAGAAGAACAAGCTATTGTCCAAAAAATATTCACTCCATCACGCTATGTCCGCTATGACGGTGGATATGATGATGCACGTAAAAAGAAAGTCATCTTTCTCTATGATGAGAAGGATGGCTTTTCAGATATTGTATGCATGAAGGCTAAAATTGATCAGCGTTTTCGTACAATAGGGCATCGTGATGTATATGGGGCTATCATGAATCTACAGATAGAGAAGAGTAGTTTTGGAGATTTTTGGATTGAAGATGATGCGATCTATCTCTATACATCAGAGCAGATGGTTGATTTTATCAAAGATCACTTAATACGCATCAATCAGTTAACGGTATCGTTTGAAAAGATTGATGAACATCTAAAACAAGTGTTTAAAACCAAAGAGATTTCATTGGTTGTGGCAAGTGAAAGAGCGGATGCGCTGGTGGCTGCTTTAACCCATTCTAGTCGTAGTGATGCGAAGGATTTAATACGTAAAGGATACGTGCAGGTAAATCACATCGAACTTGAAGAGCCTGATAAAATATGCAATAATGGGAGTGTTATTTCTATACGTGGGACGGGTAGATTTACCTTCTTGGGATTTAGTCGAAAGACACGTACAGGGAGAATCGTTGCAGAATTTCTGCAGAATATATAAGAGGAGAGAACATGACGACACGAAGACCGACATTTCGTATCATGAAAAATGGTTATGATCGGTTTGCGGTTGATGATGTGATGGAGCAATACGCTGCGCAAGTTGCCTTCCTACAGAGAAAGTTAGAACTCTACCAAGAACAAATGGTTGAGACAACGGAGAAGTTGGAGGAATTACAGACACGCTACAATGAGATTGAGCGTTCGGTAGATGTGCGGAAAGATGCGGCCGACAGTATTACCAGATTATCTTTGCAGGAAGCTAACGATGTGATGGCAAGAGCACAGAATAACGCTGATGAGATTGTCAAAGAAGCTTTATCCGTTGCGCGTTCCATATTGCTGGATCTATCGCAACTGTATACGGAAGCTGGTGAGGTTAAGAGTGACCTAAGCCAACAGCTAACCGATTTACAAAAGAGTTTAGATAACTTTAAACTTCCAAAACTTCCAGATATGGATTGGTTGGAAGAATCTGATAAAGAATTGCATTGATCAGGACATGCTTTAACAGAAGTGGATTGATAAGAGAGTTCGTGTATGCTGAAAACGAACATGAAGCCTGTTAATAGAATCACCTGTGAGCAATCGTACATTCTGCGTTAAAGAAGTAATGAGTGTATGACAGTACTGTCATAAACTAAGGTGGTACCGCGTTTAGACGTCCTTAGATTTTTGAGGACGTTTTTATTTTTATAAAGAGGAGGGTCATATGGACTACAAAGATACGCTAAACATGCCAAACACAGATTTTGAGATGCGTGGTAATCTTGCACAGAAAGAACCAGGTATTTTAAAGAATTGGCAACAAGACAACTATTATCAAAACTTACTAAAACATCACAAGGGACAGAAGGCATTTATCTTGCATGATGGTCCTCCATACGCGAATGGTAACCTGCATGCAGGTACAGCTATGAACCGTACAATCAAGGACTTCATTATTCGAAGCCATGCGATGTCTGGTTACTATACACCATTCTTTCCAGGATGGGATACACATGGATTACCAATTGAAAACGCAATCCAGAAATTAGGTGTTGACCGTAAGGCGTTGTCTGCTGCGGAATTTAGACGTAAGTGCGAAGAGTATGCACACCAGCAGATTGCACAACAGATGGAAACGGAAAAGCGTTTAGGTCAGATTGCGGATTATGAACATCCATATATCACACTGAAGAAAGAATTTGAAGCGCGTCAGATTCAGTCTTTCGCAACGATGGCTTTAAAAGGAATGATCTTCCAAGGATTAAAACCTGTTTATTGGTCACCATACAATGAGACAGCGGTTGCGGATTCTGAAATTGTTTATAAAGATGTTAAGGATGCGACAATCTACCTCAAATTCCCAATTGCGGATGGTAAGGGTGTATTAGCTGCAGATGATAACTTTGTAATCTGGACAACAACGCCTTGGACAATTCCATCAAATATGGCTGTATCTGTTCATCCAGACTTAGAATATGCATTAGTCAAGACAAGTGCAGGTAATTTAGTTGTTCTTGCAAAATTCGTCGACAGTTTACTTGCAAAGTTCAATCTTGAAAATCTTGGTATCCTTAAGACATTTACTGGTAAAGAAATCGAAGGTGTTACATATCACCATGTTGTATTAGATAAGGAATGCCCATGTCTTTTAGGTACACATGTTACAGATGAAGATGGTACTGGTGTTGTACATACAGCTGGTGGTCATGGTATGGATGACTATCTTGTATGTATGAAGAATGGAATGCCACCAATCTGTACAGTTGATGAACGTGGCTATATGAATGCAGAAGCAGGCTCTTACCAGGGTATGTTCTTTGAAGATTGTTCAAAGGCTATCATTCATGACATGAGTGAAAAGGGCTACTTACTAAAAGTTGAAAATATTACTCACTCATACCCACATGATGACCGTTTAAAGAAGAAGGTTATCTTCCGTGCGGTGAAACAGTGGTTCTGTTCAATTGAAAAAGTACGTGAGCAAGCATTGGATCAGATTAATAACCACGTTAAGTGGCATAACTCCTTTGGTCAAAAGCGTATGAATAATATGATTGCGGATCGTGGAGACTGGTGTATCTCTAGACAGCGTCTATGGGGTGTTCCAATTCCAATTATCTATTGTGAAGATAACTCACCAATCATGGAGAAGGAAGTCTTTGATCATATCGCTGAACTTATGAATGAATATGGTTCAAATGTTTGGTTTGAAAGAGACGCAAAAGATTTATTACCAGAAGGATATACGAATGAAAAGTCACCAAATGGTGAATTCCGTAAGGAAACAGATATCATGGACGTATGGTTTGATTCTGGTTCAAGCTGGAACGAATTAATTGCTCGTGGTGATAGTTATCCATGTGATTTATACTTTGAAGGTTCTGACCAGTATCGTGGTTGGTTTAACTCCTCACTCATCGTTTCAACAGCAGTCAATGGTACAGCTCCATATAAGGAAGTTCTATCCCATGGTTATGTTGTTGACTCAAAGGGTGAAAAGATGTCTAAGTCTGTTGGTAATGTTGTAAACCCAATGGATATCATCAACCAGAATGGTGCCGATGTATTCCGTCTTTGGGCTATGTCCTCAGACTTTAAGGAAGACTTAAAGCTAGGTCCAAGCAATATCAAGCAGGTTTCTGATCAGTATCGTAAGATTCGTAATACATTCCGTTTCTTACTAGGTAATGTAAATGGAGAAGATTTTAATCCATCAACAGATATGGTTGCCTTTGAAAATCTTGAACGCGTTGACCAACAGGTTCTTGTGTTACTCAATGATTTAGTCAAAGATGTACGCAAGGATGTATTAGAGTACAATTACTTATCCGCAAATAAGCATCTGATGTATTTCATGGTTAATATCTTATCTTCTTACTATTGTGATTTCACAAAGGATATCTTATATGTAAGTGCGAAGGATGATTATCGCAGAAGACAAGTACAGTCAGTATACTGGAACTGTGCGGATGCACTCGTAAAACTTTGGGCTCCATTCTTAGCATTTACTGCTGAAGAAATTTGGACACATTTCTCACATCTTGGCGCAAACTCTGTACATTACGAAGAATTCCCAGAAGTGAAGGAATACGCAGAAGCTGAAACATTACGTGATGAAATTAAACGTCTATTAGATGTTCGTGCTCTTGTCACAAAGGCAAATGAAGAAGCACGTAATGAAAAACTAATCGCTTCTAGCCAAGAAGCGAAGATCCTTCTTACTCTTCCAAAGGAAGACAAGGAACTTGTAGAAAAGAATCTAGGTGCTGCAGTAGCACAATGGTTAATTGTTTCTCAGGTTGAACTTGTAGAAGGTGAAACAGCCGTGAAGGTTGAAAAGGCTAGTGGTCAAAAGTGTCCACGTTGTTGGAACTATGATGAACATGTAGATGAAAACGGATTATGTCCAAGATGCCACGCTGTCATGGAAGGCTACAAGTTAATTCATCAAAACTAAATACATAAAACATGCATGTAGATAATTCGCATGCATGTTTTTTTAGGCAAAAGAAAAGCGGCAGATTACTGCCGCAAAAAGTTATAGTTCAATCTTCTTAAATTGTTCCCAAGGTAAGTAAGGCTTACCAAAATGTCCATAGTTTGTGGATTGTGTATAGATAGGTCTTTCGAGGTCTAATTCCTTGATCATATTTTTAACAGAGAAGTTGAAGTTCTTCTTCACGATTTCTTCTAACTCTTCATCGCTATACTTCGAAGTATTGAAACTATTGATATTAATTGAGATAGGATTTGGTTCACCAATTGCATACGCAAGTTCAATCTGGCACTTCTTTGCTAGACCGTTCGCTACGATGTTACGGCAAACGTAACGTGCATAGTAAGCTGCAGAGCGGTCAACCTTAGTAGGGTCCTTGGATGAGAAACATCCACCACCAATAGGTGCGTATCCACCATATGTATCTACTACAATCTTACGTCCCGTTGTACCGGAATCACCCCAGCTACCACCAACAACAAAGGAACCGGATGGGTTGATAAAGAACTTCGTATTTTCATCAATGAGTTCAGGTTTTACAACTTTAGCGATGACTTCTTTACGGATTAGTTTCTTTAATTCTTCTTGTGTAATATCTTTACTGTGTTGTGTAGATACGACGATTGTTTCAATTCGCTTAAGCTCGCCATCTTCATACTCTACAGTTACCTGTGTTTTTCCATCAGGCCCTAATAGTGTAGGATTTTCACGACGAACCTGTTCAAGACGCTTTGCGAGCATATGTGCACAGTCAATCGCAAATGGCATATAAGACTTTGTTTCATCACTTGCAAAACCAAACATGATACCTTGGTCACCAGCGCTATATTCTTGATGTCCAACAGCAGAGTTGATCTCAGCGGATTGCTTGTTTACCTTTAGAATAACATTGTATTCTTCAGGGTATCCAATGTCCTTTAAAACTTTCTTTGCGATTGCGGCGTAGTCAATGATTGCAGTTGTGCCAGCTTCACCATAGATGAAGATTGTATCGTCCTTGATGGTAGCTTCAACAGCCATATGTGCTTTTGGATCTTGTTCCAACGCCGCATCCAAGATAGAATCCGCAATCAAATCACAGATTTTATCTGGGTGACCACTTGTAACAGATTCGGATGAGAAATAATACTTTGACATAATAAAAACCTCCTTCGTTTTGTCTTTTTCATGCGACAGATGAAAGAGGATATATAACTCATTTAACTCTTTCCTTATCGATGTCAGCAGTACCACCTTGCTGGAAGCAGTAGGTTGGTGTGAGGTTATGGAGCTGACTCTCTACCTCAGTTCTTGATAAAAGACGTTATTATTAAAACACTAGAAAGAATGCTTGTCAATTGATATGTTCGTGTTCAAAGACAATCTAAAACTGGTATAATCATTACGGGGGTTTTGCGTATGAAATGGTCAAAATTAAAAGAAGAAACAATTGAAAATATTAAAGTATTTTCAATATCAGGGATTCTTGTTGTAGCGTTTTACACGTTCATAAATAATGTTGAGCCTTTATATGGCGTTTTACGGGCAATCTTTGTGGCACTATCACCATTTATTTATGGAATCGGGATTGCTTTCTTGTTGAATCCACTAAGAAAAATTATTGAATATAGTTGGTTAGAGAAGACAAAACTAAAGCCACGCACAAAGAAAGTTATCGCTTCCTTTGGGGCGTTACTAATTGGAATTATCATGTTGTTTGTATTCTTCTCCATTCTCATTCCGCAGATGATTTCTTCCATCCAAACCTTCCTGTCCTCTTTTGAAGGATATGTAGATACTGCTCATAACTTCTTTGAGTCTAACAACTTCTTCAGCGATGACTTACTGAAGACCTTAAATCCTGTCATCGATAAAGGTGTCAGTATGTTAGGAGATTGGGTATCCAATATCGCAAGTAGTTTAAATGCTATCTTAATGTACAGTGTGATTTTTGCTAAGGGTGTGATGGACTTCTTGATTGGCATGATTATCGCATTATATATTCTTCTAGATGAGCCAAATCTCAAACGTCAAATAAAGAAAGTGTTATACGCGCTTCTTCCAGAGAAGATGACAAAGGGCATCTTAAGAACAACTCGTTTAACAATTAATACATTCAATAGTTTCGTTGCAGGTAAAGCGGTAGACTCTTTAATTATTGGAATTCTCTGTTATATTATCCTGTCATTTATGAAGATGCCATATACACCACTCATCAGCGTTGTAGTTGGTGTTACAAATATGATTCCTGTATTTGGTCCATTCTTAGGAGCGATTCCAAGTATTCTGATTCTATTATTGGTTGATCCATTTAAAGCATTGGAATTTTCAATCTTTATTCTAATCCTACAACAGGTAGACGGTAATATTATTGGCCCACGTATTCTAGGTGGGGCAGTTGGTTTACCAACGTTATATGTCATGTTCGCTATTATTATTGGTGGTGCGTTATTTGGCATCGTTGGTATGTTTATTGGTGTACCAGTCTTCTCGGTTATCTTTGTATTAGTAAGTGAGTTTATCCATCGACAATTGGATAAGAAAAATATCACGGTACAATAAAAAACTGCAGTGGTTACTCATCCTAAATGAAGGAAGAGTGCCATGCAGTTTTATTTTTATATATTGAATAAGATATCTTCGTATGATGGTAATTTGTAGAATTCTCTAGCTGCGATTTGTTCGTATGCATCTACGGATGCTCTAAGTTTGTCCATAAGAGGATTGATCTTGTAGTAGATGTTTTGCCCGATTTCAAATGTATTACCAGTAGCAGTTACTTTTTGCCAAGCATCTTCTAATGTTTGAATTGCTTGGTAGGTTTGATCAATCAACGTCGAAACAGTGCTAGCGTGATCACGGATGAAGTTTGGTGTATTCTTACCACTTGTGTTGATAGTATCATTGTAGAACTTTAGTTCTGCGATTTGGGAAGGAAGGATATCTTTGCGTGCCATCTCAATCATTGTACGAACTTCAATACCCATAATCTTTTCATATTGTTCCTGCAAGATGATACGGTTAGCTGCTAGTTCTTTTTCGGAGTAGATGTTTAAAGAAGTAAAGAGGTTGATGACGGAAGGGTCATTAAGAACTTCTGTGGATTCGATAAAACTCTTTACATTTGGTAAGCCTCTACGCTTTGCTTCCTTGGCCCATTCTTCACTATATCCATCTCCAGAGAAGAGAATTCTCTTGTGCTTTTCAATTAAGTTACGACAGATTGTTAAAGCTTTTTCTCGGATGTCCTGAATATACTTGATGCCTTCAAGTTCATCCGCAATCTGATTGAGAGATTCTGCCATGATAGCGTTCAATACAGTGTTTGAGAAAGATGCACTCATCGATGAACCGAGCATTCTAAACTCAAACTTATTACCAGTAAAGGCAAGAGGGGATGTACGGTTACGGTCGGTGTTATCGTGAGGAATATAAGATAAACCAGTCACAGGATTAAAAGCAGCTTTTTCTTCTTGTGTAATTTGTTTCTTACGGTTCTTTGTATAAATATCATATAGGATATTCTCGATATAACTTCCAAGATAAATTGAAATGATTGCTGGAGGTGCTTCGTTAGCACCCAAACGATGATCATTACCTGTACAGGATGCACTTAATCGAAGCAAGAGAGGGTATGTATCAACTGCACGAATAAATGCACATACAAATAATAAGAAGCGGATATTTTCGGCTGGCTTATCACCTGAGGAGAATAGGTTTTGTCCATCATCTGTGATGATGGAATAGTTATCATGTTTACCGGAACCATTGATACCTTGGAATGGCTTTTCGTGTAAGAGACATGCAAAGCCATGTTTCTTTGCTGTCTCACGGAGAATATCCATAATGAGGTGGTTTTGGTCAACTGCCACATTACCATTTGTAAAGATAGGTGCTAATTCAAATTGTCCAGGCGCAACTTCGTTGTGCTCTGTTTTGGCGTAGATACCTAATTTCCAAAGCTCTTGATTGGCTTCTTTCATAAAGGCTGCTACACGTGGTGGAATTGCGCCAAAGTAATGGTCATCTAATTCCTGTGTCTTAGGTGATGGTGCACCAAATAGAGTGCGACCAGTAAAGCGTAAGTCTAGGCGTCGATCAAAGTATTTACGGTCGATCAGGAAGTACTCCTGTTCAAGTCCTACGGAAATATCACAACTCTTTACATCTTTATCGCCAAGAATATTTACAACTCGTGTTGCGGCTTTGCTGAGGGCTTCTAAAGATTTCAATAAAGGATCTTTCTTATCTAATGCTTCACCACTATACGACACAAAGACAGTAGGGATACAGAGGATGTTATCGCGAATGAATACCGGACTCTTTACATCCCAATAGGTATATCCGCGTGCCTCAAATGTTGTACGTAAACCACCGTTAGGAAAACTTGAGGCATCTGGCTCACCTTTGATCAGCATCTTTCCAGAAAATCGAGCAAAAGGCTCTCCGTTCATATCTGGCTCTAAGAAACTATCGTGTTTTTCGGCTGTGCCGCCAGTCATTGGTTGGAACCAATGTGTGAAGTGAGTAGCACCATTATCAAGTGCCCAAAGTTTCATCGCATGTGCGATTGCATCTGCGGTAGTGCGGTCTAGCATTTCTTCGTTTGCGGCTGTTTTCTTCCAAGAAAGATAGACAGGACGAGGGAGGCGACTCTTCATCTCTTTTTCGCCGAATACTTTAGAACCAAAATCTTTAAATAGGTCTTCCATAGTATCTCCTTTTTTTGTTATGAAAAATTTATAACGTTTTAAATGATGTTTCAATATAAAATTATGAATTTTTTATCATTTCTATAAATTTTCTTTTGATTTCTATGAAATTTTTATAGAAATGACAGAAAATCTGAAAATAAAATAAAAAATGCAGGAAATTTTCTGCATTTTAATAATATGGGTTAAATTCATCGAAGCTGTTTGTTTCTAACAAACGAACATCATGTACTTCTGGTACTTCATCTAATAAGATGGCTTTAATACCATCGTTTAATGTGGAATCCATTACCATACATCCATTACATGCACCTGTCATTGTTACTGTAACAACACCATCGGCATATCCCACTAAGAAGACGTCACCACCATCCGCTTGGATATATGGGCGAATCTTGTCTAGCGTATGTTGAATACGCTGTAACAACTCCTTACGAACTGGATCTGTTTCTAGGGCAATTAGATCCGCACTACTTTCAGAATAGAAATCTGTATCACTCATTACTATCGCCTCTTTCCTTACTTTACAAGATAGAAGATATACGCAACGAATAGTCCCCAAATAATACCACCGATAACTTCGACCCAACGATGACCAAGTACAGGTTTTAGTTTTGTTTTATAGATGGAACTTTCGAATACATGAGGATATCTCTCTTGTAAATCCTTGACTAATTGTTGCGTAACTTTGATATTTTGTCCACTATAATACCTCACGTTTGCGGCATCATAGATAACAATAATAGCTAAAACAACAGTAATCGCAAATAGGGTTGAACTAAAACGCTCTCGAAAGCCTACCGCTAAAGCAAGAGCAGAAACCATTGCACTATGTGAACTTGGAAAGCCACCACAAGCAACGGTTAAACTCCATTCCCAATCATGTTCAGGCTCAACAATAAATGCACAAATTGGTTTTAAAAGCTGTGCACTGATAGCCGCAAATATAGCACAAAATATAATATGTATCGTATTTAATGAAATTAACATAACAAGCCTCTAGATAAAGTATAGCACACATCTTTTCTTGAGTGTGCTATACTTAAGAACGATTGGAAATGCTAAAATGATATACAAACCAGGACAGATTGTAGAAGGAAAAATCACAGGGATTCAACCCTACGGTGCATTTGTGGCACTGGAACATCATGTAAGTGGACTAATTCACATCTCTGAAATTAGTGATGGATTTGTGAAGGACATTTCAAAGTTTGTTACAGTTGGGGATGTTCTGAAGTTAAAGGTCTTGGAATGCGATGATAAGAGTAGTCATGTCAAATTATCATTGAAAGCACTTCAGAAAGCACACTCAAGAAATAGACGTAAACCAATGGGACATAAACCAAGTTTGCCGAACATGAAAATGGGTTTTCAGACAATCGCAAATGCTATGAGTGAATGGATCAAAGAGGCGAAGGAGACGATTTTAAAATGATGAAGTTAAATACATCACACGCTTTACTCAAGGAAAGTATTGAAAGTTATCAAGAAAAAGTAAATGAACTACACAAAGTAATTTTTGAAAGAACTGGTGCCGGTAACGACTTTATGGGATGGGTCGATTGGGCTGAAACATATGATAAGGCTGAATTCGAACGCATCTTAAAGGTTGCTGAAAAAGTAAAGGATAAGGCTGAAGTATTACTTGTATGTGGTATTGGTGGATCTTACTTAGGTGCACGTGCCGCTATCGAAATGATTCAAGGTTTATATTCAGGAAATAAGACAGAAGTTATTTTCGTAGGAAATACATTCTCATCTACATATATTGCACAAGTATTGAAGCACATCCAAGATAAGAGTGTTGTGATGAACGTTATTTCTAAGTCTGGTACAACAACTGAAACAGCACTTGCTTTCCGTGTATTCCGCGAATTCATGGAAAAGAAATATGGCAAGGAAGAATGCAAGGAACGTATCATCGCAACTACAGATAAAGCACGTGGTACATTAAAGGCATTAGCGGATAAGGAAGGCTATGAAACATTCGTTATCCCTGATGATATCGGTGGTAGATACTCTGTGATTACGCCAGTAGGTTTAGTACCTCTTGCAATCATGGGTGTAGATATCAAGAAGATCATGGCTGGTCTTTACAATGCATATAAGGAATTAAATACTGCAGATCTTTCTAAGAATCCAGCATACCAATATGCAGTATGCAGACGTATTCTACAGAACCAGGGTTATGATGTAGAAATGTTTGTTGCCTATGAACCACAGCTTGCAATGCTTGCTGAATGGTGGAAGCAGTTATTAGGTGAATCTGAAGGTAAGGATGGTAAGGGTATCTTGCCAGATAGTGCAAACTTCTCAACAGATTTACATAGCTTAGGACAGTTTATTCAAGAAGGTAAGAAAGTTCTATTTGAGACAATCTTAGAAGTAGAAAATCCTACAGAAGATCTACTTATTCCAACGGATGCAGAAAATAGCGACCAGATGAACTACCTTGCTGGTAAGTCATATGATTGGGTCAATAAGATGGCTTGTCTTGGCACAATTGAAGCTCACGAAGTAACAGGTGGGGTTCCTAACTTAATTATTTCTATTCCAGATATGAAGGAATACTCATTTGGATATCTCTGCTATTTCTTCTTCATCGCTACAGCGATGACTTGCTATATGATTGATATCAACCCATTCAATCAGCCAGGTGTAGAAATCTACAAGAAGAATATGTTCCGCTTATTAGGTAAACCTACTAAGTAAGTCTTTAAGAGGAAGAAATTCCTCTTTTGCTTTTATAGATAGAAAGGATGGTGTGTAGATGTCTACAATGAATCAAGAGGCGCATTATCGCCGTATGACACAAGATTCAATTCCACACTTAATTACGCAGCTAGCAGTTCCAACGATTATATCGATGCTCGTTACGAGTATCTATAATATGGCAGACACTTACTTTGTAGGTACAATTAGTACTTCTGCAAGTGGTGCGACTGGCATCGTATTTAGTTTGATGTCCATTCTGCAGGCTTTTGGCTTTATGTTTGGACATGGTGCAGGTGCGAATATCTCACAACAATTGGGATCGAAAAATGTAGAGAAGGCTAGAATTTATGCCTCAACAAGTTTCTTTCTTTCTATTTTTGTGGGTGCGGTTGTAATGGTCATTGGACTTATTTTTATGGATCCAATGATGCGTTTGATGGGAAGCACAGATACCATTCTTCCTTACGCAAGAATATATGCCTTCTATATCTTACTTGCAGGCATGGCTATGACATCGAGTTGTGTACTAAACAATATTTTGCGTTATGAAGGAAAAGCCTTCTATGCAATGATAGGTTTAACACTTGGTGGTGTCTTGAATATTTTTGGTGATTATATCTTAGTTCGTATATTTCATATGGGTATTGCTGGTGCAGGTCTTAGTACAACTATCTCACAATATATTAGTATGTTTGTACTTGTACTACCTTATTTACAAGGTAAAACACAAAGTCGTTTACAACCAAAATATGTAACATGCAAGCCTGAAATTTTAAATCGTATCTTTACGACAGGATTACCATCTCTGAGTCGACAAGGTTTAAATTCACTATCTACAATGGTATTAAATACTACATCTGCGATGTATGGTGATGCGGCTGTTGCAGGTATTTCTATCGCAACACGTATTGTATCGTTCTTATTCTGTGTTGCGCTTGGCATTGGTCAAGGTTTCCAACCGGTTAGTGCATTTAACTATGGTGCAAAAATCTATAGTCGTGTTAAGAAGGGATTCTACTTTACGCTTAAGAGTGGTACTGCATTGATGGCGATTCTTGCGGTAATTGCATTTACATTTTCAGGAAGATTTGTTGCACTGTTTAGAGATGATCCTGATGTTATCGCAGTTGGTACAACGGCATTACGTTTCCAATGTGTATCTTTAGTATTAATGCCGATGACGATGTATGGGAATATGTTATTTCAGTCAATTTCACGTAGTGCCGTTGCAACATTTCTAGCGATGTTACGAAGTGGACTGATTCTAATCCCTGCTGTCATTATCTTGCATGCATGTTTTGGAATAACAGGTATTGAAGCTGCACAATCTGTTAGTGAGATTATGACTGCAATTATTTCATTACCGTTTATTCTTTATCTATTTAAAACATTTCCAGAAGATGGAAGAGATATCATATAAAAAGCGATGGGTTCATCGCTTTTTATGTCTAATAAGTAATAATGTCTTTTAAGCCTTCGCTTGCTACAACGTAATAGCCGTTTGTTTCTTTGCCATCACCCTGTTTCTTTGCTGGATCCATGACCCATACTGCATTCGCTTCTTTACCCGTTGCTTTCGTATAAGCTTCAAGAACTTTCTTTCCATCTTCGATGGAGAGTGTAAATAGTGTTGTGCTTAAGCAGTCAGCGACACCGGAATCTTCTGTAAAGATGGTGACACTATGGTAATGCGTTGCAGGATAATTTGTGGATGGGTCAATGATGTGGTGATAACTATTACCATCTGTTGCAATATAGAAGCGCTCATAGTCTCCACTTGTAACAAAGGAGAAGGAGCCTTTGGAAGAAATTAATGCAAGTCCATTTGGTAGAGCACCTTCAGGATCAGCAATACCGACATTCCATGTGCTTCCATCAGGTTTATCATTTACAGTACGGATGTTTCTGCCTACATTGAAGTAACCTGCTTGCATGTGTTGACCAACTTCTTCCGCAACTAATTCTGTCGCATATCCTTTTGCAATACCACCTACATCAAATGATTGACATGGTTGGGTGATATAGACTGTGCTTTCTTCATCGTTAATTACAACATTATCCCAACCCTTACAACCAGCAGCTTGTGTAAGTTCTTCCTCTGATGGAAGATTACCAAGTTGTTTTTCAGCGTTGAGTTTAATACCTTCTTCACGATACTTATGCCAAACCTTAAGAAGTGCACCCATGGTAATATCAAATTCGCCATTGGAGTAATCATAGAACTGTTTTGCCATATGCAGCATGTCAATGATTGGTTTATCAACTTTGACTGGTTTGATACCTGCATTATCATTAACGGTTTTTAGATTATTGATACCTTCGTAATCGTTATAAATATCAAATAACTGATTGTAATAACGAAGTAGGGTAGTGCTGTCCTTGAAATGAGCAGCTGCGGAATCGGTATTCGTTGTATATTCCATGTAACTATAGATTGTATCGAAGCCTACATCAGAACTTACATTTTCATATTTGGTTAGACTTTCGCTATTGGTTGAAGTTGTGCTAGAAGCATTGTTTTTACTCTCTTTTGTTGTACAGCCAGCAAGTAGTGTACAAACGCTTAATGCGCTGATTAATAATTTAGTTATTTTTCTTTTCATATCTAAACTATATCATAAAAGCCATCTTACTGTTAATGTGGGAATATGTTATAATTTTGAATGATTTCAAATGAGGAAAGGAAAGAATATTATGTCAATTTTTACAGGACCAATGAAGCTTCATTTAAATGGACATAAGGATTGGACTCTTCACAAAGAAGTATTGAAGTCTATCGATCCAGATGTTGTTTGGATTCCGCTTGTAAACGGTGTTGCCCCATGTCAACCACTTGTTCAAGTTGGTGATGAAGTTAAGATTGGACAAAAGATAGCAGAAAGAAATGATGCATTCTATTTACCACTCTTTGCGTCTGTTTCAGGTACTGTTACGGGTATCGAAAAGTTCTTGGGTGCAGGTGGTACGATGGTTGACCATCTACGCATTCAAAATGACCACAAACATACTGTAGAACGTGCGTTTGCGGCGTTTGATTATGAAAAGGCTAGTTGGCAGGAATTACACGCATTTGCGAAGGATTCCGGTATGCTTGGCTTAGGTGGTGCAGGATTTCCATCTTATGTAAAGTATAGCAAGCCAGAAAATGTAGAACTCTTTATCGTAAATGCGGTTGAGTGTGAACCATTCTTAACATCTGATTATAAGAATATTGAAGAAAACATGGACTTACTTAAGGTAGGTACACTTGCATTCTTCAAGATGAGTAATGCAAAGGCTGGTTGTATCGCAATCAAGGAAGATAAGAAGGAACAGATTGCCCAACTGCAAGAAACATTTAAGGGAACACCAATCGAGGTGCGTATCGTTCCTAACGTTTACCCTATGGGTTGGGAAAGAACACTTGTATACCAGTTAACAAAGAAGCGCTATGACAGATTGCCAATTGAAGCTGGCTGTATTGTTAATAACGCATCTACAGCAATTGCATTTGGTAATGCGCTTGTAAATGGTATGCCAGTTACACATAAATACTTAACTGTATCTGGTGATGCGGTTAAGAATCCACAGAATGTATATGTTCCTGTTGGAACAAAGGTACATGAGATTATCGACGCCGTTGGTGGATATAAAGATGGTGTGGATGATGTAGTGTTACTTGCTGGTGGACCAATGATGGGTCGTGCAGTTCCTAATGATCAATTTGTAGTAATGCCACAGAACAATGGTCTTACAATTCAGAAGTATGAAAAGCCAGATACAGTTGCTTGTTTACGTTGTGGACGTTGTACGGAAACATGTCCATCTGGATTACAACCAGTGCGTATCGCTTCTGAACATAAGTCTGTAGACTATGATACATTAATGCGTTTAGATGTCATGAACTGTATTGAATGTGGTCTATGTACATATGTATGTCCATCTAAGATTGAAGTAACTGAGAATGTTAGACGTGCAAAGACATTTGTACGTGCAAAACTAGCAGCACAGGCAAAGAAATAGGAGGCAAGAAAAATGAAATTTTCATATAAAGTATCGCCTAACTATGCGGCTAAACAATCCACAACAGGTATTATGTTGGAACTTAGCTTAGCTTTGGTTGTTGTGACAGTTGCTTCTGCAATCTGGTATGGAGTGACAGGCGGTGCTTCTTTAGGCATTCGTGTTATTCTACTATCTATCGCTTCTGTAGTAACTGCATTATGTACTGAAACATTGTACTTACTTGCAAGAAAGAAGAAGGACATTGCAAAAGAATTGTTACATTCCTATGGTTGGGTAACAGGTTTAATTATTCCATTAATTACAAGAATTAATGTTAGTTTTTACGCAATTATCATTGCGACTGCAATTGCAATCTTGTTTGGTAAGATGTTATTTGGTGGATTTGGTCAAAACATCTTTAACCCAGCAGCATTTGCGGAAGCAATTATCATGAACTCATTTAGTGCGAGTGTTGCGGCTGATATTCAAACAGGTGCTACTCCACTTGCCGCAATGAAGTCTTATGGTTGGGTAGTTGATGGTAGTGCATTGCAAAATGTATTAGGCCAATTTGGTAACTTATCCGGTATGTTCTTAGGTAACTATCAGAGTGTTATTGGTGGATCATGCGCATTATTGTTAATTCTCGTTGCAGTATATCTCATTGTTAGACGTATTATTGACTATCGTTTAACAGTGACATACATCGTAACAGTATTCGTAGTATCTCTCATTGTTGGTTTAATGCATGGTGTAGGCATTGAATATGCAATCGTTAATGTATTAGCGGGTGGTGTATTATTCGCTGGTGTGTTCATGTTAACTGATCCAGTTACTTCACCAGTATCAATTCCAGGAAGATATGTATTTGCAGTAGGTGCTGCAGCTCTTACATTGATTATTCGTTGGAAGTCTAACTTACCAGATGGTGCGTTATACTCCATCTTAATTATGAATATGTTAACACCTGCAATCGATCAGTTATTTGATGGTAGCCAGATCAAGGATGCAGCAAAGATTGCACGTAAGGCAGTTATTGCAATGTGTGCTTTCTTAGTAGCAGTTCTTCTTGTTGGATCTAGTTTGGTAGCAAAGACTCCAACAGTTGCTGAAGAACCAAAGAAGGACGATAAACCAGCAGAAGCAGTAGCATTAAGTGCTGAAGACTTTAGCGAAAATAATGCAGAGTGTACAGAAACAAGTAATGATGGCACAACTGCAGTATATGCATGTAAGGCAAAGGGATTCGAAGGTGTTAACGAAGCTACAGTAACAATTGATGTAGCGAAGAAGACAGTTGTATCCATTGTGGTTACTAAGTTTAGTGATACAGAAGAAGTTGGTGATCAAGCTACTACAGAAGAACAACTAAAGAAATATGTTGGTGCAACAGCAGATAGTAAGATTGATGCAACAACAGGAGCAACATTTACAAGTAAGTCACTACGTGCAATGATTGCGACAGCATTAAAGTCTGCTTCTGCAGTAGCGTTAGGTAAAGAAGACTTCAAAGACAACAAAGCAGAGTGTTCAGAAACAAGCAATGATGGCACAACAGCTGTCTATGCATGCAAAGCACATGGCTTTGAAGGAATAAATGAAGCAACAGTTACAGTAGATGTAGCAAATAAGTCAGTAAAGAGTATCGAAGTAACAAAGTTTGGCGATACAGAAAGCGTAGGCGACCAAGCAACAAAAGCAGCTGAGTTAGAAAAGTACAAGGGAGTTACACTTGAAAGTAAGGTAGACTCTACAACAGGAGCAACATTTACAAGTACATCACTCAGAGCAATGATTACAACAGCCCTACAGGCTGCAACAAAGTAAGGAGGTGCTCGTATGAAAATTGATAAGACTTCAGGAGTATATAAAGCATGCATGCTCAGTATCCTATGTGCTGTATGTGGAATTCTACTATCAACAGTAAATGCGATTACCGCTCCGATTATTCAAGAAAATGCATTGGCATCTGTTAAGTCATCATTAGAACAGATTTATCCAGGTGCAACATTTACGGATGTTACAGAAGACAAGATTGGTCTTCTTGAATTAAAAGATGGTGAAGATAACCTCATCGATGGTATTTATAACGCTGAAGGTAAGGGAACAATCTTTACATTACATTCTACAGGTTATAACGCGGATGGATTTAAGTTCATGATTGCGTATAACAATGATGGATCTGTTGGTGGATATAGCGTACTCGAACAAGCAGAAACAGCTGGTAAGGGTGATAAGGCATTTAAGGATCCATATGTAAGTGATGTATTAAAACTTACTTCTTCTGATACAATGCCACTCATCACGGGTGCAACAATTACAACTACTGCAGTAGGAAAGGCAGTAGACCAAGCTAGACAAGTATTTAATAAAATGAATAACATCTCTTATGATGAAAATGCGACAGCTACACCTGCGCCAAAAGCAGAGCCAGTAGCGTTAGGTAAAGAAGACTTCAAAGACAACAAAGCAGAGTGTTCAGAAACAAGCAATGATGGCACAACAGCTGTCTATGCATGCAAAGCACATGGCTTTGAAGGAATAAATGAAGCAACAGTTACAGTAGATGTAGCAAATAAGTCAGTAAAGAGTATCGAAGTAACAAAGTTTGGCGATACAGAAAGCGTAGGCGACCAAGCAACAAAAGCAGCTGAGTTAGAAAAGTACAAGGGAGTTACACTTGAAAGTAAGGTAGACTCTACAACAGGAGCAACATTTACAAGTACATCACTCAGAGCAATGATTACAACAGCCCTACAGGCTGCAACAAAGTAAGGAGGAAGGTATGAGCGAAAAGAAAATTAAAGGTCAAGGCTTCTTCTCAAGATTAGCAACAGAGAACCCAGTATTCGCAACTTACTTAGGTATCTGTTCAACATTAGCAATTACAACAAGTTTAAACAGTGCGATTGGTATGGGTGTTGCGGTAATTGTCGTATTAACTTTATCCAACATCTTAGTATCACTGATTGCACCAATTACACCAGATGATATTCACATTCCAGTTTATATCGTTATTATTGCGACACTAGTTACAATCGTTTCGATGTTTATGCATGCATATACACCAAGTCTATTTACAGCTTTAGGTGCATTCTTAGACTTAGTTGTTGTAAACTGTATTATTCTAGGTCGTGCTGAAGCATACGCATGCAAGCACACTGTACTTGAATCTATCGTTGATGGATTACAGCAGGGTTGTGCTTATACATGTGCACTTCTTGCAATGTCACTTATCAGACAGTTGTTAGGTACTGGTGGATTGTCATTCTCTAATCCATTTACAAACAACGTTGTATTTGCATTTAGAATTATTCCAGAAGGATTTGAAATTCCAATGTTCACAGAGCAGTTTGGTGCATTTATCACATTTGCATGTTTAGCTGCTAGTGTAGCTGCTTACAAGAACCATCTTGCAAAGCCAGCAAAGAAAGGAGCTGCTAAATAATGAATTTATTTACACTCTTGATCAGTGGATTACTGATTAACAATATTATTCTTACGAAGTTCTTAGGTATGTGCCCATTCATGGGAGTATCTACAAAACTTGAATCTGCAGTAGGTATGGGTCTTGCCGTTATCTTTGTTATCTTCGGTGCATCCATTCTTGCATGGGGACTTTATCACTTTATCTTAGTTCCATTTGAACTAGAATTTATGGAACTAATCTGTTTCATCTTATTGATTGCAGCATTTGTTCAGTTTGTTGAATTGTTCGTTAAAAAGTTCTCACCAGAGCTGTATAAGTCATTAGGTATCTATTTACCACTTATTACAACAAACTGTGCAGTACTTTATGTAGCAATGGATAACATTACACAGAAGTATACATTGGTACAAACGATGGTGAATTCTATCGCAGTACCTGCTGGCTTTATGATGATGCTAGTTATCTTTGCAACAATCCGTAGACGTTTAAATCAAAACGATATTCCAAAGGCATTCCAGGGCAATCCTATCGCTTTCATTTGTGCAGCTATTATGGCAATTGCATTCTCTGCATTTGCTGGATTAGTATAAGCCGTGCTTAGAATCGTTATTGCGGCTTTATTAGCTGTAGGTTTCTTTGCCCTAAATGTATGGCTATTAAGGTTAAATCAGAAAACACCAAAGCCTGAAGGTTGTGAAGACCTGAAGGCAGAGTGTTCTGCATGTGGTATCAGTGAATGTAGTGTTCGCCAAGCGCCACAAAAAACAGAGGAGGAATAATGGCAGTAGCAATTTTAAAAGCTTTTGGCTTGATGTTAGTATTAGGTGCTGTTTTAGGTGGTGTACTAGCGTTTGCTTCCATTAAGTTCTATGTGAAGGAAGATAATCGCAAGGAAGAGTTAACAGCTCTATTACCTGGTTATAACTGCGGTGCCTGTGGTAACCCAGGCTGTGCTGCGATGGCTGTGAAGTTACTTGATGGCCAAGCACAAGTTGAACAGTGCAAACCAAGTAAGCCAGATCAAAGAGAAGCTATTAAAGCATATCTTGCTGAACATGTAGGTTAAGAAAGATTCCTGAGCGTAAGCTTAGGAATTTTTTGTGGAGAATAACATCAAATTACATATAAAATCTTGAGGGTAATTTGATGAAGAAAATAAGAAGAACGTCAATTTTTATATTCATACTATGTTTATGGATAACTGGAAATATACTTGCCTTTCGCTACTTTTTAGCAAAGACAATTAATTTAAAAACAACCTATGTCGCAAAGCGTGATATTCCACCACGTTCAGAGATTCAAACTGAAGATCTAACTATGATTCAAGTTCCGGAAAAATACATGCAGTCATATACTTGGAATGAAAAGGCAGATATTGTTGGTAAGTATACAACTGTTCAAGGGATGATACCGAAGGGTTCTTTGTTTTATAAAGATATGCTTTATAGCGAAAAAGAAGTCCGCGATCTTGCGATTACGAAACTTCAAGAAGGAATGACAATATTCACGTTAGAAACTAATGTATCTTCTTTGGGTAGTATAGAAGAGGGGATGTATGCAGATGTTCATGTCTCAATCTCGCAGAAGAAAGATATACCAATTACTGGTATATTGATACGCCATGCGGAAGTAATCTCTATTAAAGATCATAAAGGATTATCTCTCAATGACGAACAATCTTCAAAGGTCCCGTATTTTATCGAACTTGGAATTAATCAAAATGATATTGAATATCTTTCCTTAGCGTCATCATTAGGAGAAATTAGATTATTTCCATCTGTAGATTCCTATAAACCAGATAAATCTACACTAGAAAAAGATTCGAAAGTATCACAGTATTTGAAATCTCTTCAGCAGTAATAAAAAAATCCGTTTTTTAACGGATTTTTTGCTACAAGGGTAGGCTGTTTTTTATATTTGGAATACTATGTTCGCTAAATTGTTCGCTAAAAGTATAAGAATATAATAAAAACTCGCTATTTAAGCGAGATTTCTACATATATTAAAGGGCGACTAATGGGACTCGAACCCATGAGTGCTGGAGCCACAATCCAGTGTGTTAACCAACTTCACCATAGCCGCCATGTGCTAAAATATATTATCATATCCAAAAATAATAAACAACAGTTATTTTTAGTTATGTTATAAATAGAGGTATCATACATACATGAGACAAATACATATTGGTGATGAGCTGCGGAATCTCGTGGTCGAACACAAGCGAAATAAAAGAATGTACTTACGTGTAAAGGATGATGGAACATTATTCGTTACCTGCCCACGCTATGTCAGTGAGCAGGAAATTCTATCCTTTATTTTTGAAAAGGAAGAATGGATTTTAAAAGTTAGTAAAAAGGAAAGAAAAAAGAATCGCTATCTTTTAGATGGTACTGACCGTAAAGAGGCCTGCTGGTTAGGAAGGGTATATCCCGTGGAATTTATCATTTCAAAGCAGCGCTTTATGGCTGTAGAGCAGAATCGTATCGTATTCTATCTTCCAGAGATAAAAGATGATATCATTCAGGACATTTTCTATCGTACAGGAAATTTACAATTGAAGCTTATGGTAGAAGAAAGACGGAAAGAATGGGATGATTATATCTGCATTGCAAATCATAGAAATCTTCCGCGTATTACGCTAAAATACATGACGAGCAGATGGGGATCTTATTCACCGATGACACATCATATTAGTTTATCATCAAGACTCATCCATTTTCCGGTTGTATGTTTAGATTATGTTTTATTACATGAGTATGCACATATCCTGGAAGCGAACCATTCGAAACGATTTTATGATATTATCAGAATATATATGCCTGAATATAAGGAATATAGTGATTTATTGAAGTGAGGTTACTGATGGGAAACATTGTAAAAGAAAACAGTGTGTTTTTATTTGGAAATACTATTTTTGAAAATGGAGCTGTAGGATTTATCATTACATTTTTAATTACAGTGATTATCGCAAAGATATTTTCAACGATATTGGAAAAACTAGTTGATCATGCGATGAAGAAGGATGCTAGGGCTAGTATGCCATTTAAGTATCTTTTAAAGATATTACGTACAGTGATTTACGTGATAGCGACATTCGCTATCTTGATGAATGTGAAACCTTTACAGAGCATTTCTACAGCGATACTAGGTGCAACAAGTGTTATGACAGTTGTTGTCGGTTTGGCTGCACAGGAGACATTTGGTAACTTTATCGCCGGTTTCTTTATCGTTATCTATCAACCATTCCATGTAGGGGATATGGTTAATCTTCCTGAGAAGAATATCTCTGGTACAGTGATTGAAATTACATTTCGCCATACGATCTTGAATACGGTTGAAAATACAAAAATTATTGTGCCAAATAGTACAATGAACTCCGCAATCGTAGAAGATAAAGCATTTGGACAGAAGACATACATTCGCTACTTAGCTTTATCTGTTGCGTATAATACGGATATTGATAAACTGGAGAGAGTAATTACTGATGTTGTAGTAAATACAGATGGCGTCATCGATACTAGAAGTGCAGAAGCAAAAGAAAAGAATTTACCAATCAATATTACTGTAAATGAGTTCTTAGATAGTGGCATTCAGATTCGTTTCCCATTTACAACAAAGTCACTTGGTAAGAGTGTAGAGACAGCTTCAAAGATTCGCAAAGCTTTACTTGTTGCGTTTAGAGAGAATGGAATTGAAATTCCATATACTAAGATTCAGATTCTTAAATAGAATATGTAAACGTTTACATTATTTTCATGAATTCACACGAAAAGTTGGCAAAAGATAATCAAACAATATTGCAGGGAAATAAAATTGCGGTATTATGTAGTTACAGGAACACGAAGTGTATTGATTAAGAGAATGGAGATGATGTAGCATGACTACGAAGCATGTTCTTTTTGATATACAATATGAGATTGTACAAACCCCAGGCGGGGAGGTTTTTGACGGGTTCTCTGTGAAAATGGTTTTTAGGATGGACATATAATGCCCATCCTTTTTTGTAACTAATTTCTGATAATCATACAGGAGGAAAACGATTATGGATCAGACAAATTTAGACTTTTTTGAAGCAGCAGCCAGTGGCGATTTTGCAAAGTTATGTGCACAGGTTTCTAAGGGTGCAAACATCAACATCGCAAATGGTGATGGACGTACAGCGTTAATGAGAAGCGCAAAACGTGGGTACACTGAAATCGTACGTTTCTTGTTAGACAATGGTGCGGATACAAGAGCTAGAGATAAAAATAATAAGACAGCTTTAATGGGTGCCGCTAAGAAGGGTCACACAGACATTTGCCGTATGTTAATTCATGCTGGCGCAAATATTGATGCCCACGATAATAAGGGTAGAACAGCTTTGATGAGAGCTTCACTACTAGGTCATAGTGATACAGTGAAGTATTTAATTTCTAAGAACGCTGATGTAAATGCAGTAGATGAGCAAGGTCGTACAGCATTAATGGAAGCAGTAAATGCATACAAGTTAGATGAAATTAAAGATTTAGTAGATAACGGTGCAGATATCAATAAAGCTGATAATAAAGGTTGTACAGCATTGATGCGCGCTGCGTATATTGGAATTCCTGAATTAGTGAAGTATCTGCTTGAAAAAGGCGCAGATAAGACAATGAAGGATTATGATGGTAATTTAGCAATTCATTACGTACGTAAAGAATGCTTATCAGATTTGAAAGATATTTTAAAGTAGGAGGCCGACAATGAAAGACTATTTAGCAAATGAAGTAAGAAACGTAGTGGTATTAGGACACTCTGGCGCTGGTAAGAGTTCTGTCATTGAAGCCTGCCTATATTTTACAAAGGCAATTGAACGTTATGGAAAGAATAACGATGGCACAACAGCACTGAACTACGATCCTGAAGAAGGAAAGCGTGGTACATCGGCATATTGCCATATCGCACCTGTAGAATGGAAAGATAAGAAGATCAACTTTATCGATACACCGGGCTATATGGATTATGCAGGTGAAGAAGCGACTGGTTTAATGATGGGCGATAATGCCTTGATTGTTGTAAACGCAAAAGAAGGTATTGAAGCAGGTACAGAACGCGCATGGCGTGAAGCAGTTTCTAAACAAAAGATTCCTACCATCTTCTTTATCAATAAGATGGATGTAGAAAATGCAAACTTCGATGCAGTATATACTAGCATTCGAGATAAGTTTGGTAAGTCAGTCATTCCATTTGAAGTGCCAATTATTGAAAATGGTGTAGTTGTAGGATCTGTCAATATCTTGCGCCGTAAAGCATGGTATTACAATGACCGCAATACAGCCAAGGAAGTACCATCTGCTTTAATTGGTGAAGTAGAACGTTACTACAATGAAATTGCTGAAGCAATCGCAATGACTGATGATGAACTCATGGAGAAATTCTTCTCAGGGGAAACATTTGATGAACATGAACTAGCCAAGGGCTTACGTATTGGTGTACGTAATGGTGATATCCGCCCTGTATATTGCGGTAGTGCAGAAAATCAAACAGGTATTGAACGTTTGTTAGACCTAATTACAGAATACTTCCCAAGTTACGCAGAGAAGGGAAGAATCCAAGCTGAAACACTCAAGGGCGATACAATCGACATGGAAACAAACGAAAACGAAGCACTCAGTGCATTCGTATTCAAGACTATTGTTGACCCGTTTGTAGGTAAGGTTTCTTACTTAAAGGTAATGAGTGGTGTGCTCAACAGTGATAGCCAAGTATATAACTCCAAGAAGGATGTAACCGAAAAGATTAACCAGATTTATGTTATCAATGGTAAGTATCAGATCGGTGTAGGTAAGTTATTTACAGGTGATATCGGTGCAGTTGTTAAGTTACAAGCAACAGAAACAAACGATACACTATGTACACGTTCAAGAGTTATTAAGTATCCAGATATCGAATATCCACATCCAATGTTGGGATATGCAATTCATCCAAAGACAAAGGCAGATGAAGATAAGTTATCCAGTGGTATTCATAACCTGATGTTAGAAGACCATACAATTAAACTTGTAAATAACGAAGAAACACACGAACAGGTACTCTATGGTGTGGGCGATCAACATATCGACTTGATTCTCTCTAAGTTAAAGAGTAAGTACAAAGTTGAAGTAACAACAGAAAAGCCAACGGTACAGTATCGTGAGACAATCTCTGCAAAAGCTGAAGCACAAGGTAAATACAAGAAACAAAATGGTGGTGCTGGTCAGTATGGAGATGTTTGGGTAAGATTTGAACCAACAGATTCTGATGACATGGTATTTGCGGAAGAAGTATTTGGTGGCGCAGTTCCTAAACAGTACTTCCCACCAGTTGAACAAGGTTTGCGTGACTGCATGAATAAGGGTGTTCTTGCAGGATATAAAGTAGTTGGTGTAAAAGCAACTCTATATGATGGATCCTACCACCCAGTAGACTCCAAGGAAGTAGCCTTCAAAGAAGCTGCTAGACTTGCATACAATGCCGCAATGCCAAATGCGAAGCCAGTGCTTCTAGAACCAATTGGTAAGGTTGTTGTGACCGCACCTGAAGACTATACAGGTACACTGATGGGAGACTTTACAAAACGCCGTGGAATCATCTTGGATATGGGCACAGATGAAGATGGTCTGCAGGTTATTAGAGCAGAAGTTCCAATGGCAGAAATGTTAACATACGCAACAGAACTTCGCTCAATGACTCAGGGTCGTGGATCTTATGAATTAGCGTTTGATCGCTATGAAGCAGCACCTCATGATGTAGCACAGAAAGTCATTGAAGCAAGAAAGAGAGAGAAAGAGTAATCCGTTTAGGTGGAAAGTTCATTTGAAACTTTCCACCTATTGCATTTTAAAAAGCAATCATATAAAATAATTGAGCGCCCCCGTGATGGAATTGGTAGACGTAGGGGACTCAAAATCCCCCGGTAGCGATACCGTGTCGGTTCGAGTCCGACCGGAGGCACTAAGAAACGATTCGACATCTGTTGGGTCGTTTTTTCTTTGAGAGTATATCAATTGCAATGCCATGCATGGTTGATACAATAGAACTAACCAAAGGAGAAAATTAATTATGGGATTTTATGATTATTATGTAACTGATGCGAAGGGCAATCAGATTTCTTTGAAAGAGTATGAAAATAAGGTGGTATTAGTAGTTAATACTGCTACAGCTTGTGGCTTTACACCACAGTATGAAGAATTAGAAAAGCTTCATGAAAAATACAATGCACAAGGTTTAGAAATCCTAGATATTCCTTGTAATCAGTTTGGAGGACAAGCACCGGGATCTGATGAAGAAATTCATGAGTTCTGTGCTTTACACTTCAACACAAAATTTCCACATATGCACAAGTCTGATGTAAATGGTGAAAATGAATTACCATTATATACATTCTTAAAGAGTGAAAAGGGCTTCGAAGGATTCACAGGTGAAAAGGCAGACTTCATGAATGCACACGTTGGTAATCTCGTTCCTAACTTTAGAGAAACTTCTGATATTAAGTGGAATTTCACGAAGTTCCTTGTTGACCGTAAGGGAAATGTAGTAGCTCGTTTTGAACCAACTGCTGATATGGTAGATGTAGAAAAAGCAATTCAAGAATTACTTTAATTTTTGGGGAGTTATTTCATTTTCTGTGAATATATACGTAGAAGGATATTCTATGGAGGACAGAAGATGAATGATTTAAATGCAGTTGAAATTAAAGGGACAGTGATGTACGAACCTAGTGTTCGTAGCACAAAAAATGATTCCACAATGTCAACATTCTCAGTTTGTGTAAAACACAATGAACCAAGTAAAGCGAAGGACTATTTAAATGTTGTTGCGTGGGGAGATGTAGCGGATCAAGTACGAGAAGAATTCCATGCGGGTACAAGAATCGGTATCAAAGGCCATCTTCGTAAGCAGTTTTACATGAAAGATGAAAATAAGAAGACAGTTGTGCAAATCGTTGCAGAGAAAATCTATCATCCAAAAGATGAAACTGAATAAGTTGTATAAAAGTGCGTTGAACACGCACTTTTAATTTTGATATAATACGAACGGATTATAACGAGGATGATATGAATCAATACATATTTATATTAGAAATAGTAGGTACCATTGCGTTTGCGATTTCGGGAGCACTTGTCGCAATGAAATCGAAGATGGACTTCTTTGGAGTAGTCATTATTGGAGTTATTACCGCAACGTTTGGTGGAATTATGCGTGATATTGTATTGGGTAGTGTACCACCAAGTGCATTTTCTAACCCAGTATATGTCGTTGTTGCGAGTATAACTTCTGTTATTGTATTCTTATTTGCCTACTTCAATGTGAATACAAATAAGATTACGCAGAAAAATGCGTATAAGAATTTCTTGTTAATTGCTGATGCGATAGGATTAGGTGTATTTACAGCGGTAGGTGTGCGTGTAGCCTTCTTCTTGCATCCAACATCACATAGTTTTCTATTGGTATTCTGTGGCGTGTTAACAGGCGTTGGTGGAGGTTTATTCCGTGATATCTGTGTAAATCAATTACCACAAATCTTTCATACGGATGTGTATGCAATCGCATCTATTATTGGTGCTATTCCATGCGCAATGTTAATGCATGCAGGGAATATCTCACTTGCAATATGGGTAGGAATTGGTGTAACAATTTTAGTTAGGGCACTAGCAATTCTACATAAATGGAGTTTACCAGTTGCTAAGAATATTCACGACTAATATACATGTAATCGATTGTATCAATTAAAAAATTAGTAATATGACGAATGACATTTAAGGCTTCTTTTAAATCGTGATTCGTTTTTTGTTTTGCCCAAAGGGCAATAGAGGAAAAGCTATATTCACTAACATCTATTCCGTAGTGAAAACAAACACAATAGAGAATACTTTTCATTTCTATTTCACTCGTACAATATTTAGGGAAACATGTACGAAGTAAATGGTAGATGTAGTGTTGTAATGCATGTTTGATTTGTAGTGTAGTATTATCTGTAACTGTTTGAATGATAGAATCTATCTTTATCTTAGATAACATGGAACTTAGAATTCTATGTATCTGTTTTACATGTATATCAGTATGTGTTGGAATGAATTCTTTGCCAACTGTGTGCTTGATGTCGAAGACAGAGCGTACTTGGTTACTGTCTCTATTATTTGGCAATAATGAAATAGCAGAGTAACCACGGCGGACAATACGATGATATATTTGCCAAGCTTTGTATGAGAATACAATCGTAGCAGTAGGGCATTGTGTGTGTATTAAGATGATATTTTCTAATGATTCTTCATGAAAAAAACTTAGTTGATTTAGAAATATTAGGTAATTTTCCGGGAAGAAGATATTCGTTATATTATCTTGAATCATATGTAAAAGCTGTTGTTTTGTGAATGATGTTTTCATAGGATACCCCTCAACTCCTATATACAGATGTACGATATAAAATCCCTGGAGCATTGATATCTACTTGTTTTCGCTAAAAGCGTGATATAATAACAGCATCTAATGGAGGTACTTAAATGGAACAATTAGAGTTTAAATTCGATACACAGTTGTTGATTGATGGACATGATTTAGATGAAGATGTCATTAATGACTATATTACAGAGAATTTTAGAGGTGACTGCTTATTAGTTGTTGGCGATGATACTTTAATCAAGATTCATTTCCATACAAATGAACCATGGAAGGTGCTTGAATACGCACAATCTATCGGTGATATCTATGATGTAGTTGTAGAGAATATGCAGCGTCAAGAAGAAGGTCTAAAGGGTTAAAAAAACGAGGAAGTCCTCGTTTTTTTTTTAATACCCATTTTCATAGAAAAATTGATCAATAGCTTCGGGATAATCTTCTAGGTTCATATGCATTTTAGAATGATGAGCTGCAAGTTTATCTGCAATATGACCATGTAGCCATACACCCATGCGTAAGCTAGTAAAGATATCACAATGATATGCAAGTAGTGCAGTTAACATACCAGTTAGTAAATCACCACTGCCAGCTTGTGCTAATGATTCGTTACCGGTCTGATTGATATAGCATTGTCCATTTGGTGTAGCGATAATCGTATGTGCGGATTTTAGTACGATATATACTTTTAATTCCTTTGCATATTTTAATGCATAGTGCAAAGGATTACGCATCACTTCTTCCTTTTCTAAATGAAATAAATCTGCGAACTCTCCGATATGTGGCGTTAGGATAATCGGCGATTTTGCAAAGCGTAATTTCCAAGTATTATATCTTAACATGCGTATGCCTTCTGCATCTATTATCAAAGGTGCATGACAATTTTGAATCATTAGGTCAAGACATAATTCTTTTTCGTACATCTGCGTAACACCGCTACCAAAGGCAGCTGCACTTACATGTTCAATTGTAGGGGTTAACTGTTGTTCAACATTGTGCGCTGAGAATGGATGGAATACGGCAGTTGTGTGCTTCGAAGCAACAATAGGGTAGATACCATCAATACATCCTACTTCAATGTATGGAAAACCAAGTGCTTTTGCACCAGTTATATTTAGGCTGATTGCTCCAGCCATTCCATAGGAACCTCCAACAAGTAAAATCTTTCCACTGCTGCCTTTATGCGCAGTTTCTTTTCGTTTTGCAAGATTTTGGAAGAATAGAGTTTGATCCATCTCTAAAAAATGACTTTGTTTTGGATGCGGTATATCAAGTGGAACAAGTTCTAACTTTTTAAATAGATGGTGATACTTCTGCAATATGTGGAAAGGCTTATAGCAGTCTAACGCAAATGTGACTGTAGAATGTAGTGCGAATGAATCATGCATGGCAGAATCACACTCTGCGCCAGAGTTGATATCAATACTATAGATTGGCTTTTTTGCGTCCTGTATCTGTTTGAATACTGTACGCATTTCATCCGTTAATTTGCCATGATAGCCAAAACCAAAGATACCATCAATAATAACATCACAAGCTTTTAAGCATGTATCTAAAGAATGAAGTGGTTGAATAATGGAATATGGAACTTGTTTATATATCTTCATCGCATCTGGATTCTTTGGAAGCCCATTTACTAGTATCAGATTGATATGAAATTGTTTTAAGTTGTTGATAAGCGCAAAAGAATCTGCACCATTATTACCATTTCCAGCCAATACTAAAATATTAGAATTCACTTCTAAATAAGGTAATAAATGTGTAGCTAATTTCTTGCCTGTAAGATTGATTAATTCAAATGATGAAAGCCCCGATTTTTCTTCAATCTCGAGCATTTCTTTACGACTTACGATCATATTTCGTATCCTTTACAACCATATATTAACACTTACAGAAATCTATTGTGAAAAATTATAATGAAATTGTGATATAATTCGCGTAAGCAGTAGAAAAAAAGGAGGATTTGCTAACATGCCAACAAAGAAAACTGTTAAAGAAGTAGCAGAAGAAGTAGTTGAAAAGAAGGCTACAAAGAAGAAGGCTGCACCAGCAAAGAAAGCTGAAAAGAAAGAAGCTACTGAAAAGAAAGCTACAACTGCAAAGAAAGTAAAGAAGGAAGCACCAGCAGCTAAGACTGTTAAGAAGGAAACTGCAAAGAAGGTAGTTAAGAAGACAGCTAAGGCTACAGTTGAAGATTTAGATTTAAAGACAGTAAAAGATTACGAAGACGCAATCAACTGGAAGAAGGGTGAAGCTAAGGCTTTAGATTGGCTCTATATTGAATTAAGTGCAGACGCATTATTAACTCAATTTGAAGCTGGTAAGGATAACCTTAAGACAGTTTGCCAAGCATTATATAACTGCATGCTTGAAGGTGACTATTATATCGTTGAACCAACAGAAGATAACTGTGCATTAGGTACAGTTGCTGTACGTTTCTATTGCGATAACTTAAGTCCTGAACGCAAAAAAGTTTCTGAAATTAATCAATAGTAGAAAAGCCGGATCTTAGTGATTCGACTTTTTATTTTACTAAGATATAGGCATTAACCCAAAGGAATATAATTTCAGATAAACCGGTAATCTTCATCTGTAGAATACAATCAAAGAAACAGAAGATACATGCCATGAAAAACATTGTTCGATATTGAAAAAAAGCGGGTAAGTCTTTTATTAGTATTACATATAGAACAAGTGTGCTATATGCGAATATTAGATGCATGTTTTTGATAAATGTTAATTCAATATAAGGAAATATAAGTGTGAGTATTGCACAAAGAAAGAATAAAGCTCTTATATATTGATTGGTCGTGTCCTTTAGTTTCCAAAACAGATATATAAGTGAAATCCAACATAAAACTTGGGGGAAGATTCGGATTTTAGATTTGGAAAGTAAGACGCTGATATTCGTTTCATATCCAGCATAGACAAGCCATAGTATTGTAAATACGGGTGGGATGATAGGGAATATCAAATACTGAATATACTTCTGCTTTCTGTTCATGTTGTTATTATAACAAACTTAGGGGCGATAAATTGGGTTAAACATGTTATAATCTTGTCGTTATGAAGAAGAAAGAAATATATATCTTGATCAGTATTATCTTGATTGCAGTATTAGGAATTATTGGTCTCAATATCGGTAAAAACAAAAAACAACCTACAAAGAAGGATGAGCCAACTGCAGAAACAACGCCAACACCTAGTACAGAACCGACTGCAAAACCAAGTACAGAACCTAGTACTAATACAGATTCTCTTGGTGTTCCAACAGAAAAGCCAGTTGGAATCTGGGTGGGTATTGTACATCGTGGAAAAGTTGTACAATGGTTCGATTCAGGTGTTGATGGAGAATATGTTGTTGAAGGTAATGTAGGTGAAGTGCACGTTGAAGTGAAAGATAAGAAGTGGCATGTACGTGAGGTAGATTGTCCAAATCAACTATGTGTAAAAATGGGTTGGGCAGATGAAAATAGCATCATCCCAATTACATGTCTTCCAAACGATGTCTTTATTGGGTCAGCAAATCTATTATCTGAGTATGTAGGTGTGAAATGAGTATAGCTAAAACGAAGCGTTTTACAGTACTAGCGCTATTAGCTGCTATTGCGATTACGTTGAATATTTTAGAAACTACAATGATACCTCCATTAATGGGTGTCTTCCGTATTGGTCTGGCAAATATTATGGCCTTGGTTGCTTTGCGTATGTTAGGTATTAAAGAGATGCTTATCGTAAATACAATGCGTGTATTGATTGGCAATCTTTTGACGGGTACGATATTTGGAAGTGTATTCTGGATTAGTTTAGCGGGTGTAGTACTGTCAAGTTTGATACTGATTTTAATGGATTTATTGAAGTCTTCCTTGATGTTTACTTCCGTTATGAGTTCCATCGGACATTCACTAGGTCAGGTATTGGTTGTTACATTCTTCTATATGCAACCGGCATTTATTGTTGTATTACCATATTTCTTATTATTGTCTATTCCAACTGGATTGTTAACTGGATTTGTAGCAACTATTGCTATCCAGCGTGTAAAGCCATTACGTAAGCAAGATTAAATTCTTGCTTTTTATTTGGTATATATAATAAAAAGTCATGCGTGTATGCATGACTTATATCCACTGTAAGCAGCAGGGGCAGAGAGAATCGAACTCCCATCAGCGGTTTTGGAGACCGATGTACTACCATTGTACGATGCCCCTAAAATAAAAAGTGACGCGTACGGGATTCGAACCCGTGAATGCCGCCGTGAAAGGGCGGTGTGTTAAGCCACTTCACCAACGCGCCAAGTGCTTGTATAATATAGCATGTCTAGAATTCCTTTGCAATCATTTTATTCAAAAAAATTAAAAAAATTTGCTTAGTTAGAAATATGTGCGGATTTTAGCGCATATCTAACGTAATTTTATTTATTTAATATAGTGGTCTGCTATAATTACATCAATAGAACGACTGATTATTATCGTTATAATGTGTAGAAGGAGATATTTTTATGATTGATTATAGTGAGGGTAGTGGAAAGCAGTATCATACTGGTGTTGGAAAAGGCGATGTTGGAAGATACGTATTCTTGCCAGGTGATCCAAAGCGTTGTGCCAAAATTGCGAAGTATTTCGATGATGCTGAACTTGTAGCGGACTCACGTGAATATGTAACTTATACGGGTTGGTTAAATGGTGTAAAGGTCTCAGTTACTTCAACGGGTATTGGTGGACCGAGTGCTTCTATTGCGATGGAAGAGCTTACTGCAGTTGGTGCAGATACATTTATCCGAATAGGTACATGTGGTGGTATGGATTTAAGCGTGAAGAGCGGTGATTTAGTTATCGCAACTGGTGCAATTCGTATGGAAGGGACTTCAAAGGAATATTCACCAATTGAATATCCAGCTGTTCCAGACTTAGATATTGTAAATGCTTTGGTGGAAGGTGCTCGTCGTGTTGAACATCCATATCATACAGGTGTTGTTGAATGTAAAGATGCCTTCTATGGACAACATCGTCCAGAAACACTTCCGAATGGACCGGATTTAATTCGTAAGTGGGATGCTTGGCTTAAGATGGGTGCGAAGGCTTCCGAAATGGAATCTGCAGCTCTATTTATCGTAGCTAGTTATTTACATGTTCGTTGTGGCACTGTACTTCTTACAGTCGCAAACCAAGAACGTCAAAGAGCAGGTTTGCCAAACCCACAGGTTCACGATACAGACTTAGCCATCAAGGCTGCCATTGAAGCGGTGAAATACTTGATTGAACAGGATGGTAGTGCAGACTAAAAAACTCATTTGCAAGGAATGAGTTAGTCTCTAAGAGAATACCAATCAGTATATTTTCTAAATGCAGAAGGGATTGCAAGTGATTGCAGTTCCTTTTTATTTACGAGGTAGTAATGTTCATCTAATGGATGTTGGATTTCAGCTACTTTGATTTCATATGCACGCATGTGCCATTCTAAGTGTGTAAAAATATGTTTTGCTTCAGGTAGAGTTGTAATCCTAAGCGGTGTAAACCCTAAGGATTCAATATGACTAATCATTTCTGATTTTGTTAGATGTGCATTAACGCCAGGGAATTCATATAACCCTGCTAGAAGTCCTTCTTGAGGTCGTTTATGAATTAAAAAGGATTGATCATCACGAATAATAAAGAGGGTACGCTCTAGTATCTTTCTATCTTTTAAAGAGGAGCGATATGGGATGCTGTCTGTCATCTGATTTTGATATGCGTAACAGTTTTTATTGAGTGGACATTTTGTACATTGGGGAGCACCGTTTGGTACACAAATTGTTTCACCTAGCTCCATAATACCTTGATTAAAAGAGGCATAACTAAGATTTGGCCGTTTACAACTGTAGAAGTCATCGAGTTTGTCTTCAATCATCTTCTTTACCTTTGGTAAGCGGATGTCTTCTGTAATTCCATAATATCTTGTGAGTACACGTAGTACATTTCCATCAATTGCAGGGGCTGGTTGATTAAATGCAATCGAAGCGATAGCACCGGCAGTATAAGGACCAATCCCAGGAAGTTTCTTCAGTAGTTCAAAGTCTTCTGGTAATTTACCTTCATAATGCTCCATCAAAAACATGGCACATTTTTTTAAATTTCTTGCACGACTATAATATCCAAGACCTTCCCAAAGTCTCATTAAACGATCATCATCGCAGTTTGCTAAGCTAGCTATATCGGGTAACTCCTTTTTAAATGCAAGATACTTTGGTTTGACAGCTTCAATACGTGTTTGTTGTAACATAATCTCGCTTAACCAAACATCATAAGGATTTCCCGTATCACGCCAAGGCAAACTGCGTTTGTTTTGGTCATACCATTGTATTAACTTTTTGATATCTGTATTTTTCATCTGATATATTTTAGCAGATATTGTATGGGTTAGTCATTTTAGATACAATATAGTAAACATATGCGAGCATAATTTAATGGTAGAATGCAACCTTCCCAAGGTTGATGTGCGGGTTCGATTCCCGTTGCTCGCTC
>CAURLC010000009.1:0-81535 GCA_963525775.1 uncultured Solobacterium sp. | reverse complement strand
TTTGCTTGACGTTGTTTATGTGTCTTATTCCTGTTCAGTTTTCAAAGATCTCTGCTCCTCTCCTTCCGAAGAGTGCTGTATTAATATACCAAGTATCTATCCTCGTGTCAATGTTTTTTATTACTTTTTTCAAAAATTTTTTCATGCCTGCATAGAAAAAAGCAGCTTGTTTCCAAACTGCTTCATTTCATGCATTCATTAGAAATCAAAATTATGTTCTGACTTCATGCGTTCAGCTAAAGCAAGAGCGGATTCTGCACTACTTACATGCACATCTGCGTTGCTACCGAGAATCTCTTCAGGCAATCTATTTGCAGTTGCCTCTGCGAGTTCTCTAGCCTTTTCTTCACGAATCTCCTTGAGTTCCATTGCACGTTCTTCGATGCGACGTGATGTTTCACGGTCAAAGTTTCTACCTGTTCCGGCTGGAATAAGTTTACCGATGATAACATTTTCCTTAAGACCTTCAAGTTTATCAACCTTACCTCTAACTGCGGCTTCTGTAAGAACTCTTGTTGTTTCCTGGAAGGATGCAGCTGATAAGAATGAATCTGTTTCTACAGCTGACTTAGAAATACCTAAGAGTAATGGGCCAAACTTCGCTGGTTTCTTTCCATCAAACAACAGATCTTCGTTAATTGCGTTCATATTAGCGAGTGATAATGTCTGTCCAGCACTTAAGCCTGAGTCATTTCCTTCGATAACGATGACTTTCTTTAACATCTGCTTGATCATTACTTCCAAGTGCTTATCAGAAATATCGATGGATTGAGAAGAGTAAACCTTCTTAACTTCCTTCAAGATATATTCCTGTACAGCTCTTACACCAGCTACTTCCAATAGTTCCTTAGGAGCGATTGGACCTTCCGTTAACTTATCACCAGCAGATACATGATCGCCGATATTTAAGTTCTGACGCTTCACCTGTGTTAAGTCACACTTGTGTTCGATAGATTCGTTTTCATTTGATACAACAATAACTGTACCTGTCTTGTTTTCATTGTCATGTACGTCAGTGATTTCACCATCAATCTTAGAGATGACAGCTAATCCCTTAGGTGCACGTGCCTCGAACAATTCTTCTACACGAGGAAGACCCTGTGTAATATCACCATTCTGTGTCGCAACACCACCAGTGTGGAAGTTACGCATTGTTAGCTGTGTACCAGGTTCACCAATCGCCTGAGCGGCCATGATACCGATAGCTTCGCCTTCTTCGACGAGGTTACCAGTAGCCATGTTACGGCCATAGCACTTACGGCAGATACCATTTGTAGATTCACATGTGAATACGTTACGGATGTAAACTTCTTCAACACCAGCCGCAACAACTTTCTGTGCTAAGTCTTCATCTACTAATGTATCGCCATCAACAATCACTTCACCTGTCTTAGGATCTAAGATTGGCTTTTGTGTATAACGACCAACGATACGATCGAATAAGCCTTCAATTAATACTGGCTTTTCATCTGGACGTAGAATCTTATCTTCGTAAATGTTCTTAACAAGATAACCACGCTCTGTTCCACAGTCTTCTTCTCCGATGATAACTTCCTGAGCAACATCGACAAGACGACGTGTTAAGTATCCAGATTCGGCAGTCTTCAAGGCTGTATCTGTTAATCCCTTACGTACACCGTGAGTGGAAATAAAGAACTCTGATACGCTCATACCTTCACGGAAACATGAGTAAATTGGAACTTCGATAATAGATGGTTGGTATTCCTTACGGGACTTAGACTGTGTAGGACGAGCCATCAATCCACGCATACCAGCTAACTGTGTAAAGTGGTTCTTGTTACCACGGGCACCAGATACCGCCATCATGTTGATTGGGTTCATACGAGCCATGGATTCCATTAAGTTGTTACCAACATCATTCTTAACATCATTCCAGAGTGAGGAGAACTTAGCTTCCCATTCCTGAGGTGTTAATAGACCTCTGTCACGTAACATGTTGAACTGTTCAGCCTTCTTACGACCTTCAGCTACTAACGCTTCCTTATTAGGTGCGACAGAGATATCGCTGAGGGCTACAGTCATACCTGCTAATGTTGAATAGAGGTATCCCATATCCTTCAAGCTATCCAAGATGTCTGATGTGCCATTTGTCTTATAGTGGTCAAAGACAGCCGCAATCAAGTTTCCTAAGTCCTTCTTCTTGAATTCAGATGCTACCTTACGGTTAGCAAATTCCTTCTTGATATCTGTACCTAGTGGAACAAACTCAGAATCTGGTGTTGCCTTTAGATTTTCTGGAGTTACCTCATTGAGATATGGGAAATCTGCAGGGAATACACCGTTAAAGATAATCTTACCAACTGTTGTTAATAAGTATTTGTTATTTTGTTCTTCTGTAAAGCCTGTCTTATTAACTGCTCTTGCAGGAAGAGCGATACGATTATGTAAGTGAACAACACCTGTCTGGTATGCCATCATTACTTCGTTGACATCCTTGAATACGTGTCCTTCATTCTCACTGTATCTTCTCCATCTTGCCGCTTCAGTCTTTTCACCAAGCTGTTCTAGAGCGTCTGCCTTCTTCTTGAACTCTTCAGCCGTTTCTTCCATGTTTAAGTAGAAGTTACCTAATACTAAGTCCTGTCCAGGTGTAACGATAGGCTTACCATCCTTAGGACCTAAGATATTGTTAGAACCTAACATTAAGACTTCTGTTTCAGCTCTTGCCATCTCACTTAATGGGAGATGGACAGCCATCTGGTCACCGTCGAAGTCCGCATTGAACGCAGGACATACTAACGGATGTACACGGATTGCACGACCTTCAACTAAGCGTGGGAAGAATGCCTGAATACCTAAACGGTGAAGTGTAGGTGCACGATTTAAGAATACTGGGTGGTTCGCAATAACCTTTTCCACAACATCCCAAACACGTGGGTCTTGACGGCCAATCAACTTCTCAGCTGTCTTAGGATTAGACGCAATCTGTAAGTTAACTAGTTCATTAATAACGAATGGCTTATATAAATTAATTGCCATTTCCTTAGGTAATCCGCACTGCCACATCTTGAGGTATGGTCCAATTGCGATAACGGAACGACCAGAGAAGTCAACACGCTTACCTAATAGGTTCTGACGGAAACGTCCCTGCTTACCCTTTAAGGAGTGAGATAGAGACTTGAGTGCACGTCCACCAGCACCTGTAATTGCCTTGGAACGACGACCGTTATCGATTAACGCATCGACAGCTTCCTGTAACATACGCTTTTCGTTTTGAACGATGATTGCAGGAGTTCCAAGTTCAAGCAACTTCTTTAAACGGTTATTACGAGTAATAACACGACGATATAAATCATTTAAGTCAGAAGTAGCGAAACGACCACCATCCAACTGTAACATCGGACGAAGATCTGGTGGGATAACTGGTAATACAGTTAATACCATCCATTCTGGCTTGTTTTCAGAATTACGGAAAGCTTCTACTGTTTCTAAACGCTTGATTAGCTTCTTGCGCTTATCGCCAGTAGACTTTTCAAGCTCTTCCATAATCGCTGTATATTCAGCTTCAACATCACACTGTTCAAGTAATGTCTTAATCGCTTCTGCACCTGTTTGTGCAACGAAGCTACCAGCACCATAAATGGCGTTATTTTCACGGTATTCTCTTTCGGAAAGAATCTGCTTGTATTCAAGCTTTGTATCACCTGGGTCAGTTACAATCCAAGATACAAAGTATACAACTTCTTCCAATGACTTAGGCGCTACGTTTAATAGGAGTGCCATACGGGAAGGAATTCCACGTAAATACCAAATATGTGCTACTGGAGCTGCTAATTCAATATGACCCATACGTTCACGACGTACACTAGCCTTTGTGATTTCAACACCACAACGGTCGCAAACTACGCCTTGATAACGAATCTTCTTGAACTTTCCGCAAGCGCACTCCCAGTCCTTAGTAGGACCGAAAATGCGTTCGCAGAATAAACCATCACGCTCAGGCTTCTGAGAACGATAGTTGATTGTTTCTGGCTTCTTTACTTCGCCATATGACCAAGCAAGGATTTTCTCTGGTGATGCCAGACCGACTTTAATCGCTGTAAAGTTATTAATATTCATCTAAGCATCCTCCTTATTGGTCTTCTTCCCCGAAGTCATCGAACCCTACGGTCGCAGCTTCAGGAATTTCTTCATCTAATTCATCTTTGATTGTTAGATCTTCGTTTGATTCCGCATCATTTACAAGTGTAGATGGGTCGAAATCAAGAGTTGTTTCTTCCTTGAGTTCTTCCTGTTCCATCTGCTTGAGATCCATCTCATTGCCAGCGTCATCCATCATGCGTACGTCAATCGCAAGAGCCTGTAATTCGTGTACTAATACACGGAATGATTCAGGGATACCAGGTTCTGGCATATCCTTGCCCTTCACAATTGCTTCGTATGTCTTTGTACGTCCAGCAATATCATCTGACTTCACAGTCAAGATTTCTTGTAATACATGAGATGCACCATATGCTTCAAGAGCCCAAACTTCCATCTCACCAAATCTCTGACCACCATTCTGTGCCTTACCACCTAATGGCTGCTGTGTAACGAGCGAGTATGGACCAGTTGCACGTGCATGTAACTTATCGTCGACCATGTGTGCAAGCTTGATCATGTACATGACACCAACTGAGATACGGTCGTCATATGCTTCACCTGTACGTCCATCATATAGAACATACTTACCATCTGGTGAAGAGTTCGATTCCTTCATGATGTCACGTAAGTCTGTATTAGAAACACCGTCGAATACTGGAGTCGCAAATTTCACGCCTAACTTCTTCGCAGCGAAGCCAAGATGAACTTCCAACACCTGTCCGATGTTCATACGTGATGGTACACCGAATGGGTTCAACATAATGTCGATAGGAGTTCCATCTGACATGTATGGCATATCTTCAACTGGATTGATACGAGAGATAACACCCTTGTTACCATGACGTCCAGCCATCTTATCACCCTCAGAAATCTTACGTTTCTGAACGATATAAACCTTAACAACTTCATTTACTCCTGGTGGAAGTTCATGGTCTTCCTTACGCTTGAATACGCGGATACTGTGCACAATACCTGCACCACCATGTGGTACCTTCAAGGAGTTATCACGTACTTCACGTGACTTCTCACCGAAGATAGCCATCAATAACTTCTCTTCTGGAGTTTGGTCTGTTTGACCCTTAGGAGTAACCTTACCAACAAGGATATCTCCTTCCTTCACTTCTGCACCGACCATGACGATACCACGACCATCAAGGTTGCGGCATGCACTTTCAGCGACGTTAGGAATATCACGAGTAATCTCTTCTGGACCTAACTTCGTTTCACGGCATTCGATGTCATATTCTTCAATATGTACAGATGTGTAGTAGTCTTGCGATTGCATCTTTTCAGACATAATAATCGCATCTTCATAGTTATAACCATGCCATGTCATAAACGCGATTGTAACGTTTTGACCTAAAGCAAGTTCACCATTTTCCATCGCTGGACCATCCGCCAAGATTGTGCCACGTTCAACACGCTCACCATCCCAAACGATAGGTCTTTGATTTAAGCAAGTAGAAGCGTTAGAACGACGATACTTTGTCAATTCATATGTCTTCTCATTACCGTTATCTTCTGCCACAACAACCTTTGTTGCGTCAACATATGTAACAACACCAGGGCCTGTCGCAACACAAGCAGAACCTGAGTCACGCGCAATCACGTGTTCCATACCTGTACCAACAAATGGACTATGTGGGTTCATCAGAGGTACGGCCTGGCGCTGCATGTTGGCACCCATGAGGGCACGAGTACAGTCATCGTTTTCTAAGAATGGAACACACGCAGTCGCTACAGAAACAATCTGACGTGGAGATACGTCGGCGTAGTCTACTTGGCTACGGTCAACCATCACAGTTTCACCCTTGATACGAGCGATAATCTTATCACCTACAAGGTGACCATCCTTAATCTCGTTTGCCTGCGCAATTACGTGATCGTTTTCTTCATCCGCTGGCATGTACTTGATTTCATCCGTAACCTTGCCATCCACAACCTTACGGTATGGAGTTTCGATGAAGCCATATTCATTTACCTTCGCATACGTTGTAAGGTAAGAAATCAAACCGATGTTTGGTCCTTCAGGTGTCTCAATTGGACAGATACGTCCATAGTGAGAGTTATGAATATCACGCACTTCGAAGCCTGCGCGTTCACGTGTAAGACCACCAGGTCCTAACGCAGAAATACGACGCTTATTAGATAACTCCGCAAGTGGGTTTTCCTGGTCCATGAACTGTGATAACTGAGATGAGGAGAAGAACTCCTTGATCGCAGCTGTTAATGGACGGATATTTGTTAGTTGCTTTGGTGTTAAGTTTGCAGTATCTGCGATAGACATTCTTTCCTTAACAACACGTTCCATACGAGATAAACCAATACGGAATTGATTCTGGATTAATTCACCAACTGTACGGATACGACGGTTACCAAGCATATCGATATCATCTTGAGAACCTACACCATCGAGCATTGTAAGTTCGTAGTTATATAGAGCATACATATCACTCATCGTGATTGTGTGTTTGTTATTTAATGGGTCGATACCAATCAAGTTCACTGGATGGCCTTCCTGCATTACAGTAACTTCCTGTACACAAGCACCTACTAACCAAACAGTTACTTCTCCAGAATGGTTTGTAGCTTCAGCCACGATTGTTTCTTGATCAGTTGTAGAAAGCTTAGTCAGTTCAACATCTGGTAAGTATGTTGGACACATTACTTCACCATCAGCGTTTGTTAGATCTTCACCGTTTAATGTAACACGGCCGATCTCAAACATACGGGAACCATAGTCAAGAACTGCATTGACATTATCGTTTGTCACCTTAACAGGAGAAGCGATAATACCAGCATAAACAGTTACCTGCTTGAATTCCTTAGCGATAGCCTTTACATCTTCTTCTGTTAGAACTGTACCCATTTCTAGTGTTGTACGTTCTGTCTTACCATCTAAATCAACCGCTAAGATACGTCCTACCAAGCTATTCTTCCAAGATGTATCCATCACCGCTGTAGATGGATGTGAGAATGTATGTGTAAATGGTAACGCACGGCAATTGATACCTTTATCAATTTCAGCACGTAACTCATTTCTTAATTCCTTATCGATAACAACACCCTTCTTAACAAGAGTCTTGCCTTCAGCACTTACTAAATCCTTTTCAAGAGATAGGCCTTCCATACGGTCTAAGATACTTAGCTTCTTATGAACCTTATAACGACCTGCCTTTGTTAAGTCATATCTTCTGTAGTCAAAGAACTTAGCGTCCATTAAAGTAATCGCACCATCGATTGTTGCGATTTCATCCGCACGCTGATTTTCATACACTGTTAAGAGCGCTTCGTTCTTTGTCTTTGTCTTATCAGCCGCAAGTGTATTACGTACTTCTTCGTAGTTTCCGAAGATAGCTGTATACAATAACATGTAGTCGTTCTGGAATTCACGTTCTTCTTCTGGCACGATAACATCAGAATTTACAGGCAAGTTTAATGCCTTTAAGAACTTCTTCATGTTTGTTGTATCAAATGCGTTTTCACCACGTTCAAGGTTCAAGGATAAACCAATTGCCTTAAATAGGATTGAGCTTAATACTTTTCTTCTGCGGTCAATTGATACGTTTAAAATACGGCCAAGTGCAGCTTTCTTGTCATCACTCATGAATTCCAACCATGTGCCACGGCTTGGAATCAATTCACATTTGTATGTATCACGGCCTGTGCGCTCTTCTGATTCAATATCAAAGTACGCACCCGGAGAACGAACAATCTGAGATACAATAATACGCTCAGCACCGTTGATAATGAATGTGCCTGTTGGCGTCATTAAAGGGAAGTCTCCTAAGAAGACCTCTTCATTCTTTGTGATTACTTCACCAGTTTCTGGATCCATAACTTCTAACTCCATCTTACCCTTAAGAGGAGCGCTGTAATTTACTTCTCTGTATTTGCATTCACTAATTGAATACTTTGGTTCCCCGAATTCATAATCTAGGAACTTCAAACGAATGTTACCCGCATAGTTTGAAATTGGATATACATCGTCAAATACTTCTTTAATACCGTCTCTTAGAAACCAGTCAAAAGCCGCAGTCTGAATTTCTACCAAATCAGGTAGATCTAGACCACTGCTAACTTTAGAATAATCTCTACGAGTTGCCTTGTTGCCATAATGCACAACGTGGTATGTCTGCTTATTTTCCATTTGTTCGCCATCCTTTCGCCTGCACCGCCAGAAATGTCGAAAAAGGGTAGAATAACCCCATCCCTATTCGACTCTTTTGCAATTTACTATAATAAAACAACTTTTTTATTCCGTCAACTTCCTGCTTTGCAAAATATAGTATCCTCGATCCTTAGAAATAACCTCACAATTTCCGAACACTTCCGCAAACTTCTTCTTAGCACTTTCCGCACCTTGCTGTTTACGGATAACCGCATAGATCGAGCCACCCACTTCTAAGTGGTCATATGCATCTTCGAACATTTTATAGATAATCTTCTTTCCGGTACGAATCGGAGGATTGGTGATAATAAAATGATATTGGCCTTTGATTTCAGCATATCCATCCGAAACAAGGGCAGTACACTCCACTTTGTTCAAACCGCAGTTTAATTGTGCTAGTTCCACTGCACGTGGATTGATATCCGCCATTGTAACTTCACTACCAGAAAATAACGATTTTGTAATGATACCTAGCGTTCCATATCCACATCCCATATCCAAGATATTGCCATGGAGTTCTTCTTTGCTGATTGCTTTCAGCAAGACATAGCTGCCATAATCTACACCTGTTTTTGAAAATACGCCATTGTCAGTCGTAAAGATATATAAACGGTCTAAAAACCGGAAAGTATGTTCCTTCCGGTTCTCATCCAGATTTCGGTTATCGGTAAAATAATGTGCCATTAACCGTTCCTTTCTAATACCCGAAAAGCCGAACAATTCAATATTCGGCTTTTCATGTGTTTTTTTGTGATTTTCTAGATTACTTGAATTCAACAGTTGCACCAGCATCTGTGAGCTTCTTCTTGAGTTCTTCAGCTTCTTCAGCAGCAACGTTTTCCTTGATTGTTGCAGGAGCTCCATCAACGAGCTTCTTAGCATCAACAAGTCCAAGACCTGTGATTTCACGAACAACCTTAATTACGCCTACCTTAGAGTCACCAGCGGCAGCTAATACAACATTAACTGTTGTAGGAGCAGCTGCAGCAGCTTCTGTTGGAGCAGCAGCTGCTACTGGAGCAGCAGCAGAAACGCCGTACTTCTCTTCAATAGCCTTTACGAGTTCATTTAGTTCAAGAATTGTAGCTTCATCAAGATATGCTAGGATATCTTCCTGTGTTAACTTTGCCATGGATTAATTTCTCCTCTTCTATTTCTTTCTTAGGCAGCTGCCTCAGCAGCTTCTTTTACTTCTTCAGCAACCGGAGCAGCTCCGTTAGCTGGCTTTGCCTCAGCAACAGCATTCACAACACGTGCGAATGAAGATACTGGAGCGTTCAATACAGATAGCAACATGCTGAGCATGCCTTCTCTGTTTGGTAATGCAGAGAGTTCCTTTACTGTGTTGAGGTCAACAACCTTGCCTTCAACAATACCACCCTTAAGAACTAATGCCTCATGCTTCTTAGCAAACTTAGCCATTACACGAGCAGCACCAGTTTCATCTCCACCGAATGCCAATGCATTAGGACCTGTTAAGCAATCCTTAAGATCACCATATCCTGCATCTTCAGCAGCCTTACTAGCTAATGTGTTCTTATAAACCTTAAGTTCAACACCTTCAGCACGTAATGCTCTACGGAGTTCAGTAACCTCAGCAACTGAGAGGCCACGGTACTCGGCAACGATAGTGGATGAAGAGTTAGTGAATTTTTCCTTAATTTCGGAAACAACACCCTGCTTAGACTCTAATACAGTCTGATTCATACTTCACCTTCCTATTCTTTGTTATCGAATACACATTTAGAAAGAAAGCCCTCGCAGACAGCGAGAGCAAAAGTACATTGATATGAACTTTCATCTACCTCGGTAACCTTATTAAGCATACGCCGTTACTGTCTGTGGTATTTGATAACGAAGATATGATACCATGCATTTTTAGAATGTCAAGTTCCATTTGTATTATTATATATTCCCAAAGCTTCTCTCTGATTGAATCTCTATTATCAATACCACAAAAGTTTCAAGGTCTGCAAATAGAAAAATATGCACCTTAAACTTCAAGAAGTTATATACTAAGAAAGATAGTTTTAAATGAATACAAGAATTCATTACAAGTATAGATTTTAGAAGGGAGCCTATCCATGAATCCACGAGAATATTTAGAGATATTGCATGTTGCAGAAAGATTAAAAGATACCCCACGGCATTGCACAACAAGTAAAAGACGCATCGAGAGTGTGGCCGAACATAGTTGGAGAATTTCTCTTATGGCCTTTCTTTTGAAGGATGAATTCCCGAATGCAGATATTGATAAAGTAATCAGTATGTGTTTAATTCACGATTTAGGCGAATGCTTTACTGGTGATATCCCAACATTCCTAAAAACCGATCACGACCGCGACATTGAAGATTCATTATTATCGCAATGGGTAGATACACTTCCTGAAAGCGTCTCAACACGAATGACAGAACTATATAGCGAGATGAACCAACAAGAAACCCTAGAATCCAAAATATACAAAGCCTTAGATAAACTAGAAGCAGTCATCCAACATAACGAATCACCGATTGATACATGGTCAGAGAACGAATATGAACTCAACCAAACCTATGCATTTGATGTTGTACATTTTTCTCCATGGCTGACTCAACTTAGAAAAGAGATTCTTTCAGATACACTGACTAAAATTGATTCTGAAACCAAAGAATCATAATTTATACTTCAATAACGTATTTTAAATATCCCAAAACACTTTAGATGCCAACAAATCTAAAGTGTTTTTATTTCCCATTCAAATGAAGCATCCAACAACCAAACTGAAAATTGGTTTCTTAAAAACAGTAAAGGATGTGACATAATGCCACATCCCTTATCGCATAATTGCGGTTATGCTTTCTTGATTATTTATTACCTTCTGCTAATTCTTCTTCTGTTAATGGTTTCTTTGTGACTGCTAAGATTGCCACGATGATAAGTGCACCGATTAACATATCTACTACATACCAAACTTGTCCTTCAATAACACCAGTAATCGCAACGATACCACCGAACGCTACAACGGAAGATACACCATGTACCATACCTAATGCACCAGCAATTGCTGTACCGATTGCACATGCAATCCAAGTATGCTTGAAGTCTTTACCTGCAAATGGCCATGCACCTTCAGTGATACCTCCTGAGGATAGTAAGAATGCAGAGATACCTACAGAACGATCTGCCTTTGTATAATGCTTTCTTAAGATAAATGACGCAAGACCCATACCGAGTGGAGGAATTGCACAGCACATACGGAATACACCGTTAGGTCCATAAATACCTTCAGCCATTAGCGCAAGTGTAAATGCTGTGGCAGCCTTTGAACATGGTCCACCAAAGTCAGCTGCTGCTAATAGTCCAATTCCAAGTCCTAATAAGATTGCATTTGTTCCATTTAAGCCATTCATTACATCAACGATAACTTGTACAAACGCATTGATAGGTCCTGTTAAAACATAGATGTAGAAGATACCAATGACAAATGTCGTTAGTAGAGGAATAAAGAATGTAGGCATCATTGGTTTCAAGGAATCGATAACCTTCCAAGTCTTCATCCACTTAACAAAATAACCTACGATAAAACCTAATAGTAATGCGCCAATAAATCCTGTGGATAATTGATCTTCACCAATAGGATTATTTGCGACATAACCCATAATCAAACCTGGAGCTAATGCAGGTTTACCAGCGATTGCGTACGCGATGTATCCGCAGATAACCGGAACCATCATGGAGAAGCCAGCAATACCTAAGCTATACACATTCTGCCAGAACTGATTACTTGGAATAATTGCGCCATTCTCGATATGACCTGTAAATAAAGTAAATGAGAATAACATGCCACCAGCGATAATGACTGGTAAGAAATATGAGATACCTGTATTAAATGCTTTAAAAATACTACGTCCAGTTTCTTTCAACTTATTATTCATCTCACTCATTTGCCAAAGCCTCCGCTCTATCAATTAATTTCTTGATGTCTTTGATTGCTTGTGTTGGATCAACTTCGATAACCTTACCCTCATCACGTTTTTCATCAAAGCGTTCATCGCCTTCAATACCAATTGCGATAGCTAGGATAACGACATCAGCCGCATCGACTTCATCTTGTTCCAACTCATTATTGATACCCATACCACCTTGTGTTTCAACCTTGCAGTCAATGCCTCTCTTCTTGCATTCCTGCTCGATTGCTTCTTGTGTCATGTACGTATGTGCGATACCTGCTGTACATGCACTTACTGCTACTAATTTCATGCTTCCATCTCCTTTTCAATCGATTTCAAAAGTTCGTAAGACTCTTCAGGACTCTTGGTATTTAAGAATTTTTCGCGGAAATCTTCATGCATTAAATTCTTACTGAGTTCTGCCAGAATCTTCAAATGTTGCGTAGATCCTTTATCAGCAGGTACACCAATCATCATCATGTGTTCCACCCTGTCTTCACCATCTTCATTTGCCCATGTACAACCATTCAAGAATTTTACATAGATAACAAACGCTTGATTGACCGCAGCTGAGATTGCATGTGGAATTGCAATACCATAACCGATATAGGTTGCGATTACGTTTTCACGGTCAATAACAGCCTTAGCATACTCATCGTTATTATTCACAAATTCATTTGGTAAATGTGCAATATCTTCAATTGCCTCATACTTGTCACGATAAACTTTGTCCGTGAAAATCGTTAATTCTTTTGCAAACATTTTTGTCTCCTTTCGCCTGTATCTACATTGTCCATCTATTCAACAATCGAGAACAGTTCACTTTTTTCAATTTAGAAATGGAAATTCACTATACGGATTCTTCTTCAATCTTCAGAATAATCTCATGTAATTTATCAAAGCTTTGCGTACGGATTAGTTCCTTTGTATATTCATCAGAACTTACAATCTGACTGAGTACTTTATAGAATGCAGGCATGGTATCATCACCCTTCTCCTTCATGGATAATAGGAAGATGATTTGTACCGTATCCTTATCCCATTGAATTGGTTTTTGTAAGATACCAATCTCCACAAAACTTTCTTTACCCATTGGGTGGATTGGATGTGGTATCGCAACCATGTTTCCAAATGCAGTTGCACCAACGCTTTCTCTTTCAAGCACAGCTTTCTCAAAATCATTTGAGATATCAACTTTCTTCTGTGCTTGCATACACAAGAAATGGATTACTTCTTCTTTATCGTTATATGGTAAATCCCCAAAGAACATATCCTCACGAAAGTAGTTGAAGATTTGTAAGTCGCGTGTCTTTTGAATCATCGCATGAACATTTTCTATTGCACTCTTGCCTAAGAAGGCATTAACTTCAATGACCGGTTGATTTAGTTTTTCTTCAATTGGCACAGTCGTCAGAATGTAATCAATACCTTCAAGATTCTGACTATGCAATGTGTTTAAACTAGCTGTACCAACTACCTCTAGATTCTTGCCAAACTTCTCTTCAATCTGATAGCGCAAAAGTTCTGAACTTGCACGTCCACTTCCACAGACAATTAGCACTTTTTCTTTCGTCTGTTTCTCACGTTTCTTCTCTAGTGCAACGTTAAAGTGTAGTGCAATATATGCAATCTCATCTTTACAGATACATCTGTTATACATTTTCTTTAACACACCGCAGGCGACAGTAGCCATTGAGTACGCAAGCACAAAGTGCTCACGAATCTGATTCGCTAGTGGATTATAACTTGCAATGTGATTTTGTAATCTGACTTTAAACGGTATGACGTGTAGGGATAACAATGTCGCAAGTTCAAAATCATAACGTAAATCAATACGGAAGGTTTCATTGACCGCTTCCAACATTGCCAAAACAATCTCAAAAGTATCTTCATCCACAACCGAACTACTCTGTTGTCCATTATTCAAACGGATAATCTTCTTACTACTCAAATGCATTAACACGTAATATACTTCACTATCCGGAAACTTTACATCAAATTCTTTTTCAATTTCTTGAATAATAGCCTTGGTCATCGCAAGGTCACTATCATTTTCCATCTGCTGTTCTGTCTCTTTACCAAGAGGAATCACTTTTCCATCTAGGATACGCTGAATTGCGATATAGATATGGAAGGTTAAATTATTGAGTGATAAATCAGATATCATAAAATTGTATTTAACAACTTTATCTGAAATAATTTTATGAATACTATCTAGTTGATTATTTTCCGGAAGTTGTTGCGTATAAAACGGTTCTTCCATTTGGATTCGAGTTAAACATAGACGATACTGCTGTTCACTGCCAATTGCACGCATACCTTGATATGCACGATAATCAATCTCAATACCAAAATCCGCAAGAATATTGCGGACAGTCTTCATATCATTCTTTAGTGTTGCACGACTGATAAACATCGCATCCGCAAGATCATCCATGCGCACACTTTCATCTGAAGTAAGTAAGGTTTCTATAATCTGGCGAATGCGGTCTTGCGTTGTCAAAACTCTTTCACGATTACTTTCGATAGACTGCAAGTAATCCTCTAACTTTTCTTTATCTTGGATTTCAATTGAAATACCTTTACGTTCTATCTTGATGCTTGCCCCATTACAAACAAGCACATCATTGAGTGCTTCAATATCATTGCGAATTGTTCGAGCAGTCACACCAAAAAGATCTGCAATTTCTCGAATCGATGTACTGCGATCATTTTCCTTCACTAATAAGAAAAGTAATCTATCCTGTCTATCCATGCTATAAACCCTCTATTCTAATTATACGTATTGTCTAAAAAACCTTCAGACAATATGTTTCCCACAAAAATGTGAAATTCATTATCTCTAGCATGTTATACTATGCATATGAAAATTACAGAAGGCTACATGCCATTTTTAAACTATCAAACCTACTATCGTATTGTCGGTGACATTACCAAACCTGCGTTAGTCCTATTACATGGTGGTCCTGGTTCTACACATAACTATTTCGAACTACTTGATTCACTTGCTTGTGATGATTATTGTCTTGTCATGTATGACCAACTTGGTTGTGGAAATTCCTACGTTGAAGGTCATCCTGAATTATGGACACCCGAAACTTGGGTCAATGAGTTAATCGCATTACGTAAGCATCTCAACTTAACAAAAGTTCATCTTTTAGGTCAATCCTGGGGTGGCATGCTTGCGCTAGACTACATATTACATTACAACCCTACTGGGATTGAATCACTGATACTATCTAGCACATTATCATCTGCTTCCCTTTGGGCAAGTGAACAACATCGCATGATTCGTTTCATGTCTGAATCTGATCAACGCGCAATAGAGATTGCGGAAAAAACAGGTAATTATGAAAGTGAAGACTACATCACTGCAAATACCCACTTCATGCATGCACATTGTGCAGGTGTATATGAGGTTGGTAAATCACCTGATTGTTTAACACGTCCAAAGAAGATAGGTAAAGAAGCATACCTCTATGGTTGGGGACCAAATGAATATACACCAACTGGAAGTCTTGCAGGTTTTGAAGTAACGGATGAATTAAAGCATATCAATATTCCTACTCTTATTATATCTGGAACAAATGACTTATGCACTCCACTCGTTGCTAAGACAATGTATGATAATATCAAACATTCTACATGGCACTTATTCCCTAACTGTCGTCATATAGTCTTCGCCGAAGAGACAGAACAATATATTCAATTATTACAAACATGGCTCAAACAAAACGAAAGTGTATCCCGTTAATTCAGGATACACTTTTATCATTTATTCTAATTCCTTCCGATTCTCAATACTGTACATAATGAGCTTCTCTTCTTTGGAAAGACTATTGAACTCCATTTTTGTTATTTCCTTTACGATTAACTGATTATCTTCCCATGTCAGTAGCTCAATCTTGAGAATTTCATGTGTACTACGATTATTTTCAGTATAGACAAGCCCCTTATGATCCTGTAAGAGCGTAAACCATCCATATGTTTCAGATGGACTCAATTTCATTTGAGATGGACTATCTATCTGGAAAACAGCATCCGAGGCAATACATGTTTGAGTTTTTGAATCATATCCAAAAATCTTGGCCACTGCGATAAATTGAGAATGATAGAACTTTTTCACAATCAATTGTGGGATGTCATGATTCAGATACACGATGCCATACATTATATCATCTGATACTGTATCACCCATACCAAAATCATATGCATCAATGTTATCTAACAATTCATTGTATGCATGGAGTGCTTCGGAAACCTCTAAAGAAACTGTTTCCTTTGGTTCAGGAGTTTCTTTCTTTTGTTCTGTAACGGATGTAGATGTTGTTTGTGTACTACGGTTGTTTGATACTGTGCATGCAGTAAGTAACAGTGTACCTACACATGCTAAGATTCTACACATTTTCTTCATGAGTATTCTCCCCCCCCATGTGTAAAACTATGCAATCACTCCTTCAGTTATCTACAATCGTTCAATTTACTATTTCTCCACAATTAGTAAATCCGCAAAATCAGTTTTCCAACCTATATTTTCTGATAGAGGAATTGTAATACTCTTTTGTAGAGTCAATGTATCCGCATCAAATTCTAGGATTTTTCCTAATTCTGTTGTTGTTTCTGAGTTTGGTGTTACAATCGCTGCTGCTTTCTCTCCTAAATAACGAATACCATGTAACTTATATTCTGTATTCGTAAATAGGTTCGCAAAATCAGTTCCAGATAAATCCTTATCTGATACTAGTTCAAGGTCAGTTGTGTATTCCAATAGACGATTATTTTCTGTCACAACACGGATAGAATCACCATACGTATAAGCAGTAATGATTCTTTTTGTATCTAGGGAAACAGTGTTTGCCTCTAACGTATCTGGATCCATACTTGTTAAACTAGACATCTCTGGAATTTCCTTTTCATCCATAAATCGACTATGAGAAGGATTTTCAACTGTGATGATTTTACCATTTACATATAAAAGTTCTTCAAATTCAACGGAAGTATGATACCAATAATCTACAAATTGGACTTCATTTGTTTCTTCATCTAGGTAATACAATTCATATCGATCTTGAACCATGTCATACCCTACAAAGTAGAGTCTTGTGCCAATTTCAACCGCATGATAAATCGACGCATGAATCACTGGCGATGTAACTACCTTATGATTTGGATTTGTGTATTGGATAGTATTACGTATCTCACCTGTTGATCCATCATCGATCGTGATGACTTCAATTCTTCCGTTCATTCCATTGAGTGCAAAATTTACAGTATATATATTTGAATCAAGCACGCCCTTGGACGTAGAGAATGTTGAATATCCTGATGAAGATTCAAAAAGTAGAGATTTATTTCCACCGAAAGAATATGCACGAAAAGTATTTCCTTCCTGGAATAATTTACCGGCTTTGTTTACTTTATCGCTGAATTCTAGTTGTTCTTGGTCACTACTTACAAAAATAATCTTTGTTTGTGGATTCATCTTTCCATTTTGATGAATGGAGTAGAAACTTACGACATAGTCATATTTCGTTAAATCTTCTCCCGACTTCTTACTCTGATGATTCCAAGTCAATATTCCCAGGGAAATAACGATAATTCCGATAATTGATAGAATTAGAATTCTGCTCTTTTTCATGTTGTGAATCAATGAATATTCCTCCTTAATGAATTTACTCAATCACTTCTATTTCATGTGGATAGTGGTTTAAAACCTCACACCCATCCTTTGTAATCAAAACCAAATCTTCAATACGACAACCCAAAATACTTGGATGATAGATTCCCGGTTCAATCGAGAAGGTATTTCCTTCTACAGTTAAATCTGTAAATGCTTGTGATACATCTCCATACTCATGTGTTTCTGTGCCAATAAAGTGTCCAAGTCTATGTGTAAAATCTTCCCCAAAGCCACCTTCTGTGATGATTTTTCGAGCTACCGCATCGATATCGCAAAGTCTTACACCAGGTTTACAATAACGTTCCGCATTTTCATTAGCCTTGCGAACAAGATTATAGACTTCCACTTGTTCTGGTGTTGGATATTTCTTATAAAAGAAGGTTCTTGTCATATCGGAACAGTAACCATTTACCACACAACCAACATCGAAGAGTACCGTATCACCTTCCTGTAATACCGTATCATCTGGCATGTGATGCGGATCAGCCGCATTCTTACCAAAGGCAACGATAGGCTCAAAAGAATATCCGCTTGCACCTAGTCTTTGGTAGATACCTAACATCTGTGAGGCCACTTCTACTTCCGTAACACCTTCGTGTATGAATTTCTTAAACTCTGCCATTGCTAAGTCATTGATATGAGACGCAGCACGCATGAGTTCTTGTTCACGAGCATCTTTCACAGCGCGTGTATGATCAACTGCATAAGATCCAAGTTTAAATTCTGCCGCAATCTTCGCTTCCATCATAGGAATTAGGAATCTAGCTGGCATGATTTTATCTACGCCTAAGCTACCATTTTTATCGATAAACTGCGAAATGATATTTGTAATAGTATCTGTATCTTTATAATACTCTACTTTTACGCCAATCTCATCAGAGAAACGGAATAGCTGATTTAAAATCAAAACCGGTTTAATTCCCTTTCCAATCAATAAGCCAAGAAATCTTTCTCCCGGTTCTATTTTCTTTCCGCAAAGATACGCAATAGAAACTGGATCTGTAATCAATAAAGAATCTGTTGTCATCTTCTCAATGACACGACTTAGTCTTCTTTCATCTAACATAGTATCACCTCTAACTTATCTCTATTTTATCACGTTTTTTAATATTCAAATTTGACGTTCTACGGTTGAAGAGTATTGGAATCAACACTATAATTTTCTTATAACAAGTAATAAAGGAGATTTTCATGAACATTCTTGGTTTATTCAAAAAGGCATTAACTGGCGCATCTGACGAAGATAACATCAAAAATAAAGCTCGTATGCGCGAAATTTTTAATGAAGCTGTCCCAAATGGTGACGATTATCAACTGGTATATTGTCATTCCGAAAATTACCATAGTGCTGTAATTGCATCAGTTACTCATCATTACAACTTTATCGTGGGATACAAATTGGGTGAAGTGGTTATTATCCATGTTGATCCGACTCTTTCTACATATGACCAACCAGTATTCTTTAATAAAGACAATGGTTCATCGATACGAACATCTATGGGCTACTGCTTTGCGGAAAGTCCTGCGGCATCCTACCAACTTGAACCAATTACTTATGAACCAGGAATTGGTGAACGCGCAAAGTATTGTGTTTCCGTAACACAATCTACCGAAGAAGTATCCGCATTCCGTAAATTCTTTAAGCAAGGCTTCTAATCTAATCATTGCATATAAAAAAACTCACAGCGATGTGAGTTTTTAAATTACTTATTCAACTGTAACTTTGATACCAGGACCCATAGTTGTGGATACTGTTACACCCTTGAGGTATGTACCCTTAACTGTTACAGGTCTAGCCTTTAAGATACGGTCATATAAAGCCTTGAAGTTTTCAACAAGAGCTTCTTCAGTGAAAGATACCTTACCGAATAATACGTTGATGTTTCCATCCTTGTCTACACGGTATTCAACCTTACCCTTCTTGATTTCATCAATTGCCTTCGCAACATCCATTGTTACTGTACCTGTCTTAGGGTTTGGCATTAATCCCTTAGGACCTAAGAGCTTACCTAACTTACCTAACTGGCCCATCATGTCTGGAGTAGCTACGATGATGTCAAAGTCGAACCAGCCACCTTGGATCTGCTGAATCATATCAGCGCCACCAACGAAGTCAGCACCTGCTGCCTTAGCTTCATCTTCCTTAGCACCCTGTGTAATTACTAATACACGCTGTGTCTTACCAGTACCGTGTGGTAATACCATTGCGCCACGAATGTTTTGTTCAGCCTGACGTGGGTCAACGTTTAATACGAAGCTAGCTTCTAATGAAGAATCAAACTTAGTTGTGCTGATCTTCTTAGCTAAAGCAATCGCTTCCTTGTAATCATAAACTTTAGCACTATCTACTTGTTCTAACGCTACTCTGTACTTCTTTCCTGCCATTGTTACTTAGCCTCGCCTTCTACTACGATACCCATGTTACGTGCTGTACCAGCAATGATGTTCATTGCTGCTTCAACGTCATTAGCGTTGAGGTCAGGCATCTTATACTCAGCGATTTCTCTTAACTGAGCCATTGTAATCTTACCGGCTTTAACTGTCTTTGGTGTTCCAGAAGCCTTGTTAATACCAGCAGCCTTCTTTAATAAGATAGCAGCTGGAGTTGTCTTGATGACGAAGTCGAATGACTTATCTTCGTAAGCTGTAATAATTACAGGAACGATGTCACCGTGACGATCCTTAGTTTTGTCGTTAAATTCTGTACAGAATTTAGGCATGTTGATACCTGCAGATGCTAGAGCTGGTCCTGGTTTAGCTCCACCAGCAGGGAATTGTAGCTTAGCTACTTTTGCAATTTTCTTTGCCATGTGGTTTTCCTCCTTATATTTAGAATCCACATGCAGTGGTCAGCGGACATTGCTATCCTCCCACGCATGAGCGCACTAAAAGTGCTTTTATATAATAGGCTAATATAGGTTTAGCGTCAAGACAAAAGATGCCAAATAAGCCTATTTACCGCTCATCTAAGCGGTTTTTATTCATTTGTTGTCACAAATTGAGAGTTATATAACTTACTATAGAATCCATTTTGTGCCATCAGTGTATCATGATTACCCTGTTCAATAATTCTACCGGCATTCATGACAATAATTTGGTCAGCGTTACGAATCGTTGATAAACGATGCGCAACCACAAAACTAGTACGTCCCTTCATAAGATTGTTGAAAGCTGCTTGAATTTCAAGCTCCGTACGTGTATCGATAGAAGATGTCGCTTCATCAAGAATTAACATATTTGGCTTGCTCAACAATACTCTAGTGATACATAGTAACTGTTTCTGTCCTTGGCTTAAACTATCATCTGTCACAATCGTATCCAATCCTTCTGGCATACGACGAATAAACTCCCAACTATGCGCTTCCTTAGCGGCTTCGATAATTTCCTCATCGCTAGCGTTCTCTACACCAAAAGCGATATTATCACGAATACTTGCATTCTTTAGCCATGTATCCTGGAGAACCATACCAAAGTTTTTACGAATTGATTTTCGACTTACATCATAGATATTTTGTCCATCAATCAGAATTGCGCCTTGATTTGCGTCATAGAAACGCATCAACAAGTTAATAAATGTTGTCTTACCGCAGCCAGTAGGTCCTACAATCGCCGTTGTCGTACCGGCTTTTGCGCTAAAGTTAAAGTTCTCAATCAGCTTTTGGTCAGGGAGATATGAGAAGAAGACATTTTGAATATCAATTTCGCCATCCTTTTCGATCAAGTCTAGTTCTGGATCTGCACTTTCAGCCGGAGCCTCTATCAATGTAAATACACGATCAGCACAAGCCATCGCATTCTGTAACTCTGTTACAACAGAACTAATATCATTGAATGGCTTCATATATTGGTTAGCGTAGGACAGTAATACCGTTAATCCACCAACTGTCAAGTTGCCTTTCATAATACTGTAAGAACCAAGCACTGCCACAATCGCATAAATCACATTATTTACAGCACGTGTGGATGGATTTGTAAGTGAGCTAATAAATAATGCATTCTGCGTATATTCTTGTAGTTCCTTATTCATCTTCTCAAAACGTTTCGATGCACGTTTCTCATACCCAAATGCCTTTACAACTTTCTCACTACCAATCATCTCATTGATTAGTGCCGTCTGTTTTCCACGTGTACTTGTCTGCTTTTGAAATAAACGATACGAACGTGTCGAAATAAATCTTGCCACGAAGAAACTAACTGGCGTTAGCACAATTACACAACATGTAATCAGTACATTCTTTGATAACATAAATACTAACGTTGCGATGATTGTCACTATACCTGTAAATAACTGCGTAAATCCCAACAACAATCCATCTGACAATTGATCCACATCCGCAATAACACTTTGGACGATATCTCCTGTACTGTGTACATCTAGATAAGAAAGGGGAATATGTTGAATATGCCGCATCGCTTTGGCACGAATCTCTTTTACAGTCTGGTATGTTAAACGATTGTTGATGAGATTCATCACCCAAAGACTGATTGACGCAACCGCAATACAAATTCCAATATGAATTAATACCGAAAGAAGTTGTGAATAATGCACCTCACCTTGCTTGATGACTGTATCAATTGCGGCACCAAACAAGATTGGTACATACAGCTGTAATATTGCCGCAACAATCGATAATACAATACTAAATATAAGTAATATTTTATACTTTCCAATAAACTTTAAGACTTTCCCTAGGGTTTGGAATGATGTGTTCTTTTTCATGCCATAACCTCCTTTGGTTTTTCTTCTGGAAATTGAGAGTAATAGATTTCCTGATATACCTGACAATTCTCCATTAATTCATCGTGCGTTCCTTTTCCAACTAGATTTCCATCATCCAAAACTAATATCTGATTGGCAGCACGTACTGTAGAAGCACGTTGTGAAACGATAAAGACTGTCATTTGGTTTCCTAAGTTATGAATTGCACGTCGTAACTTTAAATCTGTTGCAAAGTCTAATGCACTTGCGGAATCATCCATGATTAATATTTCAGGATTCTTCAATAATGCACGTGCAATTGTAAGACGTTGTTTCTGACCACCAGATAGATTACGACCATTCTGTTCAATCATCGCATTTAATCCATTCTTACTTCTTACTACATCTGCAGCCTGTGCAATTTCTAATGCATGCCAGATTTCTTCATCCGTCGCATCCTCTTTGCCCCACTGCATATTCTCTCGAATTGTACCTTCAAATAGAACTGCCTTTTGCGGAATCATTCCCACTTTTGATACAAGTTCTCCTTGTGGATAATCCTTTACATCTACACCATTCACGCATACTTTTCCATTTTGCACATCATAGTAACGTGGTATTAATTGTGCAACAGTTGATTTACCACAACCAGTTCCACCAATGATACCAATTGTTTCACCACGACTCGCCACAAAACTAATATTCGATATCGCATCTGCACCAGCTTGTGGATAAGAGAAGGAAACTTGGTCAAAGACAACTGCTGGAGCACTTTTATCTTCTTTAACAGGTTCCATCTTGTAAACCATCTGACGCTTTACTACAAGCACTGCTTCAATACGTTCTAGACATGCAAGTGACTTATTGATTGTGATAATAAGAGAAGATAGTTTAATTAGCTCTACAATAATCAGTGCCATCAAGTTGTATAACGCAACAACATCTGCCTGTGCAATGATACCGCCATCAACACGAATCGCACCTACGTAAATTAATGTAATGATTGCTACATTGATTAAAATATACGTTAGTGGGTTCATTAACGCAGATAAGCGACCTACATGTTCGTTATACTTTGTTAAGGTATCATTCTCTTGGTTAAACTGTTGAACCTCAGCATCTTCCTTACGGAATGCGCGGATAACTCTGACACCCAATAAGTTTTCACGTAACGTCCCAAGTAATTTATCCAAGGCACTCTGCACTTTTTTATACAGTGGAATGCTAAGCCACATAATTGTAAATACAACAACTGCAAGGACCGGTATCGTTACCACAAAGATAAGTGCAGTTTTTACATCAATTGTAAATGCGACAACCATCGCACCAAACACAATAAACGGACTTCTTAGTAATAGACGTAAAGCTAGATTCAGACCTGTCTGCACCTGTAATACATCACTTGTCATACGCGTGATTAAAGTATCTGTACCAAGTTGATCTAACTCTGCATATGTTAAATCTTGAATATTATCAAATAACTCTTGTCTTAAGTCAGTCGCATAACCAGTACTTGCCTTGGCCGCAAACCACTGTGCCGTAAAGGAGAATGCCATTCCCAGTACCGCAAGCAATAATAAGAGTCCAAACATCTTTAAGACGTAACTCATATCATTCTGCCCAATTCCATTTTTAATGATTTGAGCAACAACTAGCGGTACTGTCAAATCCATTAACGCCTCTAATAGCTTAAATAAAGGCGCAAGGATACTTTCTTTCTGGTATTTTTTTAAAAACTTTAAACTAATCTTCTGTTTCTTCATTACATGTCCTCCAAATAAATAAGAGTGTAGTTTCCTACACTCTTATTTCGCACCTTTATATTCAGCTTGTCCCATACCAATCACGATATTTCCGATTGGATTAGCGAAAATCAATAATGTTGTAATTCCGCCACTTAAGTTGAATGCCTTTGATTGCTTGCCGGATCTCTTGATATGAATGACGATAGACACAATCATCATCACAAGACCAATCCATCCAATAATCTGTATACCTGTATTAGCAGCAGCCAAGAACAATGCTAGCCCACCAATTGCACATACAAACCAGATAATTCCAGCAACCTTAGATTTCCAAACTAATTTGAACATCACTAGTTCACGTACCACAGGAATAAATGCAAGTATCTTATTCGCAGGTGTCTTACGTAAGAGTTTAAAATATCCGAAGGTCTGTAGGACATACCAAATTACTGCGAAAATCGCATAATTTGTTAGGATCTTTGTTAATTCTGCTGTCATCTGAACCTCCTAGAACAATTCTACTTTTTCTAGATCACCATAGTTGATATCTGTTGGTGTCTCACGACCAAACAACATAATCAATACGTTAGCTGTCTGTGTCTGATCATTCAATGAAGCAACTCTTCCTTCCATTCCACTGAATGGACCAGCAAGAATCTTCACTGTATCACCAATCTCGAAATCAATTGAAATCTTCTTATCACTTTGACCAATGCGGCGTAAGATAGCTTCCATTTCATCTGGAGCAACTGGGAATGGCTTCGCACCACCACCAGAGGAACCAATAAATCCTGTAACACCTGGAGTATTACGTACAACGTACCAAGCTTCATCTGTCATCTTCATTTCAACGAAGAGGTAACCTGGGAATACGTTTGTCTTAACATCCTTTGGTTTTCCATCCTTGCCAATAACAGTCTCTGTTTCTTCTGCTACTACAATACGGAATAGAGAATCCTGAATACCCATTGTTTCAACACGCTTTTCAAGATTTTCCTTAACTCTATTTTCATGACCAGCGTATGTATTTACAACATACCATCTAGTTTCATGTTCATCATCAATCGCAGAAATTACTGCTTTATCATTTGTTGTCATATATTGTTACGCTCCAATCCCGAAAAATTTCATTAGATATGCAACACCTAAATCACACAACACAAAGAATAGTGCAAAGAAAATCGTGAATACCAATACTTCACCAGTATTTTGTAATGTTCCTTCTTCGCTACCTTGGTTAGTCCAATGTGGCCAACGAACACGCTTTGCTTCTTTTGCAATACCGCTGATTGTAAACCAATGGTCTTTTGCTGGTTTATTCTTCTTAGCTAACTTCTTAGCTTCTTTAGCCTGCTGCTTTTCAGACTTCGCAGCCTTTTTATCCTTCATCTCTTCAGACATCGCCTTGCCTACTTTCTATTTTGTTTCTTTATGGAGCGTCATCTTGCCACATTTAGGGCAGAACTTTTTGAGCTCCAATCTCTTTGTGCTGTTTTTCGAACCATTTGTTGTATAGTTGCGTGCAAGACACTCTTCACACGCAAGAATAATTTTTCTCGCCTCTTTTGCCATTACGAAAAACTCCTTCAAAGTCTTGATTACAATAGCACATAATTCGCAAACTCGCAACGAGCCAACCGCCTGTTTCATGTGAAAATCACAAATCATTTTCGTTTTAGAATATAGTGAGTATATATTCATGATAGCTTTAAAACACGTACTATACACATCTTCACACAAAAAGGTGGGCTATGAGCCCACCTTCATTTCTGCATTCTTTAATAATAAGGAAACGATGTTTCCATCCTTTTGGTAACTAAAGGTTCCTACAACTGTAATCTCTGTTCCAAGATCCGGATAATCATCTGGATATTTATGATTTCCTTCCAATTGGAATTGAATACCCTGTTGGCAACAACCCAACGCATCTTTGATGATACACCCATACATCGTATTACCATCTTTATCTTTTCCTAGTGCAAAGACACCAGAGATTTTAAATGTTTTATCCACATACTCTTCTGGATTTGTCATCATCGCATATACTTGCGAATACACAACATTTCCACTGAGCTTAGATAAATCATAATCCACTTCGGTCTCTTTACTCTGCTCTGGTTTTACTGCGTTTGGTTGGTGTGTATATAGAAATGCTAATGTAACAATTCCTACACTTAGAAAGATTAGGATAAACTTCTTAATATGTTTCATTGCCACTTACGCTTTCATTGCACGAATCAACCAACAGATAATAAACGCAATAATATCAACAGTTACAATCGTAGCGCCTACAGGTGTACTGCAAAGTATTGCCACAAGCATACCAGTAACTGTACAAATTTCTGATAGAATCGCCGCTCCGATTAATACAGCTTTAAAACTCTTAAATAACTGCATCACCGATAATGCAGGGAAGATTACAAGTGCTGATATTAACAAGGAACCCACAAGATTCATCGCCAGAACGACGATAACCGCAATAATAACTGCCAAGATCAAATTAATTTGGTCAGCTTTCAGTCCAGTCGCCTTGGAGAAGTTTTCATCAAATGTTACCGCAAAGATCTTTGGATATAACATCACAAATATAATTAGAACGATAATTGATGCGATGACACATAACCAAACCTCTGCTTTGGAGAGTGTAAGGATCGATGTAGAACCAAAGAGTGTACTACATACATCTCCACTGATATTGGCAGTTGGTGGAAATAGATTCATCAAGAGATAACCAAGTGCGAGTGCACCGGTAGAAACCATTCCGACTATCGCATCACCTTGGACTCTTTTATTTTGTCCTGATTTGAGAATTAGGATAGCCGCTACGGTTGTAATTGGAAAGACAAGATACATCTTCTGTTGAATCATCCCAAGCACAAGTGCGATTGACATTGCGCCAAAGGCAACGTGTGATAATCCATCCCCAATATAAGAATATCTCTTTAATACAAGGATAACTCCAACCAGTGCAGAACATAGGGATATTAACATTGCGGCAACGATGGCATACCGTACAAAGGGATATTCAAGATAGCGTAATAATTCAGCTAGCATTTTTCCACCACCTTTCGATATTCATCTGTGGATACTTCTTTCACTGTACCATCCACAAAGCGAACGATGCGATTTGCATACTGTACCACTGCAGGCACATCATGTGTAATCATCACAATTGTCATGCCTTCTTTGTTTAGTTTAGCAATTAAATCATACATATACTGCATAGCTTCTGGATCAAGCCCCGCTGCAGGTTCATCTAATAAAATCATCTTATCTGCAGCGCATAGTGCTCGAGCGAGTAAAGTACGCTGTTGTTGGCCACCGGATAAATCGCGATAACAATGTTTCGCAAGTTTATCGACGCCAGCCTTTGCCATGTACTCCTTCGCGAGTTCTTTTTCTTTCTTGTTATAGAACCAGCGACGACCAAGATGACTAACAAAGCCAGATAAAACAACTTCTTCAACGGAAGATGGGAAATCTTTTTGAACTTGTGTCTGTTGTGCAAGGTAACCAATTTCTTTTGCGTTGAAGGAATCATCATGTTCAATACTTCCTTCAATAGGAGTGATCAAACCTAAGATGGTTTTCATGAATGTGGATTTACCAGATCCATTCTCTCCGATTACACATAAATAATCCCCACTGTTGATTTCCAAGCTAAAAGGTCCCGCAACTTTATTGCGTTCATGTCCAACGGATAGATTTTTACATGTAATCAAATGTGTCATCTTATTTAACCTCCGTGTTAAAGCTTTGTGCTAGTACCTTTAAATTCTCTTCCATTGCGCCATAGTATGTTAAGCCCTTGTCGATATCGGATTGGCTTACGGACTGTAGCGAGTTCAATGTTAGTATATCTTGATTCTTATCTGTAGTGTTTTCAATGACTGCTTTTGCGAGTTTCTTATCAGAACCTTCAATTGTCATAATATGTTTGATTCCCAACTCATCTGCGTATTTTGCTAGACTAACGATAGTCTCAAAACTAGCATTTGTCTCTGTTGAGCAACCATTGAATGCGGCATATGTCGTGATACCATAATCTTTTGCTAAATAGTGGAAAGGCATACGATCTGCGAAGATCCAAGTTCTATCTTTTACAGTATTCACTGTTGACTCATAAGACTTGTCTAATGTAGAAAGTTTTGTGATGTACGCTTCCGCATTTGCCTGATATTCTTTGGCATTTGTCGGATCTAGTTCTACCAATTCATCTGTAATTGCTTTTACGATTTTCTGTGCACGCTTGAGTGATAACCAAACATGTTCATCGTATTCAATTTCTTCATGGTCATGGTCGTGATCTTTATCATCATGATCGTGGTCATGGTCTTCACTTTCTTTTTCTAAGCCTTCCTCTTCTTCATCGATATCATCGCCAAGCGCCTGCATCATATTTACAACCTTCATATCCTTGTTGGTCTTTTCTTCTAATGCATCATCTACCCATTCATCAGACTCACCACCAACATATACAAATAGATTTGCATCAGAGATGTTTGCGATATCCCCTGCTGTCGGTTGATAACTATGCAAGTCCCCACCATTCTTCATCAATAATTGTAGGTCTACATTTGCATTGTCTTTTCCAACAATCTCACGAATCCAATCATACTGTGGGAATGTTGTAGCTACGATTTTTAATTTTGTCTGATTCTTTTGTTGTTTTGGAGCGCAACCTGCAAGCATGAATGCCGCAAGCGCAATTGTCATTAACTTTTTGAATTTCATACTTTCCTCCTTCGTCTAATGACGCTGAAACATTGTTTAATAACCGCACATTTGAACGAATATTCAAATCTTCTATAAAATGACAAAATGCATGCCATCGACATCTATCGCTGACATGCATTTCATATATCTGTTTCAGTTTCCTCTATTATCATACACTATCTGTCAAGTTTTCTTATTGATTATGATAGATGTAGTCTTTAATCTTGGCTCGAACTCTCTGTAATCTTCCATCATATGCCTTTACCGTACAGTTCTGATTGCGAGCTGCATCTTCATAACAATCTCCATCATACCAAGAGCGCATAACATCCACCTCTCGATGAGATAGTGACATAATACCTTGTGTCATTTGTTTAAACGCATCAACATACTGATAATAATATTCTGGATTAAACATCTTATTTGGTTGTTCAACAACATCGTAGAATGTTTCATCCTCATTCATCATCGCATCTAACGCAAGTACATCTGCGCCTTCATTTCTTCCGATCGCTGAAAGTTGGCGTAGGACATTCCAAACTCTTCTCTTTGCGATGATACACAAGAAGGTTTTAAAGCTAGCTTGATTATCTTCTCGATAACAGTGTATCGCAACAAGTAAACCAAGACGTGCTTCCTGTAATAAATCATCTTTATAGTTTTTAACTGGTGGATACACTTGTATCGTTTGATTCACCAGCGATGTAAGTAAACCTTCATATTGGGCAAATAAGCGATATTGCGCATGCGCATCACCCATTCTGCACATATATAATAGTTCACTCGGATTGTCCTTTTCCATACAACACTCCCCCTATAGTGGGAAACGCATGTTGTAAATAGAATACATTAGAATACCAGCAGAAACTGCCGCATTCAACGATTCAATCTTTCCTCTCATCGGTAGTGATACCACAAAGTCACACTTCTCACGTAGTAGTCTTGAGATACCCTTACCTTCATTTCCAATAATCAATACCGTATTGAAATCATACTTTACAGAACGATAGTCCTGTCCATCCATATCCGTTCCAACAGCCCACCAACCTTTTTTCTGAAGGTCTTCTAGCGTTCTAGAAAGGTTGGTAACAGAAGCACATTTCACTGTATCAATTGCGCCAGCACTTACCTTGGCAACGGTAGGTGTTAAACCAACTGCATTGGTCTTCTTAAAGATGACACCCGTAGCACCAATCGCATCAGCTGTACGTAATATCGCTCCCAAGTTATGTGGATCTTCTAGTTCATCAAGCATGATGATAAGACCCTTACCATCCTCGGAAACATTCTGGACGATTTCATCTACACTATATAGACGATATGGATCAACTTCAGCCACAACACCTTGATGACAGTCTGTCTTTGTCATCTGGGTTAATGTCTTCTTATCCACTCTCTTGAGTTGTACTCGTTGTTTGCGAGCCAACTGTTCTACATCTCTATCGTCTACTGACATGTAGATCTGTTTGATCTTGGAGTTGTCCATCAACATCTGTTTTACAACATTTTTCCCGTACACAAATTGTGCCATAGAAGTCCTCCCTAAAGTGTCCGTACTTTGTCCCAAATCTGTCTTATTCTTTCTTGATTATTCTCAAGATATAAAGCACCTAAAATAGCTTCAAATCCTGTCGACATACGATATGTCACAACATCTGTATTGTTTGGAACACTGCCTGTATTTCCATTGCGTCCACGGTGATACGTCGCTTCTTCCTCTTCGGTAAAGAAGTTCTCTTCATGAAGAAGCGAATAAAATCTTGCTTGTGATTTTGCAGAGACATAGGAAATACTAAGTTTTTGTAACATTTTTCCTTTGCCCTGTCCTTCTTGAACTAAGAAGTCACGTACCGCAAGAGACCAAACCGCATCCCCAAGAAACGCTAGTGTCCTACCATTACATTCTAATGGATTCATTACAACAAGCCCTTTTCTGCTAATTCATTACGATATTTATCCGCACTATCGAAGTCTTTATCTGCCTTAGCTTGGTTCCACTTCGCAAATAATTCTTTCTCAGTCTCCCCAATCACTGGTTTATCCACAATAATACCCAATACATTCAACATCTTTTCCACAGCGTTGCTGTAAAGAGCTACTTGTGCAAAGTCGATTTCTCTTTGACGTAGTGTCTGATTTAATTTCTTAACTGTCTCAAAGATGACTGCATATGCATTTGGTGTATTCATATCATCATCGAGGCAATCCAAGAATGCACGATAAGATTCCTTATCGTAATCATCACCCATGACATAATTTGCGAGGGCAGACTTGATATATGCCTGCTTGAGTGGTGTTAACACCTTATCTAATTCCTTGCGAGCAGTTTCGATTGTCTCATCAGAGAAGTTTAATTCCTTACGATAATGTACAGAGGATACTAACCATCTTGTTAGATTAGTGCCTAAAGATAGCACAACATCCTTTGCCCACATTGTATTACCTAATGACTTAGACATCTTTTGTCCATCAATATTTACCATGGCATTATGTACCCAATAGTTAGCCAGTGTATTGCCATGCATCGCTTCCTGTTGAGCTGCTTCATTTTCATGGTGAGGGAACTTCAAGTCCATACCACCACCGTGAATATCGATGCAATCACCGATATTATCATTGATCATGACAACACATTCCGTATGCCAACCTGGACGGCCTTCTCCCCATGGAGAATTCCACTTGATACCCATATCTGTCTTCTTCCATAGCGCAAAGTCATATAGATTTTTCTTTTGGTCATTTGTTTCAATACGTGCACCTGCCTCTAGCTGATCCAAGTGCTGATGAGAAATCTCACCATAGGTAGGTACAGATTCAACCGAGAAGTATACGTCCCCATTTGCTTCATAGGCATGACCAGTCTTAACAAGTTTATCGATAAAGGCAATAATCTTATCCATTGTTTCTGTAACACGTGGTGTAATATCAGGAAGTTCTGTATTCAGTAATGTACGTACTTCCTGATACGCATCGATATAACGCTGTGCAATCACTGCTTCTGTTGTATTTTCTTCAGCAGCCTTCTTAATAATCTTGTCATCCACATCCGTGAAGTTAGATACATACGTAACGCTATATCCTTCTGCTTCAAATAAACGCTTCAATACATCAAACACAATCATTGGTCGTGCATTACCGATATGTGCATAGTTATACACAGTTGGTCCACACACATACATGTCCACATGTCCCTCATGAATTGGTTTAAAATCTTCAATTTGTAAAGTCTTTGTATTATACAGTCTGATCATATTCTTCCTCCTGTTAAAAAAGCGTCTTTCTTAAAAAGACGCTATGCGTATCCACTCTTTAGAATTTCACTGATAACATTAGTGCAACGTTCTTCTCTACATATCAAGAAGACCCTCTCGGAGGCATTCCCATCAACACCATCTGCCAAAGCACTCTCACCAAATATGCTTCTCTCTTATGCCGGTATATTGTAGTACTATTTCCGATCAACGGTTTATTTGATTATATCGTAATTCTAATAACCTTAAAAGTAGAATACAAATTTGATACAGATATTTTACACATCACAGGTGATTCATGTTACTATTTTTCCATGTTTACATTCATGAATTATATTCTTACACCAGAATTTATGGTGATTGTATCACTTGCGATATTCTTATACTCCTTTTTCAAAGACTCCAGACGTTTTCGAAATGCAGTATTTTTATTAATCCTACTATTTGCACTCTTTGTTTTATCTGTGCAGTATTCAGGTATATCCAGGATTGCGACGATATATTCAAGTATATTTGTCACCACCTTTATGTTCTTGATATTTATCATTCCATTCTTATTGATGGTAAATAGTGTACAGATGCTACGTAAGGAAGGTTTCCACATTACAAGTTTCCTATCCATAGCGTTTGGAATCTTTATCTTAGTTGGTGAATTTTATTTCATAACTTCAATGATAGTGGCTGTTAACAACTATATAGATCATTCGATTCATCTAATACAAGATTTTCCTACGATGATTAAAATGGGATTTGGATTCACCGTCTTATATATCTCGCTTGTATTTGTAGCATTTATGTTCTATTCCATTTTTATTCAAATACTTCCACGACATGTTGATTTTGACTATGTTGTTGTACTAGGTGCTGGATTAATCGATGGTTTAAGACCAACAAAACTTCTTGCCAATCGTCTTGATAAAGCGATTCGTGTATTCAATAAGTCTGTATCTTCTTGTTATATCGTTGTTTCTGGTGGTCAAGGTTCCGATGAAAATGTATCTGAAGCGGAAGCCATGCGTACATACCTAATTGATAAAGGTATTAAGAATCACCAAATTATTATGGAAGATAAGAGTGTTAATACATTCGAAAACATGCGTAATTCCTATGAAATCATCAAGCGTAGAGGTGGCCGCATGCAGATTGCGGTCGTCACTTCCAACTTCCATGTCTATCGTGCACTACTCCTTTGTCGCTCATTAGATATTCCTGCAATCGGTATCGGTGCTCCTATTGCACTCTACTTCTGGCCTAGCGCAATGATTCGTGAATATGTTGCATTATGCAAGCATTATCTAAAGGGTTATCTATTAGGTTGGTTTATATTTGTAGGTTTCTTTCTCACTGTACTTTCTGTATTTCTATAACAGAAAGTACAGTTTTATTTTTGCCAAAAAGAAAATGCCTCAATCTGAGACATTTTTGAGTTCTTATAAAGTTAATAATAAAGCCATCTTGAACTTTTCTGTTGCGGTTACTGCATGTAAGCCACCCTTTGCAAAGCAGAACTGTTCACCAGCATGGATTTCATGTGCTACACCCTCATAGATAATTGTAGCACTACCATCTAACGCAAATACGATTGCTTCTCCTGGTGCTGCGTGTTCAGACAAGCCTGTTCCTGCGTCGAATGCCATCACAACAAACTTCATCTTTTCGTTGTGTGCAACATCCATGTTTACAATCTTGCCATCTTGGTATGGCACTAAATCCTTTAAGCCAAATACTTCACCTGGTTTTACTGCACTGTTCATCATACTGTTTTCTCCTATCATGACTTCTGTATAAATGGTTCCTTGATCCGTCTTGATTCCTACTGGGATATTGGTTTTCGCAATAATTGCTTCACCGACATTAACAACTTTCTCATCGTCATTTGTATAGATAATTGCTTTCCCCGTATGAACATAGATCAACTTGTAATATGGGTAGATTTCTGCACTGATATCTGTATTCTCTGCCAAGGAATAATAACTGACATTCTTCATTACTTCTTTTGAAACTGTACAGCTTGTTACCCATGGGTTATCCTGTGCAATTGAATAAACTGAACCTATTTTTTCTTTCATTTCATCACCCTGTTTTACTATAACATCGTTCCTACAATAACCATGAAATTACTATCTCAAAACTTTCACTTGTCATCTTTCAAAACATAAAGATATACTAGTATCCATGCAGGGAGAAAATGATGAACACACATTTAGAAATGGAACAGGTATTAAATTATCTGACAAAGCTAGCCCAAGCATTACTTGCCAATGGTTCAACCCTTGAACATGTTGAATATGCCATTGAAAAGAATGCAGAAGCGTATCAGTTAACAGAACTCAGTACCGTTATGACGCATCAATACGTTAGTATATGTTTCCGCGGTACGGATGGAAATACATACACAAAACAATTAGGTATTTTTGGAATCACAATCAACCTAGAAAACTTACGTGTTTTAAATAATATTATGCATCAAGTAGCCAATCACCCAATTCCTACGGAACAGTTACAGAATGTATTAGACCAAGTTGAAAACACAAGGAAGTATAGCCTTATTACAACTGTGTTATGCCAGGTATTAGCAATCACCAGCGTATGCTTTATCCTTGGTGGTAAACCTCGTGATATGATTGCGACTGCACTTGTATCATTTTGTTTATTCTGGATTAATCGTGCACTTTCAAAGCTTCGTACAGATAAGATTATCAACAATATTGTGAGTATGTTCTTAGGCACGGTTCTAGCCTTCTTACTCGTTAAAGTAGGATTGATTGTAGATACACAGTGGACTTTGATTTCTATCAGTTTACTCATGATTCCAGGTATTCCTCTTGTCAATGCATTCCGTAACTTAATCTGTGGCCATGAGTTTAACGGTATCTTACAGTTATTAAATGTATTCTTAGAGAGTGCATCTCTAGCAGCCGGCATGTACTTTGCGGTTATTTTGATGGGAGGTGCAGGCGCATGGTAAACAATATCTTGATTTTACTATTATCCTTCACTGCTTCATTAGGTTTCAGTGTTACATTCGGTATCCGTGGAAAAGATAAGTTATTATATGCAGGTCTTGGTGGATTCCTAGTACGTCTTGTAAATATTACACTCTCTAGTTTTACTCAGAATCATTTTGCTATTACATTGATTGCCGCCCTTGCGGCTTCACTCTATGGAGAGTTTATGTCTCGTAAGCTTCAAGTTCCTTCTGCTTACTTTATCTATCCATCCATTATTCCATTAATTCCCGGAGACATGTTCCACTACATGATTGCCTCTATCGTAACGGGTAATATCCGCCTAGCAGAAATTCAAGCATTTGATTGTGGACTATCTCTTGTAGCACTTAGTCTTGGTACAATCATTGGTACAACTACACTTCACAGCATTCGCAGAAAATAATGCATGTATACAAAAAGAATGTATTTATAGGGCTTTCCTACAAATACATTCTTTTCTTTATATTTCTACTGTTGTATCTGAAGCTGGTAAATAGATTGCATAGATTGAATTTGATATTTCCAACCAATTCTTCAAATCAGGCATCCAGATATAATCATCCTTGCAAAGAATTTCTTGTTTGATGAACTGCACTAATTCAGCGTCTGTAAATGGGCCAAATTTTTCTGTGCTACCTCGTTTTGTATAATACCAAAGTCTGTCCATGTGTTTCTCCTTGCCTTAGTTTGCTTCTAATTTAATCGTTACTTCTGTCGTCTGACCATTCATAACTTCTACTGTAGTCTGCTCTTCTGCCAGTTTGAATCCATTTGGAATATCACTAGGTTTGATGATATTTTGAACATAGTATGAACCAACATTTAATTCATATGTCTTCGAACCAGCGCTACTACCATCTGGTTTTTCAAGATTAACCTTAATCTTACCTTTGCTGATAGTATACTTCATCTTTGCCTTCGTTGGTACACTTTCTGTGTATGCAGGGTTAGATGAGAGTGCTGTGATACTAATCTCATGTTCGGAACCCTCCGCAAATGAGATACCATCAATTGTAACAGATGTTCCATCAACATTTGATGCCGCAACTGTTCCATCGATTGAGATGTTATATTTATCCGCATTCTCTACTGGTGACCATGCAAAGTGCCATGCATTCTGCAAGCCTGTCGCAGTAATATCTGTTGGTGAGTTGAGCTGTACTGTCTTTGCATTATAGGCAAAGTTGATAGATGTCTTCTCACTTGTCTTATACTTATCTTCCTTCTTGGAATGTGCTGTGATTGTTACAACGTATGTCTCTCCATCCTTTAACGATGAGGATGCGATACTATCACTATTAGAAATAATATTCTTATGTTCTGTGATTGGATTTGTATTAACTGTTAATTCATAATAATCCGCATTTTCAACCGGATCCCAAGCAATATTTACATTCGCTGTTGTAACTGTGAATGTAATGTTCTTCACTTGTGAAAGTTTCTTAGCGTCTGTCTTGAATGAATTATCATACTGGTTACTAGAGTTATCACCATAACCATACATCTTACCTGAACGATTGAAGGCAACGAGTGTATCGTCGTAGGCTGCGATATACTTCACATCTGTCCAAGCTTCAACAGCTTCCTTTAAATCTTTATCATCTGAAACAACACTCACCGTACCATCTTCATGTACACCAACTACATAGTTTTTACCCACTGCAATGGATGAAATCTTTGTCCAACTAGACACATCACTTGTACTGTTTCCCTTTAGGGATACAGCAGAAACACTGCCATCTTTCTTTAAAACAAGTACTTGAGAATCTCCAATAGCTAACTTCTTCGCATCACTAACTGCACTGAAGTTTGCGGAATTACCAGAAACTTTTACCTGTCCATTTACAATCGCAAATGTCACATCATCGCCAGCGTAAATACTATCTACATCTGACCAATCACTAACCTGACATGCAAGATCACTACCTGCACAAACAACCTTACCATCATTTGTTAAACCAACAGTATGGTCTTTGCCCGCTGCGATAGCCTTAATATTCTTCCACTTCGCAACTTCCTCATTCTTATCGGTTGTTACGACTGTACCATCTTTCTTAAGACCAACCGCATGACTTCCATAAGCGCTGACCTGTACAACATCTTGGAATTCATTCTTATATTGGAAATCACCATAGACTTCTAGAGAATTATTCTTATCAATGAATAATGTAAAGGTGTCACCTTCCGCAATGCGGTTTAAATCTGAAGTTTCTACTGTAAAGCCTGACTTACCACCGGTTGTAAAACGAAGGATAATTGCGATAACCACCACTACCGCAACTAGGCATCCCGCCATAATGGCATAAGAAATCTTCTTGCGATTCTTTTGGTTATCTTCTTTCTTAGTTTCCTTTGGTTCTGTTACCTTAGCGGCTGTCTTAATTTTACCTGCATCCATTACACGTGTACTGCCTAAGTCATTTTTAACAGAATTGACTCTTTGCGTATGGATTGTATTAGCCTTGAGAGTTTCGTCCGGCTTTTGTCCGACTGTTGGTTGTTGCGGTTGTACTTGTGGCACCACCTTTAACTCAGGCAATTCAATTACCTTTCGATTATCGATAAATGTTTCAACCGGAACACCAAACAATACTGATAACTTACGAATATTTGATATTGATGGGATACTGTTGCCATTTTCCCAGTTCATATAATCGGTAAATTTCACATTGATTTTTGTTGCGACATCACCCTGTGAAAGACCGTAATGCTTTCGAAGAAGTGTTAATTTTTCTGGAAATTTATTTAGCATTCGTATTTACCTCCTGCCTTTCTATTTTAATGGTTACAAGTATAGTTTTCAATATACTCCGCCCAAAGGGTTAGCGAATGCTAAGCCATGTGCAAGTAAAAAGTTAAATTCTTAATTACTACTTATCAAAAAATTTAAAACTGTTCTATTAAAATCAGAAACTTCTTGATGTACTGCATGACCAGAGTTTTCAAAAATAATTTTCTGACAATTAATTTTTTCAGCAAGTTCATTAGAAAATTCTACTGGTATAACTTGATCTAATGCTGCACCTATAACCAGAGTTTTAGATTGAATTTTATCCAATTTATCAAAAACATCAAATTTTAAGCATGATCTAGCTAAAATAATAAATCTATTAAGCTGATCTGATTTTGGCTTAAATAGAATTTGTACTAATATAGATAACCACTTATTTTTTGCTATATATTTTTTTGAATAAACAGTTTCAAGCATATTTTTTTGCAGTTCTTGTAACTCACCATTTTCAGCTAAAACAATCCATCTATCTACGACCTTGTTTGTTGTAGGATTATTTCTTGATGTAGTTGCCACTAAAACTAGTTTTTTAACAATGTCAGGGTAATTTATAGCTAATAGTTGAGCAATCATTCCCCCTTGAGATACCCCTACAACATCTACTTCATCTAAATTCAACTTTTTGATACAATAAGCAATCTCTTCTACCATATCGCTAATCTCATAATTCTCATTGAGATGTTCTTTATGATCAAATATAAAAACTTTATAATCTCTCAAAAAATTTCTATAGTAAAAAGCAAGTTGTAAAGCTTTTCCTTTTATTCGCTCGGTATTCAAACCTGGTATCAATAATAAATTCTTGTTTCCATAACCAAATGAAACATAATTGATTGTGTCATCGTAGAATTTAATTTGACTATTTTTTGCATCATACATAATATATCTCTCTTAATGCATTACTTATACAACAAATTGTATCATATTGATATAAATCACATACATTAGTAACCATACCCTTTGCCATTCGCTTATCTAGCCAATAGCGAAAACGATGAAATAAATTATTCTTTTTCATGTCCCCCTTACCCAATCTAAAAATAATTTGGCTGAAATCGATGATGTGTGTAAAAAATAATAACCAGTATTATCATAACACCTTTGCATATTTCTTACATAGGGGCCTTTCCTTTCCATCTAACAGACTTGTATTCATAAGTAATTAAGCCTAATATAAGACTTGAACTTTCTAGGAATGATTTAAGGATGGTGACCCATGAAAGAACAACAGATGTCAGACGCATTTATCACCTCTGCTTTTCTCGCTTTTAGCGGCGGATTACAAGATGCCTATACTTTTAATACTAGAGACCATGTATTCGCAAATGCACAAACTGGTAATCTAGTCTTAATGACGCAGAATTTGATGGAGGGCAATATCGCACATAGCCTAAATTATCTATTGCCTATCTTTGCTTTTATCGTCGGTGTATTTGTCGCTGAACAACTACAAGGCCGACTAAAAGAAAAGAAATCTCTTCACTGGAGACAATTTATTGTACTCATTGAGATTATCACGTTATTACTTGTTGGTTTTATCCCTGGTAGTCTTAACAATATCGCAAATATGCTTGTTTCATTCTCCTGCGCCTTACAAGTACAATCTTTCCGTAAGGTAAACGGAAACACATATGCTAGTACCATGTGTATCGGTAATATCAAAAGTGCTACCGCAAGATTATCCGCTTTCTTTCGTACAAATGATAAAACATACTTTCACCAATCCATGCATTACTTCGGAATTATCGTAATATTCGCAATTGGTGCTGGTCTTGGTGGTGTAATATCCAAACAGTTCGGGTATCCAACCATATGGATTTCTTGTGCTATCCTATTGATTCCATTTATTCTAATGCATGAACGTAAAGCCTAAATATAGAAAATACCGCAACATCTGCGGTATTTTTTTAATTTCTAAAGCTTTTTACCCAATTGACCAACGAATCATGATAAACATTATTTGCGACATCACGTTTCATTTGTTCTGTTACAGGACCATTCTTTGCAAGTTTTTCTAGAACACATGCTTGTAGTTCTTCAACACTCATCTCTTCATAAGATTTACTATGATCGACAGTTACCTGCTTGATTGTTTCCTCTTTTACTTCAACTTGTTTGATTTCCGGAATCTTAACTTCTGTTTCCTTAACAACTGTTTCATCATAGTCTTTCATCCAGATTTGTCCTGAACATGCACGCAGATGAACATGTAGATTTCCATCAACAGTTTGAATTTCTCCACTCAGTAGCTCTGTATAAGTTCCATTCGCTGGGATTTCTAGTGATGAATCCGCTTCATCGTTATTCACTACAACGATTGCCTGTGTTATCTCATTTGTACGTGAGAAAGCATACTGACGATTTGTTAATCGTAGTTCTTGATAAATACCATCTGTAAATACTGGATTCTTCTGTCGAATTTTTCCAAGTCGTGCGATAATGTTGGTACAGCCATTCTCACTTACTGCATTTGAATAATCTTCTAAGTTAATCGCAGGTCGTAATACTGCATCGGAATGTTTTTCTTTTCTTCCTTCAATGCCAAACTCACTTCCATAATAAATAGAAGGAATACCAGGTAATGTATACATTAAAATATGTACTGGGACAAATTCCTGTTTGTTGAGTAGTCTTGTATAAATACGTTCCACATCATGATTATCCACAAAGTTATAGAGATGATATGGTAGATTACCTTTATCTAATAGATAACGCACTGTATGGGCAATCTCAAAATAGTTATGTTCATTATGTCCAGAATATAGCGCTTTATATAATTGATAGTTTGTCACAGAATGTAACATATCAGGATTTACCCAACGACTATAGTCGCCATGAATCACTTCCCCCATCAACCAGAATTCAGGCTTGATTTCATTCGCCAGCATACGTAACTCATGCATAAAGCCAAAGTCTAATACATCTGCCGCATCTAGTCGAATTCCATCCACACCAAACTCACTTACCCAATATTTCACCACATCCAATAGGTATTGTCTTACCGCAGGATTTTGTTGGTTGAGTTTTACAAGTAAGTTATAGCCACCCCAGTTGTCATAAGAGAAGCCATCATTATATTCATTATTCCCCTGGAAATTTACATTGCAATACCAATCTCTATATTGAGAACTTTCACGATTCTGTTGAATATCCTTAAACGCAAAGAAATCTCTTCCCGTATGATTAAAGACACCATCAAAGATTACGTGAATACCTTGATGATGACATTCTTTTACAAACTTCTTTAGATCATCATTATCACCAAGTCTAGAATCCAACTTATAGTAATCTGTTGTTTCATATCCATGTCCAACCGACTCAAATAATGGTCCAATATATAACGCATTACAGCCAATTTCCTTGATATGTTTGATCCAAGGACCTAATTGATTCAAACGATGTTCTGTAATTTGATAATCATTATTCTTCGGTGCATCTGTTAATCCTAATGGATAAATATGATAGAACACCGCATTCTCATACCACTTCATAATAAATCTCCTTAAAAGCACCTCTCTATCTTAATACGTAAATTATAATTTATCATCCCAAACTAAAAAATAACGGTCTACTTATGATAGACCGTTAAACTATTCATTATTTATTTCTTTCACTCGTTGATTCATCTGTTTTACCAGTTTCTTTTGTTGTAGATAAAATAGAAACCAAATAACAAATGCAAGTGCAATCTCTTCTAAAAGTATCGCAATCATTAGTAGTGGCCCATGATTCATAGGAATCCAACCCACAAGATACGCAGTAACAGTCATAACAATACAACCAGTACCCATATGAATAATTGTCTGTGTAAAAAGTGATAACTTCTCATTGTCATAAACTATTGCAGGTAGCCCAAAGCCAAGTCCAATTACCACGGTTGCGATAGCCATCTTAGAAAATGCATAATTTGTCATTTGCATATTTCCATGGAAGATACAGTCAATAATAACTCCAACGATAATAAACATCATTGCGGCAATACCCATTGATACGAATATGTTAAATAGCAGTGTTTGTTTCTTTGTTTTCATCTTTAGCCTCCTTAAATTCCTAGATATCTTTTTAGATCAGGTAGATATTTTCTTGATACATAATCAGAAGAACCATTCTTTAACCTTAGTAATAATGTTCCACCAAATCCTGTCTCTATACTTTTTATACAAGAAAGATTAATAACGGTTTGTTTCGATATTTGCATGAAGCCAGTCCCGATCTGCTCAAACATCTCATACAAACGTCTTCGGGAATAATACTTCTCATTTTCCGTATAGATAACAGTATCTCCACCCTCCACACGTATCATATATACCTCTTCCGCTTTCAAGATTATCATCTTATTATCGCGCTGCACTATCAGTGGTATATCTTTTTCATCGAGTACATCGATGACTCTTTGTACTTCATCCGTAATGACATCCGCATAAATTGTTACGTATGGTGGGGAAAACTCTTTTGATAGTTTCACATTTACTTTCATCTTTGATTCTCCTTTCGTATCTTTTCTACTGTGATATTACCGCAAGTATTTTTTATTGTCTCGCCGTTTTCGCTAAGATGCATAATTTACAATGTAAGATACATATATTCACCATCTAAAGAGAAAACGGAAAAAATCACACCTCATGCGAAGTGTGATTTAACTGCTTTACTTTGAAAAATAGAAATAATCAATCATACTCTTAATCAATAAATTCTTTGAATTCCTTTTTAAATTCCAATAAATCTTCTTCCGTAAGATGATGAATATAATCATTAGCATCATCCGAATCCATATAACCACTTAATATTTTATCAGGGCAGTCATAACCAAGTTTTCTAGCAACACGTACTGCAAACTCATTAAACGCACTACCTACTGCTGTAATTATATTTTCATCTTCGACTACTGATTGTGGTACAAAATTCTCTTCTTCAACAAAACTAAACAATTCCATCATTTCAGCATATAATGAAGCGGTATATTTTTTATTTTTCAATAAACCTGCTTGCGCCAAGAATACTGGACCAGCACAAATAGCGCCAATAACAAAAGTATTATCATTTGCGAATGACTCTAAAAACTCCTGTATTTTTTTATTCCGTATAGGCTGCGTTAAATTACTGCACCCCGGAAGAATTAAACAATCATAATCCGCTTTGCAAAACTTATCACACGTTTTTACTGGTTGTACTAAAATCCCTTCTTCACTCTTAACAGGAGATAGGTCTGTATATATAACATCCGTAAAAGTATCAAAAGCCCACCGAAAGTAATACATCAAGTTTGTTACTTCTTGTAAGCTAAAATCAGGATAAACTAATAAAGCAATACGTTTTTTCATTAACTGTTCCTCCATAATTTGGGTAAATCAATTTTGATTCACAGTATGTCAATATTCTTATATTCTATCATTTAATCAAGTTAAGTATTTGGCTTTTAGGAAGAAAAAACACTTTACCAGTTAGCTCTGTGTCATGACCTTAAAAAAATCACACCCCATAAGAAGTGTGATTTCTAGGCAAGTTAATTTATTTCATCCATCGTAGACATTAATTCCTTATTCTTTTTATATAGCTCAATGTATATCTTATAATAAGGTTCATATTTTTTTGTGTTCTCTAAATTTGGATAATATATCTTACCTGTTGCAATTAACTTTTTTGCTTCCGCAAAATCCTTAATATGATTTACTCCTATCATTGCCATAAGTGCATCACCGTAACATGCACCAATAGTTACAGATGGTGTCTGTAGTTTGATTCCTAAGACATCAGATAGCATTTGTATCCATTCTTTATTTTTCGTGCCACCACCCGTTACCATGATCTGATTAATAGGAATCTCTAACTCCTTAAATATTTCAAAGTGATGTTTAATCGAATAGCATACAGATTCATACGCTGCTCTCATAATATGTTTACGAGTATGTGCTAGATTTAATCCAAAGATGATTCCTTTTGCATGTGCATCATTAATTGGTGTTCTCTCCCCAGCAAAATAAGGTAAAACAACCAACCCTTCACTGCCAATAGGAATATCTTTTAAATCTTGCATCATAGCTTGGTATGCATTAATACCACCTTGTTCTTGTTCTTTAACTTTATCCGGATAGAAAGTATCTCTAACCCATTTTGTTAAAGCGCCTGATGTATTTGTTCCGGCAGATATATCATATGTATTTGGAACTATAAATTCTTCCCGCCATAGGCGATTATCATCATATAATTTTTCCGTACATAAAATCATATACACAGTCGAACCCATTTGTACCAACATATCTCCAGGAGTCATAACACCACTACTAATTGCCTCTGCTCCAGAATCATCTCCACCAGTAATTACTGCTGTTCCTTCTGCAAATCCAGTATCCTTTGCAGCCTCTTTTGTAATGTATCCAGCTATATCTGTAGTCTTTTTCAGATTTGCAAGTTGACTTGTTAAGCATACTCCTTCCGTATATTGCTCATTAATTGAACCGTCACGTCTATATAACGGATTAAAACTTGCTAAACCCAAAAAGTTATCAATTGTATAATTTCCCGTCAATTTAAAAGTTATATAGGAGGAGGCCGTTAAAAACTTATGTGTTTTTCTATATATATCTGGCTCATTATTTTTTATCCATAGGATTTTCGGAGCAATATCACTTGACCCCAACGGTCTACCAAAAAGTTCGATAATATTATCCTTTCCCCATTTTTCCGTTAATTCTTGGCATTCTGCCAGTGCACGTGCATCAATCCCATAGAGAATTGCTTTACGCAATGGTTTTCCTTCAATATCTACAGGTAGGGAATCTGAACTCAATGCACTAATTCCTATGCTCTTAATATCTGTAGGATCAACCTTAGATTGATTTATTAGTTTTTGAGCGATAATGCAAACGTCTCTATACCAAACTTTATCCGCATCATGCTCAAAATAATTTGGTTTTGGATTTTCAACGCCATGTGTTGCAGATGCCGATACAACTTCACATCCCTGTTCATCAATCAAAATACCCTTTGTCTCATTTGTTCCTACATCAATTCCAACAAAATATTTTGATGTCATAATCTTATTATCCCTTTCTGATTCGATTAACAACATCCATAAACTCTTTAACTCGATTTACATCTACCCTTAGATTATTTCCATGACAATCTTGTAATTTACCATCTAGCTTAAAATATGTTCCAACAACCGCAGCATCCGCATACTTTAATTTGGATTCTATTGTTTCAGGTCTACATCCTGTATTTGCTAACACGGCAACACCTGGACATGCATCCTTAACAGATTGAAGTAAAGTTTCATTAACATCTTGCCCTGCCGCACAAGCAGATATACATAGTCCATCTGCTCCTGTTTTGAATACAGTCGATTTTGCAATTTCAGTTAGTTCTCTTGTATCTAAATTCTTGTCAGATTCTGGATTAATAAAATAAAGCATCTTTAGATTAGCTAAATGTAGTTCTGTTTTTCTTCTTAAGAGTTTAGAAATGTCATTATTATAAAAGCCACCATCTCCAACATACACACCCGAGAACGTACCTCTACAAAAATTAGCATCTACAGCTCTGGCAAGTTCCAATGTCGCGGCTCCATCAGAAATTGCATCAACTCCGAAAGGAACTGTAATCTCTTTTTTTAGTTCTCCAATAATTCTTGCCATACATGCAACAGTAACAAAATCCATTTTTCTTTGATATGGAAAACTAAACTCATTTGATATTAATACTGCATCTACACCACCATCAATTAGTGATTTTAGGTCCATTCTTGCATGTTCAACAATTATGTCCAGACTATCACTAGCAGTATATCTTGGATCTCCAGGTAATGCGTCTAGATGTAGCATTCCTATAATGACTTTATCTTTGTGCCATAAATCATTCATCCACATATTTATAGTCCTTCTTTTAGATTATCAATTGCTAGCTTTGCGTAAATACTAGGTTCATTTAGATATTTTGTTACTAACTCAATTGTTACTGTCTTATCATATCCACTCTGACTTAATTCTTGCATAAAATTCTTTAACGGCAAATTCCCGTAGCCCGGGCAGTAATGGTCTTCAGATTGTCCATCACTATCTACAATATGCATATGTACTAATTTGCTTCCTAATTTTTTATTAAATGCAATAATATTTTCTCCTTGTATATACGGTACAACAATATCATTCATACCAAAGAAATAAGGAGACTTAAAATGATTGCATAATTCCAGTAGTTGATTAGACGAAGTTGTTACATTTGATTCATAAATTGTTAATGGTTCATATACAATTTTTATACCAACTTTTTCTGCATACGCTATTATCTTCTCTAAACTATCGTATAAACGTTCTTTTATCATTTGTTCAGTAGCTTCAAAACCAGCGTGTCCCGCAGAGATTAAGGTGTATTCTGCACCAATGGCCTTCGCAAAATCTAAAGATTTATATACATATTCCAAAGAATCATCACGCATGCTTTCATTTTCCCACATCAAATTAAATGGATATGCGTTTAATTCTGGTGTATATACAGTTACAGGCATGTTATATTTTTTTATTAATTCATTGATTCTGTTTGCACATATTTCAAGATCATAAGGATATGCATGTGGTCTTGCGCCCCATAATTCAACATAGTCATATCCAAATCTCTGTGCATCTTGAAATGCCTTTTCAATATCAAATCTTTGATATCCGCATGTAAATAACCCAAATTTCATAAAATTCTCTCCTATCTTTCTTTATGAAAGCTGATGTTTCTCTGCCTATTAAAAATATGATATGAAACATAAATATTATCGGCTGAACCGATAATATTTATTGTTTATCTCAAAAATTATGTTAATAATCAAACTGACGATAATATCTTCTAATACTTAAAGGATGTCTTAAGAACTTTTCCATGTATGCATCTATACGATTGTTAACTGCATGCATAACAAGATGAGATATAGTACCCCTATATTCTTGCTTAATTCCTCTCAATTCAAATTCTTTTGTATCAATAATAATGTAATTTGAATTTACCTGAGGCAAGAATCTTGCCACTCGTTCTGATAGTGGTCTTTGTTCATCTTCGCCAATGAATAAGGTAATTGGTGTATCCTTTACTATGATTTCTTGCATTCCGTGAAAAAATTCAGGAGAACTAATAGACTTTGTGCGTATCCACATTTGTTCTTCCCAATAGCACATTGCATAGGAATATGTTGCACCATACTGATTACCTGCACCTATAAAATAGTGTGGTAAGTCTGGATGTTTATCCAAAAATTCCACTTTTTGTTTAGCATAGTGATATGCCCATGCATCTACTTGCTTTTCTACATTAACTAATACCTTTGCTAAATTCTCTTCCATGTTTTGGTTATAGTCTTCATATTCGGAAAACTCACCATTTTTAAACATAAAATAATTTGCTGTCATATAAAATTTTAACTGCTCATTTTTCGGATATAAAATTAGGTAATCTTGTTTATCCGGTTGCGTTAAAACTGTATTTGGGGTATCAATAAAACTAAATACCTTTCCACCAATTTCATGTACCTTATCTACAAGTTCAATCATTTCTAGTGTATTACCAGATACAGATGATAGAATTGCAATTGATTTGTTAGTAAACCGCTTGTTCCCCGTTGTTAAAAATTCTGCTGCGTTTTCTACATAGACAGGTAATTTACTCCTACCACGCATATATACTTCTACCTGCATTGCAGAAGCATAGGTTCCTCCTATACCAATATAGAAAATATTATCAAATCCTTCATTCCAAATTTGATCAATAATTTTTTCAATATCTTTTCGTAATGCTAAAGCACCATTTACACTTTTTAAATCTTCATCTTCATGAAAGTTACGGAGATTAGCACCTTCGTCTTCTTTCCATAAATCTGTTGTTATCATATCTAATCTCTCCCTTTCTCAATATAGTTTGAAGTGATCAATATCATATTTTTCAAAATATTGTAAAGCTTTCTGTATTGCGATATCCCATACAGGCCACTCATGATCACCAGCTAACTCTCGATAAGTGATATTTATCTTATTCTTCGCAAATCCATAGAACTTACGATTGCTATCAATCAGGAAATCCTCCGTTCCACAGAGTTGAATAATAGATGGGTAAACCTTGTTTGAATCATGGTCTAGATATTTGTAGATATCAAAATAATCTTTTTGATTAATTATTCTATCTATTTCCGTCGTATCCATCTCTTCAAATATCTTATCTTCAACCATGCAACGCAATTCTCCTAAATGAATCACAGGGGATAAAGCCGCAATTGATATGTATTGACTTGGATAAGTCATACCAATCTTTAGCGCTCCATAGCCACCCATGCTTTCTCCTGCAATAAAAGTATTTTCTTTTTGTGTAGGTATCTTAAACCACTGCTTTAGATAATTAGGAAGTTCTTCGGCAATATATGTTGCGTATTGAATACCATCAATATTTGTATAAAAACTTCTACCCACCTCAGGCAAAACGATGATATAGCCAAACTTCTTTGCGTAATATTCTAATTTCGTAAAACGCATCCACTCCTCAGCATTTCCAGATAAGCCATGTAATAGATATAAAATTTTATTTTGTCCATTGTTGATTGGCGTTACATCATTTGAATTATCAGGCATTAAAATATTGCAGTTTGTTGTCACCTTTAATGCAGCAGAATAAAATGTCATTCTGATAATTGCCATCTACCAAGCTCCAAAATATTTTATTGTTTCAGTAGCATTTTCTGCACCTGCACGCATACTTTCAATAATAGACTTACCGTGTATGATTGCATTTAAGAATCCTGCAATATAACTATCTCCAGCCCCCATTGTATCCACTACATCATCACAATGAACAATACCCATCTCATGAAAATCTATTCCATCAAAGCACAGACTACCTTTTTCTCCACGCATTGCTATAACGAGTTTAGGACCTCTATTATAGATTTCCTTCATCTGTTCTTTTAGCTGATTCATTGAACTTTCATCATTAGAGAAGAATACATAATCACTATGTGGAATTGCAACTTTACATGCTTCGTCATCTGGCCTTGTTGCACAGTCAAAGGCTGTTAGAATGCCTTTACGGTGCAGCTCCTCAAAATAGCCTTCAACCTTCCCCCAGAGATCGCATATTACGATGTCATGCTTACATATGAATGAAATATCATCTTCAGATAAATGATAGTCTGATAGGACGCCTTCATCATAGTCACCAAAAATTCGTTCTCCATCAATAAGCTCAACCTGCGTGACTGCTGTTTTTCCTTCTTTAAATTGCAAGTGACTTACATCAACACCTTTGCTTTCGATTGCATCGTACATTACATGCCCAAATTCATCATTTCCTACAGGACCAATATATGAGGCTTTTCCTCCTAATCGCACTGTATACACAGCCATATTAACGGGGCCACCGCCAGGAAAAGCGGTACCCCCATTCATATTTTGATAATAGTCAACGCAGTTACTTCCAATTGCTGCTAATTTCATACAGCAGCCTCATTTTTTCTTTGTTTGTTTTGATTTTCCCAGAAATAATAAACTGGTAATCCTGTTCCTACAGCTAAACCTGCGCAAATCAAACCAGGAATTGGAGCCCAGATGAATGTTGACCAAATGAGAGTGCCTGTCATAAACATTGCAATGATTGGCATTAATACTCCACCCGGCATACGGTATACTGGTTTGTAATGTTCCTTTTTACGTAATACGAAGATTGTTCCAAATGTTAAGAAATTCTTTAATAGTGCGACCAATGTAAAGTAGCCTAATAAATCAGACAAATTTGTCGCAAAAATCAAGATAATAGCAACGATACACTGTACAACGATTGAGAATGCTGGTGTTTCATATTTTGGATGTACTTGTGCAAAATGCTTAAAGAATAAACCATCTTTCGCCATTGCATATTCAATTCTAGGTTGGAACATAACACAACTTGAAAGTGACCCAATTACAACGATAATAGCCATAATAGCCACAACGACACCTGCTGCGTTACCAATTAACGGAATCTTAGATGCTAGTAAAGCGATTGGTGCTTCTGAAGCAGCTAATTCCTCAACTGACAATAAACCAGAGGAAACTACTGTTAAGCTAACATATAATGCAAGTACGATTACAGCAGTTAAAATTAATCCCTTTGGTAAGTTCTTACCTGGATCCTTTATTTCACCTGACATATAACAAGCTGCACCCATACCATCATAAGACCATGTTGTTGCAGAAATTCCTGCTAATAGTGCTGCAAATCCAGTTGCTGCACCCTGTAATGGTTTTCCTGATAAGAATAAATTAGAGTTAATGTTAAATAATCCAATTCCAATAATTAATGCAAAAGGAAGAATCTTTAATGCAGTAATAATGGTCTGGAATTTTCCTCCACCTTCAACACTACGAATATGGATAATCATGAATACAATTACTAATGCAACTGCAACTAATTTTAGAATTAGACCATGAACTGGCAAGAAGAATCCTAGGTAGTTTGCAATTGCTAAAGCCATGATTGAGATTGATGGAGGATCAGTTGCCCAGAAACTAATCCATCCGCATAAGAAAGCTAACGGACGTGAGCCAGCTTCACGGAAGTAGACGTATTGTCCACCATCTTCAGGAAATGCTGATGCAAGTTCTGCATAACAAAAATTTGCCGGAATCTGTAATAAACCACCAATCAAAAATGCTAATACTAGCGTTAAACTACTTCCCGCTGCACCAGCTACTTCTGATAAGGATGAGAAAATACCAGATCCTACTGTTGTTCCAACACCAAGTGCAATAACTGCACCTAATCCAAGTTTGCGTTTCAAATCTTGGGTGTTCTGATTAGACATATTATGTGTCCTCCTTTTTTTCTTGTGGCATATCTACACTTTAAAACCTGTCTCTGCCTTTTGGTTTACATATATACCACTATTTAATTTTATTATACCAGTATGTTTTATCTTTGCAACCCCTTACATATATGTATTTGATAAAATGTATATAAAGTTGTTAAAATAAGTTCATGAAAGTTATGACATTGGATATTATGATCAGTAATGAACTTCGGCAATATATCGCTGATCACCATTTGAAATATAGAGATAAACTCCCAAGTGAACGTGAATTATGTGAATTATTCTCAATTCAGCGTTTGACGCTCCGGTCTGCCATGAAAATTTTAGAAGAAATGGGAATTATTTACGTGGTACCTAAGATTGGTTATTTTGTGGCTAAACAGCGTATTACAAAAAATGTTAATACTATTCGTCTAATATCAGAAATAATTAAAGATAATTCATCCATATACGAAACGAAATTATTGAAGTTTACTGAGATTGAAGCTGATAAATATTTATGTCGAGAGACAAATTTACCACTCGGAACTAAGTTTTTTGAAATTAAACGTTTACTGATTGCTGATCATGAGCCGATATGTATGGATTACTGTTTCATTCCTACAAATTTAGCGCCTGAGTTAATGGATTACAAATCTTATATTGAAAATTTGAATGATATATTAGTAGAAAAATTTAACATTAAATTCTTTAGAACCACGCAAAGGATTCGTGTTATCGAAGCAGAAAGTAGTTATCGCGATGCATTAGAACTTTCTAGTAATGCACATGTAGCATTATTATCCGGATGCATCTTTGATAATCACAATCATGTTGTTGCATTTACCGAAAGCTATATGAAATATGAACGTTTTTCATTCGAATTATTTTAGGTGATATTTATGAACTACCAAATTCCTTTGTATATCCAATTAAAAAATTTAATCATCCAACGTATTAAAGATGGCGAATATTTACCAGGCGAAAAAATACCTAGTGAGCGCGAAATGTCTTCCCTCTATCACATTAACCGCATGACAGTTAAACATGCTATCAATGCTTTGATTGACGAAGGATATTTATTTCGAGTAAAAAACAATGGTACTTTTGTTACAAAAAAAATTGCAAATAAAATTTTATATTTAAATGACCATTCTACAGGTAAAAGTATTGGTCTGGGTGCTTTTATAAACAAGCATGGCTTAACATTAAAAAACACCATATTAGAAGAGGGTATCATTAAGGACCAAACTTATATTGAAAAGAAACTTAATTTAAAGCACGGTGAACAAATATATGCATTACATCGTTTGCGTAAAATTGATAATGAAAGTATTGCTCTTGAATACTGTTATCTTCCCTTCAAATATTTTGGTGATATCCAAGATCATGATTTTTCAAAAGCCTCACTCTATGACTATATGAAACAAAAGGAACATTTCCCAATTTCATTTGAGCAAAAGCTAACTATTCAGAAAGCCTTCCACCCGATCATTAAAATTATGGATATATCTTCTGATAGTTACATCTATAACCTTGAATATATTGGTCATGATACAAGTGGAAATGTTGTTGAGTTTACAACATCCTATATGCCATGCGATAAAGCTGAGTATGGATTCGAAACTTTTAAATCAGAATAATCTGTAATTTATTTGTTTTTTATGCTATATTCAAGTCAGCATATACACTTTAAACAAATTTCTCTGCACTAAGCATATATATTTATATGCTTTTTTGGCTTTTACCCAGGAGGAGAAATGTCTATTAACAACTATATCTTAAAATCAGATCAAATTTTTTGTGCTAATCAACAAGATGTTATTAACGGCTATATTATTATTCATGGCAATAAAATTCATGCTGTCGAAAAAGGTTTTATTCCTTCTTCATTAGAAAATCAATATAAGATTTACGACCTTTCCGGCAAAACTATTTTGCCTGGTTTCTTTGATGCACACACATTCTTTACCGGTTGGTCTTTGCGATATATCGGTATCAATCTTTCAAATGCAAAAACGGAAAAAGATGTTATTGAGGTTCTAAAAACATGCTATTCCCATCAAGATCATATCTTTGGCCATGGGATATCTGATAATTTTACTACTCCAAGCCCTGAAGAATTAGAAGGATTATTCCCAAATTGTCGTATTGTCCTATTTTCTACAAGTGGCGAACATTTCTGGCTTAATACAACCGCAATCAATCACTATGGTTTTGATTTAACTGCAGATTGTAATGAAGCATTCTGGAAATTATTAGACGAAATACTTCGTGAAAAGAATTTTATTAAGCCATTATTCAAAAAATATATGGCTATGCTAAATGCTCGCGGTATTACTTCTGTAAAAGAAATTGGATTTGATAAATTCAGTGGTTTCCAAAATATCTTGTCTGAGCTTGAAACTGAGGGAGAATTAAATTTGCGTGTACATTTTATGTCTCAACCAGTAGGCGCGAATGCAAACTTTGAATATGCGAAGAAGATGATGACTAATTACAATTCTGATTTTATTCGTTTTTCAGGTTTTAATCGTATGACCGATGGTTCTATTTCTCAGGGAAATGGTTTATTAAAGCAACCATACGAGAATCAAAATTATAAATGTAAACTTGATATTAATTGGGAGTTAATTCAGGATGAAGTACTTGAAGCCGATAAACTCGGTACTCGATTCTCACTAAATGCTCAAGGCGATGGTGCTGTAGCTAAAGCCGTAGATATTTTTAGTAAATGCAAAAAAAATGCTAATGGTAAACTAATAAATCGCCATGCTATAACGGAAGCAGAATTTAGTGATCCAGTTGATTTAAAACGTATGGCAGAACTTGGTATTATTTGCGAATATTATCCTCAAATTCAATCAATCACTAGTTACGATGATAAAGTCGGAATGATTAAAAAGCAGATTGGCTTAGAGCGTGGAAAAAATTATTGGAATCGTCGTAAGATGAAAGATTATGGTGTCTCACTATGCTGTGGGACTGACCTCCCACTTGTTATCGATAATATACCTGAATCTATTTATTACTCGGTCACAGGTCTATTTCCTGAAGGTGGTATCCCATTCAACCAGGCTAATTGTTTGACCACATATGAAGTATTGGAAAGTTGGACATCCGGTGGTGCATATGACTTCTACCGTGAAGGTGATTTGGGATCAATTACAGCCGGAAAACTTGCGGACTTTGCTATTATCGATGGTGATATTTTGCATACTAATCCAAAAGATTGTCGTTCATTAGATGTATACATGACAATAGTCAATGGTAAAATTGTATATCAAAAATAAAGCAATCAAAAAAATCACACCCCCATAAGAAGTGTGATTTTTAGATTGCTTAGGTTAATTACTTAACGTTAGCGAAGTACTTGATTGTACGAACCATCTGAGAAGTATATGAGTTCTCATTGTCATACCAAGAAACTGTCTGTACCTGGTATGTGTCGTCATCAATCTTAGCTACCATTGTCTGTGTAGCGTCGAAGATAGAACCATGTGTTTCATCAACGATGTCAGAAGAAACGATTTCTTCTTCATTGTAGCCGAAGCTTTCAGAAGCAGCAGCCTTCATTGCAGCGTTGATAGAATCAACAGTTACATCCTTACCCTTAACTACAGAGATTAAGAGTGTTGTTGAACCTGTAGGAACAGGAACACGCTGAGCAGCACCGATTAACTTACCATTTAACTCAGGAATTACAAGACCGATAGCCTTAGCAGCACCTGTTGAGTTAGGAACGATATTGCAAGCACCAGCACGGGAACGACGTAAGTCACCCTTACGCTGTGGTCCATCCAAGATCATCTGATCACCTGTGTAAGCATGAACTGTTGTCATGATACCAGATTGGATTGGATATAAATCATTTAATGCCTTAGCCATTGGAGCTAAGCAGTTTGTTGTACATGAAGCAGCAGAGATAATCTTGTCTTCAGCTGTTACAACATGTTCGTTTACACCGTAAACTACTGTTGGTAAGTCGTTTCCTGCAGGAGCAGAGATAACAACCTTCTTAGCACCAGCCTTGATGTGTGCTTCAGACTTAGCTTTGCTTGTGTAGAAGCCTGTGCATTCTAGAACTACATCGATGTCTAATTGACCCCAAGGTAGGTTGCTAGCATCAGCTTCCTTATAAATTGTAATTTCCTTACCATCTACAGTGATTGTTCCCTTTTCATCATCTGCAGAGATTTCATGATCCCACTTACCGTGTGTTGTATCATGCTTTAATAAGTAAGCTAGCATGTGAGGTGTTGTTAAGTCGTTGATTGCAACAACTTCATAACCTTCAGCTACAAACATTTGTCTAAAAGCTAGACGGCCAATACGGCCAAAACCGTTAATAGCAACTCTTACATCTGTCATATTGTCTTTCAAAGACCTCCTTTTGTTGCATTTATATTATATGTTTTTATATGTTTTCGGTCAATTAAGACCATTTGAATGTAAGCGCTAACGTACTGAATTTCACTAAAAATTCTTCTATCTTTTTATATAAATTAGCACCATGTGAATTTAATGCCTTTTTATACTTATTTTCATTGGTTATTTAGTGTCTTATCCAGAATTTCTTTCACCTTATCTGTCACATTGTCACCATTGTATTCTTGTGCATAATAGAATATATTCCCTTGGAGTTTATATCCATACCAGTTCTCACAGAACATGTAAAAACTTAGTTCATGATCATCTAAATCCGTTGCTATCTGTACAATTATTTGATTTTCATCGATAGTGTATTTTGCTTCTTTATAAGCTGTCGTCGGCATTTGTGTAAATCGATGTGGCATTTCCTCTTTTGCAACGTATAAATTCAATACATATTCTTGCTTGCTCCGAAAGGATTTTATGATGTAGTTGTAATACTTCCCAATTTTTTTCTTAGGCAAGAAAGCGTATTTTTGTGAGTATACATCTGAAATAATCATATTTTCAATTCCACAATCCCATGGTGGCTCACAAGTTTTACAACCTAACACATCATCATAATCAAATCGCAAATGATATTCTTTCAAAGCTTCTTCTTTCAGTTCTTTGATTTCATCTTGATTGGTAGAACTGATGATTTGCTCATTAAAGAACTCTGGTCGACCTGGAATCCTTGGCAGAAGATATGGGATGATACGTATGGCAAGTATGATGACTACGCTGTAGATTGCAAGATGAAAGAAGTTAGCATGATCTCTTCTCATAACAATCACCTCAATGATATAGATTTCTGTTTTTATTTATTATATAGCACAGAAAAAGAAGGATATACATCCTTCTTATGCAAATTCATTTAGATTAAGTGGTTTGATACTTGTCGCAAACGCTTGTTCAACCGTAGAGATATCTCTACCTACAAGTTTTGAGAATAGCTTTGCGTCATTGAGCCTTGCCATTGTAGAACCATATGTCTCAACCTTTGTCTCTGGGAATACAAGTGTTAAGTCTTCTGCTTCTGATACATGTAATTCCACAACATCCTTTTCAAATAGCGCTGCGTTACATAGTTTCATAAGGGCAGTTGAATCAAGGTAGATGAGTTCTTCAATTTCTAAAACATCTCCCTTTGGCAACATCGTCGCATATCCTCTGATTTGGTCTTTGCCATTGTAGTAGGCTACAATCTTTCCACCCTGTGCGTTGATTTCTTTCTTATACTTTACAAAGTATTCTAGGTCTCTTGCATAGTAACCATTGAATCGACGGATAAATGCAGAGTAAACCTTTAGTAAATCAATCGCTGTTGGTTCATAGGAACAACCAAAGTTCGTACTACGCTTTACATCATCGCGTGTTAAGCGATAGGTAGAGCGATTGTAGATATTACGGAAGCCATATGGTTCATATAGTTTCTGGTCATATGCCTGAATAAGAGTAATTAGTTCAGTATGCTCGCATGCGTCTAATACAATTTCCATTAAGCGCTTCATATACCCACGCTTGCGGTATGCAGGTAATGTGCAAACACCTAAAATCATGCTAGTACGTAGAACTTTGTCATTAAACATCATCGCATGTGGAGCTCGAATGATTGCCGAGACAACATGCCCCTCTTCTACGTATACAAAGCAATTCTCTGGCACAAATAGATTCTTGAAATAGTAATCAATATAGCCTTCATCCTCTTGTGGAAAACATACTTTCCAAAGATTCTTTACTTCGGTAGCTTGTTCTTTCGTTGCTTTTGTAATCATGATTCAACACCTTTCTTAATACGATACTTTTCAATAATATTGACTGGGTGATAGGACAGTTTCGCAGCTCTTAGATTCTCACGACCTGTATCATCTTCACGATTAACGAGTTCAATGCCAGGAAATTCATGACTCAACATCTCTTTCATGATGCATTGGTAAAGGCCTCTAACATCTCCATCTGCCTTCTCGATATTCTCTTGACACATACGGTCTGATAACATTGATCCAATCGCAAAGGCACGTACCTTTCCATCGATTCGAATCAAACCACCCTTACAAGGTAATTCATCATACAAGTCTAAGATGCGGAATGTACCGATTCTCTCACTCTGTAAGAAATCATCTGGATCTTCTGATTTCCAATCCTTCAAATATCCAATACAATCATCGATATTGGTCTCATCAAGAGTTTCGTATGACCATCTACCTTCAAAGTCTTTATAGAACGCATTCAAATGATTGCGCTTTTTTTGCATTTTCTTACCAGCATAGGTACGTAAACGTTCTCCATCATAGACATAATCATCTGCCCAACTTTCATGGATAGCTGTATATTCTGGATATAGCTTAATAACTTCGTCTACCATCTCTTTTGTAAAACAGCTGAGTGTAAAGTCATGTCCATAGTGGTCAAAGATTTCCTTACCCTTTTTTATCGCTTCAGCGATATATTGTTTTTCACATAGTGGCATATACATGAAGAAACATCCTTCATGTATGCCCAACAACAACAAATACTCTTCTCTTTTATAGTAAAACAACGGATATGTCTGTAACCACATAATCATATTGATAATATTGTGATTTGATTCTTCATATTTACAACGCTGTAAATATTCTTGAACCATAGGCCAATCCATCACTTGTAAAGTCGTAAAATCATTTTCTAATATTTCAGTGGTTACGTTTTCCATAGTCTTATTCTCCGTCTGTATGTTCCTCATATTCGACATCAATGATATCACTTTGATTTTTCTTAGGGCTTGAATATGACTGATAGAAAGTACGATCAATATCCAATTCTTCTGCTGCAGCGTTTTCCATCTGCTTATTTAGTCTTCTGGCTTGTATCAGCCCATAAATCACAAATCCTACAATTGGTAATAGTAATAATAGGATAAGCCACCATAGGTAGCGGAATATCAACATCACGATAACCAAGAATACAATTGTGGATACCGCTGTTTGTAGTTGTGTTCTATTCATCTTGTTTTACCTCTTTCATCGCTAGTTCATGAATCTTCACAAAGCGATGTTTCATGCCTGACTTTGAAACAATTTCTCCAGTCTGACGTTCATAGATACTACACAGCTCCATTAAGGAAGCTTCTGGGTTTGCCTTACGGAGTGTGATGATATCTTGTAGTTTACGGTCTAATGTTTCTATCTTCTGATTTTCTTCTAAGATTCGAATATCATCAAGTTGACCACTCGCAGCCGCAACTGCCTTTACTTCATTGGCTAAGTCCATATTATTCATACGTTGCAGAGAGTTACTAAAGTCTCTTGAAATACGAATATTTTCAAACTTTAAGACTGCTTGGTCAGCTTCAATCAAACGCAAGAAATCCGCAATTTTTTCAGCTGACTTCACATACAGAATTACTTTCTTTCGACGTGTTGTAATCTTTGCATGAATGTTAAATCGCTCTAGCAGGGATACCATAAATAATGCATGTTCTTCACTGGTAGCTGTAATCTCCAAGTGATAAGATGATTTTTCTGGCGAGTTGATAGAGCCACCTGCCATAAACGCTCCTGCCAAATAGGCACGTGCATTATTGTTAGTCTGTACGATTTTCGCAAGTGGCTTATCTAGTAAACCACGCGTACTATAAATTCCTAAATCCTCTAGAATCTTTGGGGCAGCACTCATAATACGCATACCATAAATACGATTCTTACGAAGATTCATCTTTCTTTTTACAAACAAGCTAATTTCCACACCATATCTTTCTTTCACCAAACGATAAATTGTACGTGAAACAGCCGCATTTTCTAGACTCACTAATAAAGTCATACCACGATTAGATAAGGAAAGTGATGATGTCATTTGAATCAGTGCGGATAGTTCTGCACGTATATCATTACCCTCCATAATCTTCTGGGCTACTTCTTGTTTTACCTCTGCCGCAAATGACATTACTTCACCTCCAGCAATTCCTGAATCACTGCCTTGATTTTCTCTGGATCATGGTGAATAAATCCATTACGGAAGCTGAGTAATTCTTTTGTTACTACCTGATAAGGATGGTCTTGCTTTACAAGATTGACCTTTGTACTTCCATTTACGGAATAACGTTCTAATATCTTCTCTGGTATCTCATCACATGCCACAATCACTTTATCAACTGGCGCATGGTGATATAACAATGCGTCTACATGGTCTTCTACTGAATACCCATCTGTTTCACCAGGTTGTGTCATCGCATTACAGAAATAAACCAACTCTGCCTTTGTACTACATAACGCTTCCTGAATTTCTGGAATGATAACATTCGGCAAAATACTTGTATAAACAGAACCGATACCATAGATAACTAGGTCTGCATTTTGTATCGCTTCAACTGCTTCTTTACATGCATGTACTTCATCTTGATAGAACACACGTGTAATGTGGTGATTATGATTTGGAATATTCGCTTCTCCACGCACAATGACGCCATCTTCCATGCGTGCATACAAAGTGATTACATCCGTACTTGCAGGAATGATATTGCCCTTTACATTTAAGATGTGACTCACTTCCTGAATGGCTGTCATAAAAGAACCAGTCTGTTGTGTAAGTGCAGTTAGGATAAGATTTCCTAGATTGTGACCAAGAATATCATCTTCTTTTCCATCCGGATCATCAAAGCGATAATCCATTAGGGAACTTAACATATTTTCACTTTCTGCCATACTGATCATAACGTTTCGAATATCACCCATCGCAGGAATATGAAAGTTCTTACGTAACCGTCCCGTACTACCGCCATCATCAGCGACCGTAACAATTGCGTTTAAATCAATATTTGAAATGGTCTTAACACCACGACAGATTAATGACTGTCCATGTCCACCACCAATGATTACAACTTTATGCTTCTTCATGCGTTAGCCATTCCTTCTGATCACGGTGATCTAAATAACAGTTATATCTTTCCTTGTATACATCATATAAATAGTTTGCGATAGTAACAGAACGGTGTTGTCCACCTGTACATCCAATCGCAACAGTAAAATGATTCTTGCCTTCCTTTGTATACTGTTCAAATGCATAATCTGTAAATGCTAATAAACGCTGAATAAATTCCTGTGTCTCTGGTTTATCCATAACATAGTCATATACTTCTTTGTCATTTCCTGAGAAATAACGCAGCTTCTCATCCCAGAATGGGTTTGGTAAGAAACGTACATCAATCATCAAATCCGCATCGAGTGGTACACCATACTTATATCCAAAGGAAATAAATGAAATAGAGAACGATGGTATCTGCTTCTTGGCAAAATATGATTCTAGTTTTTTCTTAAACTCCTTTTCAGATGAGAAGGATGTATCGATTGTAATCACATTATTATCAAGATTCTGTTTGAATCTATGTCTTTCTTCTGTGATAGCTTCTTCAAGGGTATTTGCGGTATTACTTAATAATAATGGGTGAATACGTCTAGTACTCTTATATCGATTTAATAGTACGCTATCACTGGCATCGATAAAAAGTACGCTAACGGACGCATTAATACCATTCAACTTACGAGAGAAAATTGGGAAGTCTTCTGCCGATGTACTTAACGCAATATAACTATATCTTGGGTCAGTTGAAGCTTCTATCATATCCACGAACTGGTCCACGAGCACAACTGGATAGTTATCAATAATGTGATATCCCATATCCTCTAAAATACGCGTTGCTGTACTCTTACCAGCCCCACTCATCCCACTTACAAGTATGATTCTCTTACTAACTTCCATATCCAATTACCTCGTTTCTATTTTATCATCCGAGTTTCACCATCACAATTTTATGAAGGTCATCGCCGTTCTTTTCATTTTATACCATTCTTATTATACTATTTATAATAGTAACATTAATAGGAGAGTTATATATGAACACACCAATTGTTAGTATTATTGTCCCTGTATATAATGCCGCAAAACCACTCGATGGAGATAAAACTGTATTACATCGCTGTATCGATAGTATTTTGAATCAAGAATATCGCGACTACGAACTAATCGTCGTAGATGATGGAAGTAAGGACGAATCCGGAAAGATTCTCGATGAATACGCCGCAAAAGATAGTCGTATCAAAGTCATCCACAAAGAAAACTCAGGTGTATCAAATACCCGTAATCTCGCAATGCAAAATGCACGGGGAAAATATATACAATTCCTTGATGCGGATGACTGGATTACAACTGACGCCACGAAATCACTAGTGCGTACAATGGAAGAGTCAAAGGCAGATTTAGTTATCGCAGACTTCTATCGTGTCGTAGGAGAAAACACATCCCACAAAGGAAGAATCGACTCAGACCAAGTCCTAACAAGAGATGAATTTGCGGACTACATGATTCAAAATCCAGCGGATTATTATTACGGTGTACTTTGGAATAAGCTATATAAGAAATCCATCATTGATACCTATCATCTTCAGATGGATGCTAGCCTTTCTTGGTCAGAGGATTTTATCTTCAACCTTGAATATCTACTCCACGTAAAACATGTCGCTCCATTACAGTTACCAATCTATTATTATGTAAAAACAGAAGGTTCTCTTGTGTCCCAAAGCCGCTTCGATATTCGTAACATCGTAGATATGAAACTTTCTGTTATCAAATACTATGATAACTTTTATAAATCCATCTACGACGAGGAAGAATATACTCGCAAACGCCCAGAAATTATGAGCTTCTTAGTAGGCTTTGCGACAGATGACTCTGCAATCTCCTTCTCTACAAAAAAACTTGGAGAAGAAATCGTTCCAGTCGCAAAACTAAGTGACCATAAACAAGATGCGATACTACATAACTACTACACCACAAAACTCTTAGAGCGTTTATTACAACGTATCTCAACAGAAACAGGCTTAAGTTCCAATGAACTCATTGTCATTCATTACCTATATTGTTTCCCGCATTCAAATGTCACAAAAGATATGTCTCTATTTACAGATGTTAACCAATTACTATTGGTGCCATTATTAGAAAAACTTGTGTTTAATGAATATGTCACAAGGGATAAATCTAATGATTCTGAAACATACTACTCTCTGAGCCAAAAAGCAGATTCTATCACAAAGCAACTCAATCAGCTATCGCAAGATTTCGATTCTATTCGCTTTGCAGGTATTGATTCATCAACACAAGAATTACTACAAACCACAGAAGAGACAATCTACGAAAACATTCGCAAGAAATTACTATAACCAAATATACAATGGGTTCTAACCACATATGTGATATAGAACCCATTTTTAACTGTTAATTAGTTTGTTTCGATCTCAATAAAAGACTGTTTTACTTCGGTTAGTTCTTTTAACTTTTTCTCCAAGACACTTGGATCCATTCCATTTTGAACTGCAATTTCATAATACTTATCAAATTCAGGATGATTGTTCTGTTGTACTACTGCTAGAATTTCCGCAAAGAATCCCCAAACATTGTTGTAACTTCTGGTGGAACGGTAGTCTTCTCGTTTTGGCATCCATTGTAATTTGACAAAGTATTTATATAAAATTTTACTCCAAGTTTCCGCATCATCGTCATAACAGAAAAACTTCGACTCTAATAGGCTCCCAAAACGTCTATCCCAAAATTTTACAGTATCAGGCAAATACCAAGTATTACGCGTATCTCTACATATCATCTCAACTGTAATTTGTTCTAGTATTGCACTTGGATCACCACCAGCACAGCTATAACTTCCAGCTACCATGCTTTGAGCTGCCTCTTCCTTTAATTCTTCATAGGCTGTTTTGCTATCTAGTAAAGCCATCGCAATTTTTGCACGGTCACCAAATGCTTTTCCTGCACTCAATATCCGATATTTCTCAAGTTCGCTCATAGTTCCTCCTGGTATCTTTCTACTCTTTTTATATGTTCTTATCACCTATAGAATTATCTTGTTAATTTGCGATTCATATACTTAGGATTCACGATAAAAATGTATGCAAACAAATTTATAAAAATTATTAATGTGGACCAAATGCCTATATGAAATGTATAACCCAAAACAAACACAACACTTTGGATTAAACAATACAATGATTCAATCTTCGTATTCTTCGCTCTTTGTTTTAGATCTTTTTCATATCGATGATTGCTTGCCATCCATATCGAACATGCAAGCAATGGGAATAATTTCATAATCATCTCTAACACGATTGTATTAGAATCTCCCCATGGATAGATACATGCATTTAAAAAGGCAGCCTGAAAAATGATTGCAACTCTAGTTAAATTTGCATGTAGTATTTTATTGTTCTCTTTTATCTTTGGTGAATCTTCATCACTTTCATATGAATCCATTAAAAGATAGTCTGTTGTGACACCGAACAACTTACTCAGTTGAACAATATTATCTGCGTCTGGTAAAGCCGTACCATTTTCCCAACGTGAAACTGCTTGGCGAGATATATTAACTTGTCCTGCCAGTTCTTCTTGAGACATTCCCTTTGACTTACGTAGGGTTCTAATCTTCTCTGAGACGTTCATTTGTGATTTCCCTCTCTTTTACAACTTCATTCTATTATCCTTATCATTTCACTTCCATCACAAGAACTTTACATATACGCAACATATGTTTACATTTATTTTTAAATTTTTGAGATGTCCATTCTTTATTCAAATTATATCATTTTCTATCAACTATCTTTAGCAGAAATCTAACAATGCTTATAAAAGCCAAGTTAAAACAATAATCCGACTTGGCAGTATTATTCTTTTATACTTTTGTCAATTTCGTTATATATTAATCAATATGTTTCATTTGAAATCCTACGCTTTGGTATCCATCTATGATAAAGCTGTTCTAATTCTTTTGAGAATCCTACTACTTCGCACACTTTCTTATATGCATATTTGTTCGCATCCATCTCATATGGCTGGCTAATATACAAATTTTTTAGGAACTCCTCATCGCCATTGATTTTATATTTATAATATTTGTCTCCAACTTTTTTATAGCACGTACCATCGTACATAATGATATATGATAAGCTTTCATTAATAATATTGTTAAATGATTGAGGATTGGTATATTGTAATGCATGTCGTAATTCATGAAATAGATAGAATGCTTGTTCAAACTCTTCTCTATCGTTTAATAGATCTTTATTTATAAAAACCGTTAGTGAGCTCGAATCAAATGTACCAAATGCCGTTTCATATCCATCCGGCATAGTAAAAGATAGTGACAGTGAAAGTCCATATTCTTTACAATATATTTCAAAATGATCTTTATACTGAAACATTTCTATCACTCCTTCTCGGGTGTTCTGAGCACCAATAGAATTATCTTGTTAATTTGCGATTCATATACTTAGGATTCACGATTATGATATATACGTATGCATTCACGCAAAGCATTACTCCAGCCCAGAAACCTATATGTAATTTATAACCCACAACAGCCACAATCCATTGTATTAAACAATACAGTAGTTCGATTTTTGTATTCTTCGCTCTTTGTTTCAGATCTTTTTCATAACGATGATTACTTGCCATCCATATTGAACATGCTAGAAGTAGGAATACTTTTATAACCGTTGCATACACTTTTGTATTTGGATCATTCCATGGTAGCATGCATATATTCAAAAATGTAGCCTGTAATATAATTGCTAGACTAGTTAAATTTGCATGCAGTATTTTATTGTTCTCTTTTATCTTTGGTGAATCTTCATCACTTTCATATGAATCCATTAAAAGATAGTCTGTTGTGACACCGAACAACTTACTCAGTTGAACAATATTATCTGCGTCTGGTAAAGCCGTACCATTTTCCCAACGTGAAACTGCTTGGCGAGATATATTAACTTGTCCTGCTAGTTCTTCTTGAGACATCCCCTTTGACTTACGTAGGGTTCTAATCTTCTCTGAGACGTTCATTTGTGATCTTCCCCTCTCTTTTACAACTTCATTCTATTATCCTTATCAATTCACTTCCATCACAAGAACTTTACATATACGCAACATATGTTTACATTTATCTTTTAAACTATTGAGATGGCCATTCTTTATTCAAATTATATCATTTTCTAAAAATTATCCTTATAGGAAAATCTAACAACGCATAAAAAAACCAAGCCAGAACATCTAGCTTGGTATGTTTTTATAACTTTTCGTAAGTCCAACCGTGTGTCTCTTTTAAGATCTCTTTTAGTTCAGATAAATCTCCGATGATTGCGTTTGGTTGTGCAGATTCTAATTCTCCAAGCTTTAACTTGTCACGTTCATCTGCTGTTGGGTCATTCCGCTTCGGATAGAAACCAATCGCATAACATCCAGCTGCCTTGGCTGCTAGGATATCTGACTTACTATCACCGATATAGATACAGTTATCATGACCTTCCTTTAATCTCTTACATGCATATAGGATACCTGCAGGAGATGGCTTTGCCTTATCGTACTGATCACGGCCAACCACCACATCGAAATAAGATAACTTAAACTGTCTTAGCCATGAATCACAAGATTCTGTTAAACGTGAAGATACGATACCCAACTTATAACCATCTTCCCACAAGTCATGTAAGACTTCTTCTGTATGTGGGAATAGTGTTACGTCATTGGACCATGAGAATGAGCCTTGGTATGTACGGTACTCTTCAGCTAACTTGGCATCATCCTGTTCAGGGAAGAATTCCTTAAAGGAAGTACGTAAAGGTTGAATGAATACCTTTCTTTGTTTATCAATCGTAAAGTTTTTGATGTTGCTGTATTTTTTGAAGAAGTATCCAAAGCACAACAATACCATACGACGGCTATCCATCAGCGTTCCATCTAAGTCAAATAAGATAACTGGCTTATCTAATGGATGTGTATGGAGATAAATATAACCAAGTAAGGCAACCACTACACAAAGACCCGCCATGATGACATCATGTGTACCACGTACATCCCACTTGAATACAGTAGCCAAGAATGAAATTAAGCCAAACCACATAAATGTAGTAGCAGATGTTTCACCACGTCTTCTACCGTCACGATAACGGTGTATTTCAAACCAGATAATCAAGAAGCCAATAAAGTCTAGTGCGATTACAAACCATAATGTATGTGCAGCCATTGCACGACCAATTCTTGTAATCGTAATCATCAACATCGCAAGTGGTGCTGTCATATCTAGTGTACGACGCCAACTCATATAGTGTTCACGCGTATAAATCCATGTGCCTAACGCTACACCAATCAATCCACCGGTCGCATCATAACCACCGTCAGTAATCAAGAAGATGTATGGTGTATATTTCATATATTCAGAAAGATTACCTAATACCCAGAATAGACGGCTAAAGATAAAGCCACCAGCAGCACAGAACAAGAATAATTCAACCGCTACGATACGTTTATAACCATGTTTCTTATTTTCTTTCAATAAGAATATAAATACTACGATTGCTGCGAATATCGCTGCTACAAGATATGTTGGAATGCGGAAATTCCCTATCTTCAATAAAGTTATATCATCGGGGAAAAATGTCATTTTATTCATCCTTTCCTACAAAACGAGAAAATCGTTCGTTGATTTCGGCAGCTCCACTATAGCCTGCCTCTTGCAATCTAAAGTTTCTAACCGCTGATTCAACCAAGACAAAGGTATTTCGACCTGCACTGACTGGAATCACAATTGTCGGTACAGGAACACCAAGAATCTTTGTATAACGTTGTGTTTCATCACCGATACGGTTATATTCCGCATCTCTTTCAAATGGTACCATGCGTATAACAAGTTTTACTTCAGCACGATCCGCGACTGCAGAAGCACCGAACATCTTTTCAACGTTAATCACACCAATACCACGTATTTCTAGTAAGCCTTTTGTGATTACTGGTGCGTGTCCAAAAATACTATTTTGAATATGTTGTACATCCACACGGTCATCTGAGATAAGTACCTGGCCATCACGAATCAGGTCTAGAGCAGTTTCAGATTTCCCCATGCCACTCTCACCAAGAATCATGACACCCAAGCCATATACTGACATTAAAACACCAGACATTGTATCGATAGGTGCTAACTTTTCATCTAAGAATGTGATTAAATCTGCAGTTAAGCGGTATGTCTCTAGATTTGTACGCAACACAGGGAAGTTGTTATGTATTGCGACTTCTCTTAGTATAGGTGGAATCTCATTTCCACTCGTAATAATAATACATGGAGTTAGACCATCCATTAAGAATTGGAATCTAGATCTTTGATCATCCTCGCTCATCGTACGAATAAACTCAGATTCTTTATTACCGATGATAACGATACGACGAGGTTCCGTACTCTTAAACACACCGGCAAGTTCAAACCCAGGGCGATTTAAGTCCTGAATAACTGTCCATCTATTTAAAGAAGAATCATCTCCTGTTAGTTGTTCTAACTGGAAGAAAGATACAATATCACGAATTCCTACTTTTTTATCATAAGTTTTTTCTGACATATCGTCCTCCATCAATACTACTTATTATAACATGACTTATAAATCATGTTGATATGTTAGTTTCACACAAAGATATACATCCACTACTAACTTATTCCCCTCAAATAAATCCCAAAAATATCATAATTCATTTGTAGGCATGCTATTCTCGGCTGTCAATTTTTTACTAAATATTAGGTTGCACAATATATATTTATATTGTTGGTTTATACACATATCCTACTTTAATGTTGTATTTTTCAAGAAATATTATTCGTTTGTTTTTATCGAAGTATGATTATATAATAGGTCAATAGGAAGGATGGATTTGATTACCTGATGAATACACAGAAACTTTTAAGTAAATCAATATTCTATGGATTATTATGTACTGTATTTCTTGGTACATCTTTTTGCCGTCCATTATCTGTACAAGCAGAAACAATTACTGCATACACAAGCGATACCCCTAGTGGTTTGCCAGAAGATGCGTTTAGCGACTATTGGAAGATGGCCACCAAAACATATACCTATACACCGCAAGTGGATGACTATACAACTGTACAGGGAGATAGTTCATCACTTACAAATCCAAACCAAATCAAGCCTTATGAATCCTTTGTGGAAAATCCAACCACTAACCAATATCAAAGAGTCTCGGATTTTACTGTTTTAGATTCTGATGAATATGATAGTTCTTTATTCTCAGATGTTACTTTGAAATATACAACAGATGAAGATGCAGTAACAAACTATATCAATGCACATCCAGAACTATCTAATGTCACAGATCATCGCATCTTACTACCAGTTTTTGAATTTGATACGGATAATGATTTAGCGACTTTCCAAAATCATTTTGATACTGACCTTGCGAATGGACTAATTCTGGCAGGCGCAGTTGGTCGTGATAATCAAGCTGTCATTGACCCAAGTCAACCCCTAGGACAATACTCACTCGAGAAGACATTGACATATGATACTGTACATGGTTTCTACTACATCTACAAATTACATGTAGGTATCGCTGATGTGGACCGTCAAATCACTACCTTTGTGGATAGTAGCGGAAATGAAACAGAAATGAATGGGCTCTACACAGCACCTGCAGTATTGGGGAACGATATCCTAGACCACAAGAAAGTTTTCCACTATTTCATCCCAGAAGGAAAAGAGGGTGATGGTAATCTTGTACGCCCTGCCATACATATCACACGTACTTACTATTATTACAAGTTAGCCCATACTGCATATGTAAGTGATGATGGCACACCCCTTAAACCAATGGATGAAGGTCTTCAACCAGCACCAGCCACAATTTCATCCTATTCATATAACCATACAGATGAAGCGGCAGCCGTCCCTACTTTAGATGTAGATAAAGTAACACAACGCTTATTAAATCAACTCAAATCACAAGATGTAACTCAACTGTTCTCTCGTTCTAACGCAACGCAAGTTGGTGATATTGTTATTGAGAAAGACATAAACAATAATCCCAGCATTTATGTCTTGGAACCTAGTGGTCTTTCTTATGATATTTCGTATGACGAAAATGGTAATCTTCGTGTAATCGACAACGATGGAAATCCTGTCTACTATGATAATACTTTCCAAGATATCTTATATACAACAGCTACAGACGATACATTACCAGTTGGTGAATATCGCGTTACATACTCACTTTCACCGCTCATCCACGATTTATATCGTATGGATTCTGTACAACATCTCTTTGTAAATCTTGTTGTAGGTACACGCGATGATAGTCGCGTAGAGAATTCTGTTGACCGAACCCATGTATATACTAAAGTCCCTGAACCAACAACGCCGCCTGTACAAAATACACCAGGACGTACACCAAATACAGCGGACTACAGTCATACTTCACGTGATGCGTTTATTTTAGGAATTTCTTTATTCTTTGCGGTTTGTATTTCCTTGGTTAGAAACCGTATTGATAATTCACTACGTTAGTGTTGCTGTTTACACTGTATACCCGAGTACTCTTACAAGACTTGGGTATTTTTATTTTCTATATTTTGATAAAAGTACTCAAAAAAATAATTAATAAAAATTACAATTAATAATGAATTATTTTTAGAAGAGGTGAATGATTCAGTGAATAGCGTCCGTCAACATTTCAAACATTTTATTTTATTTACACTTATATTATCCTTTTTATTTATACTAATTCAAATTCCCTTTTATAAGGGACAGGAATATGGTTATCAATATAAACACGTGATGACAAAACTAAAGTATCTCTCTATGGAAAACGATAACTCTATCGATGTTATATTTTTAGGTGATAGTGAAGGAAAGGCTTCCTTTGACCCAGTAACTCTTTTTCATAACCAAGGTATTAGCTCCTATAATCTATGTACGAACTTTCAATGGTCACTTGATACACTGGCACTCACAAAGAATATGTATCAATATCAATCCCCAAAGCTAGTTGTTATGGAGACAAATTTCTTCCTAACAACACTCAGAAAAAGACGTATTCTTTTAGCGAAGTATCTACCCATCTTTAACTATCATGAACTATATAAAGAGTATTTATTATATCCACAGTCTGCGGATGAATGGAAAGGATTTAGTGCCACCAACCAAATCACTCCATATACAGGCACCTTGGATTATATGACTACAGATAACAGCTACTACCCTGTTGATGAATGGACTTTAGATTACATGCGTCAAGTCAAAGAAATCTTAGATCAACATGGCACAAAGCTGCTGATGGTAAGTGCACCAAGCCCTCTTAACTGGACAACCAGTAAGCATAATACATTACAGGAATGGTGTGATCAAAATAATGTAACCTACATTGACTACAATCTAAATCCAGAAGAATTAAATATCAACTGGTTAACTGATACACGTGATGGTGGTGATCATCTGAATTATAGCGGTTCTGAAAAATTCATGAATGTGCTTGGTAAATACTTACAAGAAAATTATGAACTGACAGACCATCGTAATGACCCTGCATATACAAAATGGAATGAAGACTACAAATCCATATTTGGAGGTGCACAATGACAAACTTCATGTATTCTGCACCAATGTATTTCGCTGTCTTTTTACCAACAGTAATCCTGTTATATCAAATTTGTCCACAGAAGCTTAGAAAGTTTGTACTTATACTTGCAAACTATGCGTTCTTCTTTATATGGTCAAAGTTCTTCTTGATATATCAAGTAATGACCATGTTCATTACGTATCTATCTGCGAAAATCATTGACCGTACAACGAATAAAAAAAATCAAAAAGATATCGCTTATCATCGCAATTATAATTAATCTTGGTGTTTTGGTTATATTAAAGTATACAAACTTCTTTGGCGAAAATATCTTCGCTATCTTCCATCAAGCATTTACACCTGTACGCTTAATCGCACCAATTGGAATTAGCTATTATACCTTACAGATGATTTCATATTTGATGGACACATCAAGCGGAAAGATTCATACAGACCATAGTATTGTGGATTTTGCGGTATATGCAAGTTTCTTTCCAACTTTGATTCAAGGGCCGATTACACGTTTTAGTGAAGTCAAAGATAGTATTCATGCATGTAATCCAATCACATATCAAAATCTAAAGTTCGGTAGTCAACGAATTCTATTTGGTTTAATGAAGAAGATGATTATCGCAGATAGATTGGATCCTGCAGTTAGTAAAATCTTTACATCTTACACACAAGATGGACTATTTAGTCTAATCGGTGCTGTATTATGTACAATCCAGTTATACATGGATTTTTCCGGTATCGTGGATATCTGCTTGGGTAGTGCAGAAATCTTTGGTATCAAATTACCAGAAAACTTTAGACAACCATTCTTTGCGGAAAACGCTTCTGACTTTTGGCGCCGTTGGCATATCACACTAGGCACTTTCCTACGTGACTATGTCTTCTATCCAATTTCACTTGCCAAACCAATTCATCGTCTATCAAAGTTTTTCACAAAACATTTCGGCAAAGCTGCTGGCAAGTTCATTGGACCATTTATCGCACTATTTGCGGTATGGTTTCTCAATGGTTTATGGCATGGTCCATATTGGTCCTACATCTTCTATGGCCTTTATTACTTCTGTTTTATGATTCTAGAGATTCTATTAAAGAAACCTGTCGAGAATTTCTTTAAGAAACATCAGATTGATGAGAAACAGATTGGCTTACGTATCTTTCGATTTATAAAGTTATTTATCATCGTCATCATTGGCGAGCTATTCTTCAGAGCTCAGACTTTAGCAGTTGGATGGACGATGTTTAGCAGTATCTTTACAAACTTGAATCTATCCACATTTGCGGAGACATTACCATTCTTACGTCTGGATATGATTGACTGGATCATTGTGATTGTAGGGACAATGATTATGTTCCTTGTGGACCTCTATAAAGAATCCCATGGCTCAATCCGTATCGCAATCGCACAAAAACCAACTTGGATACGTTGGTCAATTATCTATACCTGTATATTCGCACTCATCCTATTCGGCGCTTATGGTCCTGGATATGATATCGTTGCGATGATATACGCAGAATTCTAATCACATAAAAGGGATGCCTCGGCATCCCTTTACTTTTGGTGTTCTTTTGTCCACTCAATTGTTTTCTTTAAATACTGACCTGTCCAGCTTTCTTTGACTTTGATGATGTCCTCTGGTGTTCCTTGGGCAACGATTGTTCCACCACCATCTCCACCTTCAGGTCCTAAATCAATAATCCAGTCAGCACACTTAATCACATCTAGATTATGTTCAATGATGATAACTGTATCACCATTATCCACAATTCTTTCAAGTACTGCGATTAAGCGATTTACATCATCTGTATGTAGACCAGTTGTAGGTTCATCTAAGATATAGATGGTCTTACCCGTTGGACGTTTCTGTAATTCACTGGCGAGTTTGACACGTTGTGCCTCACCACCAGAGAGTGTTGTAGAGGACTGTCCAAGCTTAATGTAATTTAATCCTACATCTGAGAGTGTCTGTAATTTATTCTTGATCTTTGGATGATTTGCGAAGAAATCTAAAGAATCTTCCACTGTCATCTCTAATACATCATAGATATTCTTACCCTTATAGGTGCACTGCAATGTCTCTTCGTTATATCTCTTACCGTGACATACTTCACATGGCACATAAACATCTGGCAAGAAGTTCATGGAGATGACCTTTACGCCATCACCTTGACAAGCTTCACAACGTCCACCTTTTACGTTAAAGGAGAATCTTCCCTTTTCATAACCGCGCAATCTCGCCTCTGGTGTCTTAGCGAATATATCACGAATATCATCAAATACTCCTGTATAAGTAGCTGGGTTTGAACGCGGTGTACGTCCAATCGGATCCTGGTCGATCTGTACTAACTTATCAATATTCTCAAGTCCCTTGATAGACTTATATTTACCTGGGTTCGCTTTTTGTTTGCCAAGATTTTGTTGAACAGCTTTCATGAATACATCGTTGACGAGTGTACTCTTACCAGAACCAGATACACCAGTCACAAGTACCATCTTCCCTAGTGGGAATTTTACATTGATATTCTTGAGATTATGTTCAGATACACCCTTCAATTCTACAACCTTACCACTTCCCTTGCGACGTGTTTCTGGCATTGGAATGACTTTTCTACCAGATAAGTATTGTCCTGTAATGGAGTTTAAAGAATTCTTGATTTCTTCTGGCGTGCCATTTGCGATGACTTCACCACCATGGATACCTGCACCAGGTCCAATGTCCACAATCCAGTCTGAATGTAACATCGTATCTTCGTCGTGTTCCACGATAATTAATGAGTTACCAAGGTCTCTCATGTTTTGTAGGGTCTTGATTAACTTACTGTTATCACGTTGGTGTAAGCCAATGGATGGCTCATCTAATACATATAGAACTCCTGATAGTCTTGAACCGATTTGGGTTGCTAGACGAATACGTTGTGCTTCACCACCAGAGAGCGTTCCTGCCAAACGATCAAGTGATAGGTATTCAAGACCTACATCCTTCAAGAAGGATAAACGGTTACGAATTTCTTTGAGTACTAACTCCGCAATCTTTGTCTTTTCAACATCTAGTTTTAGATTGTTAATCCAATCTAGTGCTTTACCTACGGATAGTTGTGTAAACTCGCAGATATTTTTATCTCCAACACGCACACTGAGTGCTTCTGGATTGAGTCTTTGTCCATGACACTTCGGACATACTGACTCTACCATGAAAGAATGATACCACTCTTTACTCATAGAACTAGTCGTCTCTACGTAACGACGTTCAATCATATTCTTGATTCCCTCGATGAAGTCATTACGGTTATAACTATTACCACCAGAGGAAGTGATGGTATAACGAATTGGTTCATCACTACCATAGAGGATTACTTCTAATTGTTTCTTCGTAAGATCTTTGATTGGTGTATCTAGATCAATCTTGTAATGCTTTAGTAAGACTGAGAATGTCTGCCATTCGATATTATCTGTACCGATAATATTCTTGTAGTAGCGAATACCACCTTGGCGGATAGACTTAGAGCGATCTGGAATTAAGTTATCCCCATCGACTTCTTCTGTAATACCCAAACCATGACAGTTATCACAAGCACCAATTGGCGCATTAAATGAGAATAAACGTGGTTCTAGTTTTGGCACTGTAAAACCGCAGATATGACAAGAGAAGTGTGTAGAGAAGTCCAATTCTTCTTCCCCATTGAGGACAATGGCATGTCCATCCGCAAGATTTAGTGCTGTTTCAATAGAATCATATACACGTGATCTGGATTCATCTGTCTTTACAATACGGTCAATAACCACATCAATATCATGACGTTTATTCTTTTCTAATTCTGGTTCATCCTCCAACATCACCACTTCGCCATCGATGCGTACACGGATATAACCATCTTTTAATAGCTTCGCAAATACATCTTTAAAGCTACCTTTTTTATTTCTTACCGTAGGCGCAAGTACTGTTAACTTACTACGATCTGGTAAGTCCATCACTTGATTGACCATCTCTGTAATAGTTTGTCCTGTGATTGGGATATTGTGATTTGGACAGTATGGCACACCTGTTCTTGCGTATAGAAGACGCAGGTAGTCATAGATTTCGGTCACAGTACCAACCGTAGAACGTGGGTTGTTGGACGTTGTTTTTTGGTCGATGGAAATTGCTGGAGATAATCCTTCAATTAACTCAACATTTGGTTTTTCAACGCCACCCAAGAACTGTCTTGCGTATGCGGAAAGGGATTCTACATAGCGTCGTTGTCCTTCGGCGTAAATTGTATCAAAGGCAAGTGAGGTCTTTCCGCTTCCTGAAAGACCTGTCATCACTACCATTTTATTGCGAGGTATTTCCAAGGAAATATTCTTTAGGTTATTCTCCTTGGCACCTCGTATTGTAATCTTATCTAATTCCATTACTTCTTTACCTCCTCACAAAGGTCACTTAACATCACCCAAGCCTCACGTGGGGAAAGATTATCTGGGTCAACTTGTTTTAGTTTCTCCATCAAAGCTTCTGTACGTGGATCTTCCTTATGCATTTCTACCAACTGGTAGTTTTGTTGTACAACTCTCTTGGTTGATTCTAATTCCTTCTGTAAGTCTTTTGCCCGATTTAATACTGCATCTGGTAATCCCGCAAGTCTTGCGACATTAATACCATAAGAATGACCAGCTGGGCCATCTGCCATCTTATATAAGAATGTGACTTCATCGTTATTTTCTTTGACGACTACATGCATATTCTTCACATTTGGAAGATTATCCGAAATCACGGTTAATTCATGATAGTGTGTACTAAACATTGTCTTGGCATGAATACAAGTTGCGATATATTCAATCATTGCCTGTGCTAATGCCATACCATCATAGGTAGATGTGCCTCGACCAATCTCATCGAATAAGATTAAAGATGCGGAGGTCGCCTCCTGCAAGGCAAGGTTAGCTTCTGACATCTCTACCATGAATGTAGATTGTCCACTAAGGATATCATCCGAAGCACCAATACGTGTAAAAATCTTATCGAAGATAGGCATGATACAACTCTTCGCCGGAACGAAACATCCCATCTGTGCCATGATGACGATTAATGCAGTTTGACGCATGTAGGTAGATTTACCACCCATGTTTGGACCAGTAATCAGTAAGATATCTTGGTCTTTATGCATATCCGTGGAGTTTGCGACATACTTTGGATTCTTCATCATGTCATCCAAGATTGGATGCTTCCCATTTTCAATGAGTAGACGGTCTTCATCAAACTGTGGACGTACATAACCGTACTTGGCAGATACTTCTGCCATGGCAACCTGTGCATCAACCTCTGCCAAAAACTTACTTAACTTCTGTAATCTTGGTAAGTATGCACGGATTTCATCTAATATCATTTGGAATAATTGTTTCTCAATACGAATCGCATTTTCTTCCGCATGTAAGATTGCGTCTTCTTTCTCTTTTAATTCTGGAGAGATAAAGCGCTCATTATTCGTTAATGTTTGACGACGGATATAACCCCAATCATCCTGTACAGCTTGTGCGGCTGCTTTAGAGATTTCAATATAATAACCAAAGACTTTGTTGTAGCCGATTTTGAGTGTCTTAATACCGGTTCTTTCTCTTTCCTTGGCTTCTAATTCCGCGATGAAGGTTCTACCGCTATGTTGGATCTTACGCGCTTCATCTAGTTCTGCGTTATAGCCATCTCTAAACATTCCACCATCACTAATCTGTACAGGTGGATTATCCACAAACGCATCTTTCAACTTCTGGTAAAGCTCTTGTAACGGATCAACTTTACTCTTTTCATCAAAGACAGTCTCATCTAATGCATGCATGATAGATGGCACTTCTGCTAAGGTCTTTGTCAAACGTTGACAATCTACCGCATTTGCCGTATTCATCGCGCATCTAGCAATCAGTCTTTGTAAGTCATAAATATTGCTAAAACTATCACGTAATTGTTGTCTTTGCATGAAGTTTTGAATTAACCACTCTGTCTTATTAAAGCGTGCTTCAATCTTTTCTCTTGAAACAAGTGGCTTTTCAATCCATTTACGTAACTGTCTTGAGCCCATCGATGACTTACACACATCTAAAAATGACCATAGTGTAATTGCCTTGCCATTTTCATGTAAGGATTGGACGAGCTCTAGATTCTGACGTGTCGCAAAGTCCATATATAACACTTCATCTTCACGTTCGATGCGTGTAACCTGTAAGTGACCTAACATGTGCTTCTGGGTATTTTCCAGATAGTTTAGCATACGTCCATATGCTTGCATGTTATAATCTTTGAGGATGCCTTCCGTCAATGGTAGATACTCCTCCTTGATACGTGTTTCATCACAATAAGAAATAACGATCTGCAGTTCTCTAAAACTCTTGAGTGTCTTTTCTTTAAAATCACTAGGTACTACAACTTCACGTACATTCGAACGCAGTAGTGTCTGCATTAACAACACATCTTTGTGCTCGATATTCTGTACATAGTTTTCACCAGTACTCATTTCTACAATCGCAAGAGAATACCCATATCCATAATCGGTAATCGCAGCTAAATATACAGAGGCTTTTTCATCAGAAATTTCCTGCATAACAGTACCTGGTGTAATCACACGAATGACATCACGTGTAACTAGACCAACCGCTTCTTTTGGATCTTGTGTTTGTTCACAAATCGCAACTTTAAAACCACGGGATACAAGTCTTGGGATATACGCAGCTGCCGCATGATGTGGAATACCACACATCGGTACACGTTCCTCAACACCTGCATTCTTTCCTGTTAGTACAAGGTCTAATTCTTTCGATGCAATCTTCGCATCATCAAAGAACATCTCATAGAAATCGCCTATGCGATAGAACAAGATTGCGTCTTCATATTCTTTTTTGACTGCAAGATACTGCTGCATCATCGGTGTATAATTTTCTGCCATATTCGCCTCTCAAAACATATGTATTATAGCATAGTTATACACATTCCTTGCGCTCTAAGACCGATGGGTATGCATCAAGATATGTGTTATATTTATTATTTCGACTATACTCGAAATAATATTAATTATTGCTTATAGTTTCGATTATAGTCGAAGATAATCTTGAAATTATTTTATATTTCGACTATACTCGAAATATAAATAGGAGGTGCTACATGGAGTATATTTTACGACAAAGTTATCTAGATGAAATTCAAAAATTTATTAATAAGCCTGTCACTAAGATATTGATTGGTATGCGCCGTGTTGGTAAATCTACGATATTAAAAATGATTTCTGAGGTTCTTTTAAAAGATATTCCAAGTGAAAACAAAATCTTTATGAATTTTGAAAGCTTGGAATTACTTAGTATTCGAAATGTAGAAGCTTTTGCCAAGTACCTACAGCCATTCCTCAAACAAAATAATGACAAAAAATATTTCTTCTTCGATGAAATCCAAGTAGTTCATCATTGGGAAGAAGTTATCAATGGCCTACAAGCAGATTATGATTGCGACATTTATATTACAGGTTCTAATTCCACAATGTTATCAAGTGACCTTGCCACTGTCCTTGCAGGAAGATATGTTCAATTTGAAATCTATCCATTTACGTTCAAGGAATTTATTGATTGTTATAAAGATTTGCAATTATCACAAGAGGAATACTTCACTAAGTTTATTGAAATTGGTGGTCTTCCTGCAGTAAAACACTTTCAACTCGATCCAAATCCAAGCTATAAATATCTTTCTGATATCTATAATACCGTCTTGGTAAAAGATGTTTTGGAATATAATCAGATTCGCGATATTGATATTTTTAATCGCATTCTGTTATACGCTGCCGAAAATATCAGTCACACTTTCTCCGCATTAAACATCCGCAATTTTCTTAAGAGTGAAGGTCGTAATGTCTCAGTAGATACCGTTTTAAATTATTTAAATTTTTGTATCAATGCCTTTATCTTAAAGAAAGTTCCTCGCTATGATACGATTGGCAAAAATATTTTAAAAGTTGAAGAAAAATATTTCCTAACAGATCACGGTTTTAGACAGGCAAAAGGTTTCTCCAATACGAAAGATATTGAGCGTGTATTAGAAAATATTGTCTATACAGAATTATTACAGCGGGGATATACAGTTTACATCGGCAAAGTAAAAGATAAAGAAATTGACTTTATCGCAGAAAAGGATGGTAAACGCCTTTATTTCCAAGTTTGTTATTTGTTAGCAACGACCGAAACACGTAAAAGAGAGTTTGAAGTTTATCACGAGATTTTCGACAATCATCCAAAGTATGTTTTATCTATGGATACCATTGATTTTAGCCAAGAGGGATATATCCATAAAAACATTATCCACTGGTTGTTAGATAAAGAGTAAAATTCCAAAAAAATCACTTCATATGGAGTGATTTTTTTGTCAATTTTCTACATCACTGTGCGCAATGAATTGATAATTCCTTTATGTAAGAAATATGATTTTGCCCCATAGAGTAAAGTATATACATTTTCATCGCGTGTGATACGAATTGAACCTAGATCCATGAGTTCTTTTTCATGTACAATCTCTTTATCATAGACCGTAATCACAAGTGAAGTGACATCAGCCTCGACATGTTTGATGTTCTCTTGTCCGCCAATATGTTTGATGATTTGTTTTACCATCTTTTCACCTTCATCACGAATAATTAAACCTGTAGATAGATGTCGGAAGTATAGTCTTGTGGCTAAGAAGTATATGATTGCGGAAATCATCCCAACAATTACAACGATAATCAAATTACGATATAAACTTGTAAATTTTAAGTAGCTTAATAATTCTGGTAGTGTTCCTATTGTTGCGGTTACTGCATTGGTATCACTTGTAACATAACCTAGATTGACATGTAGTGTTGAAAATAGGCCATATAAAAATCCGTTATATCCAAGATGGAAAAAGAACAGTAATGGACTTACCATAAACATCATAATTTGTAGTGGAATTGTTGTGCCTGAGATTAAAGAAATCAGTGTACCTACAATACAGAGTCTTTTGACTTTTGTACGTTGTACCTTTGAAGTACCAATACTGTACATTCCCCAAATCATTGCTGGAAGCGCAAAGATATTCATGACATAATACGGCGCAAATAATCTTCCTGCCCCAGATGTAAGGGTTCCTGCAGCTAACTGTGCTGTCCATACATTTGCGTCGCCCACTACCGTAGCACCTGCAATATTTGTCCATGACCCACCAGACGCCGTATACCATAGTGGTTGTCGAATGAGCGCATTCAAGTGAAATAGTTGTAGGAAACGATCTGTGATTCCATAAAGAATCATATTAAACGGGCTACCTAAATCAGAAGAAATGTAGTTGACTAAGCGTACAATAAATAAGATACAATATGGCCATATCACACCAAATACTGCACCCGCCAATAAACAATACACAACAGTCTTTACTATCGCATCTAGTTGTTTGATTGGGGATGATTGACCAATCTCAAGATGATGATTTGTTCGACATGCGACATACGTTACCATCGTTACGATAATCGTTCCAATCATGCCACTTAATATTGGATAATGGGCAGAACCTGATAAGTAACTAACTGATGAGGTAGCTGTACCAATGTTGAATACTGCATTATATGCATATGATGGTAAAACTGGTGCTGGCACAAACATTGTTGCGATATGGAATGCGAAATATCCAACTAAACCTGCAGCGACCGTTACTGAACTATTTTTCTTCTGTGTTAATAGTCTTAATAAAATGAGTACTGGTGCATACATTAAAATTGTACGTGCGATAATCCCTAATGATTCCCCTACCATGAAGACACCATCATTAGCGATGATGGTGACTAATCCATAAGATGGATGAAGAATCAGATTTGATATACCACATAGAAAGCATGCGAGCGCAATAACAATGAGTGGAAATTTCAAGATTTGAAAATATGAATGCATGTATTGCATACTAGCCTCCTATTAAAATAGTGAATTTAATTTTTTGAAATACGAAATTTTCTTTCCTTTGATCATGCGTACACGCTTTTGATCACAAACGCGAATCTCGAACTCTTTTATATTATCAATTGGATAAACATCAGAGTCTACACCAAGAATTGCTTTTTCAAAGCTTTCAGAACTTAACTTCACTCTTGTATCTTTACTTAATACGATTGGCGCATACAGTGAGCGTGATTTACTATGATGGATACCTGCAATCTCGGAAAGCTCAATTAAATCTAAACCCTCTTGAATTACTGCTCCACCTAGAGAGCGATTATATGCAGTAGAGCCAAGTTGTGTACATACACACATACCCGTACCACGGAATGTCTCTAAATATTCATCACTGAGATGAACATCTAAGATTTGTGTACGTGCAATGTTCTCAACACGGATTTCATTTACCGCATGGTAAATATTCCCATTTACTTCCGTCACTAGTAATGGATATTCGTTAATTTCATATTTTTCAGATAGGTACATTTCCAGTAATTCATCAACTTCATTATCATGATAATCCGTAAAAAAGCCTAGTGTCCCTGTATGTAGACCTAAGAACTTCACATCTGGTATTCGTTCCATGTAATCATGAATTGCTTTGATGTAGGTTCCATCTCCACCAACCACAAATACTGTATCTGGATTTTCCTGGTTATATTCATATTGATGACTTTGTAATACTTGTTTGATTTTGTCACCAATCTGTTTTGATTGGTCATCAAATCTTGTTACGATTGCAAATTTTTCCATAAATTACTTCCTTGTTTGTATTATACATCACATTGCTTGAATCCAAATGGATTATAGACGTTTATATAATCTTGCACTCCAGAAATTCATTCCTACTTCATCAATATAAAAGTGCATGATTGCT
>CAURLC010000008.1:0-81642 GCA_963525775.1 uncultured Solobacterium sp. | reverse complement strand
TTCATAATAAAAGCGAACCTCCTAAGTTGTTGTCCAACTTTTGGGGTTCGCTTCAGAGTGGACTTTTTTCATTAGTGACTAAATGCGTCAGGTAAATCGTTTTCCAATAGAATTGTATCGGAAGGTAATGCATGTCGATAGATATGAGCAAAGGCCTCTTTGACGGTCTTTACAACGATAACACGATTCATATCAAACCCAACTTCTTGTAGGCCTTCATAGATAGGCTTTGTTTGAATTTCTCCAACGAGAATAACCTCATCTGCTTTACCCTTCATCTTGCGACCAAATTCTTTATTTGCGTCATCTTGAATTGTGCCAAGATCAATCATACCTGGTGTTACAACATAACGTGTATTTGGCATCATGGATAGCACTTCTAAAGCCATTGCAGAACCAACTGGGTTAGAGTTAAACGCATCATCAATAAAGCGATAGCCATTGATTGTCTTTAATTCTAAGCGGTGCTCTACTTGTTTCATTGTCTTAGCTGCACGTTGAATCGTTGACCATGGCACATTGAGATGTCTTGCGACACAGATTGCGGATAGAATATTGAGAATATTTAGTTCACCAAGAAGCTTTGTTTCGATACGTACACGTTCATCGCGATGAACAACCGTAAAGGATGAACCCATACGTGTGTATGTAATATCATCTGCGTAATAATCTACATCTCTACTCTTTACCCCATAACTAACTGTCTTAACTGGATTCTTTAAGCGATAGTTGCGGATAAAGTCGTTATCATAGTTCAGAACTCCAAGGCCATTCTTTGGTAACAGTTCCATCATTTGCATCTTTTCTTTGATGATGTTCTCTTGTGAACCAAATGTTGCTAGGTGTTGTGGCCCAATTGAAGTTACAACACCAATCGATGGTTGTACAAACTTCATCAAATAAGTAATTTCACCAACATGGTCAGCACCCATCTCACATACAAATACTTTATGAATCGGTTTTAATAAAGTACGAATCGTAATTGTAATACCCATCGGTGTGTTATAAGAAGCTGGTGTCATTAGTGTATTAAACTGTTCGCCAATCATTGCCTGCATGACATTCTTCGTGGATGTCTTACCATAACTACCAGTAATCCCAATCTTAATTAGATCTTTATCTTCACGAAGAATTTTCTTTGCTTGTCCAATGAACCACTGTTTTACAAATGTTTCAATTGGTGAAGTAATCCATCCTACAAAGAAGATTAAAATCCATGGCAGAATGATTACTAGTGTAGATATGCATGCATACTGTGGTAAGAATTTATCATTAAGAAGTATCAAACCAATTTGTAATAGAGCCATGACAACGATTTGACGTTTTACACGGCCTGTATAAACAAGTGGCTTTATATACTTTTTATTCTTTTCGCGAATAACATTAATACCCGTAACAAGAAGTAGAAGTACTAACCATACCCATGCAAAGATTTTAAATCCTGCAAAATATGTTAATAATCCTGCAACAACGATATAGCAAAGCGTTGTAACCAACATTCCTTGTATCATTTTTTTGTTTCCAACAAGCCATTTACTATATCTGCCTATTTCATAGCGATTCTGTTGAAACATGTGTAATGCATGTTTTGTTGGTATTAACATTGCGACAATTATCGCAACTGCAAGTATCCATCTTTCCATACTATGCCGTCTCCTTTAAGAATATATCCAGAACGCGATTAAAACGGTCTGCTTGGTGCCAATATGCCCAGTGGTCATCACCCGCAAATATCGCTAGACCTGCATCTGGCATCATCTTTTCCATCTGTTGTCCCATCCATAGTGGCGCAGCTGTATCTAAATCACCCCATACAAGTAATACCGGACACTTCACCAAAGGTAAAAGCTCCGTAACATCATCATTGACCACCTTTACGAAGGTAGGTCTCATAATGCCTTGAGCATTACGATAATCTTCCGAACCAGCATTCTTCTGTAGTTCTTCGAGTTTCTTTGCTTGACCCGTTAGCTTTAAAAACCATTTGCCAAGTTTAAATATCTTGACGCGAATCTTACTTTCAAGGGATTGCTTTGGACGTATACCTGCAGCACCTGTCAAACACATCTTCTTTACATTCTCTGGATTCTTTGCAGCGTAGCGAATTGCTACACGGCAACCAAAGGAATGTCCAACGAGAATAGGATTTTGAATTTGATTCACGGCAATGAAGTCTTCTAAAAATGCCTCATAATCCGGAACACCCCAAGCAACAGGTGGATTATCACTCTCACCAAAGCCAGGAAAATCAATCGCAAATACACGATATCGATCTTTGAAATGATCAAAGATTGCCTGCATCATTTCCTTATTCTGACCCCATCCGTGCAGAAGGATCATATCTGGTCCTTCCCCTTCTGTGATATATGTTGTTTTTACACCGTAAATCTGTTCTGTTTTTTTCATATGTCTTTCTATTTTAATCGATATTGATGAATTTTTCACCCATTTATACAAGTTTATGCTGGATGATTTTCATTTGCTTTCTTTGGTTTTTGTTTCCTAGCATCATGCCAGATTCTAAAGCATACACCTTCGGTGAGGTTTTCTGCCGCTACGCGGTAACCATATGTCGTCACTACACGGTGAACAATCGATAGTCCTAAGCCAAACTGTCCATCTGTTCCCTTTTCATAACGATGGAATAATGTAGTTAAACGGTCTTTCGAAATATTTTTACCGTCATTGATTACACATAGCTCATCTTCTTGTAATGTTACCTTGATATAACTCTTGGCATAACGTAAGGCATTATCAATTAGATTTTCTACAACAATACGCCAAGGTTCTTCTTCGCCATGGAAGTAAACTTCTTCATTCAGTTCACATATAAAACTAATTTCTGGACGAACAACCTTGAGTGATAATAATGCTTTATCGATAATCTTATTCATGTTGAGGTGATTTCCTTCCTCAACTGTATCCTTTAGATAGTCCATCTTGTTGAGGATAATCAAACTCTTAACCTTCTTCTCTAAACGATTTGCATGTTCGATAATAACATCGACAGACTTTTCTAATGTTTCGTAAGGATAAATACCATCCTTTATGGATTCTCCATATGACTTGATGGTTGCGATTGGTGTCTTTAAGTCATGAGAAATATTCTGAATCATTTCTTCTTTCTCACGATTTTGTTTCTTAAGCTGTGCATTCATATCACGAAGTGCATCCGCAACTTCACCAATCTCATCATTACGCTGCACGGATAGCTCCGCATCTTCTTCATTCTTAATTTTCGCAATATAGTACTTAATTTGTGATAACGGTAAAATCAAAGTTGTCACCCATATTAACAACATCACCATAAAGCCAATAACGAAGCTGACGTTTAACAGTACAACACCATTAATCAAACTATCACGTAAGCGTTGTTGAGCTGCGTTTGACATCACCGTAATTAATTCACGTCCATCATTTAATAGCGTTTTGGAATATAAGACAATATTATCTCCTGGTGTATTTGTTCCATCTAACTGTGCCTCTGGTGTGTAATAAGAATCCATCGTGCCAGAATACGGAACATTCGCATTTGTTTTCAGTCTTTCTTTTAAAGTCTGATCCATCTTACTTCCATAGATAACCGTGAAAGTATTCTTATCATGATCAAATAAGTATGCACTGATTGCACCATCCGACTGTACAAAGTCCAAAGACTGTCCTGGATTTTGGTCTGCGTATAAAATCAAACTTTCTTGTGCACTATGCAAGCGATTATACATTTCTGCTTCCGTAAAACGTTCAATCGACGGGGAAAGAAAGATAATTACGAACATCGCAAAAATCATGATAAAAAGGAATACCATGCTGAGTAATTGTTGCGACAAACTCAACTCGCGCAACCACATTCGTATGCGCTTCATTATCCGAGCCTGTAACCGAATCCATAAATCGTATGAATACTTAAATTCGGCATTTTCTTTCTAAGTCTACGTAAGGTATCATCTACGACACGGTCGCTGCCAAAATAATTTTCTTCCCAAACTTGGGATAGAATCTGTTCACGTGGGAAGGCAGTACCGCGATTATTCACAAACATCATCAAGAGTTCAAACTCTTTCGTTGTTAGATCAATCTGTTTATCATCTTCGATGACAATTCTCTGTGCTTCATCGATTTCATATCCATCAACTTTGATATGTTCTGCTTCATCTTTATAAATACGACGAATCAAGTTATTGACACGTAACACAAGTTCTTTTGGAGAGAATGGCTTTGTAATATAGTCATCACTACCCTTTTCCAAGCCAATGATACGGTCAAATTCTTTATCACGTGCAGACATAAAGATAACAGGCACCTCAGAACGATAGGAACGGATAGCTTCAATGAGGTCAAAGCCACTCTTATCGCCTAGCATAATGTCAAGAATCCATAGATGTACATCTTCATCAGAAGTATGCGAGTAAGCCTCATCAAAATCTAAATAGGAACGTACTTCATATTCTTCTTTTTCTAAATATCTTTTTACTAATTCATTTAAATCTTTTTCGTCTTCAACGATTGCGATTACTTTTTTCATATTATCACCGCCTTTATTTTATCACAGGTTGGTTTGTTAATGTATCTATGCCACTATTGTACTCCATCAAAGAAAAAAGGGCATTAGCCCCTAAGATATTATTTATATCCGTGTTTTCTCATCTTCTGATCAAAGATATCGTTGATGATTTTACTGAGTTGTTCCTTTAGTTCACCCTGCAACTCATCACATTGCTGCGCTTGGGCATATAGTTCTGGATATTCCCTAGCAATCTTTGCCACGGTACCCTTTGTCGCATGACCTCTTACAAAGAAAGGAATCTTATGCATCACTTCATCTGGCACTAATTCAATAATCATTTTTGCTGTCTTATCCATCTTTTATTACACTCCTATCTGTTTCAAATGAAACTGTGGTTTATTATACTCTGATTCCACCCTCATGCACGTATACTGCCCAAAAGAAAAGCGGAATCATCCGCTTAGTTAAATCCATATAGTTTTTGAGCAAGTTTATAAATTGTTAGTAATGCACTCTGGCCAAACTTACCTGGTAAGTTAACAGCTCTACCAACAAAGGAATAACGAACTTTATGATAGATTTCTTCATCTGTTTCCTGCATGTACCTCCATAGGTCTTCCTTCATCGCAAGATGTTCTGGTGTTCCAGATAACGTAGCTAGAACCGAAGTAATTGCGGAAATAATCTCTAAGTAGGAATACATATATTCCGTACAGTTAGGAATCGATTTATCATACGCACTCAATGTATCAATCATAATCTTATTGACACGTAACTGTTGGTCGAGTCGTTTGATCATAACCTTTTCGTTAACAGATTGATCATCTCGACCAATAAAGTAATGGTAAAGATTAATATCTAAGTAGTACAACTTCTTCACATAAGGTAAAGGCTTGAATACATAAATATTATCTACATAGAAAGTATGCTTAGGTAATACCAACTGGCTTTCACGCAATACTTCTGTACGATATACGCACGCATGCATGGTCATATATTTACCTGGAGGCATCTTCTTCACATCTTTCCAAGTAAATGTACGATTGAGAGGTAAATAACCTTTGTAGTTGATTACCTTTTTATTCTTTACACCTACTTTGTCATAGATATAGTTACATAGTACTAAGTCAGGAACATTTACAGCATCTTCTCCACTGTTGCTGAACATTTCTAACTTCTCAAGTAAAGTTGCAAGTGCTTCCTCACCAAGCCAGTCATCACTATCAACAACCTTGAAGAATACACCAGTCGCATGCTTAATACCTGTGTTAACTGCTTCACCATGTCCACCATTTTCTTGATGAACAGCTTTGATAATTGTTGGATATTTTTCCGCTAGACGATCAGCAATCTCTGCTGTACCATCCTTTGAACCATCATCTACGATAATAATTTCTACTTTTTCACCACCAGTTAATAACGTTTCTACACAGTGCTCCATGTAGTCCTGTGAGTTATAACATGGTACGGCAATACTCAAAATTTTCATAATTACCACCTATCTATCGTTACTATTGTAATATGAAAAAAATAATTAGGCTACCACCCTATGTCACATGATCATTTAAAAACGGCATCAATCACGATGTCGTTTTTAAATTTATGCAATGGATACTACAGTTTATAGGGCTGTTATGAAAGTTATAAATCCTAATACAACTCCAAATGCATTTGGAATTATCAAGATATAATCCTTCTTCGGTTCTTTCGTCCAACCATAAATAACCCATATCAAACAAGAGAGAGCCGCAGTAAGTGGCTGGTGTGGCTGTCCCTTCATACCATTCAAGTTCGCGATAATCTGTGGGATATAAGTGATGAAAACGAAGATTCCGACAAATGCTCCAATTGATCCTACAATCGTATTTATTTTCTTTTTCATATCATTTAACTCCTTTCAACAATGTGCCATATTCTAAAGGAAAATCCCGTATAATGTCAAATGATATACGGTCATTTCACATAGTTTTCATAAATTTAATACAAAAAATAACGGCATCAATCACTGATGTCGCTATCTAAAGTCGTTGTAAATCGGTAATCTGGATAACGTTCCTGTATATCCTGAACAATGCGTTTATATAGTGCTTCACGATCATCACAATTAAAGTCAATGACGATATCAAAACGTATCTCATTTCCCTGTACAAAAAAACCATGCATTTGGATAACATGCTCTACGGACATAACAATCTTTCGAATCTCTTTATACAAATGTTTTGCTTCATCATCCTTTGTGCTGTATGCATACACACTAATTGCTGTTACAAATACATGTGTTTCATCATAAATCTTATCTTCGATTCTACGCTGTAATTCATCAATCTCATCCGCAGTCATCGTATCATCTACTTCAATATGTAAAGACGCCACATTCTTATTCGGTCCATAATTATTCAAGAATAAATCATATACACCATGTACTTCATGAAAAGTCATAACCAACTTTTTTATTTGATTCGTAAGTTCCTTATCTGGACGTTCACCCAAGATAGAAGATATCGTAGAAGCCGCAATCTCATAACCAGCTTTGATAATCATAATGGATATCACAACCGCAAGATAAGAACTAATATCAACATTCGTCCAGATAAACAATAATGCGGCCACAAGCGTACTTGCGGAAATCATGGAGTCCATACGACTATCTTCACCAGAGGCGATAAGTGAACCAGAGTTTAGTCTTTCGCCTGTCCTCTTCACGTACATTCCCATTGAAAACTTCGCAAGTACAGCCACAAAGATAATGATCATTCCAACCGTTGTATACGTTGGAATACTCGGATTAAATATACTCTTAACAGCCTCCACAAAAGAAGTAATACCTGCATATATAATTATCAAAGATATGACAAGTGCGCTTAAGTATTCAACTCTACCGTATCCATACGGATGCTTATGATCCGGTTTCTTTGAAGCAAGCTTTGTACTAATAATAGTAATAATAGATGAAAAAGCATCCGATACATTATTGACCGCATCCAAGATAATTGCGATAGAACCAGATAAGAATCCAACCACAACCTTAAATCCAGCCAGCAATAAGTTGACGATAATCCCTAAAACACTTGTACGAATAATCTCTTGATTACGATTCATATTTTCACCTCAAATGTAGTTATTCTAACACCATTTTCAAAATGTGTTCTGATTATGATGCATTCGTTTTTTCATGTTGTAATAACCACTGTTTTCTCTCTATACCACCAGCATATCCATGTAGACTACCATCTTTTCCAATTACGCGGTGACAGGGAATAATAATTGATATTGGGTTATGACCAATAGCCGTTCCAATTGCTTGGTTTGACATCGATATCTTTCCTAGCTTCCTACAAACAAGTTCTTTGATATCGCTATAGGTTCTTGTTTCTCCGTATGGAACTTTCAACAAACATTCCCATACAGCTTGTTGAAATATAGTTCCTCTAGGAGAAATCTTCAAAGTCATTTCTGGGTTTTTACCCGAAAAATATTCATCAAGCCATTCGATTGTTTCCTTAGCCATCGTAGAAATCGAAGCAGAAAATTCTCCTTGTATGTTTGCTCTATCATATTTTTGACCATCAAACCATAAACCGATGAGGGTATCATCTTCTATTGCAATTGTGATATTTCCTAATATAGATGTATATTTAACAAATTCAACCATAGTTTGTTTCCCTTCGTTGTGATTATATATCAAGACATCACAATTAGACCATAGCCCCATATTCAAGTATAATAGTAACGCTAGGAGATGATACTTATGTCACTTTCTGAATATACATTAGCCCGTAAAAAAGGCAAAGCCGACGAGGAAACATTAGCAGTTTTAAACAATAGTATTTTTACTGATCTGCCAAAAGTATATGTCGGAATCTTAGAAATTCCTTTAGACCTTGTGTTAGGTACCATCACTTCCTCAAGAGCGACATCCTTTACTGAAAGTTGGATGCCAACGCTAGATGAAGATACAGAGTTTGCTACAAAGTGGTCTAGATTATATGATGCACAGATTGAAGAAGGAATCCGTGAACCAATTCAAGTTTATGAATACATGCATGCATTCTTTGTCAAAGAAGGAAACAAACGTGTATCCGTACTCAAGTACCTACAAGCGCCTTCCATCATGGCAGAAATTACCCGCATCATGCCTGTTCATAATGATTCACAAGAGATACAGGTGTATGAAGAATTTTTAAGATTCCAAAAAGTCACTAATTTATATACACCATACTTTACAATCCCTGGAAGTTACCAACTTCTCGCAGATATGTTAGGCCAAAACCTAGAAACCAAATGGCCACAGGATCTTATCCGCACTTTCCAAGGTGCTTTCTATCGTTTTGAACTTGTCACAAAGGATATCACATCAAATCAACCATCCTTTAATATTTCAGACGCATTCTTAATCTACTTATCAATCTTTACCTTTGATAGCTTGCTAGATAAGAATCGTATTATCCTACGTCATCGTATCGAACGTATCTTAAAGGAATTCAATCGTAGTGAAAGTAACGTAAGTCTTGAGTACAAGACAAAGTCACAATCCATCCTTTCTCTACTCAACTTCCGTAAACAATACTATTCCGAACATAATCCACTAACGATTGCCTTCCTCTATCCAGCTGATGATTTAAATGATTTACAGACTGCTATAATTGAAAGTGGAAGAACCTATCTGAACAACCGTTATGAAGGTGTCCTTAACACCACTGCATATACAGGTTGTTCAGATACAAAAACAACTGAACAAATCATCCAACAAGCCTGCAAGGAACATGAATGGATTATTACCACAAGTCCACTCTTACTCAAAGATACATTGAAGGCTGCTACAGACTATCCTGACCATAAGTTTATGAATCACTGCACCCCTCTTGTATCACATATTATCAACACCTACGCATTACGTAGTTATGAGTTATTCTTCTTAATGGGTATCTTAGCAGGTATGATACATGATCAACGTCTTATTGGCTATATACCATATGATAATGAAGTATCTGTGATAGAACTCAATGCCTTTGCACTTGGTGTATCCTGGACTTCTCCAGATGCCAAAATTCATATCTTGAAAGAGCCATGCCAGGATGTGATTATCATGGATAATCGTTCCACTACGCATAAGCCAGGTTTATACCGATTCTCAGAATCACAAGAAGAATGTCTAGCAGCACCAATTTATAACTGGTCACTCTTCTATGATTTACTTGTACAAGATATTTTGACCCACAAGGAAATCAGTGAACAAAGCTATTGGTTAGGTTTATCCTCAGGTGTAGAAGAACTCTATCTACCTTCTTCCACATCATCTACGATTCTACGTAGTATGAATCACTTTATTACCGCAATCAAAGAAGGAACGATTGTACCGTTTACCGGACCAATTGAAACACGTACCGGCAAGCAAATCATCGAAGCAGATAAAACCTTACAACCACTAGATATCATTCGTATCAATTGGTTAAACAATAATATTGTCGGAGAACTTTCTTCCAACAATATCCCACGAGATGAATTAACGGAGATTAAAACAACAGATGAAGATACTAGTCATTAGTGATCAGGTAGATCCCTATCTATACGATTACTACACACCAAATAAATTAAAAGATATCGACCTGATTATCTCTTGTGGAGATTTACCAGCACGATATCTTGAATTCCTTGTGACAGTCGCAAACAAACCACTATTCTATGTCCATGGCAATCACGATACCGCCTATCTACGACATGCGCCAGAAGGATGTGTTGATATCGACGGTCGTGTATATGAATACAAAGGGTTACGTATTGCAGGACTTGGAGGATGTATGAAATACAACGATTCTCCATTCATGTATACTGAATCCGAAATGCAAAAACGCATCAACAAACTCAAGTTAAGTCTTTGGATTTCTAAAGGAGTCGATATCCTAGTCACGCATGCACCTGCCGAAGGCTATGGTGACCTAGATGATCTACCACATACAGGATATGCATGTTTCAACGAATTACTTGATAAGTATAAACCTGCATACATGGTACATGGACATGTACACCAAGAGTATGGACAATTCCAAAGAGAACTCATCCACAAAAGTGGCACAAAGATTGTCAATGGCTATCAAAAGGCAATCATCGAAGTAGAGCCACCTGAACAAACAGAAAAGTCATTCCTGTATCCATACTTCGTCACAAAATTCTAATCATCAAAAAATGGTATCCAACACATCGGATACCATTTCGTTTTATATACATTACTGAACAATTACTCCATCACGAAGAACATAGTGTTCACCAACAACTTCTTCTATTTTCTCTTTCGTATCACCAAGCACATAACTACCATCTTCCATTAGATAGAATGTATGTCCTTGACTATCTGGATAGGTAACATCTTCTAGAAGTCGAAGCCCATCTACTACATCATTCTTCCAAGAAGAATAGTGAGGAAGAATCATCTTCTCTGTTAATCCTAATCCAGGTATAAACCTCTGATATGTTGGATCAATCACTTCACCTTCTAGTTCAGGTTGTGCATAGACTAGAGTAGCACTATTCATACTACCGGCAGAACTACCAATCCAGATTCCGCAAAACTCTTGAAGATGTTTCTTCAAATCAATCTCTTGGAAGAAAGCATTCTGTGTTGGAACATGACCACCCATTGCGATAATAATATCTGCTTTATCAACAAGTTCTTTTGTACGCTCTGCACTATTTCGATCTAAAATATCAAACCCTGATAAGCATAAGCCATGGTTTTCCATGACATCCACAATCTCTTGTGCATATTTTCTTGTCTTTTCAATCTCATCTGGTGAAGACGCAACAAGTAATGCATGGCATGGAAATTTAATATGTTCTAACAGATTTTCAACCCAATGATATTCATTGTGAAGTTCCATCTTTGAATAATCAACTAAACTACTACATAAATAATATCTCATACTAATTTAAAAATGTTTCATCTTCATCTTCATCTCTATACGGGTCAAAACAATCTCTTTGTAAGATTTCTTCAACCTCTGCTAGCATTTTTTCATAATAATGACAGCCCTGATTAATTTGGTATTCATAGCCTTCTTGTGCACTTCTTAAAAGAGTATACGCAACTTCAAAGTCACCTTCCTCTTCACCAATTGCCAAGAATCTCTTACCCATGGCAAACAATATGCTTGGATAATCTAATCTAGCAACTTCTGGTAACTCATTTAAAGATTGGAAGGCTGTCATAAGATAGTATTCCGCAATCTCATCATTTTTCTTAACACCCTTACCATGTTCATACATCGTACTTAGCTTATATAAAGCATCCGTATTCTTAAAGCGTGCAGCCATCTTAAAATACGCAAAAGCAAGTTTCAAATCCTTCTTACAGCCTCTACCGTAGTAGTAACAATAGCCAAGGTTTGCAAGTGATTGAACATTCCCCATCGAAGAGGAAATACGATAATATTCGATTGCAGTATCATAATCTCCAGCACGATAGAACTCAGCACCTGTCGAATTAAAATAGTCCCCATTAAAATCTTCAAGCGCTACTTTATTTTCATTCTCAAATTCAATTTTCATATATTGATCCCCTGTTCAAGTATCAATGAACATCCTTTTTCAAATTATATACCCAAAGACAAAAATAAAGAAGGCATCTCGTCCATGCAGACCAAGATGTCTTCTACTTGTACATGCAAATATTTACTTAGCGCAAAACAGTTTTCTAATGTTGGCAAACATTCTCCACGTTCCCACTTGTAAACTGCCTGTACGTCTGAAAAACCAAGGTAATCTGCTAGCTCACTGGTCTTCACTTTACGTTCTTTTCGCAAACGACGAATGTTATCACCAGTAGCACTTAAACTAACGATAGGATAATTCATAACTCCATCACCTCCAATATATTCCATAAAGATGGTATATCAATATACCATCCTTTGACATGCATGTAAATACCAATGTGATGTTAAAAGTGAAAACACTGTAATGGGTTTTTATTCACCCTACATCATCATTGCAAAAATATTGTTATCCTACAGAGAGAAAAGAGGCTGTGCAAGGTTAGCAATTCCCTGCATCTCTTCCCTAGACTTTCATCACGAAGCTCTGGTGGGATTGATTACCCACACTTTTCACCCAACTCTTCAGCATTTGTTCTGTGATCTTATTTCTCCTGATTCAGAACCTGTCTCTAGGCTACTAAGAGAATCTTCTTCCATATCTTATACACGAATTTCTTCGCTTCACGACAGAGTGGATTATTGGCTATTCTTAGGTTTATATATAACGCCAATATATACCTAACTAAGATTCAGGCACTCTATTCAAGTAACCCTCTATTCTTCCACCGATATGTATTCTGGACTATATTGCACAATGATGTGTGCCATCTGTTACTTTCAGGAATTGCACCCTTCATCTAGTATTACTACTTTGATGCGGCCAGCTGTAAGAAAGTATCCTTTCTCTTAGCCCCGAGCTTCATTCCAGATACCCCAGCAGGTTGAGCAAACCATCTTCACTGGGATATTACAGTATCTTCACTTTTGACACCATCTTTCTTGGTACAGTTATTATTCTACCTACCACAACCATCATCCACAATGAACCTGTAGTTTAATTTTATTACAAGCAAGATACTTGCAAGTTTAAGTTAGTTAGCTTAAACTAATCATAGATAGGAGATGTAGATTATGAGAAAAACAATATATAAACGCATCTTATTCTTAGAAAAACTATTTAACAAAATAGAAAACAAAAGTAATTAAAAAGATTCTACTAAAGAATTAAATATATACATAAGAACAAGATGAACAAAGGAAGATATCTAGACTAGTGTTAGTCAGGTATCTTCCTTTCAATTAATACAAAGATAACAAAAAGAAGCAATAATACTAGTAAAATTAGGCACTTTAAAATCTCATGGGGTTGGGGATAGGCTATAAACTTTTGTGGGGAGACCAAAATATAATAAAACCTCCATGCTATTATCTTCTTGTCTGGAGAATCAAATAGAAATGGGGTAGCCATATATGGCTATTCATGATTTTATCACGTCAACCTATTAGCTAGTTTATATTGTACTTTATTACTGAATCAAAGTATCTACCACTTTTTCTTATCAGGCATACAGGATTAGAATGATCTGAAAAAAACTTCACTTTAATACTTAATTATATGAATAACAGGCAATCCCTTAGCTGATTACTCTATGGTATTGCCTGTTATTATATCTATTTTCACCCATGAGATTTTATTGCGTGTTTTTTGAAAACCCCACACTATTTTAAATTACCAAAAAGTCTAACTTTTAGGGGTCACCTCATGTCTAGTGTTCTCTTAAATTAATGGGTTGTCCCCCAAAGTTTTTGGAGACCCAAAGATTTTACAATCTTAAAGTCATGTGCTTTGTTTTTACACTATTCGATTATTTAGAGAAACTGGAATTTACCGCTCTTTAAAGAACTGACACATCTGTTACTTTTTTATTTTGCTCTCTAATCGAAAGAACAGTTGCCATTACTATAATAATTATTTTACAAGCATAAGTTATATTTTGATCACCACCTACTGCTAATTGCGAAAAAACATTTATTAATGAATGTGTCATCACACATATCCACAAACTGTTTGTCTTTATAAATAATGCGGATAAAACAAAGCAATTAGTCAACAATCCAAGCAAAAATCCAACCGCATGTACCTGTGGCAATGTTCCTTCAATGTAGAAATAAGAGAAATGCCATATTCCCCATAAAACAAAAGTAATTAAGGTTGAACTAATATAACTATGGTGTTCCATCATAATTGGTTGAAAAACATATCTCCACCCTACTTCTTCAATCCCACCAAAAATGATTGCTTTAAGAAATAAGATAATCGGAATATACCAAGCATTAAACACTAATTTTCCATCAAATGCAACATAGCAAAAATCCAAAAACAAGAATACAATAACAAATAAATAACTGCTGATGTTTTGCTTTATAGCGAAAAAATCCTTTAATATTTTCTTCGTACTGTACTTTTTGTATCTAAGTGCAATAATAGTTCCCCATAGAGCAGATGAAACTCCACCTATTCCAATAGCAACCATTCCCATTGGCATTGTATAGTCTACATCCATACCCAAATTACGCAATATAAAAACTATAATACATATCATCCATATTTGCCCTAAGGTTCCTAATAAATAAAGAAAAATTGCCTTTTTTCGACTCATAAATTTTCTCCTAAATTCAAATTTTTTACCCACCATTTCCAACAAAAGCCTCCCACCAAAACGATGGAAGGCTTTCTAAAATTTTTTACCTACCTTATTGCCCTTCGGTCAATAAGTATCGCTCGTAAAACTCGCTTAATTCAGCAACTCCCTTTTGAACCTATTTTTTCTCGCTTTTAGTATCAAAACAGTATCACTAAGGAGCTTTTTGCTCCAATAAAATGTCGAAACGCTGTTTTTTAAATAGTTTTATAACAGAAACATATTGGTTACTGTTATTCCCACTCAATTGTTCCCGGTGGCTTGGATGTGATATCCATGGCTACACGATTAACGTGTTTTACTTCGTTTACGATACGTGTGGAGATCTTATCTAGTACATCGTATGGGATTCTTGCCCAGTCTGCTGTCATACCATCGATAGATGTAACTGCACGGATAACGACTGTGTAGTCATATGTACGTTGGTCTCCCATAACACCTACAGAGCGGATGTTTGGTAAGCATGTAAAGTATTGCCAGATATCTCTTTCTAGTCCTGCATTGCGGATTTCTTCACGTAGGATTAAATCTGAATCACGAACGATTTCTAACTTCTCTTCTGTGATTTCTCCAAGTACACGAATACCAAGTCCTGGTCCTGGGAATGGTTGACGCCATACCATCTCTTCTGGTAGTCCTAACTCTGTACCTAATGCACGTACTTCATCTTTGAACAACTTGTTTAATGGTTCAATAAGTTTGAAGTTCATATCTTCAGGTAGGCCACCTACGTTGTGGTGTGACTTAATTGTCTGTGCTGTCTTTGTGCCTGATTCAATAATATCTGTATAAAGTGTTCCTTGTGCTAACCACTTAATATCTGTTCCTTGTAAGAGCTTGGCTACTTCATCACGGAATGTGTAGATGAATTCACCACCGATAATCTTACGCTTTTCTTCAGGGTCTGATACACCTGCAAGTTTATTCAAGAAACGTTCTCTTGCGTCAATCTTAATGAGGTTGAGTGACATGTTACGTGTGAATGTTTCCATAACACCTTCTGCTTCACCCTTACGTAAAAGACCGTGGTCAATAAACATGCAGTATAGATTCTTGCCAATTGCCTTATCTAATAAAGCAGCTACTACGGATGAGTCTACACCACCGGATAATGCTAGTAATACCTTATCATCACCAACTTGTGCTCTAATTTCTTCTACCTGTTGGTTTACGAAATCCTTCATTGTCCAGTTATTTTCAGCCTTAGCAATGTTGAATACGAAGTTTCTTAACATATCTAGTCCATACTCAGAGTTACGTACCTCTGGATGGAATTGTAGTGTGTAGATCTTCTTTTCATCGTTTGCACTAGCCGCAAATGGGCATGTATCACTGCTTGCAATTGAATGGAATCCTTCTGCTAGTTTAGATACTTGGTCACCATGGCTCATCCAAACAATCTGCTTTTCAGGTAAACCTGCAAATAATGGGGATGATATATCTACTGTGATTTCTGTACGACCGTATTCCTTCTTGTCGGATGGTGTAACATTTCCGCCATTCATGAAGTGTGTCATCTGCATACCATAACAGATACCTAAAATAGGTAAGCCTGATGTAAAGATCGCTGGATCACACTTAGGTGCATCCTTTTCATATACGCTATTTGGGCCACCAGAGAAAATAATTCCCTTAACATCTTGCATTGCGACGATTTCCGCAAGTGTCATATCTCCTGGATGAAGTTCACTATAAACTCCAAATTCACGAATACGTCGTGCAATTAACTGGTTGTATTGACTTCCAAAATCTAAGACGATAATTTTATCTGCCATTCTAATCTCCTACTCTCTTATTACATTACAAATATCATACATGAAAATTGCATTTAATGCGCTGTGTTTTTGTAATTGTTTCCCTTTTTGCATTGATGTTGAAGGTCAATTTTATATGTATGTTAAAAAATTGGAGAATATCTTTTTATCAGACATTCTCCAATCTATCTTTTTCTATTTAAAGACGCCACCATTTTTCAAAAATTTCTCAAGGAATTCTTTTTGATGTTCCTGCATTGTGTATGTTCCACTCTTCATCTTTTTCATCTCTGTTTGTTCGTGTGCCAAGTTATTCCTAACAGCTTGTAGTAACTCTTCCGCATCCTTTTGCGGAACCACCACAATACCATCATGATCACCCACGATAATATCTCCAGGCATTACAACTTGACCACCACAACATACAGGTACGTTCATTTCACCTGGACCACTGCGATATGGGCCTAACGGTGTTTGGGTAATGCCATAAACGGGAATTGGACTATTCTTGATATCATCAACATCCCTAATTGCGCCATTTACCACAAAACCACCTAACTGTTTCTCCTTTGCGTAGGTTACCATCATTCCTCCAACAAGAGCACGATTGGTAAACCCAGCACCATCAATCACAATGATATCTCCAGGTTTTGCGTAGTCCAAGGCAAGTTGTGCCACAAGGTTATCTCCTGCTGGGACCTTGACAGTAAAGGCAGGCCCACAAAGTGGAATATCATTGAAGGAATGAATGCCATCAAACATACAGTTCATCTTATAACAGCAATCGCCGATATTAGCAGATGGTAAACTACGATACGCTTCGATAAGTTCTTGTGATGGTCTTTCAAAGTCTGTAAAGGCACGAAAACCGATTGTCATATTAGTTTTTATCCTTTCTCTTTCGTACAACATCCATGATTGTGCCATCTCTAGCTTCAATGATAGCCACAACCTTATCTTCATATTCTAATGGCGCAGGTTCTTTTGCCATATGATATGCGATATCACACAACTGCTCGATTGTCTTAATAGGAAGATGTGCATTTTGTGCAACTTCTAATAGGTCCTGTCGTTTTGGATTAATCGCAATACCGTGATCTGTCACAATGACATCGACTGTTTCGCCAGGTGTAGTAACAGTCGTAACCTGGTTACGTATTGTTGGAATTCTTCCTTGTAGAAGTGGTGTAATGACAATTGTACATTTCGCACCAGCCGCTGTATCAGGATGACCACCTTGTGCACCCATCAGTTCTCCTTCGGAGCTTACTACAACATTACAATTGAAGTGAATATCTGCCTCTAAAGTTCCTAGAATGACAAAGTCTAATTTATTTACAACAGCACCTTTACAGAATGGATCTGCATATTCCTTCGTTGTGATGGAGTAATGTTTTGGATTAGAAATGAGATTCTCAATCGAAGGTACATCAAAATCCTGTGTATCTAAAAGACAGTTTACAAGACCTTCTTCTAATAAATCACACATTGGTTTTGACATTCCACCAGCGCCAAAACTCATGTGGATATTCTTCTCTCTCATCTTTTCCGCAAGACATTGTGCTGTAGCGATAGAAGCTCCACCAATTCCTGTTTGGAATGAAAAGCCATCCTGAAACGCTGGTGTACATGCGATAAAATTAGCACAGCATTGTGCCATCATGAGTTTTCTCATATCTGTTACAGGACGTGCAGCACCTGTCGCAATCTTGTCCGCATCACCAATCGTATCAACTTTGATGACATAATCAACATTTGTCATACTGATATCTGCTGGAAAGTTTGGAAATGGAACAATACAATCCGTTAAAACGACAACGTTCTCTGCATATTCCGCATCGATTGCAGCATAAGATAACACACCACAATTACTATTGCCGCCAACACCTCGGCAGTTTCCATACTCATCACAACTTGGAGCACCGATAAAGGCAATATCAATCTTTGTTTCTCCTGTTTCAATCGCACGCACTCTTCCACCATGAGAGCGCAAAATAGCGATACCCTTTAGTTTCCCTTCACTGATAGCTTCACCAATCTTGCCACGAACACCAGATGTTTCAATATGTGTTACAGTACCATCTTCAATCATTGGCACAAGGTCATCTTGTGCTTTACTTAAGGAACTAGCGCAAATTGTAATATCTTTATACCCTAATTCATGTATGACATTCATCACCTGCATTACCACTAGGTCACCCTCACGGAAGTGATGGTGGAAACTAATTGTCATACCATCATGGGCATTACACTTCTGTAATACTTCCTGAATACTACTTTCAAGTTTACTACCGCTACCACCTATACGAGTTTTTGCCTTTACAGGTGCTTTTGTATATTCGTGTTGGTCAAATTGATATGTTCCCTGAAAGACAGTTTTACCCGTTTCATCTAATACTTCTTGTGGGATTTCTCTTCCTACTGCATTAAGCATTGTCCACCTCCTGATATACGCCTGCAGCTTTTGCAAGCGCAATCGTTCTCTTTGCGCCATCATAGAATGCAACATCAATCATCTTGCCATCTACAGTAAATACACCGATACCCTGTGCACGTTTTTCATCAATCTCTTTCACAACTTTTTGTGCAAAAATAATGTCATCCTGACTTGGTGTATATACTTCATGAACAACCGGAATCTGTCTTGGATTAATAATTGATTTACCATCAAATCCCATATCATGAATTAGTTTTGTTTCAGCCTTCAAGCCTTCCATATTATCAAGGCTTGTATAGACAGTATCGAAACATTGAACACCAGTCGCTCTTGCGGTAATTACCATTAACTGTCTAGCACCTGAGAGTTCAACACCTGTACCAGTGATAACTGTATGTAAGTCTTTTGTATAATCACCAGCGGATAGTGCTACCCCGAATAATCGTGAGGAAGCTGTACAGATCTCCTTTAGATTAATAACTCCTTTTGCGGATTCAATCGCAGCCATCAGTAAAGTATGCCCTTCTTCAACACCTGCTTCTTTTTCAGCCTTTAATACTTCTGCTTCAACAGCTTGTACATCTTCAGCTGACTCTGTCTTAGGAATACGGATACTATCACAGCCTGCGTATACTGCACAACGGATATCTTCTTTCCAGAATGGTGTATCAATCCCATTGATACGGACTACCTTCTCACAGTTTTGATAATCAACACTCTTAAGCGCATGCACAAGCACAAAACGAGCCGCGTCCTTTTCACCTAGTGCAACCGCATCTTCTAAATCGAATATCAAAGAATCCGGTTTGTAAATAAATGGATCTTTTAGTAAATTTGGCTTTTGTGCATTTAGAAACATCATCGTTCGACGTAATCGATTCTTATTATTCATGTAGTAAATCTCCCCATGGAATTTGATCCATCTGTTTCAGACTACGATAGATTGCAGCTTCTAGTCTAGCCACAATCACATACTCAAAAGCACCCATATCTTCAACATCAACCGTCACATCATTTATATCTAATTTCTTTAATGTTTGAAGAATTGTATTTCTGATACTATCACCATATTGATATAAAACTTTTGAAGAAAGGTTGATTTTGATATCCCCTTCTCCCTTTGAAACTGTTACAAGGCAATCACATTTTTCAATTGTCCCCGCACTGGCTGTTTCTTTAATTTCCATACTGCATCCTTTCCAGAGATGTTAAATCAAATCTATCTACATCTAGAGTATCACTCTTCATCAAATTGTACACGTGAAGAGAAAGTGATATTTATTTGAATATTATAGATATAAAAAAGCCATGCACTATGCATGCATGACTAATCTTAATGCTTATTCAGCTGGGATAACGGAACCATCAGACCAGTTCTTCTTGATGAATTCACGGATTTCTTCAGACTGTAATACCTTAACTAAAGCTTGGATCTTTTCATCTTTTTCATGACCTTCTTGGCAAGCGATGATGTTTACATATGGGTTAGATTCATTAGCCTTTTCAAGGATTAATGCGTCAGATCCTGGCTTTAGACCAGCGTTGATTGCGAAGTTACCGTTGATAGCTACTAAGTCACCTTCACCGTTTTCATAAGCTGTTGCGAGTAATTCTGGTTTTACTTCCTGGAACTTTAAGTGCTTTGGATTGTTTGTATCGTTATCGATATCTGCGATTGTTAAGTTTAATACATCTGCGTTATCTGGTAACTTCACAAGGTTTTCCTGTGCAAGAATTGCTAAGATACGACCGTTATCTGCTACAGAGTTAGAAATAACAACTGTTGAACCATCTTTGATATCAGAAACATTCTTGATTGTCTTAGAGTAGATTCCAAATGGCTCGATATGAATACCACCTACATTTGAAATCTTGTAGTTCTTTTCTTTCTTTTCTTTGTCAAAGAATGGCACGTGTTGGAAGTAGTTTGCGTCTGCTTCTCCGTTGGATACTGCTTCATTTGGAATGAAGTAATCATCAGTAACTGTTACTTCTAGGTCGATGTTGTACTTGTCCTTCAAGATGGACTTCGCTTCCTCTAGAATCACTGCGTGTGGGTTAGCAGTTGCGATCACTGTTAACTTAGTGCTGTCTGAAGAAGTTGTTGATGCATTTTCTTTTTTGGATGTTCCGCAAGCTGTTAAGCCTAATGCGAATGTAGCTGCTGCAATAATTTTTGTAATCTTGTTCATGAGTTTTCTCCCTTTTCTTTTTTTATATATTTATCGTTTGTCGATTCGTTTTACAATTGCATCACCGAACCACTGTATAACAAATACAATGATAATAATGATGATGGTTGAAGTATAAAGTATCAATTCATTTCTTCTTGCAAAACCATATAAGTATGCTAGGTTTCCAAGTCCTCCAGCACCGATAGCACCTGCCATTGCTGTATAAGAGATTAAGGAAATTCCTGTTACTGTGATTCCTGAAATCAAGGATGGTAATGCTTCAGGAAGTAATACTTTTCGAATAATTTGCCAGTTGCTGGCACCCATTGCTTTACTTGCTTCAATGGTACCTTTGTTTACATCTTGGAATGCGATGATGCACATTCGTGCGTAGAACGGCGCTGCCGCAAACACCAGTGAAGGTAAGGCTGCTGTAGCTCCTAACATCGTTCCTACAATCAGCTTTGTAAATGGAATCAAAATAATCAGTAAGATGATAAATGGAATCGCACGTAATACGTTGATAATCACATCAATCACTCGATTAATAATCTTGTTTTGGAATAGACCACCCGTTTGTGTACAGTACAATAGGATACCAATTAGTAATCCTAAGATTGTCGCAAGTACGAGTGATACAAGTGTCATGTAGATTGTTTCATTGATAGCCGTAAATAGCTGATCTAAGTTTAGTACGCCACCTATCATTAGAGCACCTCCACAATGACATTGTTGTCAGTTAAATATGTCACAAACTTGTTGTAGTCACTATCTACACCACCACTGATATGAATGTATGTTACACCCATTGGTCCAACGGAGGATTGTGAGATGTTTGACTCAACAATTGATATTTCAAATGGTACAAGTCTTGCTGCGTTGATAATCGTTGGCTGCTCTGCGTTATTACCTGTAAAGGATAAACGAAGTAACTTTCCACTTGGATATTTCTCTTTCAAACTTTCAGCTAGTTCTTCGATTGTTTGGTTAGCTTCAATATTCTGTACGAATCTTCTTGTGACTGCGTGTTTTGGATGTTCGAACAATTGTTTAACAGTTCCTTCTTCCACAATCTTTCCATCACTCATCACAGCCATTCGTGTACAGATTTTTTGCACCACTTCCATCTGGTGTGTAATCATCACAATCGTGATTCCTAAACGTCGATTAATTTCTCTTAATAGTTCAAGAATCTGTTCCGTTGTATCAGGGTCTAGTGCTGATGTCGCTTCATCACACAGCAAAATTCTTGGGGAATTTGCTAACGCTCTTGCAATACCAACTCTTTGTTTCTGACCACCTGATAATTCACTTGGATATGCATCTTCTCTTCCCGTTAAGCCCACCATTTCGATTAGCTCCGCTGCCCTTTGTTGTCTTTCTGCTTTAGGCACATGCGCAAACTCCAGAGGAAGCTCAATATTTTCAGCGACTGTTCTACTCCATAGGAGGTTGAAGTGTTGGAAGATCATGCCAATTTGTTGACGTTGTAAACGTAGTTCTCTAGGACTAAGTTCCTTGATGTTAATACCATCAATCACTACATCGCCAGCTGTCTGTACTTCTAGTTGATTAATCAAACGAATTAACGTGCTCTTACCAGCACCGGAATATCCGATAATACCGTAGATTTCACCATCGTTGATTGTTAATGAAACGTCGTTTACCGCATGGATGTTTTCCTTGTTTGCTTTGAATGTTTTAACTATGTTACTTAATTCAATCATCGCTTCCTCCTATCTATATAAACAAAAATCCCGCACTTACACCTACATGTAAGGACGGGATATATAATCTCGTGTTACCACCTTAGTTCATATGCATTTCACAATACATACCTCATCGAGTACCAACATACTCTTTGTCTATAACGGGACATCCCGGTACTCCCTACATTTCGGAAGTACAACTCCAAGACCATCTTCACTAAACCTTCGTATATCCTCTTTTCAGCATTCGAGGACTCTCTGTGATACTATCTTTCAGCTACTCTTCTTATCATCGCCTATGGTTATAGTTTATTTAGAATTTAATAAATGTCAATAACTTTTTTAAAATTTATTTGCAAATTAGGTTTTCAACACAACTAAACTTTTTAGTAATAGCAAAAATAGCTACTAATAAAATAATTGTTGTAATTATACTGCCTTCTAAACCAAAACTGCCACCATTAATAATCGTAGATATATCACTTAGTTTTGAAAAAAAGACAACTTGCTGATTAGCATTGCCTGATACAGCAACTCCTAACAGCGGTCCTTGTACAAAATTCCAGGCAGAATGGAAAGCACCTACGAACCATAAACTATTTGAATGATAGCGAACTAGCGCAGCAAATACACCAAATATAATAAGATTAATAAATGCTAGTATCGAAATTCCATAGTTTCCCAAATGCATTACAGCAAATAGTAAACTTGTCAACGCAATTACCATTGGAAGTGGAAGAAATGTGCTTAGTCTTTTGTAAAGATATCCTCTAAATAATACCTCTTCGCTCATTCCCTGAAACAGATAACCAACAAAAAATAGACAAAGCATAGCTATATTTCCCTGTTTAAATATCAGTTCAACCTGGAAACCGCCAAGCCCAAGAGAAATAAGCCAAATAGATGTAAATAAGATAAAACCAGAAGTATACCCTTTAATATATTTTGAAATGCAATTCTTCCGTTCAAACGGCAACATATCTGGTTCTTTACGATGATAGATTACATATAAAACTAATATTAAGATAGAACTGAGTATAAGAAAGCAACCGATTAATACCGGATCATTTTCCAAATCACGAAAAAAATAACTAGTAATATCACGTGAACTTATGTTTTTTCCATATAATTGCAACATTTTAATTGTAAATAGAACGCTTAAAATAATAATACTAATCAGCCCTGTTAATAGTTCCCATATAACAGTTTTGAAAAAAATCCAACATACACGTAATCCATTATTTATATACTGCATAAAATTATCCTTTTTGTAGTACTACAAACGAACTAGCTCCGATTGTAAGAGTTATTTCATCAGTTGATGCTTTTCCAATCGTATAGATTGGCGTATAACCTTGTAGCTCATCTAATGAGATTGTTTCTTCTAAACTACTTGGGTTGATTGCAAGAATCAACTTTCCACGCTTGTATACAAATGGCATCTTCTCCTTCTCTGCATAAATCACGTTGAAGTCTGCATCAGCCTGTAAGTCTGCATGCATGTGTCGTGATGCCACAAGAGATTTTGTCGTAGTGTAGAGGGAATTTTCATCATTGAGTTGATCTGCCACATTTGGTGCATCTTCTGATGGATCTACTGCTAGATAGAGTTGGTTTGCTTCAGCTGTTGAAAAGCCCTTATTTGCGCTGTTATCCCACTGCATTGGAGTACGTGAACCTGTACGATGGAAGCCACCCTCTTTGGAGCGGATATCTTTCATATAGCGCATACCGATTTCATCACCATAATAGATAAATGGAACACCTGGCATAGTTAGGATAAATGCATACGCAATCTTTAACTCGGCAGGAGTCAATGTATTTGCAGGACGTGGTGTATCATGATTGCATGTAAACATAGAGATATAACCATTCTGCTTTGTTGCCTTGTATTTAGGCATGTAGTCATTTAAGAAACGACAAATATCACCTTTACCACTCTTTAAGAAGAAACTATGATCTTCTCCACCTGTTTCATAATCACGTAGTAATGTATTGTATCCATTGTGCCAATGATCCAAGTAGAAATCCATATGGAAGCCGCCACCATTGATTGCCTGTTCTGGATTGGACCATTCACTAACAAGTGCAGCTTCTGGATATTCTTGATCTAGCATATTACGAACATCTCGCCAGATTTTCGCAGTCGCTGATTTCTTGTTATCATCATTTTTGACAAGCGAGTCTGCCATATCAACACGGAAGCCATCTGCACCATGATCTAACCAAAAACGCATGATATCTTTCATTGCTTCTTTGGTAGCGATAGCCTCTGGACTATCCACCGCAGACATCCAGCTCTCCGTACGATCTAACCATCCGTAGTTGAGGGCTGGTTGAGACGCAAAGAAGTTTAACATATATGCTCCATTACGATCAGACATTCCTGCCATATATGGGTGGTCTTTGACACCTACAAAGGCACCGTTTGTCCATACATAACGACTGGAGAATTCATTTTCTTCAGGCTGTTTACTTGCGTTAAACCAAGCATGTTCATCAGAGGTATGACCAGGTACTAAGTCTAGTAATACTTTGATACCACGTTTATGTGCTTCCTCAAATAAACGATACGCATCTTCATTCGTACCATAACGAGCCGCAACCTTCTTATAATCCCTCACGTCGTATCCTGCATCCATAAATGGTGAGTCATACATTGGATTGATCCATAATGCATTACAGCCGAGTTCTTTAATATAATCTAACTTTTGTATGATACCCTCTAAATCCCCAATACCATCTCCATTTGTATCATAAAATGACTGTGGATAGATCTCATAAAATACTGCATCTTTTAACCATGTTGGCATAACTTATTCTCCTAAAATTTCTAAAATATCCCCTGAAGTAATAATTTGATACTGGAAGTTTGGATATTCTTGTTGTAATGTTTCTAATTCTTTCTGAATTACTTTTTCTTTACGATGTGCTGTATTTAATAATATACCAGTTACACCACAAGATGCCGCAACTTGCATATCACTACCTACTTCATTACCAATCATGACACAATCACAAACATCAAGTTGATGGTCATCTAATACTTTTTGCATAAATGCTTTTTCTGGCTTACGGATACCGTAATCAGCAGAGATATACATATGATCAAAGTATGGAATTAAATCACAGATACCCATCTCCGCTAGCGCAAAAGAGTGCTGTGCATTGGATAATAGTATCATTTGGTGACCTTGCTGCTTTAGAGTTTGTAATGTTTTGATGGTATTGCGATATGGTTTACAACGCACTCTTGTTAAACGTCTAAACTCTGTTTCCACAAAGAGTAACCAGGTTTCTATATCTTGAATTGGTAATACTTCCGTATGAATCGGTGCTTCATCAAATAGACGTTTGAATACATTTTTAAATTGAATATCTATATATGTATCAGGATGTAATTCTTCTACTCGCTTCCACTCTTCTTTATTGAACTTTAAATATGCTTGTTTAAACTGTTCTGGTGTATAGATTGCACCATAACATGCATACATGTCTGATAGTGCTTTCCACACTTTATGATTATGTAATTCAGTATGAATATCAATGAGTGTTCCATACAAGTCAAAGATAAATGTTTTCATGTGTGTCCTCCTGATTCATATCTATCATACGATATTTTAGAAAGTAAACGGCAGGACCAAAAGGTTCTACCGTTTTTGTTTTGTTATCCTTTAACTGCGCCAGACATTCCTTCAACGTAGAATTTCTGCATGTATACGAATAAGATTGCGATTGGAAGAGAGATAATAACCGCACCAGCTGCGAAACTTGTGTACCATTGGTTAATATATTCCTTCTGTAACATATTCCATAAACCGATTGCGACTGTAAATTGATCTGCGTTTGCACGAACAATAACTTTCGCAAAGATAAAGTCTACCCATGGAGCGATGAATGAAGTCATGACTGTATAGATAATGATTGGCTTTGATAATGGCATCGTGATTCTTGTAAATACTTGCCACTGTGTCGCACCATCCATAATCGCTGCTTCATCGACAGAACGTGGAATTGTATCAAAGTAACCCTTGGCAATTTGGAAACCTAAACCAGTACCAGCAGAATAAACAATAATTAATGCTAGACGTACTGCAGAACCCTCTGTTAAACCAAGTGCCTTTAAGATATAGTATTCCGCAATCATTGCCATGAATCCCGGGAATAAACCAAGAATCATTGCTAAGTTCATATATGGCTTACGTAGCTTGAAACGCATACGAGATAAACTATATGAAACAGATAATACGAAGAATGTCGAAATAATACATGTGAATATTGCAATAATAAGTGTATTTGCAAACATACGTGGGAAGTTTAAGACGTTACGGTCTGTAAATAACTTAATGTAGTTTGCAATTGTATATCCCTTAGGGAAGAATGTACTTACATAGGATCCCTGTTCAGCTCTAAAGCTTGTTAGGATAATCCAGAAAATTGGTAATACCCATATCGCTGCTAGCATTGCTAGAAAAACATGAACGAAGAAGTTACCAACACGGCTAGATACGCTCTTTTTATTACGTTTTAGTGTATTCGTACTCATTACATGAACGCCTCCTCATTCTGATAAGACTTCGATCTACGATATGTGATCAATGTGACTGTTGTTAAGATGATGAATGTCAAGATACCGATAACTGCACCTAAGTTATAGTACTGTTGATCGATTGTTAACTTGTACAACCATGTTACGAGCAAGTCTGTCTGACCTGCAGTATCTCCAACGTATGTTGGTCCACCACCTGATAAGAGGTAGATAACGTTAAAGTTATTGATATTACCAACAAATGATGTAATCAAGTATGGTGTAGTAACAAATAACATGTAAGGAAGTGTAATCTTGAAGAAGATCTTCACTGGTCCTGCACCATCCATACGAGCTGCTTCATAGAGTTCGCCTGGAATATTCTGTAAGATACCTGTTACCTGTAACATTGTATATGGAATACCAATCCATAAGTTGATTACGATAATTGTAATTCTAGCCCACATCGCATCTGTTAAGAATGGTAGTGGTGCACTGATTAATCCATTATTCTGTAGTAAAACGTTAATTGCGCCTGATGGTTGTAACATGATGTTCATAATCATCAAGGAAATAAACTGTGGTACAGCAATAGATAATACAAAGCAGAAACGCCAGAATCCCTTTGCCTTTGTTTCCTTACGGTTGATAATCATCGCAAGGATCATACCTGTAATGTAGTTTAAGAATGTCGCAACAAGCGCCCAAACAACTGTCCAAGCAAGAACATGCCAGAACTGTCTACCAATGTTACCACTGAAGTTTAATACACGCTTAAACTGTGTTAGTCCATTCCAATCGAACAACTGTAAGTGTTCATCTTCTTTGGAATAGGATGTAAATGCCATACTGATCATATAGACTAGTGGCACGACATTGAATACTAAGATACCTACGCAAGGTAATGACATCAATGTGATATGTAAGTTTCCATCTAATAGAGACTTCAAATCTTCCTTAAAGGTATTGATGTGTTCATTATTTTCCTTCTTTAGTTGTAGTTTGTATGCATGTTTGAGCTGTAATACCCATAATAGGATAAATCCAGCGATAACAAATAATGCAACAACTCCAAATAATAGAATAAGTTGTGAGTTATCTCCGGCAGAATATTCGAAAATTTGTTTTGCTTCATTCCATACTTTGCCTTGTGCTTGATCACCCAGTGACGGTAACAACGATAAAGCATGGATACCAGAAGTAGCCATGTATAAGAAGAACGCTACTTCCAGAAGGAATATGAGGCAACCTTTTATTTTCTGCCCTTTCAAAAATACACCGAGTCCCATAAATGGGATGGATAGTTTCGTTTGTAAATCACCGGATGTTATCGCTTTTAACACGGTGACTTTGTCCTGAATCTTTTTATTTTCCATACGATTACCTCAATTCTATAAACGAAGAAGAATGCGGTTAAAATAAGTATCTCAACCACATTCTTTTAATCAGTAATGCAATATTATTGAACGGAAGCAGTGTTCATTGCCTTGTTCATGCTCTCTGTCTTTTCAGCAGCATTTTCGTGTGTTACTGTACCGGCAACGATTTCCTTACCCATTGATTCTGCTGGTGTCCAATATTGACCCATGCCTGACTGTAGTGGCTGTACGATTGAAGCAAAGTCCATTGTATCCATCTGTGCCTTAGCCAATGCATCAGAAACATTCAATGATGTGTCTGTAGGAATGATATTACGTAAGTCGTAGTGAGCTTGTTGAGCCTTTGCGCTACCTAAGAATGAAGCTAATGCAACTGCAACTTCTGGATTCTTACTTGTTGGGTTAACACCAATAGCCTTAGAACCTGCGAATGCCTTTAACTGTAATTCCTTGCCATTTAATGTGTACTTAGGAGGAGCGATGATGCCAACATTCTCTTCACCTAAAGCGTCAACAACTGCCTTGTAATCCCAAGCGCCTGAGAATAATGCATTGATTGTACCATCAGCTAAAGTGCTTGGTGTTAAACCAGACGCATCCTTGAAGTTAGGGTTTTGAACTAAGTCAACTAAGTAATTTGTAACTGCTGTACCCTTATCACCACCGAAGTCGATACCAGCCTTAGCATCTGTTCCATTAGCACCGAATAATGTGCATCCGTTAGCTGCGTAGAACGCTGCGATATACCAAGAGTTAGATAGTGGGAAACCAACCTTACCCTTTGTAAGCATTGTATCTAAGTTCTTTGCATCATCTTCTGTGAAGACGCGCTTGTCATAATACATAAACCATGTGTTTGCTGTAAATGGAACACCATATACAGAGTTTTCATAAGTTACTGTATCAACAGTAATATCACTGTTGTTCTTCTTAATTGCTTCAACTGCAGATCCACCTAATTCAGCGATAGCGTTAGCCTTTAATAAATCAGGAATCTGGTCGTTTGCGAACATGTAAACGTCAGCTGCTGCTGATGGGTCAGCTGCTACTAATGTCTTCGCATCACCTTCAGGGCATACGCCTGTGTTGAATGTCAACTTCCATTCTGGGTGAGCTTCTTGGAAAGCATCTAATTGCTTCTTGAGCCAGTTGCCCTGTTCGTCTGATTGGTCTTCAGATGGTGTCCACACTGTAAGTGTTACTTCCTTTGAATCTGAAGCTGCTGTGTTTGATTCTTTCTTGCCGCCGCATCCTGCTAATGCAGAGATACCCATTAAAGCAGCCAAACTAAGTGATACTAACTTTGTACTTTTCATGTTTTCCTCCCGAAAAAGTATATGATTTCGTAAACGTTACTGGAAACGTTTACAACTCTATAGTTTTATTTTAATGCAAAGCGCTTTCAAATTTCAATATCTTTTTATGAAATTTTGAAATTAATACTCTAAGTTCTGATGAGATTCTCTTCCAAAGATGTGCATGACATTACCACCAAATGTAAAGTCAATCTTATCGCCGATCTTGAATGTTCTACCATTTAAATCCAATGTCGGAACGATGATAATGCTGTCTTTACCGCATGCATTTACGTGTAAGTGGATTGCGGAACCCATCATTTCACTTACATCAACAATTCCTTCAATTGTCTTGCCACTCTCTCCACCAAGTGAGATGTGTTCAGGACGTACACCAACTGTAATTGGCTGTGGTTGTACGTTCTTTTCAGCTAAGAGGGCTTGTTTTTCTTCAGAAACTTCCATCACTGCATCATCTAACTTCACGCAGTATTTACCAGCTTCATTCTTTAAAAGTTCACCACTGTAGAAGTTCATCTGCGGCATACCAATAAAGCCTGCTACGAACTCGTTGATTGGATGATCAAATAATTGCTGTGGTGTTCCAACCTGCTGGATTACGCCATCCTTCATGATAACGATACGGTCACCCAGTGTCATTGCTTCTGTTTGGTCATGTGTTACATATACAAATGTTGCCTTAATCTTCTGTCTTAACTTGATGATTTCAGCACGCATCTGATTTCTTAACTTCGCATCCAAGTTAGAGAGTGGCTCATCCATCAATAATAGCTTTGGATTACGCACAATCGCACGTCCAATCGCAACACGCTGTCTTTGTCCACCGGATAAAGCCTTTGGCTTACGGTCTAGATATGGTGTTAAGTCTAGGATTTCAGCTGCCTCTTCAACCTTTACCTTGATTTCATCAGCTGGAACCTTATGCATCTTGAGTGGGAATTCAAGATTTTGACGAACACTCATATGTGGATATAACGCATAGTTCTGGAAAACCATCGCAATATCACGATCTTTAGGAGATACGTTGTTCATTAACTTACCATCAATGAATAATTCTCCACGTGTAATATCTTCCAATCCCGCAATCATACGTAATGTTGTGGACTTACCGCAACCAGAAGGACCTACTAATACGATGAACTCTTCATCGCCAATTTCTAGATTGAAATCATCAACCGCAACCACACCTTCATCTGTGATCTTTAAGTTTACTTTCTTTTCTTCGCCCTTCTTTTTCTTTTTTGTCTCACCACTGTTTGGGTAAATTTTTTGGACATGCTTTAGACTTACTGTTGACATCTTACTTTTCCTCCACTGGTTTTTTTATATGAATACTCTCTCCTGCTAATACATGAAATGGAATAATTTCATGTATCACAGGTTTGTTGTAATTTAATCTTAATAACAAATCATCTACACTGCGTTTGGCAAGTTGTGAAGCATCCTGTTCAACAGTTGCTAGACGTGGTGTTACATACCTTGCAAAGTCAATTCCATCGTTACCGATGATGGATATATCTTGTGGAACCTTTAGATTACGATCATTGATTGCACGTAGTGCACCAATTGCCACAACATCACTGACCGCATAGATTGCGGTAACCTCTGGATAACGGTCTAATAATTTCATCGTACCGTTATAACCATCTTCAAGAGAGAACTTCCCTGGCACAAACTGTTTGCGTTTATCAAATGGTATCTTGTTTTCTTTAAACGCTGTGATTGCACTATCTACACGTTTTGAGCCAATCAATCCCGCTTCCGATACAGCCGACCCACATACAATACCGATTTTTCTGTGTCCCGAGCGAATCAAGTATTCCGCTGCTGCACGTGCCGCTTCTCTATCATCTGTTGTAAAGCTAGAAAGATTACTAAAGTTCATCCCTGCAGCACTCTCTGAACAAAGTACACACGGCACTTTGATACTTACAAATGACTCACGGAAATACTTCTGGTTTCCACCCAAGAAAATTAAACCCTTCGGTTTCTTCTCACTACAGATGCGAATCGCCACTTCCACTTCATTTTCAAGTTCATCTAGATATACGACAGATACATCCTCGCCACTTTCCTGCAGATAGCTTTGCATCTTTTCGACAATGCTACTGAAGAAGGCATTATGCAATCCCTTGATCAAAATCGTAATTGCGGATGTCGCAGATTGCTTTAAAAGTTTTGCATTAGAATTTGGCTCAAATTTTTCGTCCTTAATTACCTTTTCAATTTTTTTCTTTGCTACTGCACTAACATCAGGATGGTTATTGATAACTCTGGAAACTGTTCCAATGCTATACCCCGAAATACGTGCAATATCTTTAATTGTCGTCATCCAAAACCCCTTTTACTCGTAACCGTTTACGGAAACGTTTACAGGATACACCAAAATAATATGTTAGCGGTTTCAATGTGTCAAGAGAAAAAACCTTCGTTTTGAAGGTTTTTAATCTAGTTAATTTGAATGTTTCAACTTACGTACAAGGATGATTGTAGCGATGCAGAATGCTCCGATTGCTACTGTACCATAGAACAATACATTCGTTCCATCGGATGTCTTTGGCGTAGGTTTACTTGGTGCTGATGTTGGCTGTACAGGTGTCGGTGTTGGTACATATGTATTTGTGACTGTAAAGCCATCTGTAAGATTACCTTCTACATTCGCTATGTAATTTGCATTAGCATCTTCTGTTACGCTGTAGTTAATTACGTTCCCCTGTAAATCTGTAACTGGCATTGTAACTGATTCTTTCCAGTTATTTGTTGCATTTAATACGATTGGACTACCTGTTTCAACACCATTCGCTAAAACATGTAATGTCACTTCATCTAGCGTATGACTTGGGTCCGCCCAAATCTTCTTTACTTCAAAAGTCTTTAGCTCACGGTAGATAAAGAGAACTTCAATTGTTGTATTACCAATGACTCTACCAGTTGCGTTTGCTGGCATTTCCACAAGCTCATAGCCAGGGATTGTCTTTTCCATTGCTGTATATGTGGCATTTTCAAGACCATTGTTAATCACAGTTTCCTGTGTAGCAATTTCATTGCCAGTTTGATCTAAATATTTTGCAATGACATTACCTCTAGGTGCACGTCTAGCATTTGAACTCAAAGTTCCACCATTTACTGCAAGATTATGTTGTGACATCTTAGCCGGTTCATTGTTGATTTGTGATTTGAGTGCTACTGAAAGATTATTATTTGTAACTGTTGAAGTATCTTTTACAATCAGAGGTAAATCTGGTCCTAGACGATATTGTGCTGGAATATTCTCGTCATCCATACTAACAATCTGAACGACTACCTTTGTTGGCTCAATCGAAAGAATTTTTGTCTTAACTCTCTTCTTAGGGAAGAATACTACACCATTTCCATTTGCGCGAACAGCTGCCATATCAGCTGTCATAAATCGGAAGTTTTGAGGATTTGCCTCAGTCCCTACCGCAATACGTGTTGTATCAAATTCAACCTTCCCATCAGTTAATTCATATGTAAGTACATCACCCGGTTTTAGAGGTGCACTATCGGGGTTGTTACTGCCTGCTGAAAAACCACTTGGTGTAACAACAGCAGAACGAATATCATTTGAGGAATTTGTCTCAAGGTTGATTGTGCCATCTAGTACCAATAATGTTGAAACACGATTTTGGAATGTACGTCCTGGAACATTATACGTTTCACTTGCAAGTTCTGTCCCTTGATAAGAGATCTTCGTTGGACGATTATATGCATGATTCTTAATAAAGTGAATAGAGTGTACGTTTCCTCCAATATCGAATTTCACTTCATCATATTCACCATTAAAGGTAACTGTTAAATACGTGTTCTTTGTATAGATATCATCAAAGGTTGGATTGATTTCATCCGCAAACGTATCTACATAATGATCTTCATAATGTACGCTCAATTTACCAATTACTTTTTTCGCACCTGTCGCATCGGTTGTTGTAACATCTAAACCATTTAATGGTGTAATGTTGATGTTTTCAAAGTCATAGCGAATAGTATCACCCGCATGAACTTGCCCAGTCACTTCAGCGTGGATATTAAACTGAACCTGTGATGAGTAGTCGTTTGCTTGTGATGTCTGTATCGTTGCGGTATTCGCTACCGTAAATCCAGATGCCGCATTTACACGAATTCCTGTTGTATGAAACAACATTCCTATCGTAATCACTAAAGTACTTAGTGTGCGTATTATATTTTTCACTTTCATTGCTATCTCCTTACATATATGAATCATTAATTTGTTGTATAAATCGTTTTTGATTCTTTCAAATTTTTCAGTCCACAATCAATTACGCACTTAATTTATATCTATTTTTGCGCAAAGAAAAAACGGACCAATAACTACATACTTATCATAACCGAACAAAATTAAAAAATACTTATTTCACAATCTAAAATATCATTCTTAATATTTCTTTAAGAATTAATGTCATATTTAGATACAAAATACAAAAAAAGAGATTAGCATTTGATAATCTCTTTTTGTTCGTTTCAACGAATTTTGATACTTTCTACTTTTCTTGTGCTGTCTTGATATAATTACGCATTTGTTCTTCAGATACATAGCCTGGTACATACCCCAAGAATTCTCCCGAAGGACGAACAATATACGTCGTTGGATAACCCGAAATATGATATGTATCTGTAGCTTGCAGTGTTGTATCGTACAGAATTGTAAAGTTATATCCCTTCTTCTTCATGTACTCTTCAACATACTGAATACTGCCTTCACCATTTAGACCTGGTGCCGCAATCATCAATACCTGAACATCATCTTTCATCTCATCGTTAATCTTCTGTAAACCCTCAAACTCTTCGTTACAGTAGTGGCACCATGTGCCAAAGAAGTTCATGACAATCGTCTTTCCTTTGTAATCACTCAGATTATGAGTATTACCTTCTCCATCTACAAGCGCAAAGTTATACTTTTCGATAGCTGTCTTTGCTGATGAATCTGTATTTTCTTTTGTGGATGAATCTTCCTTGTTAGAAGTATCTTCTTTACTAGTTGTATCTTGTTTTGAATCCTCTACTGTTGTTTCTGCAGGAGTTGTAGAAGAACGATTCTGTAATGCATGCATTGTTGTAAAGCCTTGGAATAACATAAAACATCCCATCGCTAATACAAGAACTCCACTAAGTACACCTGTATACTTCACAATGCTCTTATGACGATTGATGATATTCAACACCTCTTCTGTAAAGAAACCAATCAGTAAGAAGATGACGATGAAACCAAGCGCATAAGCCGCAATATACAGCCAACCGAGTCCATTTGTAGCAGTGGATGCTAGTACAATTGCTTGCGCCAATAATGGACCTACACATGGAGACCATGCAAAACTAAACACAAAACCTAACGCAAATGCCTTTAAGAAAGTCATTCCACCTTCTACGCGCATCGTCTTTTGGTGTGTCTGATTCAAGAAAGGAATATTGATGATGTGCAGATTTGCTAGACCAAGGATAACTAGTAATACACCACCTGCAATCTGTAGCTGTAATGTGTATTGCTTGAATACAGCCGCAAGTGCGCTAGATCCAAGTCCTGCAATCACGAACACCGTCGAGATTCCTAAGACAAAGCCTGTTGTTAGAATGAGTGTCTTCATTCGATCATAATGTACTTGTCCACTTTCGTCTGTCATCATGGAACCCTTTGTTAGGTATCCAATGTATAACGGAACAAGTGGCAGAATACAAGGTGAAAAGAATGATAATAACCCTTCTAAAAATAGACCGCCAAGAGTAACAATTTCTTTCATAATACCGCCGTTCTAAGCTATTAAGCGTGTAATGCAAAGAATCAGGACGATTATTCCGAGAATAATACGATATACGCCAAATGCCTTAAAGTCATTCTTACGAATGTAATTCATTAAGGTGCGAATCGCAATAATAGAAACGATAAACGAAACTACTGTACCGATAAGTAAAATCATGAGTGGCCAAAAACCGAATGAGAAGTCTGCTTTGAGAATCTTTAGAAGACTTGCGCCAAACATCGCTGGAATTGCCATAAAGAATGAGAACTCCGCAGCTGTTGAACGATTAAATCCTAATAAAGTTGCACCAAAGATTGTGCTTCCAGAACGGCTTGTGCCAGGAACCAAAGCTAAGATTTGGAACATACCAACGCCAAAGGCCTTCTTAGGTGTGATTTGACTAACGTGTTCAATCGTATACTTCTTTTTTCGATTCTCCATCCAGATAAACAAGATACCGTAGAGAATCAAAGTAATACCGATTACATATGGTGCACTCATTACATTGTCAATCCAATCATTCAGTAACATTCCCACTACTAATGGGATAGATGCCACTACAACCATTAACCATGTGTGATAGATATTCTTTTTCTTAGGCTCTGATACGTTTTTGCCTAGTGGGCATAAACGCTTCCAATACAATAGCAGTACAGACAAAATACTACCAAACTGAATCACAACCTTGTAAACATCCCAGAAGGCTTTATTTTTTGCAGGATCCGCAAAGACATTCAAAGGCATAAACGTCTGTAATAAAATTAAATGGCCTGTTGAACTGATTGGTAGAAACTCTGTTACACCTTGTACAATTCCAAAAATCACAGATTTAATAATATTTAAAATAATATCCATTGTTTGTTAACCTTCTTAGTCGTGATTGATACGATCAGCTCGTAGCAAGTCTAACTTAATTTGTTTGATACGTTTCGCAAATGCGCGTAAATCTTTCATCCGCCACATCCAGTTTGGTGCTCCTACGCTTCCAGGCATGTTTAAGCGTGCTTGGCTACCAGCATGGATCCAGTCTGACATCGGAATAATTACCATATCCGCATTACTATCCAACGAATAGTCAATCACATCATCGACGAAGCTATGCTTGCGATATCCGTGTTTCCATAGGTATTGACGCATCTTTCTTCTTAAAGAAGCAGGTTGCTGGCAGTACCATGAATATGTCGTATCGTTGTCATGAGTTCCAGTATATACCAATAGATGAGTTTTATCTTCTTCCATGCCCTCAGGGTCAAATGTGAATTGAACAATACGCATACCCCTAAACTTGTAGTGATCTCTTAATTCCAATACTTCTGGACGTAAATCTCCTAAATCCTCCGCAACGATAGTGAGGTTTGGATATTGCTTGAATAAAGTATCAAACAATTCATATCCAGGTGCTTCAATCCACTCACCTTCAATCGCAGTTGGACAAGATGATGGAATCTTCCAGTATGTATCAAAGGCACGGAAGTGATCGACTCTAACAACGTCGAACATCTTTCCCATGTATGATAAACGTTCAATCCAGAATGTAAATTTATCTTTCTTCATAAACTTCCAGTCATAGATAGGATTGCCCCATCTTTGTCCTGTCGCTGAGAAATAATCTGGTGGAACCCCAGCGATAAACGTTGGTCTACCATCTTGATCTAATAAGAAGTTTTCACGGTGTGCCCAAACATCCGCAGAATCTAGTCCTACATAGAATGGGATATCACCCACCATTTGAATCCCTAAACTATTTGCATACTTTTTAAGTGCATGCCACTGTTGATGTAATACAAACTGCAAGAACATCTGGTATGCAATTTCATCATCATACTTTGATAAATCTAATTTCTGGTTGATTGGATAATCTTTCTGTTCCTTCTCCCATTCGTTCCAAGGTCTTAAATTGTTCGCAACTTTAAAAGTCTTAAAGATTGCATATTCTTTTACCCAAGACTGCTTGATGAAGGATTCGTATGCCTCATCCTTTTCAAACTTTTGATAGGCTAGTCGCAAGTACTTATCATGGAATGCACGAACTACTTCGTACTGAATCTCATCATCATTACGATGATAAGAAGGTACTTTCTCTAATAATCCCTGTTGTGCTAAAACATCTAATGATATATACAACTCATCAACCGCATAAGATGAATATGGCTGATAAGGTGAATTTCCATATCCTAGAGGGTTTAACGGCAACAATTGCCAGATGCCCAAACCCGACTGGTGCATCATCTTTACAAAATCATATGCTTCTTTTCCAAAAGTACCACATCCGTGGCGGCCAGGCAGAGATGCGACTGGCATTAAAATTCCTGCTTTTCTCATATTACTATTCATTTAACTCCGCTTTCAGTTTAAATATTAACCCATGAAGTAATATTTTTCCATGTCAAGTGAATGGAATTCACTTTTTTCTCATTTATGGTATAGTTGTCTATGGTTTCAATTATTTTGATAAAGGAGATACTCATGACATTAGAGAAAAAACTTGAGTCAAGTTTGAAAAAGCAGATTAAAAATGCCACTGACAGAGAACTTTATGATGCGATTGTCGCTATCGTAAAGGAAGAACAAGATCAGGTTAAGAAGATTACAGGCGACAAGAAATTGTACTACATCAGTGCAGAATTCCTCATCGGTAAGCAATTAGGCAAGAACTTAATCAACTTAGGTCTATACGATGAATTAGCAAAATTATTATCTAAGAACGGCAAGTCCATTCGCACAGTTGAAAGTTTTGAAAAAGAACCTTCTCTTGGTAATGGCGGTCTAGGTCGTCTAGCTGCCTGCTTCTTAGATTCCATCGCCACTTTAAACTTGCAAGGTGATGGTGTTGGTCTAAATTACCACCTTGGTTTATTCCGTCAAGAATTCAAAGATAGAAAGCAACATGAAATTCCAGATGAATGGTTGAATGGTTCTACAGTATTACGTGATACTGATGTATCCTTCCCAGTTGAACTTGCTGGTAAGACATACTACTCACACATGTATGACTTAGATATCATCGGATATAAGACAAACAAGAATACATTACACTTATTCGATTTAGATACTGTTGATGAATCTATCGTTCACGACGGTACTAAGTTCGATAAGAAGAATATTGATAAGAACTTAACACTATTCCTATATCCAGATGACAGTGATAAGGATGGTCAGTTATTACGTATTTACCAACAGTATTTTATGGTAAGTAACGCTGCGCAACTAATTATCAAAGAAGAAAAAGAAAAGGGACATAGCCTCAACGATTTAGATAAGCATGTATCTATCCAGATCAATGATACTCACCCTTCTATGGTAATTCCTGAATTAATTCGTTTATTGATGAATGAAGGTATCACATTCCGTAGAGCAGCAGATATTGTCGCTAATACATGTGCATACACAAACCACACAATTCTTGCGGAAGCACTAGAAAAGTGGCCTCTAGATTATCTACAGGAAGTTGTACCACAACTCGTTCCAATCATTGGTGGTTTAGACTATGCCGTAAATATTGCCTTCAAGGGTGATAAAGAATTAACAATCATCGATGATGATCACCGCGTACACATGGCAAGAATGGACATGCATTTCAGTAATTCTATCAATGGTGTAGCAGCACTTCATACAGAAATTCTAAAACACCAAGAATTAAAGCCATTCTATAACATTTATCACTCTAAGTTTAACAACAAGACAAACGGTATCACATTCCGTAGATGGATCATGCATTGCAACCCAGAACTTGCAAATTACATCGATACATTAATCGGTGATGCATGGCGTAAGGATGCTAGTAAGTTAGAAGGCTTATTGAAGTATATCAACGATACAGCAGTACTACAGAAGTTAGACGATATCAAGTACACAAACAAGGTTCGTCTTGCGGATATGATTAAGAAGGAAGAAGGAATTGAAATCAATCCAAGTTCTATCTTCGATATCCAAGTAAAACGTCTACATGAGTACAAGCGTCAACAAATGAACGCATTGTGGGTAATCTACAAGTACTTACAGATCAAGGCAGGTCAAAAGCCAGCTCGCCCTATTACCGTAATCTTTGGTGCAAAAGCAGCACCTGCATACATCATGGCAAAGAACATCATTCACTTGATTATTTGCTTACAAGACTTAATTAAGAATGACCCAGAAGTAAGTCCATACCTCAAGGTTGTTATGTTACAAAACTACAACGTAACAAAGGCTGAAACAGTTATTCCTGCATGTGATATCTCTGAACAGATTTCTCTAGCTTCTAAGGAAGCTTCTGGTACAGGTAATATGAAGTTCATGTTAAATGGTGCTATCACATTAGGCACAAATGACGGTGCTAACGTTGAAATTGGTGAACTCGTTGGTAAGGATAACATCTATACATTCGGACGTTCATCAGATGAAGTAATCAAACTCTATGAAACAAGTGGTTATCACGCAGCAGATTTCTACAACAATAGCCAACTCATTCATGCATGTGTAGACTTCATTACAAGCCCAGAACTAGTCAAGTTAGGCAACAAACAGATGTTATCTGATTTGCGTGATAACTTAATCAACAAAGACTGGTTCATGACATTACTTGACCTTGAAGAATACTGCAGAGTGAAGGATCAGGTATTAGCTGACTACGAAGATCGTCTTGCATGGAAGAAGAAGTCATTAGTAAATATTGCTAAGAGCGGATTCTTCTCAAGTGATCGTACAATCTTAGATTACAACCGTGATATCTGGCATTTAAAATAGGAGGCTTACATGATCGTAATCGAAATGAATAACGGCAAAGTTATCAAGTTAGAACTTGATGAAACAGCCGCACCAAAGACAGTTGCTAACTTCAACAAACTTGTTAGTGAAGGCTTCTACGATGGATTATCATTCCACCGTATCATCCCTGGATTTATGATCCAAGGTGGTGACCCAGTCGGAAATGGAACAGGTGGTTCCAAGGAAAACATTGTTGGTGAATTCGCTTCAAACGGATTTAACAATCCTATCAAGCATGTACGTGGTGTTATTTCCATGGCTCGTGCAATGGATCCTAACTCCGCAAGTTCACAGTTCTTCATCATGCATGCAGACGCTCCACATCTAGATGGAAACTACGCTGCATTTGGACATGTTGTAGAAGGTTTAGAAGTAGTTGATGAGATTGCAAATACACCAACAGACTTCCGTGATAAGCCAACAACTCCAGTCATTATCAAGCGTGTATACATTGCCTAATCATTAAAACCTGTGTCATAACAACACAGGTTTTTTTATACCTTTATGCATAATAAAAAAGAGCGGATATACCGCTCATAAAATTACTTAACTAAGTCCTTTAAAGTCTTACTAGCCTTGAACTTTGGAGCCTTAGTAGCCTTAATCTTAATCTTTTCGCCTGTAGCTGGATTTAAACCAGTACGAGCCTTCTTCTTAACTACTGTAAACTTACCAAAGCCATTTAATGAAACTTCGCCACCCTTTTTGATTGTTGTAGCGATTTCATCAAATACGTAATTAACTGCTTCTCCAGCAGCCTTCTTTGTTAAACCGTATTTTTCTGCTAAATCATCTGCTAATGTCTTTTTTGTAACGACTTTTACTGTTGCCATGCTTATGGCCTCCTTTTATTTTGATAATTTTATTTTAATTGATTTTTATGTATTTTCAACTAGTGAATCTTAAAAAAGTGTTTATTTATGCATGTTTTTCGCATTTTTGATAAAAAATTGTTTATTTTTACAAAAAAAAGAAGGCAAATTGCCCTCTTTTCGCTTACTTAGCTGCCTTCTTTAAAGCGTCCTTAGTTGCTGTAATGATTGCGTTTGAAGTAAGTGTAGCACCAGAAACAGTATCTACATCAGCCTTATTCTGCTTAACGATAGCTGCTGGAACTTCTTCTAAAGCAGCATCAGCGATACCCTTTGTTTCCTTGTTTTCCTTAACTTCTACCTTTTCAATCTTTGAATCTGAAACTGTAACTGCAACTGTAACGTCACCATTGCGTCCTTCAGCTGTTGCTTCATATGTACCAGCTTTGTAAATAGCCTTTGATCCACAACCTGCTAATGTAAGGATAGTAGCTGCTGCTAAAATACTCTTAACTAATTTCATGTTCTTTATCTCCTTTAGTCACATGTATTATACATAATTCTGAATCTTTTTGGTATCGATTTGTTATTTTTATACAAATTAGTCTTTCATCACTAACTGATGGTCCCCTGTATGATAATCAATCTTGATATTAGGCTGAACGTTATAACAGAATACATTGAAACAGATTCCCTCTCCATGATCTTCGATTGAACGTGCTTCCAATAGTACTCCTGTTGCCAAAAGATTATCTCCTTCAAAGATTGGCGTACAGCGATATAGTACATGGTTTCCTGTTTGCAATATATACCACGCAGTCTTATCCTCAAACGGCTGCATCCCCACCACATTCATATAGCGCGTCCCTGTAATCAGATTCTGCACATTTGCGTTTTCCCCACTTAATTCATACGCAATCAAGTGACAACGATTATACAAATATTTTCCATCAATAAAATCATACTTCGCTAAATGCCAACCAGTCGGCTTCACCATTGAGATAGATCCACGCTTCTGCGTCGGCATCATATCAATGCCTATCATCGCCATCGCTGGACCACAGCGACCAAGATAATCTAATTCACTATACGATTCATATTCTTCACTCTGTAATTCTTCTTCTGTAAAGAATGGAATATTATGATTTACTTCAACGTATGGCGATGAAGTATATGCAGGAATATCCGACAACAAAAAAGACGCATCACGATTCACCGGAATCGTAGAAAAGAATGCTTCCCATATCATCACTGCCGATAGTACTAATAAAAGCAGTGATGAAAAAACACGCTTACGATACCGACGAAAAGACTTATGATACATCATTTTTGTCATGCATATCACAAGATATGCAAACACAAAAAGGAATAATCCCACTGGTATGTATTTTAAAAATGACTGTTGATTATACATACTTGTATTATACACACAACTTCTCATCACTCTTTAAAAAAAACGGGAATTTCCCGCTTATAAATTCTGTAATACTTGGAAGACTAGATTTGCACAATGTTCTGCTGCCTGTGCTTCAAAATCTTCGTAAGACACTGTACTTTCTTCATCTGCCTTATCAGAAATTGCACGTACAATCACAAATGGAACCGCAAAGTCAGTCGCAACATGCGCAATTGCACAGCCCTCCATCTCACAACACTTCGCACCAAAGTTTTGAACAATCCAATCTTTCTTCTCTTTTTGTCCTACAAAGATATCCCCACTGGCAACACGTCCTTCAAAGACTTGAATTTCAGGTGCGACCTTTTGAATACTTTCCACAACCAATTTACGTAGTGCTTCATCCGCCTGAAAGGATATACTCTTTCTACCAGGCACCATTCCAGCAGGATAGCCAAATGGTTCAATTCTAAAGTCATGATAGACCGCATCTGTAGATACAACAATATCACCAATATTAATTTGATTATCTAAAGAACCCGCAATACCTGTATTCAAAATATGTGTCACTTCATATTTTACACACATGGTTGTAGCACAGATTGCGGCATTTACTTTACCAATCCCACATCTAGCGACAACAACTTCTGTATCACCAATTTTTCCCAAACAATATGTATTGTCTCCAACCTGTTCAATCTTTTCGATTGTCATGCGCTCTTTGATCGATGTCACTTCAACATCCATCGCCCCAATAATTCCTACTCTCATCATTCAGCGTACACGAGGTGTGCCTCGTCAATCTCCTTTACTGTATTTTCTAAGTAACGATTCGCAAGATATTTTGCCATCGGTAGATTTTGATCTAAATAATTACCACAATCACGTGCTTCTGCACCTGGGATATCTCCCTCAAAATCACGTATAAATTCAAAGAGTCCTTTCACTAACGGAACAATATCCCGAGAAGTCAAATCTCCTTCACAAAGTAAATAGAATCCTGTACGACAACCCATCGGGCCAAAATAAACAATGCGTTCTTTCCACATTATATGATTGCGTAAATACGTAGCTCCTAAATGTTCAATTGTATGCATTTCTGCAGTATTCATCACCGGCTCTTTATTTGGTGTTGTCATTCTCAAATCAAAAGTCGTAATTGTCACATCATTGAAATGATCTTGACGAGATACATATATTCCTGGTTCTAAGACCAGATGATTCACTGTAAAGCTAGCGATTTTCTCCATAATAAACCTCTTCTTTTCTATATTGGTTATATCATACTTAAAAACTTAATGGGAAACTTTCCATACTCTAATATATAATAGACTCATGAAGAAATTACGAACAATATTATTCGCAATCACCTGTACACTCGTGATTGCGCTATCAACACTATTACCAGTTGCCGCAACAGATGATGCTTTTGATTTAGGCAAAAACCTATATAGTACAAACTACATCTTTTTAGATGCCGATACAGGTCAAGTATTATCCGCAAAAAAACAGGATGAACAAATCAGTATCGCATCACTTACAAAGATGATGACAGTACTTCTAGCAATCGAAAATAGTTCTTCACTGAATCAAACTGTAACGATTACCGATGAAATGATTGATGGACTGTATGAGGAACAAGCAAGTGTTGCTGGATATGTTACTGGTGATACAGCCACAGTACTAGACCTATGTTACGCTGCAGCGATACCATCCGCAGCTGATGCCGCAAACGCACTTGCAATACAAATCGGTGGTAGCTTTGAAAAGTTCTATCAAATGATGAATGATAAAGCTGCTCAATTAGGGATGGATCATACCGTTTTCAAGAGTGCTCATGGGCTTGACCGTGAGGGACAATATTCAACAGTTGAAGATGTTTCAAAGTTATTGCGTTATGCATTGCAAAATCCAACGTTTAAAGAAATCTTCTCTACAAAGGAACACACAACACAAGCCACAACATATTATCCATTTGGCATTCCACTCGCCAGCACAATTTGGGCATACGCAGATACATACGGCTATAACCTAACAAATCTTTCCGGTGGTAAAACCGGATATACACTGCAGGCTGGCAGATGTATTGCGTATTGGGCAACTGTCAATGATATGAATATCATTGCGGTAACAGCTGGAGCTAGCACTAACGTTGAACAATACTCCAACCTTAGCGATGCACAAACTGCCTTAACTAGCTTAGCTTCATGGCATAAGAAAACAATTCTGAAAAAGAATGATGTCGTTAATACGATCGAATATAAATCATTCATGCATACAGCAAATATCGACGTAAAGATGGATAAAGATATTACACTTGATTTACCAGCAAATGTAGAATGTACATATGAAGTTGATCTTCCAAAGAAGTTCTCAGCAGAACTTTATGACCAGAATATCCAAGCAACAATTACATTTACAGCTGATAATAAAACCATCTATACAAAAACAATCAGTATTACACTTCCACAAGAAAAGAATATATTCGGTAGAATCATTCTACATCTTCAGAACTTTATAAAAGGTTGATTGTATACCAATCAACCTTTTACATTACCACTTCCATCTTTTACTTGGATGATACGATCACAATATGTCAATGTAGATAATCGATGTGAAATCGTCAGAATCATCTTATCTTTAAATTCCTTTTCTAACGTGTAGAGAAGTTCTTTTTCATGCAGTACATCAAGTGCACTTGTAGGTTCATCCAAGATAATTACATCTGGTTGTTTTAACATAATACGTGCTAAACCAATCCTTTGACGTTCACCGCCTGATACACGCGAACTCATCTGACCCATATGCGTATTATATCCATCTGCCAAACTCATGATAAAGTCATCAATACCTGCTCTTTTTGCGGCTAGACGTATCTCATCCATCGTAGCTTCTGGTTTAGCTATAGCTATATTTCCGGCAATTGTATCGTTAAAAAGATATGTATCTTGTTCTAGTACTGCGATATGACGGTGAAGTTCCTCAAATGAAAATTGATCTAGGGAAATTTTGTTGATGCGTATCTTCCCCGTTTGTATTGGATAGTATCTTAACAACAATCTCAAAATTGTAGATTTACCAGAACCACTTTCACCAACGATACCGATATGTTCCTGATTTTGTATTGATAAATTGAAATGCTTTAAAATCTCACGATTTGTTTTCGGATATGTAAATGAAACATCTTCAAAATCAATGCATTCAACGTGGTCAATTCGAACAGATTCCTTAGGATCTGTAGTAAGTGGATCGGCATCTTCTATCAAGAAGATTCGTTCAGCCGCCGCAAATGCCTCAAGTAAGTGAATTACCACAAATGTCAGTGAGAACGTTGAAGAAAAAGATGCAGTTGCGATAAATGAAATGATAATTGTACCAACCGGATTACCTATTCCATTAGAAAGTAAATACGCAGCTACAACCAATATCATGACTCTACCAAGATAGACAAAGAAGTTTGGTGCAGAAGATAACGCTTGTTTATGCATCGTCATTACATGCATGTCTTTATTAACTTGATCATTATACTTCATAACCTGTGCAATCTTTTCATCACTTGCGTGATAGATTTGTATATCTTTGATTGCATATATATTTTCAAGAATGACTGCCTTTAGCTTTCCTAAATCTTTGCGGTATTCTTTTCCAATTCCTCTTCCAAGATAAAGTCCAACAAGAGGAATGATGATACTGATAATTAAGTATACAGGAATCAATACATACGCATAGAAAGGGTTAAATTGTAATGCAATAACAACAGTCGTTACTGGTAATAAAATTACTGTAAACATTGGACCAATCGTATGCGCAAAGAAGTATTCTAACGTTTCAATATCACCTACCGCAATATTTATCACATCACCTATTTTTTGATCAATCAAATATGCAGGAGCTAATCGATTGATAGACGTAAATAAATCAACACGCATCTTAGCAAGGATACCATACGCACCTAGATGCGAAAACACACCTTCTAGATATCTACATAATGCGATTAAAAGGCCACACAATAACATCATGCATGCATAGAACCATGCACTACCAGTTGTTACAATACCTGCAACTTTCATAATCCAAAGTGCACCAAATCCCATCACGCCCATATGCGAAAGATTACCAACAATACTAGCTAATGTAGAGATTGTTAGATATTTTGCGATTGGTTTTGCCTTCTTTACCAATCTCGATACGAGAACTGGAATTGAATATGCATATTTTTTCATCCTTGTACCTCCAGTTCATTCTGTTCTTCCACAAGGGTTCGATAGAGACCGTGATTCTTCATGAGTTGTTCATGATTGCCCACTTCTTCCACAACACCAGCTTGAAGAACGATAATTTGATCGGCGTTACGAATCGCAGACAAACGATGTGAAATAATAATCAGTGTACGTTTCTTAGATAACTTTTCAATGCACTGCCAAATGATTTTTTCACTTTCAGGGTCGACTGCCGAAGTAGCTTCATCAAAGATGATATATTCCGCGTCTGTTAATAGGGCTCTTGCGATACCCATCATTTGTTTTTGTCCACCAGATAGATTAGACCCAGATTCACTCACCATCGTATCTAAGCCATCTTTCATTCTTCGAATATGCTTATCAAGGCTCACTTCCTCTAATACTTGCCAAAGCTTTTCATCTGTTGCGGATGGATTGGCTAGTAAAAGATTATTTCGAATCGTATCACTAAATAAGTTCACTGTCTGTGGAACCATTACAATATGTTTACCAATCTCTTCATGATTCATGCATGCATAATCTATTCCATTTAAATATACAGCACCACTTGCAGGATAGATAAACTTCATTAACATTGACGCAATCGTACTCTTACCACAACCTGATAATCCAACGAGTGCAGTTGTCTTTGATTTTTCAATTTTAATATTTATATGATGTAATACTTCTTTTCTACCTTCGTATGAGAAAGATACATCTTTTAGTACAATGCCATCTTGGTATGGTATAGGTTGTTTTTCTTGCTTGATTTCTGTTGTCTTTACCGCAAGAATTTCTTCTGCACGACTTGCGGCAGAAACAGCCGTAAGTGCATCATGCGTTGCGGACATTAGTTGGCGAATTGAGCCAAAATAGCTATATCCCAACAACAAAATCATTAATACAGTGCTAAGTTCCATTGTTTGATTTGATAAGCCACTAACTGCGATTAGTACACAGATAAATAGTGTGATATAGATGATTCCTTCCGTCACTAAAAATGATGTGAAGTTTACCTTCATAAATTCATTAATCTGGTGATTGAGGTAATCCGCTTTTTCTCCTAATACTTCTGCATGTTTATCCGATTGGTCAAACAACTTCAATGTGGAAAGACCCCGAATACTATCTAGGTAATAACCTGTCATATCTTCTAGCGAAACCCAATATGACTTTCTCAACTTTTCAATACGATAACGGAATACATTATGTAATGGAAGTAACACAAAGGATACTACTAATAGTATGCATGCAATCAAGAAAGAACTAGGATAGATTTTCGTAAACAAGTAGATTGGCGCAATCACACTGAATATCAAACTTGGTAAATAGACGCTGTAATAAACTTGCATTTGTTCTACGCCATCAACTGCTGAAGTGATTGCGGAATTAGGGCCTATCTTTTCAATGTATCCTGCATCTAACGACATTGTTTTTGTAAATAACTTCTGACGGATCGATGAACGGGCTGCTGCTTGAGCACGATACTCTAATTCTCCCTGTATGAATTGAAATACAAATATCATTACTGACACGATAAGAATCTGTATCACCACATTTCTTATTTCATCATGCGTAAATGTTGGATTCGTCATATTTCCCAAGAAATATGAAATTCGTGTCGCAAAACTAGTTATCATCACAAGTGAACAAACACGTATACCAACAAGTGAAAGAATCCAGCCCCAAAGACCTTTCGTCATCTTTAACAATGTTTTATCTAGTAATAACATTTAACCTCCTTGTCTACTTAAAAAAGGAATCTTTGATAGATTCCTCATAGAAAAACTATTTCGCAGCCTCAAATACTTTACGCACTTGTTCCTTGCATTCGTCATATTTCTCGAATAAATGCGCCTCATAGATTTTCTGATTGCCAATCCACATACATGGAACTGCGTGATAATCATACTTTTCAATGATTTCAGGATGTTCATTTTCCTCAATCATATCAATTTCAATATTTTTATATTCTGGATTCTCTGCTCTTAATTCTTCAATTGCTTTGTTTGCATTCTTGCAATAAGGACAAGAATTTAGATGGAAATAAGTAATTTTCTTCATGGTATTCACCTCTATGCTTCTATTTTACTATTTTTCAGTCATTTTTATACTGAAATGCTTTTAGTTTGTATTGCGTTCAATGCGAGTGCGACTCGTCTTAGAGAAGATAATCATCTGAGCTTTATATAAGCCAGAATAACCAGAAACGATATAACTAATCGCAACCGCAATCAATAAGAATGAACTTGCTTGGAAGTTGAATAATTCAAAACCGATTAATAATGAAGTGATTGGACAGTTCGTAACTCCACAGAATACCGCAACCATACCAACCTCTGCCCATAGACCCGCAGGTAGTCCAAATATCGTACCAAATGCGCTACCAAGAGTTGCCCCAATAATCAAAGAAGGAATGATTTCACCACCTTTGTATCCTGCAGATAATGTTATTGCAGTAAAGAGAATCTTTAGTAAGAATGCATAGATTGGAACATCTCCACTTAATGAGCGTTCAATCATTTTCGAACCAACACCATTGTAATCTTGATTACCAACCAACAGTGTCAATACGATAATAATCGCAGCACCGACAATCGCACGTACATATGCATTTTCAATCTTCGCAAAAATGTGATGTGTTTTATGTAAACTAAAGACGAATAGACGACTGACAAGTCCAGCTAATAGTGATAAACCAATCACCGCAATCGTTGTGATTGCGTCCAAATTAGGAACTGTACCAATATGATGCATTGGCTCCACTAGGTTCATTGCGATAGCTACACAATGTCCAACTAATGATGCGATGACACATGGAAGTAATGCCGCATATTGCATATATCCTACGTGTACTACTTCTAATGGTAAGATTGCTGCTGTTAAAGGTGTACCAAATAAAGCCGAGAAACAACCAGACATACCAGCCATAATCAATGTCTTTTTATCTTCTTCCTTTAAACGTAGTGTCTTCGATACAAAACTACCAACGCTACCACCAATTTGTAGCGCTGCCCCTTCGCGTCCAGCAGATCCACCAAATAAATGTGTAATAACAGAAGAAATAAAGATTAGTGGTCCAATACGAACTGGTAAATGTGGCTCAGAATGTATTGAATTAATGACCAAATCTGTTCCCGCATCCTTATATTTCGCCAGTTTGTACAGTAGCACAATCACAATACCACCGATAGGCAAGAAATATACAAGCCATGTGTGATTGAGTCTTAGTTGTGTAACAGAATTTACACTAAATGTAAATAATGTCCCAAGAAAACCTGCACCTAAACCTACGATTGCCGCGTATATGAGGATACGTACAAAGTCTATACTCTGTTTGAAATCCATCTTTTTTTCATTCATATTTGTCATATCTTACTTCCCCTTGCGTACCATACTATAACAGATTTATTTTTAGATTGTAAAACCGTATTCATGATACAACCAATACATCAAAAAAGTACGCATGAATTGAAGTTCATACATACTCTTTCATTTATTTTTCTTGTAAGGCACTTACAATTTCATCTGCAACATACTTTCCAGACACAAATGCCCATGCAAGTCCTGCTCCTCCTGGCATCTTTTCACCAAATACGTTTCCTGCAATACTACCTGCCGCATATACATTTAATGTTGGAGCACCACTACCATCTAGAATATTTAAATGGTTATCCACCTTTAAACCACCTGTTGTCTCATAGCGATATTTATTTAGTGGAATAATGCATGTTGGTTTATCTGGGTCAATCTTGCCCATTGTTTTCGTACTAGAAGCTTCAATTTCTAAGTTATGGTAGTTGATTGTTTGTACTATCTTCTGTGCATCTAAGTCAGCTGAAAGTGCAGCCTCACTTAATGTTTCTCCACTAAATGGAACGATACCATACATGGACTGTAGATATTTTACATCAGCCTTAGAGATAGTGGCTGTTGTAAGTAATTTCTTCTTCCATTCTTCATAGACATCTTCATTCATTACAAGATAGGAAGTTGCATTATTCTGATTGTGAATCGATTCAGAGATTTGATTATACGGCTCTGTCTCATCGATGAAACGCTCTCCACTATTGTTGACTAACACAACACCTTTTTCAAGAACAGACTTTGTCGCAAGATATGTATCTAATGTAATATCACGTACACTATATCCCAAATAGTTATATACCACTGAACCATCTTCTATCTGATACGGATGTTCAGCATCTCTTGCAAGTGCTAACGCATCTCCTGTATTTGTCTTAAGACCTAGATAATTTGAGTTACGATCACGCTCAGGAATCAAATTCAAATTTCCTGCAGAAGTTCCTGTTGCTAGAACAACATACTTTGATGTTGTCTCGATAATATCACCATTAGACTTCTTCGCTCTTACACCAATAACCTTACCACTTTCATCATAACGCAAGCCAATAATACCTGCATTGGTATGGACACTAGAACCCGATACCTTCACTTCTTTCTGTAGTAAGTCATCGATTTCCCCACTCGATTCATCATACATCATGACGGATTTTAAGGATAAACCATCCGTAGGCACATATCCTATCTTTTTATCAAATGTAATTCCAAGGATCTTTGATTGCCAATCTACAGTTTCACCTATCTGATCTTCAAATAATTGACTTAAAGTTTGACTATTTGTTTGATTACTATAAGAAGTGATATCTTCTGCCAATGTACTTGCAGTATCAACACCCTCTAGATTTGCCTTAGTGGAGCCCGCTACAATTTGTCCACTATTGGCATAATAGCGTAATGAGCCACCAATCTCGCTATCTTTCTCAATTAGGCTTGTCTTATATCCTTTTTCCTGAAGTCGCAACACTGTAGCGATACCTGCAGCACCACCACCGACAACCGTCACATCCGATTCTTCTTTAATAACCTTCTCTTTATTTTTTCCAGTACAATCCTTCTGCCACTCCTCTACATTTCCATTGGCAGCTGTTATCGCATTTCCAATCGCTTCTAGTACTGCTTTTGAAGTCTGTGTTGCGCCTGTTGAAACATCTACATTTAAAGATTGATCATCAATTACATATTCAGGAATCTTAGTTAACGCCGCATCAGATACTCCGTCTGTTTCCTGTTCATCCGTCACAATTACATTCGTTAACATTCCATTACGGAAAGACGCAGATACTGTTACATAACCATTGTAACCAGTCCCAATTCCTGTATAGTTACCATCATTTACAGTATGTGTAGATACCGAATCTTTTTTTACTGTACAGCCAAAGACTCCAACAGCTAGGAATAGAGCCATGCCTGTTTTACAGATTTTATTTTCTATATTCATAGAGTTATTATATCATCTATTGGTTTTAGTGAAATATGTGATTGAACACATCATTTGTTCAGATAAAGTTCACATAGCGTTCTTATTTTCTTAACATATTCACTTTATAGTATTAACTGTAAACAGAAAGGAGGACATAGAACAAAGTTACTAAAGAGTAGCTAGAATGCAGTACAGTAATTAAATTATTTCTTAAATTCATAAATTCCCCCCCAATTTATAAATAATAATAAGATTTACTTAACCATCGGCTCCCCACCGATGGTTATTTTATGTATAATACGATTCAAGGAGACCAACTATGAAATATCCTAAATTTATAAAGCAAGGCGATACAATCGGCATTTGCGCACCAAGTTCAGGTGTTGGAAAATTTATACAAAAATATAAGCGTTCGATTGATAACCTGCATGCATATGGTTATCAAACAAAAGAAACAGCATCTGTACGCAATGAAAGTGAGCCAAGTAATACTTCAATTGTTCGTGCAAAAGAAGTTGAAGAACTCTTACTCGATCAAGATGTAGATATGATAATGGTTGCGACTGGAGGCGACTTCTTGTTTGATATCCTTCCTCATTTAAACCCATCTATCATTCAAGAAAATTCGAAGTGGATTATGGGTGCTTCTGATCCAACTGGGCTTGTATATCCAATTACAACAAAGTACGATATCGCAACACTCTATGGAGAAAACGCTGGTGATTACTACGCAACCCCTACTCCAGATTATTTAGAGAGAAATCTTGCGATACTAAAAGGTGATTTAGTTGTACAACACAACTATCCACGACGTATGGAACAGCCACCATTCTTCAGTGATGATATTATCTATGATAAAGATAGTATCTGGAAATCTACTTCAAATACAATCGATGTAGAAGGTAGATGTATCGGTGGCTGTATCGATGTATTGAAAGATTTAATTGGTACACCATATGATGGCACATTAGAGTTTATTGAACGCTATCGTAATGATGGTATCATTTGGTACTTCGATAACTTTGCAATGAATAGTGAAACACTCTACCGCACCCTTTTACAGATGAAGTATATAGGCTGGTTTCAAACAACCAAAGCAATCATGATTGGTAGAACCTGTTTTGAATCAAATAGTACCGGTTTAAGTTATGAAGACGCAATCAAACATGCATTACAAGATATACCAGTTATCTATGATGCGGATATCAGTCATACTGTACCACGCATCACAATGATCAATGGTGCAATGTTGCATTTGCATTACAAAGATGGTCAAGCGTCACTACAATTTGAACTAAAATAATAGGGCATTCACCCTATTATTTTTTATGCATAAATATTTAAGATATTTGGTAAGTCAGCTGTTGTAATAATTCCGATAGGTTTTTCACTAGGTTTTCCTGATTCAGTAATTAGGATTGCTAGTAGCGTAATACCTTCATCTCTTGCCTTATCGAAATATCGCAATACAACATCCACATTGTTACTTTTCGAAGTAAATACAACTCTAGAGTTTTTTGCAGAGGAGATAACATCTGATACAACTGTATTATCAGTTCTTCCTTGCATCGCAACTTTCGCAATTTCATCTAACGTAATCATTCCTACAAAATTTTGTCCCTTATATACAGGAATCTTAGAGGTGTCCATTTCTTGCATGAGTTGAAACGCATCGCGAATACTTGTATCAATATACACTGTTTTAACAGGCATGCTTGCATACTTTAGAATATCATGTGGCTCCGTTAATAACTTTGCGATACGTTCAATATCCTCGGTTACACTATCACATGGTTCTGCGATAATCTCTTTTTCGCTACCACGAATATGTACGATTGCGTTACGCAATTCATTATACTCACGTAAAGATTGTTGGTTGATTGCGACGACTCTACTTCGATTTGTACAGCGCGCAACAAGTTGTGAAAATGGAATATATTTTGGCTGTTCTGCTAGTTCTGCTAATTTCTTCTCACATTGTGCATAGGCATTTAAAAATCTCTCTGCGTTTGTCATTAATCTATCCCTCTTTATTTGATTTTACCTTCCAAAGCTTCTAAGGCACTATCTGCACTCATGTGATTGAGTATCATCTTCATTAATGTTTCCATTTCTGAGCCTTCACTGTAATCTGCTTTCACCATGTAGTTTGCGCGTTCTTCACGAATGAGCTTTTCCGCAATCTTTTTTGCCTTCGCGGATTTCTCATTATAGACCGCAATCGAACGACCACCATACTCTTTTACAAGACGCATACACGGTACATCTGTTAAACCATCCGCAACATAAACCATTTTTGTTAATGGGATGGGACGTAGTTTTGGATCAATATAAGTATTTAGATCTTCCGAATCATTTTCATCTAGGACTTGTTTATTGATGCGGAAGATATACTGTGTCTTTGTTGTATAGTTTACAATTTGTGCTGGCCATCTTGCGAATCCATTTTCATCGTAGAAATAACTACATGCATAAATATGTTTAAATTCATCCGCAACTGGTACATTTTCAATGATTTCCTTCATACCACTTGAGATAATGTAATGTTCTACTTCAAGCCCTAATTTCTTCCCATATTTATTAATACGCTTAAACCAAGTATCTACGCCATTATACAAAACAATGCCCTTTCCTACGCCTTCAAATTGTTGTTTTGTAAGTGGTTGACCCATTTCTTCAAACTTCTTCTGCAATAGATATAGATACGCACTAATCGCATCCATATTATGTTCATGAGCTAAAGAAGTTACTTCCTTCCAGAAATCTTTTGGGTTTTCATAGCCTAGAGAAGGAATTAAGCTATATTCCTGCATGTCTTTCCCACACAGTGTTTTATCAAAATCATATAAAATCGCTACTTTTGTCATGTGACTATTATACCACGCACCAATCTTCAAAGAATATTAGATAAATGAAAAAGACAGGCTGCTTTACCAGTTCCTGTCTATCGTATTTAGATTGCTAAGAGTTTTAGAATTGCGGCTACATAGATTTCTGCTTGTAGAAGTAATTCATTAATCTCAACATATTCATTTGCGTCATGAATATGATAATCCTTGCCTTGGAATGCACATCCAAATGCGATTGTATTATCAATTCCCTTTGCGTATGTTCCACCACCTAATGTGATTGGTTGTGCATCCTTATCTCCTGTTACCTCACGGTATGCAGAACATAATGCACTTACAAGTGGAGAATCAATTGGGAAGAATAATGGTTCATGTGTATGGAGTACTTCAATCACACCATTTTCATCTTCTAGATGTCCCTCCATTAACTTAAGCACCTTACGTGATGTTAAAGTAACTGGGAAACGGATATCGATAGAACCTTCAATGACACCATCCTGCATAGAGATGACACCATTGTTTTGTGTTAACGCTCCATATTCATCAGAACAGTTTGCTCCAAAGCCACTGCCATCAGTTGCTAGACCAAAGTGTTTACAATAGAAGTCAACGAATCCATCCTGGAAACCAGACTGCTTTAGACCATCCATCAGATAGGATAATGCATTCTTTCCAAGTTCAGGTAAACTTGCATGTGCTGCAATTCCCTGAACAGAAATCTTAACATCATTTTCACCAACGTTCTCAATGCTAAATTCAAGATTTTCGTTATTGAAATAATCTTCTAGTGTCTTACGAGAAAAACTATTTTTATCGATAACTACATAACAGTTGCGACAAACGATATTCTTTGCGCTACCACCTTGGATATCCTTGATTGTTGTATGTTTAGATAGGTAACGCATGGAAATCATGCCCTTTTCACCATGTACACCTGGGAAGTCACCATCAGGTGTAAATCCATAATCTACAGATCCTTCTTTTTCAACATAGTGTTTTAGGCACTTGGATCCAGTTTCTTCATTTGTACCGAAGATTAAACGAATTCTCTTTGTAAGTGGAACGTTCATGTCCTTGATTACCTTTAATGCAATCATGCTGGCAACCATCGCACCTTTATCATCACTTACACCACGTCCATATAGAACGCCATCTTTTTCTACCATTTCAAATGGATCTGTATTCCATCCATCTTTTACATTTGCAGGAACAACGTCTAAATGTCCGATAATACCAATCAGTTTTTCCCCTGAACCGATTTCCGCATAACCAATATAGTTATCCAAATTCACTGTATTAAGACCATCTGCCTTCATCATCTCTAATGCTGTTTCTAAAGCAACCTTAGGTCCTTTACCAAACGGTGCATCTGGTTCTGGTGTTCCTTCTACACTATTAATTGATACAAGCTTTCCTAATCTTTTTAAAAGTTCTTCCTTATATCCATATACCATAGATTTTACATCCATGATTCCACCTCCGTAATTCTAATATGTACTATTTTATTACAGATTGATATTTAATCCAACCGGACAATGATCGGAGCCTTCAGTCTCATCAAATATCAATGCGTCTTGTACATTCGCTAGTAGACGCTGACTTACCAAGAAGTAGTCAATCCGCCAACCAACATTTCTTTCACGTGCTTTCATACGATAACTCCACCAAGAAAACTTTTGTGTATCCGGATAAAGTTCTCTAAATGTATCGCTAAAACCTGAACCTAGTAGTTTCGTCATCGCTGCACGTTCTTCGTCTGAGAAACCAGGATTCTTATGGTTTGTTGCTGGATTCTTCAAATCGATTTCTTCATGTGCAACATTTAAGTCACCTGTATAAATAACAGGTTTCTTTTTATCTAATTCCATTAGATGCTTGCGTAACATTTCTTCCCATTCAATGCGATATGGTAGACGTAATAATCCATCTTTAGAATTTGGTACGTATGCACATACAAAATAGAAATCTGGGTATTCAAGGGTAATGACTCTACCTTCTTTGGTGTCGTCACCTTCGATTTCATAAGTTACACTGAGTGGTTCATGTTTTGTATAGATTAGTGTTCCAGAATATCCCTTTCTTTCCGCACTATTCATATACATATAGTAACCTTCGAACTTCATCGCATCTTCAAGTTGCTCTGGCTGCATCTTCGTTTCCTGTAATGCAAAGAAATCTGCGTCCTGTTCGCGGAAGAAGTCCGCAAAGCCCTTCTTCATTGCGGCTCTTAAGCCGTTTACATTCCAAGAGATAAATTTCATGCGCGTGTAATCTTTCCAGTCGCCTTCTTTAAGAAGCTCTTTTCCTTACCACTGAGAAGTGGTCCAATCTTTTCCCAAATCATCTTGTGATATGCATTGATCCAATCGATTTCTTCATCGCTGAGATACTGTGTATCAATCGCATCACGGTCGTATGGTACATATGTAATATCTTCGAAGGATAAGAATTGTCCATAGAAATTCTTTTCTTCCTTTTGAACGATCATTTCATTTTCAATACGAATACCTAACTTATGTGGTAGATATACACCTGGTTCATCTGTAACAACCATACCTTCTTGGAGAACAACTGCCTTACCATTTACTGGCATACCCCAACGGATACCATGTGGACCTTCATGTACTGCTAATACATGACCTACACCATGACCTGTACCACACTGATAATCAATGCAATCATTCCATAATGGATTTCTTGCAAGAATATCTAGGTTATTACCTGTTGTACCATACAAGAACTTTGCATGCAGTAAATCAAGATGTCCCTTTAATACCTTTGTATATAACTTCTTTTCTTCTGCAGTTAAACCACCTAACGCAATGGTTCTTGTGATATCTGTTGTACCATCCTTGTATGTTCCACCAGAGTCAACAAGCAAGAAACCTCTTGCCTTCACTGCTACATGTTTTTCTTCTGTTGCAGTGTAGTGCATCATTGCGGCATTTTCTTGATATGCACAAATTGTTTCAAAAGATGGTTCGATGTAATCCTTCTGTTCTGCACGTAATGCATATAAATGATCTTGTGCAGTCACTTCTGTCATCTTACCTTTTTCAACAGTATTCTTTACCCAATAGATGAACTTCACCATCGCAACTGCATCCTTTACGTGTGCGTTACGGGTATTCTTAATTTCTGTCTTATTCTTGATTGCACGGAAGTAAGCAACTGGTGAAATTGCATCATAGATTTCATTACCTACTAATGCTTTATATAGATTGGAATTGAGATGTCCCATATCTGCCCAGATCTTCTTACCTTCTAATTTCTGTAAATCCTTCATTAACGCATTGTAAGGACGTACTGTTACCTTATTATCCTTGAAGTACTTCGCTACTTTCGCATTGATCTTCTTTGCGTCTACATAATAGTAGAGCTTCTTATTTGTGATTGCAGCGAATGCATAGCTAACTGGTGTACATGCAATATCGTTACCACGAATATTTAATAACCAGCATGGATCTTCTAATGCTGTCAATAAGATTACATCACAGTTAGCAGCCTTCATTGCTTCTCTTGTACGTGCAATTCTTTCTGATGCTTCTTCCCCTGTATACTTCTTAGGAAGTACATATAATTCTTCCATTGGCATTGTAGGTCTTTCCTTACCCCAAACCATGCCAACAAGATCTTCTGTTGTATATAACTTCGCATTCTTTTCTTTTAAAGCTTTTGTTAGATGTAAGTAATTTCTAGCAGAAACCACTGCACCATCAAAACCTAACACACCATTCTTTGGTGTGTTCGCAATCAAGAAGTCGATTGGATTTGGTACACCTTCTTGACGCAGTCTCATTAGTGTTACACCAGTTCCCTGAAGTTCATTTTCAGCCTGTGTAAAGAATCTGCCATCCGTCCAAAGACCTGCGAAATCCTTTGTGATAATTGTGCATCCAGCTTCACCACTGAAACCAGACATGTATGATTTACACTTAAAATAATCAGCTGTGTATTCGTCAGAAAGATGGTCATCCTCATTTGGAATATAATATACATCAATCTTACGTTCAGCCATCAAAGCTCTTAACTTTTTGATTCTATCCTGTATCATAATTTAATCACCTCGTTATAATTATACTCAATATTTGTCAAACAAAAACAAATCCGCATCAATTCCATGCTTTTTTGTTAGATAATACTAACCAAAATTATAAAATAACCCTTTCATTCAAAATATGAAATAACATTTGTATTGTTAATATATACAAAAACTAGTTTTTATATGCGATAAGAATGGTATAATTCTTTACGGAGGAACAAAATTATGGAGAAGAAAAAGGATTGGGCTGGTATCATCTTCGGTACAATTTGGTTTCTATATGCAGCGGTACTTCTAGCTCTATATTTAACAGGAAATCTAAATGGCAGTTTCAAAGTACCACGTCTTCTACTTGTCATTTACGATACGCTTGGTGTATTGCCGGGATCGATTGTGCAACTAGTAGTCAGTGCCATCATTGTAGTCTTCAGTTTCCGCGGAAGATAATTTGTATCACGAACACATGGATTCCATGTGTTTTCTTTTATCTATCACAGAATTTACATTCCTATTCTGATGATAATTTTGTAAAATATAACAGAGGATATCCATGGAAACAAAGAAACAAACATTTTCGGTCGCAAATCTGTATTTAAACGCAAGTGCTGATACAATCTATCAACACTTAATCAACACAAAAGGAATCGTTACTGTAACGGTTGCTTTAAGCGACCGCAATGTAACTGTAGAATATGACCCAAATATCATTTCAGCAGATAATATCATTGGAAAAATTAAAGCATGTGGATATCATGCATATACACGTGAAATCCCAACTTCAGATTTTCTCATCCAACAAGATGATAAAAATCCAACCAAGCCAAATTATCGCATCTTATTTGTCTTCGTGTTCGAGGTAATCCTATTAACAGTACTATGGATATTACATATTACACCTTGGATTGGATTAGTATTCTCATTTTATTCCTTGTATGTAGGACGCATCATATTCATGCATGCAAAAGAGGAGATTCAAAAGAAGAATCCATCATCCGCAACCATCGGTAGTATTGCGATTGGTATTTCTTTCTTATACGGTACCTTACTCACAATTCAAAATACCGTAAATGCGTACCCATTTATGATTTCAGTGATTACAATTCTTGGTACAAATCTCTATAAAACAAAGTTTCTAAAATACATGCAACAAATATCCACAACATCATTGAACATCAAACAATATATCCCAGAAAATACAGCTGTCTTTAATAAAACCGGCGAAGTAATCGAAGAAACCAGTCAACTCAAAAAGAATCAGATTCTAATTATTCGACCAAATGAAAATATTCCTTGTGATGGCATTGTTGTTGAAGGTTATGCATCTGTTGACGAATCTACGTTAACTGGAGTCCAATCCAATATCACAAAGTCTGAAGGTTCCTATGTATATGCAGGCACACGCTGTATACAAGGTTCTCTACAGATCAAAGTAGAGAAGATTGGCGAAAAGACTACCCTATTACAATTCGCAAAACTTGCGAAAGAAACAGCGAATGATAAATCATTTGATTCACCATTTAAAAACTTCTCTAAATACTTATTCTTATATTCGATTATCGCAGCTATTATTTTATTCTTCGGCTGGATTCTAGTTGGTAAATCTTTCTCTATCGCAATCAGTGTTTCGATTGCAGTACTAGCTTCCGTTGCAATGAATGCATTAACAATCTCATCCGAAAAAGAAGTACTAGAAAAGGCAATCTACGCTGCCAAAAACCATGTGCTATTCCGTAATGTAGATGCACTAGAAACAGCAGGTAAAGCTGAAACATTGTTCCTCGAACAAGACGATATATTGATAGCTTCAAAACCTGAAGTAACTGATTTTATTCCACTTGATGATACAGACTTAAATATCATGCGTTATATTGCATATACGCTATCCAACAAACGACATGACAGTTACTCTAGAGCGATTACACGTTACTTAAAATCACAGAAGATTTCTTCTGTAAACTTAAGTGTTCTAACAAATTTCCAAAAGACACATCAAAGCGATACAATTCAAAATACCTATCAGTTATGTAATGGTCATGATTTATCTTACACAGATGTAATCAACCCTTCCACAAGCCAAGAGATTGATAAACTTGTAGAGCAAGGAAAGAAAGTATTTATCCTAATTGGCCAAGACCAAGTACTAGGTCTAATCGCTATGCAAAAGCCAATTGTCCCAAATAGTATACAAGCAATTCATTCACTCAAAGAACTAACAGATGTACATTTATTTGCACGTGGAAATGATGAAGAAATTCAATATATCCAAAACAATTTCAACATTAAAAACATTCATGCAAATGTAGATATGAACGAAAAAGAAAATCTGATAAAATCATGCTCGCATGACTCTATCAGTATGTATGCTAATGCCGATGGCTCTACCTCCTCATCTACCGCTGATTTGAATGTTCAATTTGGCATTAGTCAGAATTTAGATTCTGAAGATAACGATATTATATTAACGCGTAAACGTTTAAGTGATTTAATTTTTGCAATCCAAATATCCGCAAAACTAAATCAACAGATTCAATTTAAACAGATTGCAATCATTGCATATCATGTACTAGCTGTCGTAATATTTGGCTTTATTACCCCAATCTTCTTCGCCATCCCACTTCCGGTAGTCCTACCATGTATCACTTCCATCTATGTCATTCGATTCTTATTCCAACCGCATAAATGAAAAGACAAGCTCGTGCAGAATCAATGACATAAGTTTCTATACAATCATAGTATTTTAAAAGCAGTACATAACACCAAAATGGTTAAATGTACTGCTTTTAATATATATTTAAACAAATAACTATATATACTAATTCTCATTCATGCATGTATTTTATATAGTTATTTCTTATAACAACTACTTCTGATAGTTTATTTATATAAAACAATTTATCTATCTGATGACTCCATCAGTTCTTTAACACTATCAAAAGGACCATTGAAATTTTTTCTCTTTGGTGTAGGTTCCATCGCCGCATGTGTCTCTATATTTGGCTCTTCGATTCTCACATCAAATGGTAGTCCATGATGTTGTAATGCTTGTCGATAGAACATTTCAGTAGCAGTACTCATATCAAGCCCTAAAGATTTGAATAACTTCGTTGCCTGTACTTTAATATCATGATCGATTCGCAGTGTCATATTTTCTTTATTTGCCATTAATTCCACTCCTTTCATTTATAATTCATATTACAATGCAATGTAAATATATATTATAAACTTTAAACGTACATTGTCGCATAGGCATCAAAAAAGGCCTCGATTAAACCCTGCTGTTTCAATCCACCGGTTTATTTTTGCGAGACCTTTCTTGATGCTATAGATTTACTGCATTATCTTTTTTGCGATACTTCGCTACTGAAATACGGATTTCAGAATAATTTGTTTTTCACAAATGATTATTTATATTCTATTTTTATTTTAAATTGTCCATTGGTCTGTCCTCAACTTTTCTTGAGAAACATTTCATTTAACGATCTTTGTTAAATGTTGGAGCGTAAACTGTAATTGAGTAACACTTCCTTCATGAGCTTGTACCTCCTTATCCTTTCTTCTAGGGTACTTCTCTTTGCACCTTTACTATAGCATCCGCTTTTAAATTTAATAGTCTTACAATAAAAATTTTTTTGTTCTATAATATTATTGTTGGTCCGATAAGGACCATTTCTTATTTCCAGGAGGTCATAAGATGATACAAGATATCTACCCACACGTTTATAAGAATGCGTTTCAAACAGGTGTTACGCCTGCCGATGATGATATTATCTTCTCTTTTGAAGAAGACCAAGTCTTAATGAAAGACGAACATCACTTTTATCGCTATCATGAAATTTCCCAGGAAAGTAGTTGTTATTATCTATTTTCTATCGACGATATAAAATTCTTCCTCGCTGACTTAACAAGTCTTGATCATATTAAGGTATCCTTCCGTGCGATGCGTACCTTTGAAAATCAAATTTTAGGTTTTGCGGCGATTACAGCCTGGCAGCTGTATCGTTGGATTCAAGATAATAAATATTGTGGTAAGTGTGGACATCCAATGGACTTTGATCAAAAAGAAAGAGCGATGCGTTGTCCACATTGCTCAAATATTGTATATCCTAAGATTTCACCTGCTGTTATCGTTGGTATTACCAATGACAAAGGTCAGATTCTCGTAACGAAGTATGCACATGGTCACTACCAAAGTTATGCACTGGTTGCCGGTTTCTGTGAAATTGGTGAAACAATCGAAGAAACCGTAAAGCGTGAAGTAAAAGAAGAAACAGGTCTAGATGTAACTGATATTCAGTACTATAAATCTCAACCATGGTCTTTCTCATCCACATTACTATTCGGATTTTGGTGTAAAGCACATGGTGATTCTCCTATCCAGATGGATGAAAATGAGTTACGTGTTGCACGGTGGGCAGACCATGAGGAAGAGATTAACAGTCTAGATAATGCCTCACTTACAACTGAGATGATTCAATATTACAAACAAGGGAAAGTAGTCTAACTACTTTCTTTTCATATCTTCTGGTAATGGTGATTCTAGAATCATCTTCTCTTTGGTAAAGGGTTGTAAGAATTCAATTCTTGCACAATGCAATGCTGGTCGCTTAATCCATTGTGTACTACCACCATACAACGTATCCCCACAAAGTGGATGACCAATCCCCGCAAAACCAGCACGTATCTGGTGTGTTCTTCCCGTTTGTAAATGCACTTCTATCAGGCAATCTGTTTGATACCTTTTCATTACTTCATATTCTGTAATACATTGTTTTCCTCCTTGATTGAAGGATTTTATCATTTTCCCATCTTCCTTCAACAAGGAAAAAATTAGTGTAGCTTTATCTTCTAGTTGTCCTTCAGTGATTGCGTAGTAATGCTTCTGAAGGATTCCATCTTTCCTTTGTGCTGTTAATCTTGCGGCAGAGAGTTGATTTTTCGCATAAATCATAATACCTGATACATCTTTATCTAATCGTCCTATTGGACGAATCACAAAGTGCTCATCTTGGTAATAATCTCTTAGAATTGTTCCCATATCATCCGTTAAATGAAGATGACTTGGATGAGATGGTATACCTGCAGGTTTATCCACAATCACAATATCTTCATCTTCATACAAGATGTCTGGTCGTATGACACTTGGATGAAGTGGATATGTTTCTAGATTCAATTCTTCAATCATCAGAATATCTGCTGTATGTACAACTTGGTTGACCATCACAGGTTCTCCATTCAAATACATCTGATATGCCGAGAATTTAAAGCGTGAGATTTCATGACGACTAAAACCCAAAGACGATAAAACGGCCTTTACTGTAAGACCGTTTTGTTTATCTGTGATTTGATAGTGCAGTTCTTTATTCATCTGCCTTAATCATACTACGTAAGTAACTATCAATGAAACCATCAATTTCGCCATCCATGACAGCTTGTACATTGCCTGCTTCATGACCGGTACGCAAGTCTTTTACCATTGTATATGGCGCAAAGACATAGGAACGAATTTGAGAACCCCATTCATTTGCCTTCACTTCACCTCTTACTGCAGCTGCACGCTCTTCATTCTCACGAATTTTGAGTTGTAGTAACTTTGACTTCAACATATTCAAGCACGCTTCACGGTTTTGAATCTGCGAACGCTGCGATTGGCAGAACACAGTAATCCCAGTAGGGATATGTGTCATACGTACAGCGGAGTCTGTCTTATTGATATGCTGACCGCCAGCACCTGAAGCTCGCATTGTGATAATATCTAAATCTTTATCATCAATTTCAATTTCAAGATCATCTTCAAATTCTGGCATGATTTCTACCGACGCAAAGGATGTATGTCTTCTTGCGTTAGAGTCAAATGGTGAAATACGAACCAAACGATGTACTCCACTTTCTGCTTTCAAGTAACCATACGCCATCGGACCTTGGATGAGAACAGAACAGGATTTCATGCCTGCTTCTTCACCTTCCTGATAATCCATTAGTTCAATCTTGAATCCTTTTCTTTCAGCCCAGCGCATATACATGCGATATAACATAGCGGCCCAATCCATTGCTTCTGTTCCACCAGCACCTGGGTGAATTTCTAAAATGGCATTATGATCATCATATGGTCCAGACAATAGAATTTGAATTTCAAACTCTTCAAACTTCTTCATTGTCTCAACATATTCTTCACTGATGAGTTCATTCATATCTTCATCAAAGGAGGATGATAACTCACTGATTCCTTCGCTTAATTCCGCAAAGGAATCAGTTAAGGATTGGTGTGTTTCAATTAAAGCTTTTAATTGATTACTTTCGCGAATAATTTTTTGCGCTTTCTTCTGGTCATTCCAGAAGTCAGCTTCTGCCATTAAGGCATTATTTTCTGCTAAACGTTTTTCTTTCCCTTCCAAGTCAAAGAGAGTGGCCAAGCGACTCCAATTTTGCTTGGCACTGTGAAACGCTTTGTCTCATCTCATACAATTCCATGGTTACGCCTCCTGTTCAGGTCCATCCACGACACGGATATTCATACAGAACGCTACGATTTCACGAGAAATTGTACGCATCATATCTTCAAATAAGTTGAATCCTTCTGTGACATATGCCTGTAGAGGATTACTTTGCGCATAAGAACGTAAACCAATACCATCACGTAACTTCGACATCGTATCGATGTGGTTAGACCAAGCACGGTCAATCATACGTAAGGATACTTCCTTCTCAATTGGTAGTACCTTATCTTTTACTTTTTCAATCTTCTGTTCATAATCAGACCAAGCCTGTTCTAAACAGATATCCACAACATCATTTTCAGTACGTCCCTCGATATCCTCTACACGAACAACACCTTTAAACCCAATACCATCTAAAGCCGCAATGAGTTCATTTAGGTCATGATCTTTAGCTTCACTATTGAAGTGTGCTGCGACAATATCGGAAATAACACGCTTAAACATATCGTGAATGACTGCGTGAACATCATCATTTTCAAGAATGAAATTTCTTGTATCATACATTGTTTCACGCTGTTGACGCATAACATCATCATATTGTAATAACTGCTTACGAGCATCGTAGTTTACACCTTCTACACGGCGTTGTGCACCAGAGATAGAACGTGTAACTGTCTTAGACTCGATAACTGTATCACCCAGTTTCGCAAATAACGCTTCCATGTGTTCCGCACCGAAACGAACCATTAGATCATCTTGTACAGATACATAGAAACGTGACATACCTGGGTCTCCTTGACGACCAGAACGTCCACGTAACTGATTATCGATACGTCTAGATTCATGTCTTTCAGAACCTAATACACAAAGACCGCCTAACTCACGAACACCTTCGCCAAGCTTAATATCAGTACCACGACCAGCCATGTTTGTCGCAATGGTAACTGCACCCTTCTGTCCAGCTTTAGCGATAATATCTGCTTCACGTGCGTTGTTTTTAGCATTCAATACTTCATGTGGAATATGGCGTTCCTTTAAGTATTTAGAAATCAATTCAGAAGTTTCAACCGCGATTGTACCTACAAGAACAGGTTGACCTGCCGCATGACGTTCTACAACCTCATCCACAAGCGCATTGAACTTTGCCTTCTTTGTGCCATATACCGCATCCGGATAGTCAATACGTGCAACTGGACGATTCGTTGGAATTTCAAATACATACATGTTGTAAATCTCTAAGAATTCTTCTTCCTCTGTCTTCGCTGTACCAGTCATACCGCAAAGTTTGTTATAAAGACGGAAGAAGTTCTGATATGTAATCGTCGCAAGCGTTGTTGTTTCTTGCTTGATAGAAATACCTTCCTTGGCTTCCACTGCCTGGTGTAAACCATCAGACCATTGTCTACCCTTCATCAAACGACCAGTATTTGGATCGACGATAACAATCTCATCATTTTCTTCATCCACGACATACTCAATATCTCTTAGCATCACATAGTTAGCCTTTAAAGCCTGATTGATGTGATGCAATAACTGCGTATGCGCAAGATTGAATAAGTTTTCAATACGGAAAGTAGCTTCTGCTTTTGCGGTACCTTTTTCCGTTAGCTGAACTGTACGTGACTTAACATCTAATTCATAATCTTCATCTTTTACCAAACGCTTTACGAAACGGTCAGCCTGTAGATAAAGATTCGCTGTATCTTTCTTACCACCGGAAATAATCAATGGAGTACGAGATTCATCGATTAAAATGGAGTCAACTTCATCGACCATCGCAACGTTTAAACCACGTAGTACACGGTCTTCAACACGAGTGACCATGTTGTCACGTAGATAATCAAATCCAAGTTCTGAGTTTGTTGTATATGTAATATCACATGCATACGCTGCACGCTTTTGAGCCTTTGTTAATTGGCGAAGGTTTAAGCCAACTGTTAAGCCTAAGAAGCGGTGAATTTCTCCCATCCATGCGGAGTCACGCTCTGATAGGTACTCGTTTACAGTTACAACGTGAACACCTTTACCCTCTAAGGCATTTAGATATACCGCCATAACAGATGTTAAAGTCTTACCTTCACCTGTCTTCATTTCGGCGATATCACCACCTTGCATAACAGCAGCACCCATGAGCTGAACAGGATATGGGAATTCACCGATTACTCTGCGGCAAGCCTCACGTGCTGTCGCAAATGCCTCCACAAAGATATCGTCTAAAGTAGCACCTGCAGCGAGTTTTTCTCTCAAATAAGGTGTCATCGCTTTGAGTTCATCATCACTCTTTGCTTTATATTCTTCTTCCAAATCCAAAACTGGCTTGATCTTCTTTTGAATCTGTTTTAACTTACGGGCGTCTTCGTTGAATAATCGACTTAAAAAATTTGCCATAATGCCTCCATATTTTTTATACTAAATAACTATTTTATTATATATTTTCAGCATGTAAAAGGCAATGCAACAAGCACCACCAACACCCTAGAAAGCACCTTATTTCCCGAATATTTTCGGCTTTTTTAGCCATAGATGATTCACACTTACAACATAGATTGCAATCTTACAGTCATAATCTTGTAAACAACGAAGTGCACCCAACAAAGAAGCACCTGTTGTAATCGTATCATCCACCAATAAAACCTTCTTAGGCACATCACAATGTTTCTTTAATGCAATATTATCAACCATCTTCATCCGCTCTTCAACGCTACGATTTTTCTGATCAAAATCATTCACTTTTTCAAAGAGATTTGCCTGTTGTAAAGGAATCGATGAAAACATCTTTTCTAGATGGTGAAACCCACGTTTTGCGATTTTCTCCTTTGAACTTGGTAAATAACAGACAGTATATCCAAAAAATCGAATCATAAACCACCAACGTAATGGATAGAGAAATACTGTTTTCAAAGCTTCATCAAAACATTCCTTGTATTGAACTAATATCTTCGCAAAAGTATCATCATAAACATAACTTGCATATAGCTTATATCCATGAAACTTCATACGAAATCTGACACGATTTAAATTATTACGGCATCTATGACAAAGAGGATCATCATTCTCTAGGATATCAACGAAATCTCCATCTCCTTTTTCCATTCCACACATTAAACAATACATACGTGATTTGCCTGCTCAATCTTTTCTTTGCAAAGTTGTACAAGTTCTGCCTTTTCACTGCACAAAAACAGCACATCTCCTTCTGGTGATGTAAAGCTTCTCCCTGCTCTACCCGCCATTTGAATTAAGCCAGCCTCATCAAATACAGGGTGATTCGCATGCCATACACAAATATCTGCTTTTGGAATTGTGACACCTCTTTCAAGTACTGTTGTCGCAATCATGATACCATTTGTTTCCTGTTTAAATTCATGGATGACAGAATCTCGATTATCACTTTCACTTGTGCATACATAGCACTTCATTAATGTACTAAGAATATATCCGAATCTCTTTGCCGTTTTTATCGTTGGCACAAAGATAATTATAGGATTGCATGCATGTTCGTTTATCCATCGTAACAATACATAAAACAATATTATCGATGGATAAATAAAAAGTCTTGGTACTGGCAAATCATGTCCATGTGGTCTTTTATTTAACACGATATGATGCATTGTACCTTCTTTCACTCTACTTAACAGGTAACTATCTGGTGTCGCTGTTAAGTAGATGACATGACCTATGCACGCATGTTTTGTAATCCCATGTAATACCTCATCTCCACGATACGGAAAAGCATCTGGTTCATCTAATATCAGTAATGAAAATTGCCCTTGGTAGCGATATAACTGGTGAGTAGTACACACGATTAAATCTCCATCAAGCACATCTGTATGGCCACCACAAACCGCAACAATCTTTGCTTTTGTAAAATAGGTCTGTAATCTTTCTGATAGTTCTAATACTACCTGCCTTCTTGCAATCGCAAAGCAAACTTTTCGATTCTCTTTTAACGCATCCGCAATACTTGCAAGTACCATTTCCGTTTTCCCTGCACCACAAACACATTCTAGTAATACATCCTGTTTACGTATTGACATCTGGCACTCTTTTGACACTATTTCTTGAAATTTTGTTAAAGGATACTGCATGGTGTATTCACTACAATCATCATGGATATCTTGGAGTTTTACACTTAAATCTTCCTCTTCAAGTAATAGTCTTCCAAACCCAATACATTTTCGACAATAATAGCCATGGCTACCTTTATAAAAATACATTTTTTTAGCATTCCCACAACGTGGACATTTCATCTTCTCACCTCTACAGTAATATTCACGTTACATCATTTATTTCCACAAAGATTCATAAAGACAACCTACTATGTTAGATTTTATATTTAAATACTATAAAATACGATCTAGTACCATTCATCGTATTATAAAAAAGGATGACTCTATCAGAATGCTACTACTAGCACTCTTTAGTCATCCCTTCAACTTTTCAATCTATTCGTTATTATTTAAGCATTTATTATTGTTTACTAGAATGAATTCTCTTTACTAAAGTAAATCCAAATCCAGCAAGAGCGATAAATATCGCACCAATATAGATTGGTAAGTGTGAGTTATCACCCGTCTTTGGTGTTAATGTATTTCCAGCCTCAGGTGCAGCTAAATACTTCAACGTAAAAGTAATGTTATTACTTGTTGGATTTGTTGAGTCGGCACCTGATGGCACTTGTTCAGCATCCCACTTTAATGCGAATGTTACAACATTACCTGTTGCCCCATCCGTAGCCTTAGCTGTTAATAATCCTGTCATAGATCCCACAACTGTATAGTTTGTATTTGGGAGAGCTGTACTATTGAAGTGTACACCATCCACCACTACTTCCATTGTGTCTTCCATTCCTAATACTGCATCTTTTAGTTCTGCAAATGTAGTTACTGGGGCAGCTACTGTCATTGTAACTGTAATCATTTTCCCATTGATTGTCTGTGAAGTAATTCTATATTTACCATTATCATGCAGCAGAGATACAGTTGGGTTTGTATCAAAGTCCATTTCATTTGGAAGTGTTAATGTAGCTGTAAATACTGAACTATAGTCTGTTAATGCAATCGTTGTTGGATCAACATTCGCTCTGTTATATGTATTTTCAATTTCATGCATCTGAGATTTAACAGAAGAAACATCTAAAGAACCCGTAAATGCAAGACTTGCATCTTTTGTAGTTTCATATACTGCATTATGCTGTGTTTCACTTCCAACTAGAATATCACCTGGAAGTGTCATTACTTCTTCATAATTTCTTTCTAGAGGTGCAGGGTAGTTGATTGTTAACGCAATAGCACTCGGATTGTTTACACTCGCACCTGTTGCTATTTGTTTACCAACCCACTTCAAGTCAAAGTTGATTGTACTTCCACTAATATTATTCGTAGCATTTGCAGTTAAATTTCCAGTAACTGCACCAATTACTTCATAATTTACTCCGCCTAGAGATCTTGCATCAAAGTGAGCTGATGGAACTTTGATTTTCATATCGTCATCCACAGCGTTTACTGCATTCTTTAAATCTGTAAAGTTTGTAATGTTTGCTGCATTGACAAGTTCGAATGTCACTGTGGCACTCTGTATATCACCAGTTACATTACTAATAACAAATGAACCATTAGCACCTTCTAATGTAGTATTTGATAATGATGGAATTTCTGCAAAACTTAAACCAGTTGGCAATGTGATTGTTGCTGTAAAAGATGTATTTAAGTTTGCTAAACTAATTTGATTTGCTGCTGCGGCATAATTTGCTTCAATAGTTGCCATCTGATCTTTGATTGTCTTTGCATGGAACAAGCCAACAAAGTTCAGATCATCAGTCTTTTGCTTTGTTACTGCATTTTTCGCAGTATCATTATCTATTAATAAATCTGCATCAACATTTACTGTCTCGTTTGAATTTGTAACGGTTGGTTGTTCGAACACATTGCTTGTTGCAAAACTATTCGTTAATGAGATTGTGGCTGTATCAACTTGGAATCTTGTAGGAATACGTAGGAAACTACTTCCTGTATAAAAGCCGAAACTACCTGTACTATTAATCTTTAAGTTCTCATCAATTGCATTTGCAGCAACATATCCATTTGCGCTGATGCTATATGGAATTGTAAGAGTTACTTTTCTATTCTGCGTACCAGCATTCATATCACTTTGATAAAGTGTATTGATACCAGCCCAGTTTTGCTGTGCTAAAGGTAAATCAAAGGTTACTACATTTCCAGTAATAGAATATGTAATTGTTGTCCCTGGAATAATTGCTGATGTACTCGCAGTTGTTGGAGTGCCAATAGTCGCTTCCGTAGGGAATGTAACACTGTATTTGATACTAGCAACTTTTCCACTAGTCCCATCGATATTCCATGGGTAAAGATTACCGTAAGTTGTCATATATGGGGCTAATTCTGACATAACATCAGCAATTGGCACGTCTGCAGTCCAAGTACCATTATATGTACCATTATTACTTCCAGTCACTCCACTTACAGTCCCAGAGTTACTTATGTACTGTGCAATTTGTAATGTATTTGTCGCATTAACTACAGTCACATTTGGTAATAACAAACTGACTGAGACCATTAATGTAGTAAGAAGTGACATGATTTTAGTAAACCATTTGTTGTGTAATATGTTTCCTCTCATAAACTATATACCTCCAAATTATTTATCAGTTCATATCTATTATGAAACAAAAATCCAAATAATACTACCTGAGCAAGAAAGTTAATATAAGATTTTACAATCAAAATTTATGTTCATATTCTTTAATTTAGATATGTCTGCTTTTTATGTTTTGTAAAAATTACCATAAGTAAAGATACAATCATCATCATTGCATATAACAATAGGTTATTGTTTTGATCACTTGTCTTTGGGGTAGATAACGGTGCTTTGTAAACATTTGTAAATACCGCTTCATCCACTACTGTCCCGTCTCCCTTTTCAACACGTTTATCAGCTACAAGCTGTCCAGCAACATCTCGTACATCAAATGTAATTGTGTAGATTGTTGTATCGTAGGTATAATTCTCAATACCATCATTGATTTCAGAAATCAAATATTGATACGTACCGGCTTGTGTGATTTCAAAAGTACCAAATTCAACTTCACCACTTCCAATTACAGTAGATTGCTTTACACCATTTACACTGCCATCTGGCATTGGATTGGTTGGATTAACCGCCTTCATCTCAAAATGGAATGTTGATGCGTTCGTTGGATTACCTTCTACAATCTTCTTAACTGGAGGATCAACCACTACAGGTCTTGGTACATAGTTATTGATAATCTTTGTGCCATCATAGTGTACTGTAAAGTCTCTACCATCAATTGTAATTGTATCTCCTTCTTCTACCGTATTACCATTATCATCAAGTTCTTTGAATGTATAAACATTAGCGGCAGAAGTGATTGTGTCTGTTACCGGCAAGTTAGAGAATGTTGCTGTAAATTGATTGTTTTTATCAACTGTCATTTCCTGAAGTTTATTGCCATTCTTATATAAAGCAATCGTTGTAGAAAGTGAATCAATTTCTGACTGTGAAAGGTTTGTCCATTCCTTTGTAATAGTCTTTGTCGTCGTTGCTGGAATCAGTGGTGTAGCTTCTAAAGACTTTTTATTCGTGACTGTAAATCCTTGATCCACATTACCTATTACAGTTGTACTGTACCAAGAATTATCAATCTGTATCTTATTAGAACTATCTACTCCAACTTCTTTGACTGTATATTGATAATTAGTACCAGTAGCTGGGTTTAACACCTCGATATTATCAAAGGATACTTCCCAGTTATTGTCCGCTGTAATCTTCTTCTTTTCAACAACTGTTCCATCGCGATATAGTTCAACCTCTACTTCATTTACTGGAGCTGTCAATGTAGTTCCATCATAATTCTTCCATTCTTTTGTAACTTTAACCGAAGAACTATGATATGTTATGGCAGCAGGTTCAAGTGTCAGTGTTGAACGGTTACCATTAATGTCATAATCTAGCACTGGGGTAATAACATCCATCTTATCGTTATAAGACATAGACAAGTTATTATCAGCCTTATATGTAACTTCAATTCTTCCACCATCGCCATCGCTTACAGTTGTTTTCGCCACAAGCATTAGCATATTGGCATCTTCTGGATTTGTTACAATATCATAATCACTTGGTTGTGGAGCGTGATTGAGCGTATATGTTTTTCCTGGCTTTAACTTGATATATTTCACTTCAAAGTTAGGTGTCGATTCTACCTGTTCCAGCTTGAGCGGTAATTTATTCGATCCATCTGGCATGAATGCAGGCCCAAAGTCTGAATTCTCATTGAGCAATGGAATAAATACATTTGCGTAATTAATTGGTTGTCCACGGTTATTTCTGAGTTTGATACGCATGGTCGTCGTATCACCCTTTTCTAGTAGAACCGTTGTATCAGAAGTATTGTTGTAGACAAGCTCTGCTCCTGTCTTCTTATCGATTAGGGAAGAATGTGCATTGACTTCTGCAGCTTGGTTCACCTTTACACCAGTACTCTCAGATAAGGAAACCATTGTCTTACCTGAGTTAACTGCTGTACCAAATACCGCTGTATATTTATCTGTATTCCAGTTGCTATGATCCCACTTTTCTGGTTTAATGATTGCCCCAATCTCATCGAAATCTTTCGTTGTAATACCTAAGAAATCATTAATGTGATATGTCGCAACCTTAACCGTCTTGTCCGCATGAACATCAAACTTCACCGTCATATTCTTGCTAGTAAAGTCAGGTTGATATTGACCTCTTGTCTCATGACCAATATCGATGGAATACTTCCAAACCTTAATCTTCTCACCATCTTTTTCAAACTCACCCACATATGTTGGACTACTTAATGTTCCTTCTGTTACTTGTAAGTTGGAATATGTGAAGCCCTCAGGCATAATCATATAGATCTCAGGTTCTTGAAGTGGATTCCAGTCCCAGTTCGCATCATCAATACGTCCTGATACCGTAAATGACTCTCCACCTAAAATTTGTCTCTCACTAATAGTACCAACACCATTTTTCACTTCTGGCACCTTTGGCTTTCCTGTTAAGTAATAAGTATCGCCAACTGTTGGTGTTGTACCTGTCGTATAGAATTTTACAGTTGTCTTAACATTTTCGTTCGTTCCTACTTTCCAGCTACCATATACACCATTTGGAATATAAGACCAGCCATAGAATTCCCCATCAGAAATAAACTGATTATTTGGATCCCATGTATCTAACAGATCACTTTGAGGTCGCACGCCATCATATTTTGCAGGAATCGGTCCCAAATCAACTTTGATAGATTTGATAGAATCATCGATATCTAAACCTAACGCAGTATTTGTAATTAAAGCAGAAACCTTATTAGACTTTTTTAAGATGCTTGGGGAAGCTACACCACTAGCACCACTAGCAGATGTCCAATAGATATTTCCATACGTCATATCAGGGTGATATGGAATTGTTACACCACGAATGATAGCAGTATCCGTCTCATCAATCGTCATTTCAATTGTCTTTGGCTTTGTTGGAATTGCTAGTTCATTTTTTATCAGTAAGGAACCTAAACGTACGTTATAAGTATCATATTTTTTATACGCCCAGTTAACTGCTGTATCTGTTAAAGCGTGAGATGTTACTTGCTCTGGATCAACACCGTCAATCATCTTAACTACCATTGTCGAAACATTACTAGATGTACGACCAACATTCGGTGTATCATTCCAAATTGTCTTTTTAAAGTTCTTTAAAACAATATTAAAACTCGATCCATTCGCACGTGTAGAATTTGATGGAACCTTAACATGTGGCACAAATTTCGGAGTTCCAGAATAAGAACCTGGCTCATCCCATTCTAATTTTGTAGTCTTAATACCACCACTTTCGGTTGTAGATATAACTGTGCCATTTCTATGATAGAGTTGTGTCTCTTCAAGAGAAACAAATTCAATATCACTTGGATATTCAATTTCAACAGTTGTCTTACTATTGGCTTCAGTCAAAGATAAACCACCGATAATTGATGCTGTTAATGATGATGTAGTATCACCTTTACTAATTGTCTCAGAAGATTGATCTGTCCAGAAATTATATCTAAATTCCTCTGTTGACTTTGCATTAAAAGAACGTGAATCTATAGTTGGAGTTGTATCAGTACTTAAACTAACCTGAATTAAATTCGATAAAATTTGGTTTGGATCCTGGTTTAGATATGCACTATCAATACTAAAACTGATTTCCCCAGCAGAAGCTACATTTGTTAGGGAAGTCTTTGTCTTATAGATTAATTCACCATTTCTTGCTTGTTCTGACCCTGCAGCAGGATATCCATATGGAGAGGTACCTGTACCAGTTGGCGTCTTTACAAGCTTCTCAAATCCCGTCGCAGTAATTGGTCCTTCTGTAAATGTGGATCCTGGAAGAGTTGTAATATATGCGCCATTTCCAAGATTCAAATGAAAATAGGTATTTGAAAACTGTAAAGAAGACGGAACTACATACTCTATATCTAACGAGTAAATTACCCCTGTTTTAAGTTCAGGGACATCTCCTTGCAATAGATCTGCAACCTGTGCTCCAGTAGATGAATTCTTTACAATTAACTTAGTAAATTGAAAACCGGTTGTATCCTCAGCCCAAACGACTGACTTTCCAGGAATAAAGCCGGCGATTACAATCACAAATGATAATAGAAGCGTAAACACCCTCTGTATTCCCTTCATAAAACGAAAATTGCTATGCATTAATTTCTCCCCCTCAATAATTTCTGCAGCGTTTTACTTTGTACAAGAGTATACTAGGTATTGTGATATCCCTCCATCAACGCTACTCGGAAATGTGGATTCACTAACTATTTTTCAAACTAAGTCTAGTAATATCTCGTATTCAAAGGATGTGTTTATAAACAAAACAAATCATTTTGTTGTCTATATCAATTTTATGTTACATTGTCTTGGATTGAAACAAATGTTGTTTCAATTTTTAGTAAACTTTTTGTCATTTTCGTTATTAATTTGTCTTTATTTTTTCTTCTATTATTTTCCAATCCTTCTCTGTAATAAAAGATAGGTCCTCGAAGTGTAATATACTTCTTAGGACCTACCTTTTATGATTCTATCCCTTTCGATTGTGAATTAGTCCATTACTGCACGAGCAGCTGCCTCTTTGTAATACTTAAATTCTGTAAATACTTCACCCTTGTATGGATTTTTCTTTGTCTTCATACAAGTGCGGATAATGTAGATGATTGCGATAAGGTTTACTACAAGTGCCAATCCACTAACAATCGTCATCATTGTTGGATTTGCATTTGCACTTCCACCTGCTACGATACCATTTAATGTTCCATCTGCGTATAATGCTGGTAATGTAACCCATGGGAATGCCTTTGTGCCATCAGCCAATATTTCTTGGAATAATGGGAATACCTGTGCAAACATACACCAAATGCATAAAGTATTTGCTCTATTTTGAATCCATCCGCCCTTATTCCATAACAATGCTGGAATTGTAGGTGAAAGTAAGAGCGCAACACCACAGAACCAAGTGTGTGTTGGTAAGCAGTTGTATGTATATGCGAAATTCCATACATCATAAATTAAGATATACACCCAAATCATATCTGGCCATACCATATCCTTCTCATCCTTAGAAGAATATACAGCCCACCAACCTGTCATACAGAAGATATTGATTAAACCAGCTAATCCATTAAATACATTGTGCCAACCACCATATAACCAAACACCTTCAGAAGATAGCCACCACTTATACCATCCGTTAATCGCTGATTCAAAGTCACTCGCTACTGCAATCAAGATATTAATTGCGACAATCGCAAATGGGAATGCACGGAACCAGTGCTGCTTTCCAATACCCCATTTGTATTTGATCATCATAAATCCAATACACCCAGTTAGTGATGCATATAACTTTGCGTAATGGAACCAACCATTCATGTATAAATATGTCTGATTGTGCAATGCCCACTCTGCACCCATTCTAGCTGATACATAAATTGCGATAAAATAAACTGTTAAAATTAATGGTAAAACAAAAAACATCAAGATACCGCCAAACTTTGTTCGACGAGAAAACTCATTCAACAAGATTAAACTCGCAAGTACCCCTAACATTGCGACCCATTGATATATGGCCGTATCCCCGCTAATGTGAAATAACATATTGTCCTCCCCTTTTTATGTTCTCACTCAATCAATTATGCATGTATATAACATGTGATTAATTTCACTATATATTTTATATAACATTGATTTATTAGACAATGCTAACTAAAATATTTCTTTTATTATTTTGACAAATATAAAAAATTGGATAAAAAATCTATCCAATTTTTTATTTCATATCTTCTGGTGTTGTGATTTTATAATTCGAGTATTTTCCCTCAACGACTGCTACTCTTACATCAGAATACTTCTCCACCAAGGAAGCATCATCCGTACCAACAAAATGATCATTCATTGCTTTATGCATGCATGTAAGTAATAATTCTGTTTTAAATGCTTGCGGTGTTTGTGCACACTGCAATGTACTTCTCTCGTATGTCTCAACAACATATCCGTCCTGAACATGCTTTACTGTATCCTTGCATGGAACGCATAATAAAGCTGCTTTCTCTGTTTCCATTGTCTTTTTTATCTTTTCCAGTGATTCTTCATCCAAGAATGGTCTAGCGCCATCATGAACCAAAACAATATCCGCTAGCACCGCACGTAGTCCATTATAAACACTATCCTGTCGTGTCTTTCCACCACTAGCAAATACAATCCTACCATCTTTTCTTCCCTGCTCCTTCTCAAAGTGTTCTGCACAATCTGTTACCAGAACAATTTGCACACAATCACTATCATTTAAAAACACAGAAAGTGTTTTATCCAAAATAGTTGTACCATCCGATAGTTTTGCGTAAACCTTATTATATCCAAGCTTCATTCTTGTTCCACTACCTGCCGCAACGATTAGAGCACTGTATTGCATAACTATCTCCCTCTTTTTTCATATATTAAAACACAATCGAGTGTCATACGCATCAATAATATGTATAATAATCAAAAAAGGAGACACCATGCGCTATAACGGAATTATTTTTGACTTCAATGGCACCCTATTCTTTGATACAGATATCCATATTCAGGCTTGGGATACCATCGCAATGAAAGTCATTGGAAAGCATATGACAAAAGAAACACTTATTCAAAAATACTGGGGCCTAGCCAATGTGGATTTAATTCAACGTATGACAAATAACACACTTTCCAAAGAAGAATGCGAGCGTTTGTCCACCGAAAAAGAAGCACTATATCGTGAGTATGTAAAAAGTAATCCTAACGCTTCATTAGCACCTGGTGTCATTGAATTCTTTCAATATCTCAAACAAAACAATATTCCATTTACAATCGCCTCTGCATCTATTAAAGAAAATATTGATTTCTACGTATCTCAATTTCACTTAGACCAATGGATTAATCCCGATACAATCGTCTACGATGATGGTACATATACGAATAAATACGAAATGTATCTAGAAGCCATGAAACGTCTTCACGTAAAAAACCCTGTCATTATCTTTGAAGATTCAATCAACGGTGTCCTAGCCGCAAAGAAAGCTAACGCAAAAGTCATAGCTATCGCTAGTGATTCTTTAAAGGCACATAATCTTCCATTCTTATCTGCTACGATTAATGACTTCCAAGGTATTGTTGAACTACTTGAGACCGTACTAGAATAATCTCATTAGTAAATATAAAGAAAAAGATCTCTAATTGAGATCTTAGCCAAACACTGCACCTAGTAATCCATAGGATACAAGTGTCATAATGACTGCGGCCATTGCAACTCCAATCAAAATTGATAGGGTTGCTTTTTTTAAGTCCATTTCAAACAAAGCCGCAATTAAACATCCCGTCCAAGCACCTGTTCCAGGTAATGGAATACCTACAAATAGTGCCAAACCCCAGAATCCATACTTATCAATTTTCGGTTTATTCTTAATCGCCTTCTGTTCCAGCCATTCAGCAATCTTTGATAAGTGGTGTGTAGATAACCAATGAATTAATTTCTTAATGCCAAATAAAATAAATGGTATCGGTAAAATATTTCCAATCACACACCAGAATACTGCCTCCCACATAGGAACCCCTAGCATCTTGGCAAGTAATAATCCACCACGTTCTTCAATGAGTGGTAATACACTAACTAAAAAGATTGATAATTTAGGTGATAAGAACTTTCCAACAGTCCCTGCCCACCATATAATAAAACCTTCCATGCAAAACCTCCGCATATCCTTGCTAACTTTACCATAGACGAATATTCATCGCAATTCCACACAGAGAAATTCAGTTAAAATCAGCATAAATCACTCTATACCTTCTGCTTCTCAAGATTCCAAAATTATTTCTAAAAAATTGTAAAAATATGTTGACACTAGGTGCTGTGGTTGATATTATATTAAAGCATTCGATGAAGTTGGGCCTGTAGCTCAGGTGGCTAGAGCGCACCCCTGATAAGGGTGAGGTCGCTGGTTCAAGTCCATTCAGGCCCACCATTTTCGGTAAACTCATCGAATTGATATACATGGGGTTATAGCTCAGCTGGGAGAGCACCTGCTTTGCAAGCAGGGGGTCAGGAGTTCGATCCTCCTTAGCTCCACTTATCAAAAAATACCGTAGAAATACGGTATTTTTATTTATTGCTAATAATAAACTAAAAGCAGATTTCACATGTGCATGAAATCTGCTTTATTTTTTATTCTGGCTTTGCTAACACAAATAATGCATCACGTTCATAGTCTTCGTTTCCTTCTTCTGCGAAGAAATCATACATAGACCAGTTATAGTAGAAACGTTCAGCACCATAAATAAAGTAACCATCTTGGTTGTGATCAGTTGTATCATATGGGTCTGCCATAATCATTACATCATCTTGTGTTGTTTCTGTTCCCATATCATCATAGCCGATTACCACTTGCCAATGTCCACCCCATTCAATCCAGCAAACCATAATTGGATGTCCTGCCTGAATTTCTTCCTTAAAACGTGATAGAGGGAAAACCTCATGTGGATCTTCACCAACATGGTCATAATTGGATTCAACGGAGAATCCACCAACGCCCTTAAACATTTCTACGGCTTGTTTTACCGATGTAGGGCCTGGAGTCAAACCATTAGAACGTAGCTTTGCAAGATCCTCTTCACCTAGATTTCCTCTTTTACCATAGAAATCCATTACCATTAAGGCCGACGCTACACCACAGCTCCACTCACTTGATTGTTGAATTGTTTTAAACTTCGGTAAAATTGAAAGTGAGCCATTACTTGTCATATTGTAATAATCTAAAGATGTAAAATAAGGACTTCCTTTGTGGTCACCTGCACGTTCCACAGAATCTGAACCAGCTTCTGGATCTAGGTCTTCATTGTCCTCAATCTTCATTTCATCAGTGTAATTACCACTTGTGTTTGCTGCAGTCTCTTTTACAGATGTTGCTTTGTTTGTGCATGCTGTCATAAGTAGCGCAAGTAAAACTAAATAAAACTTTTTCATTTTTCCCCTTCCCGGTTCCCAACAAAAAAGGCAGTATCAACCAATACCACCTGTATGTATTCAATTTGTCACACACTTATCTATAAAAGATTACTACAGGCACAGAGTTGATTGCTCAATATGCGGGAAATCCCGATTAATCAGGCAGTCTTTCTGCCCTGCTGCATCCACGATGCAGTCCCTGCTTCTTCAACAGGTCTTCGGCATTTGACCCGGCCGTCCGTGTAGCCTCAGCTTATAATAAGCGGTCAAGCGTGACATATTTATCACATTGATAGTTTACAAAAAGCAACATATAAAAACAAGTACATTTTGCGAAATTTTGTATCATGCATGCAAAAAAGATTCACTACATACTAGTAATGAATCTTTTTGTAATTACTCTGGCGCTCTAAAATTACTTGGGGTTGGGGTACCGCAATGAGAAATCTTGGGGTACTTTTTTGATACTTCTTCAGAAAACTTGGGGTACCTTCAAAAATAAAAAAA
>CAURLC010000007.1:0-88431 GCA_963525775.1 uncultured Solobacterium sp. | reverse complement strand
AACAGGAAGTAATAATGCTAAGAAAAAGGAAGATAAGAAGTCTGATGATAAGAAAAAGGATGACAAGAAGTCAGACGAGAAGAAGACAGATGTTAAGCCTGAAGCTACAGCGACACCATCTAATGATGCAACTGTAGAAGAAACAAAGAACACAACTTCTAATACTGTTTCTAACAATACATCTACAACAACTAACAATACTACTTCTAATTCTACATCTAACAACAATACTCCAGCACCATGTGTTCCTACATACACAACTGTAAATCACCCAGAGCAAGGTCATTATGAACAACGTGAAATTATGCCTGCTTATGATAAAGGAATCTACGCTGAAAAGATTGTTGGTTTGAGAACGGGGCGTGTTTACAACAGTTTAGATGAATTTATGAATCAAGATGAGGATGGTAACTATACAGTTACACAGGTACAAGTAGGTACAGAGCATGTCGAAGCTGTGTATGACCAGATTTGGGTAGTAGACCAACAGGCTTGGACTGAAACAGTTGCTTCTGGTTGTTAATTAAACTAAGAGTGTGAAAATAAGTGGTTTTGAAATTTTCTATATTTTATATTTATTTTACTTTATACGATAACTCATAAGATCTGTAATTTGTTATTGACGTAGTGAGTTTCCTATTGTATCGTATTCTACAGAAAAAAACAGGCTTTAATATAGTACGAGATACTATGAAGGCGTCGATAGATTACACTCTAGTAGTTTTTTAGAGGAAATTGTAATAGATTACTTACAACCTTTGTATATTTTGTGCAGAGGTTGTTTTTTTATGGAAAAGGAATAAGTAAAATGAAGAAGACATCGAAGAATCTGACGGTGAAAATGATGAGTGCATTAGGCTGTGGTCTCATTGTTGGTTTATCAGTGATTTTTCTAAGAGAAACATTATTGAAGGGAAATCAAGCAGATTTATGGAATACGATTAACAATCTGTTATTCGCAGATATTTCTGCAGAAGGAAACGAAAAAGCAATTGGTATCTTCTACATTATTGGTCAGTTATTTGTACGCGCATTACAAGTAGTTATTATCCCAATGATATTTACAAGCATTGTACTAGCAATGATTCATATTTCAGATACAAAGAAGTTAGGCCGTATCTCTGGTAAGACAATTGGATACTTTATGTTAACAACGATATGTGCCATTGTGATTGCGGCATTAGCAGGAATTGTGGCATATAATGCAGGTGTATTTACAAACAGTGCCGTAGACTTAACACAAGCAACTGGAACAGCTGCTAAAAATCCTCTTATGATTGTTGTTAATGCGATTCCAAATAATATCACTACAGCATTTGGTAATAACGGTGCAGTACTTGCGGTAGTAGTTAGTGCAGCGATGGTAGGTATCTGTATCAATCATTTACAGGATAAAGTTACAGTACTTGTTAAACTATGCGAAGAAATTAGCGCAATTATAACGGTATTCTTAGATATTGTAATCAATCAGTTTGGACCAATTGCCATCTTCTGCTTAATTGTTAGAACTTGTGCAAGTTATGGTGTAACACACCTACAACCTGCTATCGCTTATGTAGTCTTAACAGTATGTATCTTATTACTTGTACTTGTGACTGGCTATGCGTTGTTTATTAAATTATCAACTGGTTTGAATCCTATTCCATTTGTTAAGAAAATCTTTAAGGTAGCGTTATTTGGATTCTCAACATCTTCTAGTGCCGCAACACTTCCGCTAAACATGAAGACAACAATTGAAGAACTTGGTGTGAATGAGGAAATCGCATCCTTTGTACTTCCGCTTGGCATGACGGTTAATATGGATGGTACTGCTATTATGCAGGTTATCGCAACAATCTTTATTGCTGGATGTGCTGGATATCCAATGACATTTACAAGTATTCTTACTATCGGTTTCTTAGCGATTGTCGCATCTGTAGGAACACCAGCAGCACCTGGTGCTGGGGCTGTCATTCTCTTTACAATTCTAAGTGGTGTAGGATTCAACAATGAACTTGCATTAATGACATATACATTAATCCTCGCAATCAATCGTCCAATCGAGATGCTTGTAACATCGCTCAATGTAGTTGGTGATAGTGCATGTGCAATTGCGGTTGCAAAGAGTGAAGGAGCGTTAGACCTAGAAGCATACGAAAAACTATAATCAAATTCATATATAAAATACAGGAGGAAAACAAAATGAGTAAAGAAGTAATCATCGCATGTGACTTTAACAGCCAGGAAAAAACACTAGAGTTTCTACAACAGTTCAAGGATGAAAAACCATACGTTAAAATTGGTATGGAAGTCTTCTATGGTAATGGTCCAGAAATCGTTCGACAAATCAAGAAGCAAGGACATCAAATCTTTCTTGATTTGAAATTACATGATATTCCTAATACGGTCTATCATGCGATGAGCATGCTTGCACAGTTGGATGTTGATATGGTCAACGTTCATGCGGCTGGTACAATCGAAATGATGAAGGCAGCGCGTAAGGCATTAGATGATCACGGTAGTAAGGCAATCTTACTTGCAGTTACACAATTAACCAGTACAACAGAAGAAGCTATGCACGAAGAATTACTAATTCCACAAACAATGCAGGAAACTGTTGCGCAATATGCATTAAATGCGAAGAAGGCTGGTTGTGATGGTGTAGTATGTTCTCCATTGGAAGTAGAAATTGTTAAAAAGGTATGTGGGGAAGACTTCCAAACGGTTACTCCAGGTATCCGCTTTGTGACAGATAGCAAAGGTGACCAAAAGCGTGTAACTACACCTGCAATTGCACATCAATTGCGTTCTGACTATATCGTTGTCGGAAGATCGATTACAAAAGCAGAAAATCCAGTAGAAGCGTATCGTTTAGCCACAAAACAATTTCAGACAGGAGAAGAATAAGATGAAAAAAATAATTGCAAAAGACTTACTAGATATTCAGGCAGTATTTTTAAAGCCACAAGATCCATTTACATGGGCAAGTGGTATCAAGTCTCCAATCTATTGTGATAATCGTTTGACGCTTTCCTATCCTAAGGTTCGCGAAGATGTTGAAAATGCTTTAGCAGAAATCATTCGTAAAGAATATCCAACTTGTAATATGGTTATGGGTACAAGCACTGCAGGTATTGCGCATGCGGCAATCGTTGCGACAATACTTGATTTACCAATGGGATATGTACGTACATCTTCAAAGGATCATGGACGTCAAAATCAAATTGAAGGTAAGTTAATCGATAACGCGAAGATTGTGGTGATTGAAGACTTAATTTCTACTGCAGGTTCAGCTGTTGAAGTTGTAGAAGTACTACGTAAAGAAGGAGCGGAAGTCCTCGGTATCGCATCTATCTTTACCTATGGAATGCGTAAAGCAACAGAGCGTTTAGCTGAACACAATGTACGTAATGTATCTGCCTCAGATTACGATACACTGTTATCAGTCGCAGTTGAAGAAGACTATATCGAAGAAAGTGATGTAGAAGCGCTCCTACACTTTAGAAATAATCCAAGTGATGAAAGCTGGATGTCAAAATAATTCTTTCAAATCCTTACTAACTAATTTATAATGACATGCATGGACAGAAGAAAATTAGTAACACTTACAAATCTTTGCATGATTACCAAGGGTGATGAAATCCTTGTTATCGATAGACAAAAGAAAGATTGGCCAGGATTTACCTTTCCTGGTGGTCATGTAGAGGATGATGAATCGATTGTTGATTCTGTAATCCGTGAGGTCAAAGAAGAAACTGGTTTAGATATTCATGATCCTAAGCTTTGCGGAGTGAAGGATTGGGTGAATTCTGATGGTAGTCGTTATATCGTATTCTTGTATACATGTAATACTTTTACTGGTGATATTATCTCCTCGGATGAAGGAAAAGTATCTTGGGTAAAGCGTGAAGACTTCTTGAAATTAAAGTTATCAGTCGATATGGATGTTCTGATTCGTGTATTTGAAGATCCTGAAATTACAGAATTCTACTATCAAAAGGTAAATGAAGAATGGAATATACACTTAAAGTGATATTCTATTTTTTCTTTTATGATATGAACGTGATACTATAGTAGTAGGAATAAAGTTCATTCATTAGGAGGAATCATTATGTATATTGAGATGATGCAGCCAGAATTGATTATGATGGTGATTTTTGTTGTAGGAATTTTTGTTATTGCGACAACATTACAAAGATATCACTCTGCAGGAGAGAAAACCGATATTCGTAATTACAATGACTATGGTGAACCAGCAAAATCACTCTATACGAGTCGATATTTATTTAGCTTTCATAAAGATATTGATGTAACGGATGATAATGATAATGTAGTCTATCATTCATCTTCAAAACTATTCTCTTTTACAAATGAAACAACAATTACGGATGCACAAGATAGAGTTGTCGCTTCGATTGAAAAGAAATTATTTTCTCTACACTCCATTCACTATATTGATATTGTCGGTGGAAAGTCATTTGAACTTTCTAAAGAATTATTCCGTTTTTTGGATATGAAATTTACCATTGATGAACTTGGTTGGACGTTACAAGGAGATTTTTCAAATTTAAACTTTGTTTTATATAACAATCAAGAACGTGTGATTGCGGTCGTAGGGCAGAAACTATTCTCCATGCGCGATAAATATTGCATTGATTTGTATGATGTAAATGAAGAAGCGACCGTAGTCGCAATTGTTATCACGTTAGAGAATATGTTGATGGCTATAAGAAGTGCAAATGATTCTACATCGCATTCTAGTAATGGATAGGTAATGAAAATACGTGTATAGATTATTTATACACGTATTTTTTCTGTATTTTTAAAATGTAATTTTGCGACTTCACCAAGTCGATCAAATCCATAACGTTCAACAAACTCTTGGGCAACGACGTCGACTTTATCACCAGAGCCTTTTGGAAGAGTCATGTTATATTTTTGTTCCATTTCTTCCCATGTTTTTAGAAAACCATAACGTGAGATGATAGAACCAACAGCGACAGATAAGTATTTATCTTCTGCTTTTGTTTCAAAATGAATACCGCGAATAATTTGTGGCTCATTTTTCAGATAGCGATAATAAGAAGTTTCTGGTGTAAATTGATCAATAATCTTGAAACTTGGAAGTTCTATTTTTTTAGCAAGGTTGATATAGGCTTGGTTATGTAACTTTGCCTTAATAGCGTTTAGGTTATTTGACTCATGTACTTGATTGTATTTTTGTGGAGGTACAATCAATAAGCTATGAGGAATACGTTCCATAAGTAATGGTCCAATTTTTAACATATCTGCATCGCTCATTTGTTTAGAGTCACGCACACCAAGCTTTACTAAGAAATCGACATCATCTTTCGTAACATAACTAGCACATACACATACAGGTCCAAAGTAATCGCCAGTGCCAACTTCATCGCTACCTGCTTGGGGATATTGATTTGTTGTAGCGGTGTTTGGGATTTCATCTTGTACTTCCATAAAAGCTGCTGCGTATACATTTGCGTCTTTTCCTTGGAATACAGTTTTACCTGATGTATAACAGGTGATGACGCAATTTTCTGGCTTTAATTGCCATTTTGCATATTGTGGTGGTGTAGTTTGAAATTCACTAAAAGTTTTGAACAATTGTTCCTCTTGAATCGATTTGAGTTTTAAAGTAATTGTGTTATTCATGCATTATATTTTATCATGCTGTTGGAAGTTTGCACTGTTTTGTTTTATCATCTTTATATAGGAGGATTTTTTATGTTCACTTTACAAGAAAATTGGGCAATCTATTTTAGTGCCTTTATCGTTATATTCTTTGTTTTAAAAGCAGCACAAGGATACAATACTGGTATTTTACGTCGATTGATTGGCCTTGTAGGTTCTATTATTTCGTATTGGATTGCTTGGATATTATGCGGTGTATTCGCAAAATACGTTACAATCGTTCCAAGTAAATTTCTTGATTTAGCAGGTTCGCCATTCGAGGAAGTTGCGAAAACATATGTTAATCAGATAGCTTGGTTTATCTTATTATTCTTAATTTTGCGTGTCGTATTCTTTGTGGTTGACCGCATCGCAAAGGGAGTACATAAAGTTCCTGGAATTCATGCGATTAGTGCGCTATTAGGTGCTGCGTTTGGTGTGTTAGAGGCCTTTGTATGGATAGTTGTGATTACGGTATTCTTATGTACACCACTCTTTAAGAATGGTAGCTATATTGTAGAAAATTCCTTGTTTAAACAAGTAAATCAAGTAACAGAGCTGGTTGCAAAGGATTATTTAGGGCCATTATTTAGTAGTCAAGGTTTCTCCAAGATTGAAGATGGCACAAAGTCATTAACTGATTTACAAAGAAATGCAGTTGAAAACTGGTTAAAAGATAATGGGTTTGTAGATGAAAGTAAACTGATGAAATAGGAGTTAGTATGAGTGTAATTGGTAGTCTAGAATTGAATGTGATATTAGAACAGGTGAAAAAACAATGTTCTTTTTCACTTGGCATTGAATACGTAGATACCATCAAACCATCATTTGACCCACTTGTGATTCGTCGTGAACATGCATACATGAAGGAAGCTCTTGCGATGTGTATTCATGAAGATCGTCTACCAATGTCACAAATTAAGGATCTAAGAGATATCTTATTAAACGCAAAAAAGGGTAGAACTTTAACTGCACAAGAATTAATTGATGAAATGTTTTTGATACAAGGCATTCAAGGAATGTTAAATTACTTTAAGTCAATGAATGCTTTAGCTCATGAACATTTAAGTGATCTATATGATACGTTAATCGTGCATGAGAAAATCGCAAAAGAGATTGGTAATTGTTTAAATCAATATGGAGAAGTAATGGATAAAGCTTCACCAGAGTTAAAGTCGATCCGTAGTAGTTTATCACGCATCGATGGTGAAATCGCAACTGCCGCAAATCGATTTGTGGCAAGTCATTCAGATAGTGTGGTTGACTCGATTGTAACGATGCGAAATGGTCGTGCTGTTATCTTGGTAAAAGCATCAGATAAGAATATGTACGGCGGTTTACTGCATGGTGACAGTGCCTCGAAACAAGCATCTTATATTGAACCTGCATCACTTGTTGGTTTAAATAACCGTAAGATGGAGCTTGTTGAGAAAGAAAAAGAAGAGATTCATCGTATCTTGACGATGTTATCAAGAAGTGTAGCATCGATTGCGGATGAAGAAATATCCAATATTGAAACATGCGGTATCTTAGATGCTATCTTTGCGAAAGCACAATGGGGTAAGCTTCATGATGGTGTTGCGGCTGAACTCACAGAACAAAAGGAAATCGAAATTATACGTGCCAAACATCCTTTGATTGATCCAAAGAAGGTAGTGGCGAATAACTATCATTTACGTGATCCAAAACGTATTCTTTTAATTACTGGTCCAAATACAGGTGGTAAAACTGTATCTATGAAAGTAATTGGCCTATTTGTCTTAATGACTTATGTTGGTATTCCTGTCACTGCAGAAAGTGCTATCATTCCTTTCTTTGATAATGTGTTTGTGGATATTGGTGATGATCAATCTGTTGTGGAATCCTTATCTAGTTTTAGTGCACACATCAAGAAACAAGCTGAAATTATTCGCAGTGCAACGGAGAATAGTTTGGTACTCATGGATGAAGTTGGATCTGGTACAGATCCTAAAGAGGGAGAGAGTCTAGCAATTTCCATCTTAAATTATTTGCGTGATGTAAAGGCTACCTGCGTCGCAACAACACACTATGGCCGTTTAAAGGCATATGGCAAACGCCACGACGATATTATGGTCGCAAGTGTTCAATTCGACCAAGAAAAGCTAGAGCCTACATATCGTTTTATCGAAGGTTTAACAGGACAATCCAATGCGTTTGAAATTGCGGAACGATATGGGTTGCCAAAATCAATTATTAAGTATGCGTCTTTCTTAAAAGAACAAGCAAAATCACAAGAAGATATTTTGATTGAACGTTTGGAGACACAGTTGAATGAAACAACGCTAAAGAATGATGAACTTAGTCAAAAGATTGCGGAAGTAAAAGCATTACAGGAATCTCTTATCAAAGAGCGTAATCAACTCTTAAAAGAAAAAGATGATTGGCAAAAGAATGCACAAGCTGAAGCTAATCAATATATTGAAGAAGCACAACATAAGGCAGATGAAATTCTTGCACAAATGCGCAATGAACAAGCAAAATACCATGAAGTGCTCAATGTACGGAATCAGTTAAAGAAGATTCAACCACTCGAAGAAGTGGATGAAACGAATTATGACGATATCACCTATCATGTTGGTGATGCGGTAGAACTACGTTCTTCTAATCAAGTATGTGAAGTAATTAAGATTGGAAGAAAAGAAATTACTGTGAGCCTCAATGGCAGAACGATTCATGTAAAGAATAATCAGATACGACCAAGTTCACATGTCATTCCAAAGAACAAGACAAATACATCCGTACATATACGTTCACATAATATCTATGCAAGCATGTCTTTAGAATGCAATCTAATTGGTATGCATGTAGATGAAGGGATTGAAAAGATGAAAGATTATATGGATCAAGCAAAGATTCATGGTCTTAAGACATTCCGCATCATTCATGGAGACGGTACGGGTAAGTTACGTAAGGCTGTACATGATAGATTACGTAGTGATAAGTCGGTTAAAGAATTTAGACTAGGAATGCCTCAAGAAGGTGGAACTGGAGCAACCGTAGTAACATTAAACTAAAGGAATACAATGGATAAAGAATATATCAAAGCGAAATTAAAAAACTTACCAAATGAACCGGGTAGTTATCAGATGAAGGATAAAAACGGAGAAATCATCTATGTTGGTAAGGCAAAGAATCTTCATAATCGTGTGAACCAATACTTTGTTGGTGCGCACGATTTTAAGACGACTAAAATGGTTAGTAATATCGATGATTTTGACTTTATCGTCACACGAAGTGAAAAAGAAGCTTTGGTATTAGAAATTAACTTAATTAAGAAATATCGTCCAAAGTATAATATCCAATTTATTGATGATTCATCTTATCCATATATCAAACTGACAAAAGAAAAATATCCACGCTTATTAATAGCACGCGATACAAAGAAAGATAAGAAGGCGAAGTACTTTGGACCATTTCCAGATGCGACTGCTGCTAGAATGACTCTAAAACTATTACAGTCACTCTATCCATTTCGAAGATGTACGCATTTAGAACCGAAGGTATGTTTGTACTATCACATGCATCAATGTATTGGACCGTGTGAATTTGATATAGACCCAATGGTCTATGATGAGATGAGCGATAAAGTTGTTCGTTTCATGAATGGTGATACCAAAGATGTAGAAGCAGAGTTACAAACAAAGATGCTTGAAGCTAGCCAAGCACTTGAATTTGAAAAAGCGCAAGAATATAAAGAGATGCTAGAGTCAATACGCCATGTAGTAAATGACAAGCAGAATATTGAGAAAGATAATCGTGGATCACGAGATGTCTTTGCATGGTATGCTCAAAAAGGTTATCTTGCGATTACTGGATTCTTGGTGCGTGAAGGAACAATTCTGAATAAGGAATTCCGTCTTAGACCGCTATATGGTGATGCAGAAGAAGAGTTTACATCTTTTTTAGTACAGTATTACCAAGATCATCCATCTGCACGCGAACTGGTATTACCGATGGAACTAGATGTTACAGCATTGCAAGAAGTATTGGATATGCCTATCTTCCAACCACAAAAGGGATATAAAGTAAAACTCTTAGATATGTGTGTTGAAAATGCTAAAAAACAATTAGATCTTAAGTTTAATGCGGTCGCAAGACAAGATACACTTACAGAACAAGCCGTATCACAACTTTGTGATATTGCAAAACATCCAATGAATCGTGTTGAGTTATTTGATAACTCTCACATTAGTGGTGCGTTTACAGTTGCCTCATGTGTCGTATATGAAGATGGTTACCCAGATCGTAAGAGTTATCGATTATATAAATTACATACAGGAAACTCTGATGTAGATTCAATGAAGGAAGTTATCTATCGCCGTTATTTCCGTATGTTAAAAGAAGGGGCGAGAATGCCAGATGGTATAATCGTCGATGGTGGTAAAACACAGATTGATGCGGCAAAGGAAATTCTAGATTCACTTGATTTATCAGATGCAATAAAGTTAATGGGTTTGGTAAAGGATGATAAACACAGCACAAATGCCTTAATTGATACCAATGGGGATACTTTTGAAATCGATAAAGATTCAGGACTATTCTTCCTGTTAACACGTATGCAAGATGAAGTACACCGTGTAGCGATTACGTATCATAGAAAATTACGCGCAAAGGCACAGACAAAATCTGTGTTGGACGAGATTGCTGGTGTAGGTCCTAAACGTAAGAAGTTATTACTAAAAGAATTTGGTAACTTTACAAATCTAAAAGCCGCAACTGTTGAAGATATTGCAAGGGTCGTACCTTTAGAAGTTGCACAAGCAGTATATGATGCATTACATCAAACATATGAAAATACCGATGCATAACCGCATCGGTATTAGATTTATTGGGTGAATATGCGTTTGAAGATTTCACTATTACCACGTCTAGCGAATTCTCGCTTACCGGCAGTCATGTAACCCCTGAAACCTTTTAGGTCATCATCTTGACGATAAGTAAGAAGGATAGAAACAGTGATAGGAAGAAGAATCTTGATGAGTTGATTCTGAATTGTCTTCTTTGCTTTCTTTTGCTCATTGATTGCGTTTGAAACGTATTGTAGATGATCTACTTTAGTTTTAATCACTTGAACACTAACATTAGTAGTCTTTATTGATTTTTGAAACTTCATCATTTTTAATAAAAATATGGTGAGATAACATATAAGAAATGCGAATGCGGCATATAGGAAATACATGTTGTATGGATAAATATTCATGGAAATATGCTCCTTAAAAGTATTTTAACATGTTTATCTCTTTTACGTATGACAAAGATTCATTATAATAGGTACAACGGTGAACGAAATGTCAAAAGATATTATATTGGTGAGTGATTCTCATAGACAAACGGAATGTTTAAAAAAGATTCGCAGTATGTATCCTAATGCGTATGCTTATCTACATGCAGGTGATAGTGAATTACCAAGTCAGTTAACAGAAGGATACGCTTGTGTCCAAGGTAACTGCGATTATTATGGAGATTATGAACCTGAAGCAGTGGTTGAAGTAGAGGGGCACCATATTTTATTGGTGCATGGTCATCATGATATTGGGTATGGTTCTTTGTTTGGTTTAGTATGTCATGCAAGAGAACGTGGTTGTGACATTGTATGCTTTGGGCATACACATGTTCCATATGATGAACAGTTTGAAGAGATTCATTTATTTAATCCAGGGTCACTCAGTTATAACCGTGATGGTTCTAAACCATCGTATATGATTCTACATATTGATGGGCAACAAGTATCTGCAGAATTAAAACGATATAAAATGTAAATTTAATCTTGAATACTGATAGATATTTTGATATATTATTTGTGCTGTCCTCGTAGCTCAGCTGGATAGAGCTCACGCCTTCTAAGCGTGTGGTCAAGAGTTCGAATCTCTTCGAGGACGCCATATAGAAAAAATACCGTCGGCAATCAGTCGGCGGTTTCTTTTGTCTAGGAGGCGATATGACAAATTACTATGATGAAATCCTTGCAGAGATAGAAGGTTTAATGCAACAAGGTAAATATGGTGATGTGAATTTCTTGGTTCAAAAAGAATTAAACATGCCGTATATACCTGCTGATATAGAACAAAAATTAAAGAGTTATAAAAGAGAATTAAACTATCGTTTAAGTGATGAGAAAGAAATTCGAGAGGATAGTTTGGATTCTCTATTAAGAAAATTAAAAGGAAAACCAAAGTCACAGCTGGCAGCTGCCAGTGTATTGGTCTCACGTAACTTAAGAGATTGCCTAGCTGAGATTAAAGATTATTTATCGAAAGATCCATGTCCTGAGGCAGCTGCGTTATTGATTGAAGGTTTAGCAGAACAAGAAATTTCTGATGAATTTACACTGATAAAGAATGGCGTGGAATATACGTTCTGGTCGGATGATATTATTCCTGTACATAAGAGTGAAGGTTTCTTGAAAGCACAGTCCTATTTAAAAGACTGGTTAGAAAATGATCATCCAGATTTCTATGAAATGGCTAGGACATTATTGATTCATGAAGTATATGTATTCTTACCGCTGTCTTATGATGTGGATGAAGCGGAAGATTTAGCTTTAACAATGTTGAAACAAGTATCAGATATGATGGATGAAGGAGAAATCTATCAGAAAGTATCTAAACAACTTGCATATGCGAAAACATTGCATTGACTTTCAGTCCTAAACTTTGTAGGATATTAGCAGGCATAGTGGTCGAGTGCTAAAATCGACCGTAATATAGTAAAAACATAGCCGAAATATTGTATATTTGGTATAATATGCAAGCAATAAAAAAGCGAAAAGGAGTTAATAAGATGTCAAATTGGACACTCAAAGAAAAATCAGTTGGAGATTTAACAGTTAAAATTGAAGGTAAAGAATGGGCAGATGCAGTAAAGAAGGCATTCAATAAGATTGCTAAGAATGTATCTATCAATGGTTTCCGTAAGGGACAAGCACCTAAGGCTTTAATCGAAAAGCGTGTTTCTGATAACGAAAGATTCATCACAGCTGTAGATGATAACGCAAACGTATGGATGCGCGCAGCTTTAGAAGCTGAAAAATTAGTACCTATTAGCCAACCACAGTTGGATATCAAGTCTATTGATGCAAATGGTGTTGAATTAGTATTTACATTTGCAGTTATGCCTGAAGTAAAGTTAGGCGATTATAAGGGATTAGAATACAATCTTGATGAAGTTGCTGTAAGTGATGAAGAAGTTGAGGCTGAATTAAATCGTATGCGTGAACAGTATGCAGAAGTTCAGACTAAGGATGGCGCTGCTGCTGAAGGCGATACAGTAAATATTGACTATGAAGGATTCAAGGATGGCGTAGCATTTGATGGTGGTAAGGGTACTAACTATGACTTAGTATTAGGTTCCCATTCCTTTATCCCTGGATTTGAAGAACAGTTAGTTGGTGTTAAGGCTGGCGAAGAAAAGGAATTAAACCTTACATTCCCAGAGAACTATCATGCTGAAGATTTAAAGGGCGCAGCTGTTGTTTTCAAGGTTAAGGTTAACGAAGTTAAGACGAAGGTATTACCAGAAGTTAACGATGACTTTGCGAAAGATGTAAACGCTGCTGGTGTTGAAACAGTCGCTGACTTAAAGAACATGATTCGTACACGTATCGAAGATGGTAAGAAGTCTCAGGCTGAAAACAAGGCTGATACAGCTTTAATGGATAAGTTAGTTGAAAATGCAGAAATTGACTTACCAGAAGTACTTGTTGAAGAAGAAGTTAACAATCAGATTCAACAGTTAGCACAACAGATTTCTCAGTACGGTATGAACTTCAACCAGTACTTATCTATGATGGGTAAGAAGATTGAAGATGTTCGTGCCGAATACACAGATAATGCTACTAAGACTGCGAAGTTAAGATTGATTCTTGAAGAGATTGCTAAGGTTGAAGCTTTAGAGCCAACAGAAGAAGATCTTGAAAATGAATATAACAACATCGCTGCACAGTACAATATGCCAGTTGAACAAGTAAAGACATATATCAGTGTGGATATGTTGAAGCGTGATGTTCGTAACGAAAAGGCTTATGCATTCGTTAAGGAAAACGCTGCTGGTGGTAAGAAGCCTGCAAAGAAACCTGCTAAGAAGACAACAAAGAAGGCAGATAAGGCTGAAACTACGGAAGAAAAGCCAGTTAAGAAGACAACACGTAAAAAGAAGAGCGAAGTAGAAGAAACTGCTAAGTAATTCGTTTACAATATAGAATGTTAATAAGACGCTGCTCGCGTCTTATTTTCAAAAGTGATTCAGGAGGTATGAATATGAGCGAAAATGTGAATGTTCGTGTACCTGTCGTATGTACTAGAGGAATTGTTGTATTCCCTGGACATGATGTAATGATTGAAGTAGGAAGACCAAAATCAATCAATGCCGTGAATGAGGCGGGTGCCTCATACGACAGTATGGTTTGGCTTGTTTGTCAGAATGATATTATGGTAGACAATCCAACAGAGAAAGATTTATATACAGTCGGAACAATTGCGAAGATCAAAGTTGTACGTAAGAAAGAAGGTTTCATGCGTGTGACTTTTACTGGCATGCGTCGTGCGAAGTTAGCGAAACTTTACGATAGTAAAGAGTTAATGTATGCAGATGTTACTCCATTAACCGATTCTTATGGTGATAAGAGCGAAGAATACGCATTGGTGAAAAAGGTAGTTGATAAATTAGAAGGGATGGCGCAGGTGGCTGCAGTATTTCCACCTGAGGTTGTACAACAGTTGTCTCTTGGTGTAAATGCCGAGACATTGGGTGACCAATTTGGTCAATACTTTAGTTTATTTGACCAGGCAACTCGTCAGCGTTTGCTAGAAACAACTAATATCAATGATCGTTTGTTATTAATTGTTGAAGAGTTGGAAAAACAGCAGCGTTATTCTGAACTAGAAACAGTCATCAATGATCGTGTTAAAGACCGTATTGATGATAGTCAAAAGGAATACTATCTACGTGAAAAACTAAAGGCTATTAAAGAAGAACTTGGTGATGTATCTAATATGACAGATGATGTTGCTGAGTTACGTGAACAGATAGAGAAAAACCCTTATCCAGAACATGTTAAACAAAAGGCACGTGAAGAGTTACGTAAATATGAAATGCTTCCTCCAGGAAGTGGAGAAGCAAGTGTTTCTCGTAATTATTTAGACTGGTTATTAACGGTTCCTTGGTGGCAAACTACCGAAGATATTGAAGATTTAAAAGCAGTACGTAATGTCCTTGATGAAGACCATTATGGTCTTGAAAAGATCAAGGATCGTATTATGGAGTACTTAGCTGTAAAGCAGATGACACAATCTCTTAACAGTCCAATCTTATGCTTAGTAGGTCCTCCAGGTGTTGGTAAGACTTCATTAGCAAAGTCGATTGCTCGTGCATTAGACCGTAAGTTTGTAAAGATGTCTGTAGGTGGTGTGCGTGATGAAGCTGAGATTCGTGGCCATCGTCGTACTTATCTTGGCTCAATGCCAGGTCGCATCATTCAAGGAATGAAGCGTGCTGAGGTATTAAATCCAGTATTCTTAATTGATGAATTAGATAAGATGGGTGCTGACTACAAGGGTGACCCAAGTGATGCAATGCTTGAGGTTTTAGACCCTGAACAAAATGCAGTATTCTCAGATCACTATCTTGAAGAACCGTATGATTTATCTAAGGTTATGTTTATTGCGACGGCAAACTACTTAGAGAATATTCCGGGTCCTTTGCGTGATCGTTTAGAGATTATTGATTTATCTTCTTATACAGAACTTGAGAAGGTAAGTATTGCCAAGGATTATTTGGTGCCTAAACAACTTAAAAACAATGGTTTAAAGCCAGCACAGTTTAAGCTCAAAGATACAGAGATTCTATACTTAATTCGTCATTACACACGTGAAGCGGGTGTTCGTCAATTAGAGAGAATTATTGCGTCATTATGCCGTAAGACTGTTTTAGCAATTTTACGTGATAACAAGAAATCAATCACTATTACCAAGAAACAAATTGGTGAATGGCTAGGAAAGATTATCTTTGAATATGGCAATAAAGAAAAGAAGAATCAAATTGGTTGTGTAACTGGTCTTGCCTATACACAATTTGGTGGAGATGTACTTCAGATAGAAGTAAATCACTTTGAAGGTAAAGGTAGACTTGTCATTACAGGTCAACTAGGAGAAGTTATGAAGGAAAGTGCATCTATTGCGCTTGACTATGTAAAGGCTCATGCGAAAGAGTTAAATATTGACCCTAAATTCTTTGATTCTAATGATATTCATATTCATGTGCCAGAAGGTGCTGTTCCAAAGGATGGACCTTCAGCTGGTGTTACTCTAACAACTGCGATTGTTTCTGCACTTACAGATACACCAGTTTATCGTGATATTGCGATGACAGGTGAAGTGACACTGCGTGGTAATGTCTTACCAATTGGTGGCTTACGAGAGAAGTCTTTAGCTGCGCACCGTGTTGGTATTAAGAAAGTCTTGATTCCTAAGAATAACGTTCGTGACTTAGATGATGTGCCAGAAACAGTGAAAAATGCTATTACATTTATTCCTGTTGAGACCGTTTCACAAGTACTTAAGGAGGCTTTGGTACACTAATGCAGTACCATGATGCATTCCTGCTAAAAACAGCAGCGTTAGAGACACAGTGGCCTGTGAGTGATTTACCTGAAATTATCTTTGTAGGAAGATCGAATGCAGGAAAAAGTACACTCATTAATGGCTTAGTGAATCGTAAAAACTTAGCATACTCTGGTAAAACACCAGGTAAGACAAGACTTTTAAATTTCTTCTCTATCGATAACAAGGTTGTATTTACAGATGCACCTGGGTATGGTTATGCGACAAGTGATCGTCAAAGTGCTTTAGCATTCGCTAAGTTAATTGATCCATATTTTGCAAAAAGAGATCAGTTAAAAGCGATGATTATCGTATTGGATGCTAGAAGAGTTCCAAGTAATGATGATATACAAATGGTTGAATATGGCAAAGAATCACATCTAGCAATCTTTGCGGTATGCACGAAAATTGATAAGTTATCAAGAAGTCAAATGTTACAGAATTTAAAAAAGATTTCTGCAACTCTAGGTATCCAAGAGAATGCGTTAATTCCTGTGAATTCTGAGAAAAAACAAGGCTTAGAAGTTGTTTGGGAAAAGATTGACCAACTTATAGCACAATAGGTGGTTTCTACTTCGGTAGATACCATCTTTTGTTTTTACTTTGCCCATCTAAAAGCGTATTATGCTAAAATAATATTGAGATATTAGAGGTATCCTATGAAGATTATGATAGCGACAGGGGGAACTGGTGGCCATATTAACCCTGCACTAGATTTAGCACATATATTAAAACTACGTAATCCAGAAAATGAAGTTATTTTTGTGGGTTCTGATAACCGTATGGAAGCCACTGTCATTCCAGAAGCTGGCTATAAGTTCTATGGTTTACATATTACAACAACTGCAGGTTCCATTATTTCAAAAGTAAAATATGCAACGTCATTGTTGCAGGCATATTTTGAATCAAAACAGATATTAAAACAGGAGAAACCAGATATCTGTATTGGCTTTGGAAATTATATTAGTGTTCCACTAATTCTTGCGGCACATCATCTCGGCATCAAAACAATGTTGCATGAACAGAATAGTTTTGCTGGGAAAGCAAATAAATTTTTAAGTCATTTTGCAGATGCGGTTGTAGGATGTTATGAGAGCAATAAACTACAAATGCCGAAAGCAAATGTACGTATTTTAGGGAATCCATCCGCATCTGTTGTAAAAGATGTAGTCTTTAATCCGGAAGTGATTGAAAAAATCGGATTATCGAATGATATTCCATTTGTTGTATTTATGATGGGATCGTTAGGATCTTCATCTGTTTCCAAAGTTATTGATGAAGCGATTCCACTTTTTGATTATGACTTTCAGGTTATAATTGTAAGTGGTAAGGCAAATCCTTATCAGTTTCAAAATACAGACTCTGGTAATGTTAAGTTTGTGCCATATATCGATGGTAAACAAGCATTAAAGGGATGTACACTTGCTGTTACACGTGCAGGTGCTACAACAATCTCAGAAATTTGTGCTTTACCTGCAGCTGCTGTGTTGATTCCTAGTCCATTTGTTGCAAATAACCATCAGGTTTATAACGCAAAAGAGCTAGCTGATAAAGGTGCAGCAATTATGATTGAAGAGAATGAGTTGAGTCCACAATTGCTGGCTACAACTGTAAATATGCTTGTTCATGATCAACTAAGATGCAACAAGTTAAAAGAAAACGCCCATAAGCTTGCGAAAGTGGATGCGGCAAATCAAATGATTGATTGGATTGAGGAGGTATTACATGGATAAAATTTTAGAGCGATTGAGTTTTTACGCTACTACAGTAACAGATAAACCTTTAAGAACGATGACAACACTACGTATTGGCGGAAATGCAAAGTATGTTGTATATCCAGAAACATATGTTGCAATTGATGGAATTTTTCGCATTATCGAGGAGTATCAACTCCCTTTTAAAGTAATTGGTAAGGGTAGTGATTTGCTATGTTCTGATGATGAATTTGATGGCGTTGTTATCTGCCTAGACCGTTTCTTTAATCATCAATACTTTGATGGAAATGACCTCGTGGCAGAAGCGGGATGCTCAATTATTTCTTTATCGACAGAAGCGATGAAGCGTGGGCTTTCTGGATTGGAGTTTGCTAGTGGTATCCCTGGTACTGTAGGTGGATGTATCTTTATGAATGCAGGTGCTTATAACATCAGCATGAAAGATGTTATCAAAGAGGTACTTATATATCGTGACCATCAGTTAGTATGGTTAAAGGTATCTGAATGTGATTTCTCTTATCGTCATAGTATCTTCCAATCTAATCCAAATTGGTTGATTTTAGGTGTGCGTTATGGTTTAACACCAAAACCAAGGGAAGAGATTGAAGCATTAATGGATTCTCGTCGTAAGAGAAGAGTAGATTCACAACCATTAAATTTCCCAAGCTGTGGTTCTGTATTTAAGAATCCAGAAGGTCATAATGCATGGCAACTAATCGATGGTATTGGCTATCGTGGAAAACAAATTGGAGGAGCGATGGTCAGCGATAAACATTGTAATTTTATCTTGAACGTTCATAAAGCAACCGCACTTGAGTATTTAACTTTGATTGAAGAAATTCAAAGAGAAGTTAAAAATAAATATAATATTGATCTCAAGATGGAAGTGGAGAAGTTCAATTGGAAGTAAAGAAGAATCGATTAAACGCAGATTTCGAAAAGATTCCAGAAGCGGTTGAAAGAATCTTTAAAAATAAGCGTTTGGCAGCAAATCTTAAATTATTTCGTTCGAGACAACCTGCATTATTTAATCTAGCGGTGGTAGTTGCCATTGTTGTGATTATGGTGATGTATTTACTATCACCAATGTCTTCTGTTAGAGCGGTATCAGTTGATGGTACGAATTATTTAAGTGATGACTATATTAAGAAAATTGCTGGAGTAAATACCTCTTCAAAATTATATTTTACAGTACCTGTATTGGTGGAAAGAAAACTAGAAGTTAATCCATTAATTGAGGATGCAAAAGTCAGTCTAAACAGTGGTAATACGGTAACAATTACTGTAAAAGAAAAGAAGATAGTTGGATATCAATCTGAGGGATCTGAACTGATTTGGTTTGGTAATGGTGAGCAAACGACTATTGATGATAGTAATCGACAAGTAGTCGCATCACTTCCAAAGCTAATTGGTTTTAATGATACAGACTTATTAAAAAAAGTATCAGTCGCATTAAATGAGATTGATGATTCTATTTTACAGCAGATTTCTACAATCTCTGTATATCCATTACGCTATGATGCACATGCATTACTAGTGCACATGCGCATTGGTAGTTACTTTGTAGCTTCGTATAACAATCTGAAGATTTTAAACGATTACTTTACAATCTATAGCCAAGCTACAGATAAAACAAAGTGTTTATGGGGAACTAGCAAGGACCAAGTAGCTTATACAGCTGCGTGTCCATGGGAACAGAAGGCATCAGATTCAGCAACACCAGTTACAAATGCTTCATATTGGTATGATGCTGAAGGTAATGTTCGTACGGATGCAAGTGGTTTACCAATTGAGAAACACTTCTATACAGATGCACAAGGTAATATAGCTGTTGATGCAAATGGTAAGCCTATTGCAATTCCAATCGATGATAAAGGTGTTGAGGTCATTGATGACAAGTTCCAAGAAAATTATGCGGCAGGGTATTATTCGACTGGTGTATTGAATACACCGACTCTTGCGCAGTAACATGAAAATCCTGTGAAATAAACGATATACAGGTAACATATTTTGTATAATAATAACCATTTTGATATAATACATAACGTTAGTAAGGAGTAACTTATGACAGTTGAAAAGAAAACAAACTATGGTAGTATCTCCGTTTCAGAAGAAGCAGTTGCTTCATTAGCTGGTGGGGTAATTACAGAATCTTATGGTGTTGTTGGTATGGCCAGCAAACAAATTTTAAAAGATGGCTGGGCTGAACTATTAAAGAAGGAAAACTATACGAAAGGTGTAGTTGTTCGTAATGGTAAAGCTGGTTTAGAAATTGATTTATATATCGTTGTAAGTTTCGGTGTTAAGATTTCAGAAGTTGTTACCGAAGCACAGAAGAAAGTTAAGTATATGCTTGAAAAGTCACTCTCCCAGGAAGTTGCCCAGGTGAATGTCTTTGTTCAGGGCGTTCGCGTCGTAGCATAAGGATATGGGGTTATTGTAATGGAAAAGATTAATGGTTTAATTTTAAAAAATTTACTGGAAAGTGGAGCACACAATTTAAGCAATCAACGTAAAGCAGTTGATGCCATGAATGTATTCCCAGTACCAGATGGAGATACAGGTACAAATATGTCTTTGACTATTTTGAATGGTATCTCAGAAGTGACAAAAAGTGGATCTGAGTCACTATCAACTGTTGCGAAGATTTTCAGCCGTGGTTTATTAATGGGCGCACGTGGTAATTCTGGTGTTATTTTATCTCAGATTTTCCGTGGATTTGCACAGTATGCTAAAGATAAAGAAGAACTTACAGTGAAAGAATTCTCTGAAGCTTTAATCAATGGATCTAAGATGGCTTATAAGGCTGTTATGCGTCCTACAGAAGGTACAATCTTAACCGTTGTAAGAGAAAGTTCAGAGTATGGGGAAATCTTTATTAATGACCATCCTGAAGCTTCTATGGAAGAGTTTGTAAATTATATTGTTGATGAAGCAAACGCCTCTTTACAGCGTACGCCTGAATTATTAGATGTACTAAAGGAAGCACATTGTGTAGACTCTGGTGCGATGGGTTATGTAACAATTCTTGAAGGTTTCAAGTCTTATCTACAAGGAAATCCAATCACTGAGAATTTAGCAGGCAGTAATGAAGAGAGCGAAGTTAGCGAAAAGGCTTCTGGTTACCGTGTTGAATATATCGTTACCCTTAGCGATAATGGTAAGAAGACTTTTAAGGAAGAAAGAGTTCGTAAGCAATTAGAGCAGATTGGTAATGATATCCAATTGGCTGTAAAAGAAGATTGCTTTATATTAAGCATACATTCTATGACACCAGGTGAAGTATTAATGCTTGGTCAAAAGTATGGTAAGTTTACAAAGGTTCAGGTGGAAGATATTCAATCTGAGTTACAACCATCCTTAATGGAAGCAGAAGAAGCTCCAATTGAAAATGCGGCTTATGGTATTATCGCTGTAGCTGCTGGTGAAGGTTTGAAGAAACTATTTACTGATTATCGTGTTAACTACGTTGTTAGTGGTGGTCAGACAATGAATCCATCTACTGAAGACTTTGTTACTGCGATTTCTAAGGTACATGCAGATACAATCTATATCTTGCCAAATAACTCAAATATTATCATGGCCGCAAAACAAGCTGCTGAAGTTACAGAAGACAAGAAGATTATTGTTATCGAAACAAAATCTGTACCACAGGGCTTAAGTGCTTGTATCAGTTTCAACCCAGAAGAAGAAGTAGATGCAAACACTGAAGCAATGAACGAAGCTATCACATTAGTTAAGACTGGTTCAGTTACTTACGCTGTTAAGGATACAACAGTAGATGGTAAGCAGATTAATTCTGGTGACTACATGGCTATCTTAGAGAAGGAAATCATCTTCAATGAGAAGGATAAGTTAGCTGTTACTAAGGAATTAATCAAGAAGATGTGTGATGAAGATACAGAAGTTGTAACACTTATCAAGGGTTCTGAAGCTACTGATGAAGAATGCGAAGAAATTCGTCAATTCATTGAGCAGAACTATAACGTAGATATCGATGTTGAAGATGGCCAACAACCTGTATACAGTTTCATTATCGGTGCTGAATAAATCCAATAGGGAACACTCCAATTTGTCGGGAATGTTCCTTTTTTCTATTCCTTCATGTATGATAAATACGTTAGGGGACATATGGATAATACAAAACAATTAAACATTGAATATTTTTCATTACAATCGTTATTTTGGATGACATACTGCATGGTTGTTGGTTTTTCAGTAACCTATCTTTTATCATGTGGATATTCTAATTCTGAAGCAGGTTATATCTTAGCTTCTGCTAATATATGTGCATTAATCTTACAGCCATTTTTTGCGGAATTAGCAGATCGTTCGAAAAAAATTAATGCAATGACAATATTTTTCGTTTCGATAGCAATCATTTTTGTATGTTCTATCGGGTTATTTTTTATTGGTATTCGTTCAGTTATTTTAACACTGATTTATGTCGTGATGATTACACTAGCAAATGCAGTGATTGCGTTTTTGACGTCTATACAGTTTTTAATGGATGCTTCAAAGTCAAAGATTAATTTTGGCTTATGTCGTGCAGGTGGATCTCTATGTTTTGCGATTCTTTCTGCAGCGATGGGAATCATGATTGAAAGAATTGGTATGAAGTCGATTCCGACTGCATTGTTTATCATTACTCTATTAATCATTGTGTTAGGTATGTATATCACGCGGCATCGGATTCATACTTCAGATAGGATTATGAATTCCTCTAAGGATAAGAAATCAAGTTCATTACTTGTTTTCTTTAAAGAAAATCCTAAGTTTATGATTTTATCTATCGCGATGCTGTTTATCTATTATGCACATGCTTTTATTACAAATTTTACGATTTCTATTGTGCGTAATGTAGGTGGTAATCATCGTGAGATGGGATATTTGATTGCCTTTATGGCGCTTATGGAACTACCAGGTATGATAGGCTTTAAAGAAATTAATCATCGATTTAAGGTTTCTTCAATACTCTTATTTTCAATGTTGATGTTTAGCGTGAAGGCAGTTGTTGTTTGGATTGCGCCATCGTTAATCACTTTGACATTAGGGTTTGCCTTACAGGTTGTATCTTTTGCACTATATATTCCTGCATCTGTACAATATGCAAATACTATCATTGATGAAAAAGATACTGTTAAAGCACAGATGATGTTTAACTTAATGCAAGCTGGTGGTGCAGTATTTTCATCAATCATCGGTGGATGGTTGATTGACTTTAGTGGTATCTCACATGCATTATTAGTCGGTGCTATTTTATCTTGTATCGGTACGATGATTGCCTTTACAGGTATACAACATACAAAGAGGTAACTATGAAGAAATTTACAAATCATATTTATTACATGGATAACAATCCAGAAACGGATCAGCCTTACGTCTATCTGATCCATGGCTCTAAGTTTAACTTACAGATAGATGCTGGTAATAGTCCTGAAAACTACCATAAATTTTTGTCGGAAGTGAAAGAATTGGGTTTAAATCCACCTAAGCTTTTAGCGATTACACATTGGCATTGGGACCATACCTTTGGTATGGTTGCTTGTAGTGTTCCAATGATTGCTTCTGTAAAGACCAATGAAAATTTAAAGAAAGTAAAGAATTGGAAATGGACAGAAGAAGCGATGCATGATCGTTTAAAGACAGGAGAAGATATACAGTTTTGTTACGATTGTATGCATAAGCAGTATTCGGATATTGGAACAATTCAAGTGTGTAATGCGGATATTACATTTGATAGTGAAATAGAAATTGACTTAGGTGATATTCATGTTAAAGGTATTCAAATTGATACACCGCATACAAGAGATGCTGTTTTATATTATGTAGAGGAAGAGAAAATTGTAATTGCGGCTGATGCGGAATATGAAGACTATTACGATAATAATAGTCAGTATGATTCAGCACGTTTAACATCCTTTATTCAATTTTTGGAGAGATTAGATTTTGCATATTATTTACGTGGACATGATGACTTTAAACTTACTAAAGAAGAAATCTTAAATAAGCTTAAAGCTGCGTTGTAAACAGCATCATTTTATAAGTTCAATGGTATAATAAACACATGGATTTAAGTGATAAAAGACTAAAATTAACTTCAAAGCGATTACAAATTTTACATGAACTCGGCCTTTATACAACAGATGATCTTTTAATGTATTATCCATATCGTTATGAAGTTATTACAACTTCTGCTTTTTCTGATTGGAAAATCAAAGATAAAGTCTGGTTTGAAGGGGAAGTTGTTCAACTTCCGAGAAGTTGGCGTAAAGGTAGACTTGTAACGACTACTTTTCAAGTGCGCTCTCAGGAGCAAATCCTTACCATCACAATATTTAATCGACCTTGGGCGAAGTCCTTAAATTTAAACCAAATATTGACAATACAAGGTGTATATCAGGGCAACTGTAAAGTTACTGCAATGAGCTATGATACTAAGCCTTTAGCAGAACATTCATCTATTACACCTATCTATAGTATTAAAGAAGGGATTCGACAAAAGACATTACAAACAATTATTCATTCTGTTCTAAATCAATTACAGGATGAAATAATTGATGATATTCCGGATGAATTTCGACAAGCATATCGATTATTACCACTCAAACTTGCGTATCGTTATATTCATATTCCTAGCAGTATGAATGGAGTGCAAGCTGCAGTACGTACATTAAAGTATGCAGAGTTTTTACGTTTTTTTACGGCGATTCAACTCATGCGTAGTACGGAGGGTATTCGCATTGCAAAGAAACCGAAAATCTTTTCGTCAAAGAAGATTCAGCAAGCAATTCAAAGTCTTAGCTTTGAAATGACAGCTGATCAAAGAGATACATTAGAGAAGATTTTGTATGATATGGGTAGTACACATACGATGTATCGTTTGGTACAAGGTGATGTTGGCTGTGGTAAGACTGTAGTTGCGACACTTGCCTTATATGCGGCTTTCTTAAGCGGATATCAAGGTGCAATGCTAGCACCTACGGAAATACTTGCTCGACAGCATTACATATCAGTAAATGAAGTTCTTGCGCCATTTGGCGTTAAAACTGAAGTGTTATATTCAGCATTATCATCTTCGAAAAAGAAAGAGATTTTAGAGGATGTAGCTTCTGGGAAAATTGATATCTTGATTGGTACACATAGTATGATTCAAGATAGTGTTTCATTTCATAATTTAGGATTAACTATAGCAGATGAACAACAGCGTTTTGGTGTTGCCCAGCGTAAATCTTTGAAACAAAAAGGTGAGCAAGTTGATTTTCTTTTGATGAGTGCTACACCGATTCCTAGAACCCTTGCGGCATCTTTATTTGGAGATATGGATGTTAGTACGATTGAGACTATGCCGCCAGGAAGAATTACACCTGTTACAACACTTGTTAAAGAGAATAGTTTTCGAACAGTTTTGAATGATGTAAAAAGTCTTCTTGTAAGTGGAAGACAGTTATATGTTATCTGTGCTGCAGTTGATGAAAATGAAGAGTATCATGCTAGAAATGTATATGATACGACAGAATCGATACAGAAACTATTTCCACAGTATAAAGTAGCATGTTTGCATGGTCGCATGTCCACAGATGAAAAGCAGGCAATCATGCAGGCATTTAATACGAATGACATTCAGATATTGGTATCTACAACTGTCGTTGAAGTTGGGGTTAATGTTGTAAATGCGACAGGAATGATTATTTATGATGCAGATCGATTTGGACTATCCCAATTACATCAGTTACGTGGTCGTATTCAACGTGGTAGTGAACAAGGATATTGTTGGTTATTAACAGCTAGTCAAGAAGAACGTGTATTACAACGTTTAGAGGTACTTGTTAGATCGAACAATGGCTTTGAGATATCGTATGAAGATTTACGTTTGCGTGGGCCTGGTGATATACTTGGTACTAGACAAAGTGGTGTTCCAGACTTTATTTTAGGAAATATTGTCGAAGATACCGCAATGATTAATCAAGCGCGTAAAGACGCTTTAAAAGTGATGGAATCTGCAGATAATCCGGATTATCAGATATTATTAGAAACCGTACGAAAGCGGAATGAGAAGAATGCGGAATATGCGGATTAGGAGGTGTGATTTTGAATATTATTGAATGGCTAGAAAGTCGTCATATCAAAGTAAATAATACAAAGATGGTACAACAGGCTTTTATACATTCTAGTTATGCACACGAGCATAAGAGTAAGAATGATAATGAACGTTTAGAGTTTATGGGAGATGCAGTATTACAGCTTTGGTCTAGTAATGCAATTTATCCATTGAACCTAAGTGAAGGTCATATGACGCGTTTACGTGCACAACTTGTATGTGAAAAAGCATTAGCAATTTATGGTCGCCAGTTACATCTCAACGATTATTTATTGTTAGGTTCTGGCGAAGAAAAGACCGGTGGTAGAAACAAGGATGCGATTATCGCAGATATGTTTGAGGCATTCCTTGGCGCATTATTCTTAGATCAAGGAATGGATGCGGTTGATAACATTCTTTCAGAAGTGATTACACCAAGACTTGCACATCCTGAGGATGTGGGAGTGATTCATGACTATAAAACAAAACTACAAGAATATGTACAATCCGATTCACGACAGACAGTAAAATATGAACTGGTTAGTGAAACAGGACCAAGCAACGCACCAGAATTTGTGATGAATGTTTTGGTTGATGGATTAGTACTTGGTACAGGCAGTGGACAATCAAAAAAGCAAGCAGAGCAAAATGCGGCTCGAAATGCATTTGAAAAAATGGCTAAATAATAAGGGGGATACAATGGTCATTACAGAAATCATAAACGCAGTCAAGACAGGTCAATTAGATGAGAAGTTGACAGCACTCTATGGTGCAGAAGCACTTGCATCGCAAAAAGTACGCTATGAAAATGTACTTTTAAAAGCAAAAGATTTATTAGGGGATGAAGAAGCACATATCTTTAGTGCCCCAGGAAGAACAGAAGTAGGTGGGAATCATACAGACCATCAATTAGGTCGTGTGGTCGCTGCTAGTATTGATTTAGATGTCATCGCGATAGTTGTTCCTACAGATGATTTTATTGTTACATATCACGCTAAGGGATTTAGTGTTAGCCCAGTTGATTTGCATAATTTAGAAATTAATGAGGCTGAAAAGAACACAACAGAATCTTTAATTCGTGGTATCGCTGCTGGTTTTACAAAAAAAGGTTATAAAGTAGGTGGATTTAAAGCATACTCAGAGAGTAACGTACTTTCTGGTGGTGGTATGTCTAGTTCTGCTGCATTTGAAGTATTAATCGGAACGATCTTCAGTCACTTATATAATGACGCAACCATTTCTTCAGAAGAAATAGCTAAGATTGGTCAGTTTTCAGAGAATGTATATTTCATGAAAGCGAGTGGTTTACTTGATCAGATGGCTTGTTCTGTAGGTAGCTTTGCGGCGATGGATTTTGCGAATAAAGAAAATCCACAAGTTAACTCGATTCCATTTAATCCAGCAGATTATGGATATGACTTAATTTTGACAGATGTTAAGGCAAGTCATGCGGATTTGAGTGATGAATATAGTGCAGTACCTCATGAAATGAAGACAGTTGCTAAATTATTTGGTAAGGAAGTATTAAGCCAGATTTCCTTAAACGAATTATTAGAGAATACTGCTAAGATTCGTAAGGAAGTCGGTGATCGTGCATTCTTACGTGCATATCACTTTCTAAATGAAACAAGTCGTGCCAAACTACAGGCAGAAGCATTAAAGAAGAATGATATTAAGACGTTCTTACACTTGGTAAATGAAAGTGGTCATTCATCTTATATGTATCTACAGAATGTGTTAATTCCAGGTGATAATCATAATCAAGCACTCGCGATTGCGTTAGCTTTGAGTGAATCTGTACTTGGTGATGATGGTGCGTGTCGTGTTCATGGTGGCGGTTTTGCAGGAACAATACAAGCATATGTGCCACACGCAAAGACATCTGAATATATCGCCTTGATGGAATCTACATTCGGTAAAGATTGTTGCTACAAGTTACGTATCCGTGATTGTGGTGGTATTTGCGTTATTTAGTGAGGAAAAAATGTTAAAAGAAAACTATATTTTATTAGGAAAAGCTGGCGATAAAGAAATCCGTTTATTGCCAAACATGTTAAACCGTCATGGCTTAATTGCAGGTGCTTCAGGTACTGGTAAGACAGTCACATTGAAGGTTATCGCAGAATCATTAAGCCAAATGGGAGTATCTACATTCATCGCGGATGTTAAGGGTGATTTATCTGGAATGATCCAAGAAGGCGATTTATCTGCGATTTCAGGTAGACTTGAAAAACTTGGTATCACTGATTTTGAAGTGCGTAAGTTTCCAGTACATTTCTTTGATGTCTATCGTAAGAAGGGTCATCCAATTCGTGCCATCATGGAAGAATTTGATTCTTTATTACTTGCGCGTATTTTGGAATTATCTGATGCGCAAGAAGGTAACCTTCAAATCATCTTGAAAGTTGCGCAAGATATGAACTTAGATATTATCGACTTGAAAGATCTTCAGGCGATGACAAATTATGTTGGTGAACATGCTAGTGAGCTTTCTTTGAAATATGGTAATGTTACAAAACAAAGTATCGGTGGTATTCAAAGAAAGTTATTACAGTTAGAACAACAAGGTGGAACAAACTTATTTGGTATGCCAGCACTTTCAATTCAAGATTTGATTAGCACTGAAGGTGGTTTGGGTATGATGAATATGTTGGAGTGTCAAGAGTTATTCCAACATCCACTTTTATACGCTACATTCTTGTTATGGTTATTAAATCGTATCTATCAAGATTTACCAGAAGTTGGTGATGTAGAGAAGCCAAAGATTGTATTCTTCTTTGATGAAGCACACTTATTATTCAAAGATGCGCCTAAAGCGTTGCTTGATAAGATTGAGCAGATTGTTAAATTAGTACGGTCGAAGGGTGTTGGTGTATTCTTTATTACACAATCTCCAAACGATATTCCTAATTCAGTACTTGCACAATTATCCAATCGTATTCAACATGCATTACGTGCATATACACCTACAGAAATCAAAGCAGTTAAGTTAGCTGCTGATTCCTTCCGCGCAAATCCAAATCTAGATACTGCAGAACGTATTACGAATATGAAGACGGGTACTGCTCTTGTATCTGTGTTAGATGAAGATGGTGCTCCGACAATAGTAGAAGAGACGATGATTTTACCGCCTATGTCATCGATGCAGATTGCGGATGAAACACTAGTGATGCAGACAATTCAACATGATTCTATCTATGGTAAATATGAAAAAGATATTGACCCAGAGAGTGCCTTTGAAAGTATGAATGCTATCAAGGAACAAGAGGAAGAAGAAGCTCGTCTTGCAAAAGAAAAAATAGCGACAGAAAAACTTGCAGCGGCACAGGCAAAAGAAGATGCGAAACGCAGTAAAGAAAATGACTGGACTGGACGTATCGCTAAGAAGATTCGTAATCGTACAGAAACAGAATTAATCAATGTTGGAATTCGCTCTGCTAAGAAATTCTTATCTGGTTTCTTTAAGTAAACGGTATAGTGGCTAGGACTTCTAGTCACTTTTCTTTATGGTTAATTCTATGAAGTTCTTATTTAAGAATAGCAAGAATGAGATGTAATTTTATGTTAAAATAAGGGGACGAAAAGGAGTAAGGTATGGCACAATATTTAAAAGATTTAGTGAAGATTGATAATCAAGATGATTTATATGAAGAGATTGAAATCGAAAGAGTTCGATTATTTCGTGCACGTAATCTTTTAGAATTATACTTACATACTCCAAATGTATTATCTTTTGAGAGTTATCAAGAAATTCATCATAAATTAAAAAAACTTACCGGCTCAAAAATCCAATTGTTCATACAGACAGAACAGACGCGTTGTAACCAAGTTGAGATTCGAAAATACTTAGATGTTTTCTTTCAAGCAAATCCAGAAATGCGTATTCTTGAAAGTGGTACGTTCCAATACGATGCCCAAAAGAGCATTATCAAATATGCGTTTGCTAGTATGACTGATTGCGACCGTGCAAGTAGTTATATTGAATATGTAGAGTCCTTTTTAGGAACTATTGGTTTACATGGTGTAACGGTTTTAACGGAAACTTTAATTCCAGTGATGCAAAATGGAATAAAGGAAGTTAGTGTTGCGGTTGTTAGTGAAGAAGTTGAAAAGCCACAAGAGAAGCCAACACATAAATACCAACGTACCAAGAAGGATGATTATGAAAAAATAAGCTTAGCGGATGTACATGATCCTATTGAAGATATTCAATTCGAAGGTGAAGTGTTTGGAAATGATTACATTGAATCACGTAAGACTGGTAGAACAATTCAATCGTTTAGTGTATTTGATGGCACAGATGCAATCGCGGTAAAAAGATTTGAAGGGCGTGGTGTAACAAAGGAGGATCTCTCATCCATTCATGATGGTGATTATGTTCGTATTTATGGAGCGATTTCTTATGATAAATATGCAATGGATTTAACTTGTATCGCATCTAATGTAGTAAAGATAGAAAAAGTAAAGATTGTTGATACGGCAGAAACAAAACGTGTTGAATTACACATGCATTCAAACTTATCTGAAATGGATGGTGTTTGTGATATTAAGGATATCGTAACCTATGTATATAACTTGGGACATCGTGGTATCGCAATTACAGATCATGCGGATGTACAGTCACTTGTAAAGGCGTATAATACAGCACAATCATTAAAGAAAAAAGATCCTGATAGAGAGTTTAGAGTTGGGCTTGGATGTGAGTTTAATCTTGCTAATGATGAACTTACAATTGTTCGAAATGCGACAGATGAAAATCTAGACGATGTAACTTATATTTCTTTTGACTTAGAAACAACGGGTTTATCTTGTTATTTTGATCATATTATTGAATTTGGTGCAGTTCGTATTAAGAATTCAACGATTATCGATCGTAAACAGCTATTTATCAAACCTCCAGTATCGATTCCTGGATTCATCACATCAAAAACAAATATTACAAATGATATGGTGAAAAATGCTAAGCCATTTGCGGAAGCAATTGATGAAATCTTAGACTATATCAAAGATGATGTATTGGTGGCACATAATGCGACGTTTGACTACTATTTCTTAAATGAAGAGTTACGTCGTATAGGTAGAAAACCATTAACCAACGTTGTAATTGATACCTTGGATATGTCTCGTGCTGTATTACCTGATCGTAGAGCCTATCGTTTAGGTAACTTATCAAGATATTATCATGTTAATTACAATGAGGAAGAGGCTCACCGTGCTGACTTTGATGCAGGCGCATTAGCCGATGTTTTCTTGTGTTTATTAAAGGATGCAAAGGATAAGTTTGCAGCAAAGACAATATCTGACTTACAAATCAAGTTACAGACTCCAAAGTCTTTTATGAAAGTAAGACGAAGTCATGTTTGCGCTATCGCAAAAAATCATGATGGTTTAGTTGCGCTATATAAACTTGTTACAGAGTCTAATACAAATACACTAGCAGTTAATGGAAAGGCAACTGGAAAAGAGGGCACTGATGTGGCTGCTGAACCACGCGTTGTACGCTCTACCCTTGAAAAGTATAGGGAAAATTTATTGCTTGGATCAGCATGCTTGAATGGTGAGGTATTTGAACTTGCATGCAATGGTGATGATGCTCGCTTAGAAGAAGCAATGAAACTTTACGATTACATTGAGTTACAACCTTTAGGCAACTACTCTACTTCGATTGTATTAGGTAGTATTCCTAGTGTTGACCGTTTAAAAGAAGTACAAAAAAGAATTATTCGTATGGCACAGAAGTTAAATATTCCAGTCTGTGCCACTAGTGATGCGCATTATTGTACACCTGAACAAAAAGTATTCCGCGATGTATATATCATGTCACAAGGTGTAGGTGGTACAATCCATCCACTTTATATTCGTGATGAAACGTTACGTTTACGCACAAAGAATCCTGACCAACATATTCGTTTAACGGATGAAATGAAAAAAGAATTTGCTTGGTTAGATGATCCAGATTTAATCGAGGAAATTGTCGTACGGAATCCGAATAGTATCTTTGATTTAATTGAAGAGGTTAGACCTGTTCCTGCTGGAACATACCCTCCAGTTATTGAAGGCTCTGATGACAAGTTACGAAAGATTTGTCATGATACTGCAATGCGTATGTACGGTTTTGAAGGCAAAGTTCCTGAGATTGTAACGGACCGTTTGAATAGTGAATTAGATAATATTATTCGAAATGGATTTGGTGTGCATTACTACATTGCACATTTACTGGTTAAGAAATCAAATGATGATGGATATGTTGTTGGTTCACGTGGATCAGTTGGTTCATCTTTTACAGCTACAATGTCTGGTATTACAGAAGTTAATCCACTTCGCCCTCATTATTTATGTCTAAAGTGTCATTATAGCGAGTTCTTTGATGATCCAACGATTGCCTCTGGTTTTGACTTGCCAGATAAGGTATGTCCACATTGTGGTGAAACGATGCGGGGTAATGGACATAATATCCCATTCCAAACTTTCTTAGGATTCAATGCGGATAAGACACCGGATATTGACTTAAACTTCTCTAATGAATATCAATGGCGTGCACATGCATTTATTAAAGATGTATTTGGCGAAGACCATGCATTCCGTGCTGGTACGATTGGTACAGTGGCTGAAAAGACAGCTTTTGGATATGTACAAGGCTATTGCGAAAAAATGAAGATTAACAACATGCGTAGACCAATGAAAGATTATCTTGCACATGGTTGTCAAAACGTAAAACGTACAACGGGGCAGCATCCTGGTGGTATTATTATCATTCCACATGAATATATTGCGGAAGATTTTACACCAGTACAGTATCCAGCAAATGATCCAACATCTGCTTGGAAAACTACACACTATGACTTCCATGATATTCATGATAATGTCTTGAAGTTTGATATCTTAGGTCACGTCGATCCTACAGCAATGCGCTTATTGCAGAAGATTGCGACAGTAAAACCTTTGGATATTCCAATGAATGATACTGAAACCTTATCCTTGTTCTCTTGTGATGATGCGTTAAAAGCAGATACGAGAATCTATAAGAAGGAAACAGGTGCGCTTGGTCTTCCTGAGTTTGGTACACGTACTACTCGTGGTGTACTTGAGGAAACTCGTCCGAAGAAGTTCTCTGATTTAGTTATTATTTCTGGTTTATCACATGGTACAGACGTATGGGCAGGAAATGCACAGGAATTAATCCGTCAGGGCCATACAATTGATGAAGTTATTGGATGTCGTGATGATATTATGACGTATCTTTTGGATCATAACTTAGAGTCATTAGATGCATTTAAGATTATGGAATCCGTACGTAAGGGTAAAGGTTTAACGGAAGCTTGGGAGAAGTCGATGATTGAGCACCAAGTTCCAGATTGGTATATTGAATCTTGTAAGAAGATTAAGTATATGTTTCCAAAAGCACACGCAGTTGCGTATGTTATGATGGCCATGCGTATCGCATGGTACAAGGTACATGAACCACTCAATTTCTATATTCAGTATTTAACATTACGTTGTGATACTTATGAAATTGAAACTATGGCAAAGGGCATTGATGTCATTCGTACACGTATGAATGATATTAGTACACGTATTGCGGAACGTAATCCAGAAAATCCAGTTTCTAATAAAGAAAAGTCTTTATATGATGTGCTTGAGGTTTGTGAAGAACTATACGCACGTGGATATAATATTTCTAATGTTGATTTATACAAATCACTTGCGACTGAGTTTAGAGTTTCTCCAGATAATCCAAAGACAATTATTCCGCCATTTACAGTTATTGATGGATTAGGTGTTAACGTAGCAAAATCAATTGAGGAAGCTCGTGAAAAGGGTGAATTTTTATCAAAAGAAGATATCCTTAAGCGTACACAGGTTTCTTCATCTATGTTAGTGAAGCTTGCACACATGGGATGTTTAGAAGGATTACAAGAAAGTAATCAAATGAGTTTATTCTAAACTTGACGTTTTTCACAAGCAGGTCTAAAATTTGAATATCAAATGCGATGAAAAGGACACGATATGTATAACGCTGATAGAGAGAGTATCCCGATTGCTGGAAGGGATATGACGCGTATATGTATTACTACCTTGGAGCAGTGCTCGAAAGAGTCACCGTAGTTCTACGTTACAGATATAAAGTGTCAACGTTTATCGTTGGAATTAAGGTGGTACCGCGCTAATAGCGTCCTTTCAAAGGAAGGGGCGCTTTTTGTTTGCCCCATTAAAGGAGGAGAATTATGAGAAATTTTAAAGAAGATGCTGCATTAAATACGTTAAATCATAGTTGTGCGCATTTAATGGCTCAGGCTGTAAAACATCTATACCCACAAGCGAAGTTCTGGGTAGGTCCAGTTGTAGAAGAAGGATTCTACTACGACATTGATTTAGGTGATGATGTTATTCGTGATGAAGATTTACCTAAAATTGAAAAAGAAATGAAGAAGTGTGCGAAAGCTGATAAGCGTATTGTTCGCCAAGAAATTACACGTGAAGAAGCTTTAGAACAGTTTAAGGATGATGAGTACAAGATTGACTTAATCAACCGTATGCCTGAAGGAACACATATCTCTATGTATACTCAGGGAGACTTTACTGACTTATGTCGTGGTCCACATACAGAGACAACGAAGAATTGTCGTTACTTTAAATTAATTAAACACTCAGGTGCTTATTGGAAGGGCGATAAAAATAATAAGGTATTACAACGTATCTATGGTGTATGTTTACCAACCCAAGAAGAACTTGATTCTCACTTAGCTGATTTAGAAGACGCAAAACAAAGAGATCATCGTAAACTAGGTAAAGATATGCAAATCTTTATGTTCTCAGATATTGTCGGTGGTGGTTTGCCATTGTGGTTACCAAACGGTCTTACTGTTAGACGTTTATTATCAGACTATATTATGAATAAAGAACTTGCTAGAGGTTATCAACATGTATTAACACCATCCGTTGCTAGTACAAAGCTCTATAAGATTTCAGGTCATCTTGCACACTATAAGGATGATATGTTCCCAATTATGTCACGTGATGATGATGAGTTTGTATTGCGTCCTATGAACTGTCCTGAACATATGATTATTTATAAGTCCCAGTTACATTCATATCGTGATTTACCAATTCGTATTGCTGAGATTGCAAATGACTTCCGTTTTGAAGCTTCTGGTGCTTTAACTGGTATTGAACGTTCTCGTGCATTTACACAGAATGACTCTCATATCTTCTGTACAGAGGAACAGATTGCTTCTGAAATTAAAGCAGTTACTGAATTAATTCTAGATGTATATAAGGACTTCAATTTAAATCAGTATGAATTCCGTCTTTCTTTACGCGATAAGGAGAATACAGAGAAGTATTTTGGTAATGATGAACTTTGGGAAAGAAGTGAATCTGAGTTACGTGAAGTATTAAAGGAAATGAATGTTCCTTATTATGAAGCTGAAGGTGAAGCTGCATTCTATGGTCCTAAGATTGACGTACAAGTACGTTCTGCATTAGGTCATGATGTAACACTTTCTACAATCCAATTGGACTATCAGTTACCTGAACGTTTTGAGTTAGAGTATGTCGCAAATGGTGGTGAAAAGAAGAGACCAGTTGTCATTCACCGTGCAATTCTTGGATCTATTGACCGTTTCGTTGCTTTCTTGCTCGAAGAAACAAAGGGTATCTTACCATTATGGTTAGCTCCTCGCCAGGCAGTTGTGATTCCTGTATCACCAGAAGCACATGGAGAATATGCGAAGAAGGTTGTTGAGGAATTACGCAAGATTGGTGTACGTACAGAATTAGATGACCGTAATGAAAAACTAGGATACCGTATTCGTGAGGCACAGACTAATAAACTTCCGATTGAAGTTGTAGTAGGTGATGGTGAAATTGAAAACAATGGTATTACTTTACGTCGCTATGGTTCTCGCCAGGAAACAAAGATGTCACTTGAAGACTTCTTAGTAGCGATTAAAGCTGAAATTGATGAAAAGCGTTTAGCTCCAGAAATTCAAAAGGCTTAGTATGGTAGGGAATAGACAAGTTCTATTCCTTTTATCTTTGCCAAAACATGAAAAAAAATTTCATCAATTCCATAATACCGTAAAATTTTGTGAAATTGTGTTAAAATGCAATTAATAACGAAAGCGATTTCAGCAATGGAATCCACCTGAAATACTTCAGGTTATTCAGAAAGGGAATAGACATGGAAAACTACAAGAAAATAGCTGAAGAAGTTGTTGAAGCTGTCGGCGGTAAGTCCAATATTCAGGAAAACTCAACATGCATGACAAGACTTCACTTAACTTTAGCTGACAAGTCTAAAGTAGACTTGGATCGCGTCAAGAAGATCGATGGTGTTATGGGAACTGTTGATGGCGAAGAACTTCAAATCGTTTTTGGACCTGGTAAGGTTACAAAGATTGGTGAAGAAGTATCCGCAATCACAGGTATCTCTGCTGATGAGCGCAAAGAAGTTCACAATGAAGATTTAGAAAAAGATATCGACTTACAGGCACGTGCTAAGGAAAACAAGGCTGCTCAGCAGGCTAAGCACAACGGACCAGTACAGGTATTTTTAAAGCATTTTGCAAATATCTTCTTACCTGCATTACCAGGTATTGCTGGTGCTGGTTTAATCTATGGTATCTTAAATGTATTGAAGTTATTCTTCAGAGTTCCAGGTATCGCTGCAGTACAACTTGATCCAGCAATTGCGCAATCTTGGTGGTATTTAACACTTAATACAGCTGGTTGGACATTATTTGCTTACTTACCAATTTACATTGGTATGAATGCTGCTAAGGAATATAAGGGTTCTCCAATTCTTGGTGGTATGATGGGTGCGATGTTCGTAGGAAACGCTGCTATGCCTTTATTAATGAAAGTTGGCGATCCTGCAGCAGGTATCAACTTACCAATTACTGGCACACCATTTGACGCTGCTGCTGGTGGAATCTTAGCTGCTGTATTTGGTGGTATTGTAATTGCTCACGTTGAACGTTGGTTAAGAAGTTGGGTTCCAGATACATTAGATATGATCTTGACTCCACTATGTTCATTAATTATTACAGCGTTCTTAGCAATCTTTATCTTACAGCCATTAGGTGCTGTATTAACAAAGGCTATCTTCGCATTAGCTGATGTATTATTAAATAAGTTAGGATTCATTGGTGCATACGCATTATCCGCATTACAGTTACCATTAGTATCTGTTGGTTTACACCGTGCATTCACTCCAATTCATACAATTATGAATGACCCAAATGGTGCAACACATGGTGTTAACTACTTATTACCAATCTTACAGGTTGCTGGTGCAGGACAAGTTGGTGCTGTTATCGCATTATTCGCAAGAGCTAAGAAGAATCACAAGAAGTTATCTGAAGCTATTCTAGCTTCTGTACCTGCTGGTATTTTAGGTATCGGTGAACCATTAATGTATGGTGTTACATTACCATTAGGTAAGCCATTCTTAACAGCTTCATTAGGTGCTGGTTTCGGTGGAATTATGATTTCCTTATTCCATGTAGGTTCTGTTGCACAGGGTGTATCTGGTATCTTAGGATTCTTAATTGTTAATGAAGGTGGCGCTTTAGGTTACTTAGTTGGTTATGTAACTGCTATTGTAGCTGCATTCATCATCACATACTTCTTTGGATGGAACGAAGAGAAAGTGACTGAATTATTCGGTTAATGTTTGACTTTCATCTTCATACAACAAAGTCAGACGGGGTATTAAGCGTTGAAGAGATGCTTGATACCCTTCATTTATCTTCCATCCAACCTTTTAGTATTACAGATCATAATCACGCATTAGCGTATGAGTGTTTTGATTACACTCAATTTCCATGCATTCCAGGTACTGAAATTGCCACTAGTTATAAAGGAGAGATTATCGAACTATTAGGTTTTGGAATTAATCCATCTGTTATTAATGCATGGTATAAAGATTTTTATAGTGAGCAAAACTTAGAACGTATTGAAAAATTATTATTTAATAGAATTCAAGAATGTGCACGCAGACAAGGTTATCTTTTCAATGATACGCTTTCATTACATTCATTTGAAAAAGGAATTTCAAAGAAGGTGATGTATCAAGAGCTGGTTAATAAAAATCCTATGTTTGTTGGTTATTTTCCTACATATAAAGCATTCTTTAGACAAGGATTATCAAATCCTGAAAGTCCATTTTTTATCAATGAAGGAGATACATATCTTTCGTTTGATGAAACAATTGACTTGATTCATCGTGCTGGTGGGAAAGCATTTTTGGCGCATATTTTTGAATATGATGCATTTAGAAAGAATCACTATATTGATGAAGTGAAAGATAAGTTAGATGGTATGGAATGTTTCCATCCAAGTATTCCGATGAGGGAATCGGTTAAGCTCTTTCATTATTGTGAAGAGAATGAATTATATGTAAGTGGTGGAAGCGATTTCCATAAACCAGAAAGACATATTCCGATGGGTGTTTATCTTGATAAAACATTATTGTATAGTTCTCGTTTCAATTGGATACCAGAAAATCTGCGAATTCTTTTATAGCTTTTGAATGTCATTGACACTAGAAACAAAACTATACTACTATAATGAAGTCAATGATAGGAGAAGAAATTATGTTCAATTTTTTCAAGAAGAAAGAAGAATTAAAGAATAATATTGTTGTGAATGATAATGCGATTGTTGCAATTGCGGATGGTCAGTTAATAGATGTTACAACTGTTCCAGATCCAGTATTTGCAGAAAAGATGATGGGGGATAGTGTTGCCTTTACATATGATGGTGATAAGGTTGTACTATGTTCTCCAGCAAATGGTGAATTATCTGTTTTATTCCCTACAGGACATGCATTTGGTATTACTACGAAACATGGTGTGGAATTACTTGTTCATTGTGGTGTAAATACAGTTGAAGCCAATGGTGATGGTTTTAAAGTATTATCCAAGAAACAGGGTGATAGTGTAAAAGCAGGAGACCCGATTGTTGAGGTTGATTTAAAGAAGCTACGCGCAAAGTACAATATGAGTACTATGTTAGTAGTAACAAATGCAAATACACAAACGATTCAATTTATTGACCCAACAACAGTAAAATTAGGTCAATCCATTATTAAGTAAAAAAAGGCTCTATACGTTTAATCGTATAGAACTTTTTTTCTACTTATAACAATTCTTTTAGTTTATCAATAACTTCTGTAACAGGAACTTCTATAGAATCGCCAGTACGAGATTTTAATTCAACCTTGCCATCTGCTACACCACGACCAACTGTAATTCTAAAAGGAATACCAATTAATTCCATATCTTTAAATTTAACACCTGGACGTTCATCACGGTTATCAAGTACTACTTCAATGCCTTGTGCTTGTAATGCATCGTGTAGTTCATTTCCAATACGAACTTGTTCATCATCCTTCATGGAGATGATTACAATAGCTACTTGGAATGGTGCTAAATCTTTTGGCCAATTGATACCATTTTCATCCGCATTTTGTTCTGCTAGGGCAGCCATTGCACGAGCAGGGCCAATACCATAGGAACCCATCCATACATACTGTAACTGATTGTTTTGATCAAGATACTGTAAGTCTAATGCCTTAGAATATTTTGTTCCAAGTTTAAATGTGTTTCCAACTTCAATACCATGTGCAAAGTGTACAACTCCTTCACCATTTGGATTTTTATCTCCTTCTTGGATATTTCTTAAATCTCCATGTCCGGTAAGAGTGAAATCTTTTTGGTTTACTCCAGTGTAATGGTATCCAGTTTTATTTGCACCTACCACAAAGTTATACATATATAGCACTTCTTCATCTGCATAAAGAGGGCATTGAATGTTAACTGGACCAGCAAAACCAATTTCAGCGTTAGTCGCTGCCATAACCATTGCAGGATCCGCAAGTTCAACAGAGTTAGCCTCTAATAGTTTACGTAGTTTTGTTTCATTAACATCGCGATCACCACGTACCATAACAGCTACCGCTTTACCATCAACGTTATAGATTAGCGTCTTAACGAACTTCTTTACATCTTTCTTTAAGAAGTTTGTTACTTCTTCGATTGTACGTGAATGAGGTGTTTCAACTAGAGTGAGGGTTTCTAAAGTGTCTTCTTTCGCTGCAATCTCTGGAACACATGGTGCGACTTCGATATTGCTTGCAAAACTATCATCATCACTTAAAACAAGGATATCTTCACCAAGTGGAGTAATTGCCTGGAATTCTTCTGACAACAAGCCACCCATGACACCTGTATCTGCACGAACAATACGATAATCTAAGTGAAGACGATTCATGATGTTCTTATATGCATTAAATTGTTTTGCATAAGATATATCTAATCCTGCTTCATCTTTATCAAATGTGTAAGAGTCCTTCATTGTGAATTCACGTACACGAATCAAACCGTAACGTGGACGTGGTTCATCACGGAACTTTGTTTGAATTTGATAGAGAGAAAATGGCATATCTTTGTAGGAACGTATCTGCATCTTTGCGGCCATTGCAAATAATTCTTCATGGGTTGGGCCTAGCACATATGGAACACCTTTACGGTCTTCTAATGAGAACATTCCTTTGCCAAATCCGGCACGTCTTCCAGATGATACATAAACTTCCTCAGGAATTAATGAAGGCATTGATAATTCTTGGCAATCTATCTTATTCATTTCATCACGGATAATTGCATAAATCTTAGATAAAACACGATTACCCATTGGTAACATCATATACACGCCAGCAGAGCTTTTCTTGATCATGCCAGCACGTACAAGTAAATTTGAACTTACTGAATCTTCATCTTTCGCATTCTCGCGAATTGTAAAGAAATAACTGTTTTTTAATCGCATAATATACCTCTTATAACCCTTAAGATTATAACATAGTTACCTTTAAATAGAATATTATCTAAAGCATACATCATAAGAAACCTTGGAAATTTTAGAGTGGATTTTTTGGTATGCATTAATCCAAAATTGAATATATACATAATATATAAATCGTCATATTTCATGCATATTTATATGTTTTTTTAGAATATTTTTTCGGAATTATTTACATAACTTTATTAATTGATATAATTAGTAAAATTATAAAAGGGAGGAATTACGTTAATGGCATACTACTATGATGAACCTTCACATACTTTTAGTGAATATTTACTCGTTCCAGGATTTACTGGACCAGAAAATATTCCTGCCAATGTTTCACTAAAAACACCACTTGTTCGTTTTAAGAAGGGTGAAGAACCAGCAATTTCTTTAAATATTCCAATGATTAGTGCAGTCATGCAGTCTGTATCTGGAGATCGTTTAGGTATCGCACTTGCGAAAGAGGGTGGAATGGCATTCATCTTTGGGTCACAACCAATTGAAAGTCAAGCAGCTATGGTTGCACGAGTTAAGAATCATAAGGCAGGTTTTGTTGTCAGTGATTCAAATGTGAAACCAGACGCAAAGTTCACTGAAGTTTACGCTTTGATTGAAGAAACAGGACATTCTACAATTGCAGTTACTGAGGATGGAACGCCAAATGGTAAGCTAATGGGTCTTCTTACTTCACGTGACTACCGTATGTCCCGTATGACAGGTAATGAACTTGTTAAGGATTATATGACAACACGTGAAAATCTAATCGTTGGTGGTCCTAATACAACATTATCATCCGCTAATGATCTCATTTGGGATAACAAGTTAAATACACTTCCTGTTGTGGATGAAAATGATCATCTTCAATACTTGGTATTCCGTAAAGACTATGATTCCCATAAGGAACATCCAAATGAGTTGTTAGATAGTGAAAAACGTTTATTAGTTGGTGCAGGCATTAACTCACGTGACTATGCGGAACGTATTCCTGCATTGGTAGCTGCTGGTGTAGATTGTGTCGTTATTGACTCATCTGAAGGTTATTCAATCTGGCAAGCAGAGACAATTAAGTGGATTCGTCAACACTATGGTGACAATCTGAAAGTAGGTGCTGGTAACGTCGTTGATGCGGAAGGATTTAGATACTTAGCTGAGGCTGGCGCTGATTTCATTAAGATTGGTATTGGTGGTGGTTCTATTTGTATCACCCGTGAAACAAAGGGTATTGGTCGCGGTCAAGCTACTGCAGTCATTGATGTTGCGAAGGCTCGTGATGAGTACTTCAAAGAAACAGGCATTTATATTCCTATCTGTTCTGATGGTGGTATTGTTTATGACTATCACATTACATTAGCTTTGGCGATGGGTGCTGACTTTGTTATGTTAGGACGCTACTTCTCAAGATTTGAAGAAGCTCCAGGAGAAAAGTTGGTTGTTAATGGCAACACAGTTAAGGAATACTGGGGAGAAGGTTCTGCACGTGCACGTAACTGGGCTCGCTATGACCTAGGACAAGGTAAGAAGTTATCTTTTGAAGAGGGTGTAGATTCATATGTACCATACGCTGGTTCCTTAAAGGATAATGTCGCAATGACTGTTCTTAAGATTAAGTCTACAATGTGCAACTGTGGCGCATTAACAATTCAAGAATTACAAGATAAAGCGAAACTGACACTTGTATCCGCAACTTCTATCGTAGAAGGCGGAGCACATGACGTTCAAGTCAAGCGCAACGATAATACATATAATAAGTAGTATGCAAAAGGCTCTTATGAGCCTTTTTGTTTTGCCAAAATGAAAACGTATAGATAACTATAGGTCAAAATGATTGATATAAATCTTTCTTTTGATGTAACAGTTCTTTTATTCTCTTAAAAGTATTTTCTTCTCCGTTTATTTGAATGTATCGTAGTATGCGCTCAAATAGATTGGCAGTAAGAGGATGGAGATTTTGTTCATCTTTACTACTTAGATAGTAATTTAGTGGTGAAGCTGGTGTATATTGATCTTTCTGATATACTTTACAAGCTGCGATACGATCACAGATACTTTCAACCACATAGTTCTGTGGCATTTTAATAGGTTGCCATTTCCCATCAATCTTATCCCACCAATATTCCCAATGATGTTTGTTGCGACCTTTGTGATGAAGCCAACCTAATGAATAGCCATTCAGTTCTTTCTCCCTTGTATAAGGTGAACGATAACCTTGATAATAACGAATACTAGGAATTAGTTCAGAGAAAGAATACTTTGATAAATCATGTGTCAAACCTTGCTTATATAACCCACATTTAAAACAAAACTCACGTACAAGTCTACGATGTTCACCTATAGTTTTAAGGTGATGAAATGTTTTCTGGAGAAATGTTTGCTTGTTATTTTTACTCATGGGACTATTTTAATCCAAGCGATGAAAACAGGCAAGATTATGCACAAAATAGGGATGAACATGGTAAAATATATGTTAGGAGATTATAGAAAAATGAATCGTCATGACCAAAGAGAAAACGCAATGATTACGGTATATCAATACCTAATCGTGCAACGAGATATTCACGCACTTATCAATGATGTTTTTAAAGTTGATGAAAGTGAAATTGATCCGTATTTTATTGATATTATTAACACATCAATTACAAATGAAGATCGCTATCGAAAGTATATTGACGCAGTCTTAAAGAAGGGCTGGTCATATGATCGTTTAGGCTTAATTGAGAAGGCAATCTTATTGAATGGATGTGCTGAGTTTGATTTAAAGAAAACGGAGTCTGCTGTTATTATTGACCAATATGTTCAGTTAGCAAAACGTTATTGTGACTCTGATACCTATAAGTTGGTAAACAGCGTATTAGATGTAATATGAGTAGACGGGTTGTCCCAGTCAGTACTCTTGTAAATTACTTAAAGAAAGTGATGGATGAAAATCCAGTTTTACATGGAGTAATGATTGAAGGAGAAATTTCTAATATTCGTATGCCTTACAGTGGCCACTGGTATTTTTCACTAAAAGATGATCATGCGACTTTGAAATGTGTAATGTTTTCTTCAGCAAATCAGAAGTTAGGATTCAAGCCTGAAAACGGAGATAAAGTCGTATTAAAAGGTGATGTAAGTGTCTATGTAGTAGATGGTAGTATGCAGATGATTGCGACCAATATGGAACGTAGTGGTATTGGGCAATTATATCAACAGTTTGAATTATTAAAAAAGAAGTTGAGTGATGAAGGTTTATTCGATGCAAGTTTGAAAAAACCTCTACCGATGTATCCGATGGATATCGCTCTAGTAACAGGTAATAATACTGCCGCAAGAGAAGATGCATTAATTACATTGAAGAAACGTTGGCCTATCGCTAAACTCACCGAATATCCAGCTCCTGTACAAGGTATGGATGCTGCACCAAAAATTATTACAGCTTTGCAAGCTGCGGATAATGGTAATCACCAAGTGATAATGTTAGTTCGTGGTGGAGGATCAATTGAAGATTTATGGTGTTTCAATGATGAAACACTTGCACGATATATATCTCAGATGAAGACACCAATCGTTACTGGCATTGGCCATGAGATTGACTTTACTTTAGTTGATTTTGTGTCCGACTATCGCGCAAATACTCCAACAGGTGCGGTTGAAGCTGCTGTACCTGATATACAAGAAGTTTTAGCGACTTTACAAAATTACAGAAGTCGTTTGATGAGTGCTATGCGTAATACATTCATGCATGCGAAAAAACGATTTGTATATAATGCAAGTCAGCCAGTTCTTACTAAGCCAGAACGTTTATATCGTGATTCTATTACACGTTTAGATTATTTGGCTGAAAAGCTTATGCGTTTTCAAGAGTTGCCTATTGATAAACGACATGAACTAAATGATAAGTTTCATCGCTTTTCACAATTGATACGTGAGCGTTCTTCAGCATTACATGAAACAATACAAGAAGATAAGCAACGTTTGTTAATGCACGCAAAACAATGCGTTCAAACTAATAAGAATTTACTTGTTCAATATCAATCACAGATGGAACATGCATTAAGTATCACTGCAGATGAAAGAAGAACAAGATTAGAAAAGAATATGTCATTATTAAATGCATATTCACCACTGTTAGTTTTAAATCGTGGATATAGTGTTACTTATAAGAATCACAAAGTTATCAATACAACTGATAAATTAGATATTGGTGACGAAATTAATATACGTTTGGCAGATGGCACAGTAGGTGCTATCGTTCAAACAAAGGAGGATAGTCATGCCAACAAAGGATAAGTCATTTGAAGAATCAATGAATCGATTAGAAGAAATTATCAATGATCTTGAAGAAAATGAAAAACCTTTAGATGAAACGATTACATTATTTGAAGAAGGTCTTCAATTAGTGAAGGCTTGTGATACGAAACTAAAGAAGTTTGAAACACAAATCAATGATGTAATTCGTAAAAATGGAGAGAATGACGATGCAAATTGAGTCACTTCTGGAAAATTACATAAACTCTCTTCCAGATAGTACAACAAAATCTGCAATGCTTTATTCATTAACCGCTGGAGGGAAACGAATTCGTCCTCATCTTCTCTACACTGTTTTAAAGGGATATAGTGTTAATCCAGAGATTGGTAATCCCTTTGCTTGTGCATTAGAGATGATACATACATATTCTCTCATACATGATGATTTACCAGCGATGGATAATGATGATTTACGTAGGGGTTTACCGACATGTCATAAGCAATTTGATGAAGCAACTGCAATTCTAGCAGGTGATGGTCTATTGACCTATGCATTTGAGGTAGCCGCTAGTTCGAATGAAGCTAGTGATACAGTCGTAAAATGTATTTCTATTCTTTCACAAATGGCTGGACCTAGCGGAATGGTTTATGGACAACAGTTAGATTTAGAAGCAGAAAACAAAGAAATTGATTGGAACATGCTTCAAAGAATTCATGAACATAAGACAGGATGCTTATTAACAGCACCACTATTAATGGGATGTATACTTGCGAAACATGAAGAAGATATTCTTGCATGGAAGAAGATAGGATTTTCACTTGGTCTAGCATTTCAAGTTCAGGATGATATTTTAGATATCGAATTAACAGCGAAAGAATTTGGTAAATCAAATTCTGACCAGAAAAATCATAAGGGGACTAGTGTTTCAATTTTAGGGATTGAACGCGCTAAAGAAGTGATGAACAATCTATATCAATCTGCAACTCATGAAATTCAGTCTTTAACTGGATTTGAATCTGCAGAATTATTAGAATATGTTCATCAAATCCAACAACGTCGTAAGTAGGAGATATATTTCTATGGAATTAAATGAAATTCGTGACCCCGCATTTCTAAAGACTTTAAATAACAGTCAACTAAAAGACTTGGCTGAACAAATTCGTACATTTTTAATCTACTCTTTATCTAAGACGGGTGGACATTTAGCAAGTAATTTAGGAATTGTTGAATTAACAATTGCACTACACTACGTATTTGATTCACCGAAAGATAAGATTATTTTTGATGTAGGACATCAATCCTATGTACATAAAATTTTAACCGGTCGCGCAGATCGTTTTTCGACGTTGCGCCAATACAAGGGATTATCTGGTTTCCAAAAACGTAGTGAAAGTGTACACGATGTCTGGGAAGCAGGGCATAGTTCTACTTCACTATCTGCCGCATTAGGTATGGCTGTTGCTAGAGATTTGAACAAAGAGAATTTTAGTATCATTCCTGTTATTGGTGATGGTGCTATTAGCAATGGTTTATCTTTAGAAGCACTTAATGAAATTGGCGTTGAAAAACGTAATATCATTATTATTTTTAATGATAATAATATGTCTATTTCAAAAAATGTCGGTGCTATGAATGCAGGTTTTTCAAAGCTACGCACATTAAAGAGCTACACAACTTTTAAATCATCTCTAAAACGTTCCTTATCCGGTAATCCAATTGGTGATGCATTATATAAAGGTTTAAAAGTAGTTAAGGATTCAATGCGTGAAGCTGTAATTGATGGTGGTATTTTTGAAGAATTTGGCCTTGACTATATGGGGCCAGTTGATGGACATAATATTCATGATTTAATTCAAATTTTAGAGACGGCGAAGCATCATGGAGGTCCTACATTAATTCATGTTATGACAAAAAAGGGGAAAGGTTATTCTCCATGTGAAGAAGATAGTGAGGGCCATTGGCATGGTGTAGGTCCTTTCAATATTGAGACAGGCAAGCCATTGCATGAAGTGCCTTGTGGATTCAGTGCTTGGGGTCCATTTATGAGTCAATGCGTTGCGGAGTTTGCACAGAATGATAAAGATATTGTTTCGCTTACTCCAGCCATGATTAATGGTAGTGGCATGGGCGTCTTATTTGCGAAATATCCAGAACGTAGTTTTGATACGGGCATTGCAGAAGAGCACACAGCAACTTTCGCAGCAGGACTTGCAATTTCGGGTAAGAAACCATATATGTGTATCTATAGTTCATTCTTGCAGCGTGCTTACGATGAGATCAACCATGATATCTGTCGTATGGATTTGCCAGTTGTGATTGGTGTAGACCATGCTGGGCTTGTTGGTGGTGATGGTGAAACACACCAAGGAACATTCGATATTGGTATTCTATCAGGACTACCTAATATGATTATTTCACATCCAAAAGACGCGCAAGAAGCAAAAGACTTATTGTATACAGCCTTTAACCAGAAACATCCATTTGCTATACGTTTTCCTAAAGGTGAAGTAAAAACATCTACTGTATGTAAAGCAAATCTCATTCCAATTGGACAATGGGAACTTTTACATGATTCACCTCAAAATAAAGTAGTGATTATCACTTACGGTGATATGGTAAATAAGTTATTAGATAAAGTTGTGTCTAATAATCTTCCAGTAACGATTGTAAATGCTCGTTATATTAAGCCACTTGACTATGAGATGATTCAGTCTCTTGTAGAGCGTAAATTTAAAATATTTGTCTATGAACAAGACTATAAGACAAATGGTTTAGGTTCACTCATTTTGCAATACCTAAATGAATTAGAAATTTGTCTTCCAATCAAGATTTATGGATTGCCAGATAAATTTATACCACAAGGAACAAGTGCACAGCTTCGAAAGGAATATCACATTGATATGAATACCTTCTTAGCTGATGTACAACAATATTTGTAGGAGAACATTATGCTGAAACACCTGTATATTAAAAACTTCATATTGATTGATGAACTAAACCTAGATTTTAAGTCTGGGTTTAGTGCATTTACTGGTGAAACTGGTGCTGGTAAATCAATTATGTTAGATGCTATTTCCATTTTATGCGCGGAGCGTGCAGGTGCTTCTTATATTTCAAAGGGAAAAGAGAAAGCAATTATCGAAGGTACTTTTGATTTGTCCCAAAACAAACATGCATTAGAAATCATGACAGATGCAGGACTTGAAACAAATGAAGATGTTACCTTTACACGTGAACTATTATCTTCAGGTAAGTCTGTGATTCGCATCGATCATCGTATTGTAACGTTATCCCTTGCAAAAGATATTCTGCGTGATGAAATCGATATTCATGGTCAAAGAGATACTGCTTATTTGTTAAATACAGCTAATCATATCAGATTGCTTGATACATTTTTACAAGTAGATGAAGAACTACAGCAAGTAAAAGACTCCTATCAATCCTATTCAAAATTATTAAAAGAGAAAGAGAAGGCTCTACAGAATGAATTTAATGAAAATGATTTAGAGTACTTCCAATATCAGATTCAGGAAATCGAACAAGCTGATTTAAAAATTGGCGAAGATGAAGAACTTATTGAAAAAGAAAGACAGTATAAACAAATCAAAAACTCACTTGATAAATATAATCAAGTCTTTTCTCTGTATGAAAATGGTTTAGCCGATTCTTTATATGATTTACAAAAACTGTGTTTAAATCTAGGCAATGATGAAAAAACTACAACTATTCAAACATCTATTTCGGATGCATATTATTCTATCTCAGATAGTATCGATGAACTTCATAAACTCGTTGGTGAATATGACATGGATGAAGAAGAAATTAATGAAATGGAAGAACGTCTCTTTACAATACAAAAATTAAAACGAAAGTATGGTAATTCCATTGAACAGATTCTTGTCCAACAAGAACAACTCAAACAACAAGTACAGATGTTTACACATCGCAAAGAGTTTATCGAGCAGATAGACCAGAAGATTTCAGCAGCACTTATTACTTATCAGAAACACGCTTCCAAGTTATCAAAGATTCGTCGAACACGTGCAAATGAACTTGATGATGCAATTCTTATTAATTTAAAGGAATTGATGTTACCAAACGCATGTTTTAAAACAGTTTTTACTGACCGCAGTCCTAGTGAGCATGGAAATGAAAACGTTGAGTTTATGATTTCCATGAATAAAGGGGAAGAGCCAAAGTCTCTTGTAAAGACTGCATCAGGTGGTGAATTAAGCCGTTTAATGCTCGGATTAAAAGTTATCTTTACAAAACTTCAAGGGATTCAAACTGTTATCTTTGATGAGATAGATACTGGTGTTAGTGGACCTGTTGCGACTGCAATTGGGCAAAAGATGACGGCTTTATCAAAGTCATGTCAAGTCTTTGCGGTAACACATTTAGCACAGGTAGCAGCTTGTGCAGATACACATTACTTTGTATCGAAAGAAGACCAAGATAATAAGACTATTACACATGTAAGTGAACTTGATGAAAAAGAACGTATCAATCAACTTGCCTTAATTTCAAGTGGCAGTATTACAGACATCTCAACGAAAGCCGCGCAAGAACTCTATCGGAGAAATCATAGCTAATGTATCACGTATATTTTCATATTGATTTAAATGCATTTTTTGCGAATGCAGAAGTATTATTAAATCCAGAATTAAAAGGGAAACCCATTGTAATTTCTGGTGCTACTAGACGTAGTGTAGTTTCTACCGCAAGCTATGAAGCACGTGCATTTGGCATTCATAGCGCAATGCCAGTCAGTGAAGCACAGAAACTTTGTAGAGAGTTGATTATCGTTGAAGGACACTATACCTGGTATCGTAATCTTTCTGAACGATTTATGGAGATTGTACTTTCCTATACAAATCTTGTAGAACAAGCATCAGTTGATGAGTGCTATGCAGATATGACAGAAGCAATTAAAAAATTTGAGAAACCTTTAGATCTTGCATGGTCTTTACAAAAACAAATCTACAATGAACTAGGATTAACATGCTCGATTGGTGTTGCACCAAATATGTTTTTAGCTAAGATGGCTAGTGATATGAAGAAGCCAAATGGTATTACTGTTCTTCGTATTCGCGATGTTCAAGAGAAGATGTGGCCTCTACCAATCAAAGATATGCGTGGTATAGGTACTAAAACAGTTCCATATATGCAAGAAATCGGTATTCGTACGATTGGCGATTTGGCAAACTATAAAGATATCTCTAAGCTAAGAGAATTATTAGGAAAAAACACAGATGATTTTATTGAACGAGCGAACGGCATAGATCATCGTGAATTAGAGACAGAATGGGATGCAAAATCGATGGGCATTTCTGAGACGTTATTAGAAGATATTAATGAATATGAGGAATTGTCTGGATTAATTAGAACACTCGCTAGAACGCTCTCTAAACGTCTTAAAAACGCAAGTAAAGTGGGTAGCTCTATTCATATTCGAATCTGTTACTATGATTTTAGAAATATAACTCGTGCTATGAAATTATCTACACCAATTTGGCGTGCTGATGAGATTTATAATGCAGCCATAGCGTTGTTTGAAGATAATTGGGAAGAAGGGGAAGCAGTACGCTTATTAGGTATTACAGTAGGCGATTTTGCGGATGAAAGTTATATCTCCTCGCAGCTAAATCTATTCGATGAAACAGCAGCATTTAAAGCGGAGACAAAAGATATTATTAATGATTTAAACGATATGCTTGGATTAAAGAAAGCATTTGTAAGAGCTAGTAATCTTTTAAAGGAGAATACTCATGAAGATTCATGATGCATTTACAGAATATTTTACAAACCTAAAAATTAACGAAGGTAAAAGCAAGCGTACAGTATCATCTTATACAAATGATTTAAAACAATATATTTGTTTTTTAGAAGAACATAACATTACGAATACAAAAAAGATTAAAGCAGAATTCATTGAAGAATTTATTGCTAACCAAAGTGAAAACAAAGCATCTACTTCATTAGCGAGAATGACAGCAGCAATACGCTCTTTTCATCAGTTTATGACAATGATGCACGATGAACCAGATCCAAGTTTAAACTTACAAGTACATAAAGGTCCTAAAACATTACCTGTATACTGTACAGTAGATGAAATCAAGCGTTTAATGCAATCCTTTGACGATACGAATATCCAGGATAATTTAGATCATACATTACTAGAAACAATCTATAGCTGTGGCTTACGTGTTTCTGAAGTATGTAATCTAACAATTAACCGAGTAGACCTCGATACTGGTAAAATTCGTGTGCTCGGAAAGGGGGATAAGGAACGTATTGTACCAATTCCAAAAGGTAGTATTCCACTTCTAAAGCAATATGTTTCAATAACACGTGTTAATCTAATTCGAAAAAAAACAAATCTATTTTTTCTAAATCGATCTGGTCGTAAGATTACAAGCAAATATGTAGAATTGCTATTGCAACGTAAATGTGTTGAACTTGGTTTTAAGAAACATATTACACCTCATAAACTAAGACACAGTTACGCTACACACATGTTACAAGGTGGTGCTGACTTACGTAGTATTCAAGAGATTCTTGGACATAGTAATATTCAAACCACAGAAATATATACACACGTACAAAATAAACAATTATTTGATGCATATAATAAGTTTAATCCATTAGCTACGCAAGACTTAGATATTCCAAACAAGAAGGATGAGTAGTCATATAATATAATGCTCATCTTTTTATATTTATTAAAATCGCATAACATACATTATGCGAAGTTGTTTATATTAAAAGAAAAGACACTCTTTTGAGTGTCTACTTAATTACTTAACTAATTCCTTTAAATTCTTAGCTGCCTTAAATCCTGGAACCTTTGATTCAGGAATTGTGATTGTTTCTTTAGTCTGTGGATTGATACCTGTACGTGCTGCGCGTGTCTTCACTTCAAACTTACCAAATCCAGAAATATCTACACGACCACCATCTTTTAAAGTACCTGAAACAGTATCAAATACTAAATCAACGATTTCCGCTGCTTCTTTCTTAGTTAAGTTGTGCTGTTCAGCTACTAACTCAGCAATGCTCTTCTTATTTAATGTTTCTGCCATTTTAATTTCCTCCTAATATGTTTGTATTTTACTATAGTTTTTATAGCACATTCAATATTGACATTTTTTGTTTATATGTGCTACATACTAACTTTATTTAAATCTTGTAGTAGATTTTGTAAATCATTTTCAGTCAGATCTTTAACACCGGAAGCATTCTTGTGACCGCCACCATGAAATTGATTTGCTATTGTATTTATAATTGCTGTTTTAGAACGTAATGAGCCATCATATAGCTTGTGTCCATCTACAGTTTTCTCTGTAAAGATAGCCCAAATTGAAAATTCTTTCACATGACCAATCTCATCAATACGATTACGTGCTGATGAAGCAATAATATTGTATTCATGCTGAATAGTTTCTGGAATGATTACATAAGCTAAATGTTGACCAAGCAACTGCGTATTGGAACGAATCCAATTACTAAAATGGAAAGTTTTGTAACTAACATCAAATAGCTCACGATTAAGTTCTGGAATTGCTAGATTATATGATGCTAATTTTGCCGCCATTTCTAGTGTGTGTTGTGTTGTATTACTTGTTCTAAAGCATAAGGTATCTGTTAATAGCCCCTTATATAGGTATGTTGCAATCTCATGATTCATAATCTGGTTATCACAGCTTGCAAAGAAACTTGTGAGAATTTCACAAGTAGCAGCTGCTTCTTCACAGACATAATTCTGAGTTCCATATGGATCAAGATTTGGATGATGATCGATTTTAATTACTTGTTTTGCAAATGCATAACGTTGATCATCAATACGTTCTTTATTTCCAGTATCTAAAACAATTGCAATACTAGTACGGATTGTATCTTCATCAACAGTATCAGATGGAGGATAAACCGTTTGATCGGTTGTCTCCGCCCCTAATCTATATACCCTCTTCTCTGGAAAGTTTGTTTTAATCCAACTGCACAATCCATTTTGAGAGCTTAGAGCATCACAATCGGGATGCGTATGTCTAAATAATGTAATGACATCTGCATCCTCAATTGTCTTTAATAACGCCTTAAAATCTAAATTCATTATAGTCCTAACAATCTAACTGTATCGCGAGCAATCACAACTTCTTCGTTTGTAGGAACAATCCAAACTTGGACCTTTGAATCTGGTTTAGAAATGAGACATTCTTTGCCATGAATTGTAGCGTTCAATTCATAGTCGATGCTTAATCCTAAAGGTTCTTCCATTGCCTTTAAAATACGCTCTCTACATGCATCATCATTTTCACCAAGTCCGGCTGTAAATACAATCGCATCAACGTGTCCTAATTGGAAGTAATAACCACCTACAACATTAATAACACGGTTTGTATAGAGTTTTCCAGTTAGAATACCACGTGGATCACCTGCATCAATAGCTGCTTGAACATCACGAGCATCTGAACTGATACCTGAAATACCTAACATACCAGACTTCTTATTTAAATATGTATCCATATCATCTGGTGTGCATCCTAACTTCTTCATCATGTAGAATACAACCGTTGGATCAATGTCACCACAACGAGTACCCATCATAATTCCGCCTAATGGTGTTAATCCCATAGATGTATTTAATACTTTACCATTCTTGATAGCAGTGATTGAGGCACCATTACCTAAGTGGCATGTGATCATGTTTAATGTATTAACATCCTTACCCATTAATTCAGCAGTGCGACGATTAACATACTGATGACTTGTACCGTGCGCACCATAACGGCGAATCTTATAATCTGTATACCATTCATATGGCACTGGGAACATATATGATTCTTCAGGCATTGTCTGATGGAATGCTGTATCAAAAACAAATACATGACCGATATTTGGTAAAGATTCCTTAAATGCTCTATAACATACTAAATGTGCAGGATTGTGTAGTGGGGCTAATTCACCATATTCTTCAACAATCTTTTCAACTTCTTCATCTACAACTACAGACTGATCAAATGAGGAACCGCCTTGCACGATACGATGTCCTGCACCCTTGATTTCATCAAGATTTTCTACAATACCAAGTTCTGTTAATTTGTTTAATAGAATATCAACAGCTACTTTGTGATTTGGAATTGGAAGTTCTATAGTTTCCTTTTTTCCATTGTACTTAATCGTGAAGGCACCCATTTGTTGCCCAATACGTTCTGCCTGTCCGCTTGTTAATACTGTTTCGCTAGGCATATCAAATAATTGAAACTTTAGTGATGATGATCCTGAATTTACTGAAATGACTTTACTCATGTCTTCCTCCTTAATCAATTTCTGTATCTAAGCATTGATCAATTAATTTAACGACCTCTGCTGAACCAACTTTACGTATCTTATCATATAGCTTGCATCGCTTTGTATAAGATGCATGCATGCATAACTTCTCTTCATACGAATCTAATTCAATTCTGCAACGTTTAATTGTATCGTGAATCGCTGCACGTGATGTATTCACTAATTCGCTGATTTCCTGCAACGATAAATCATCACGGAAATAAAAATTACATATCTCTTGTTGTTTTTGTGTTAATAGCTTTTCATAGAAGTCTAATAAACTGTTGTAATATAACTTATTTTGCATTTTCTAACCCTTCTGAAATGCTATATAAATATGAATCTAAGTCAAATGGTCGCAAGTCTTTTGGCTGTTCCCCAAGACCAAGATAATATACAGGAATATGTAACTTATGCTTGATTGCAATGACAATGCCACCTTTTGCTGTCCCATCCATCTTAGTTAAGATTATACCGCTTAGATTTGTAGATTCTGCAAATATCTGTGCTTGTGATAAACCATTTTGTCCAGTTGTTGCATCTAATACAAGCCATGTATTATGAGGTGCACCAGGAATCTCCTTAGCTGCCACTCGATTCATTTTTGATAACTCATTCATTAAATTTGCTTTGTTCTGCAACCGACCTGCTGTATCGCATAATAAGATATCTATTTTATTTTCGATAGCATATCTACATCCATCAACAATGGCTGCACTAGGATCTCCGTTTTCTATTCCCTTGATGCATGGAACTCCTAAACGTTCTCCCCATTTTGCAAGCTGGTCAATTGCACCAGCGCGGAATGTATCTGCTGCAGTAAATGCAACTGACTTTCCTTGGTCTAAAAACATGCGTGCAAGTTTAGCAGATGTTGTAGTCTTTCCAGAGCCGTTAACGCCTTCTAATAAGAAAACTGTTGTTCCATTTTCATTAAATGAAATTGGCTTATCTGGTGTAGCTTCATAAATCTCTTTCATTGTTTCAAGCAAGAAATTCATTGCCCATTTAAATGTAATAGTAGGATATTCAGAACATTTTATCTTCACCTGTTCGCAAATATAGTCTGCTGTTTCAATACCAACATCACTTTCCAAAAGGATAATTGTTAATTGTTCAAGGAACTCATCATCTACCCCTTTGTATTTATATTGCATTTGATTTAATTGATCACCAAATGTCTGTTTTGATTTTTTAAAGCCTGATAAGTATGTTGCTTTATCATCTTTTTTAGAGAAGGTTTCTTTTAACTTATCTAAAAAACTCATGCTTGTACCTCCTCGGCTGTTGCATCTGCCATATTGAGTGCATCATGTAAAGTAACCTTTAACATTTGTGATACACCTTGGTTCTGCATTGTCACACCATATAGCACATCTGCATTTTCCATTGTACCTGGACGATGTGTAACAACGATAAACTGGGTTTGGTGTGTATAGTGATGTAAGTATTGTGCAAAGCGTTCTACATTACCAGGGTCTAACGCTGCTTCAACCTCATCAAGAATTACCATAGGTACAGGCTTAATCTTTAGTATTGCAAAGAGTACACATAGCGCAATCAAACTCTTTTCACCACCAGAGAATAACATGTTATTTTGAACAGCTTTTCCTGGAGGCTGCGCATCAATATCAATACCTGTATTTAAAATATCGGAAGGATCTTGTAATGTAAGAACAGCTTTACCACCACCATAAAGAGCACGGAAGATGTCATTGAATTCAGCATTAACTTTATCAAAAGTTTCTTTAAACTGGCGCTTCATAACAGTATCCATCTCATCGATTGCTGCTAAAATCTTATCGACGCTTTCCGTCAACTCCGCAATCTGATTCTTTAGTGTCTCGTAGCGTTCATTTACTTCGTTATACTCTTCTGGTGCATTCATATTGATATTACCAAGACGCTCAATATCTGCACGTAATTGTGCTACTTCTTCTTTGGCATTCTCAATCTGTTCATCCGTCACCTTTGTCTTAGCAAATTCATATGTTAACTGGTATTCACTTGCAAGTCTTTGCAAGCAAGCTTCCATACGTGTTTCAAGTTTACCTTGATCAATCTTGATTGCATTCGCACTAGCTTCTGCAGTACTCAATTCCTTACGCATTTGACGTGTTTGTTGTTCTTTGCGTTCAGCCTCTTGATTGATTTGATATCTTTGTTCACGCTTTGCCTTCATATCGTTCGTGATTGTATCACGTTCTAAATAAGCTTGATTCAAACGTACGATGAGTTCTTCTGTATGCGATTCGTCACCATCTTGATTTAAACCCTTTGGATCTAATAATGCTAAATCATTCTTCAACTTTTCGTATTTTGCTTTCTTTGCATCTACGACTGGTTCAAGTGCTGCAACTGCATAACGCTTTTCACTCATAGCTTGTGCAGCTTTATCACGGGCTTCATTTGCTTGATTTAGAGCCTTTGTCGCTAGTGTAACACGAGCTGACTCTGCATCAATTAACGCATTAATTTCTTCTGCCTCTTTGCGCATAGTCATAATATTTGTATCATGACGAGTCTTACCACCGGTCATAGAACCACCACGATGGATTACTTCACCACCAAGTGTAACAATCTTATACATACGCTTTGTTAGAGTTGATAATTCATTACCAGCTTCCATGTCCTCTACAACAAGAACATTATTTAAAAGACTCATAATGACCGGCTCAAATTGGTCGTGATTCTTTACAAAATCCGATGCAACACCTAAATAGCCTTTTGTATTCTGACAGATAATTTGATTATCTTGTGATACATAGCGTGGTGTGCAAACGGTTAATGGTAAGAATGTAGCACGACCAGATTGGTTTCTATTTAAGAAGCGAATCGCATCACGTGCAGCTTGCTCATCAATTGTAACGATATGATTCATCGCAGCACCTAATGCAGTAGATACAGCTTCTTCGTATCCATTTTCAACCTGTAGTACCTGTCCAATTACACCTAGAATACCAGATAATGCATTTTGATTATCCATAATAGAGCGAATACCTTGTTGGTTATTAAATGGATTACGCATCAATTGATCAATGACATTCTTACGATTTTCTAAAGAGCGTAAACGATTAGAAGCTTGGTCATATTCACTACGCTTATCTACGATATTTGCGGCAGCAGCACTTAACTGTCGGGAATATAAACGAATTTCTGTATTTAAAGCATCTAAACGTTTTTGACGATCTTCGAACTCAACACGAGCCTCTTCGATTAATCCGGCAAGTTGTTTTGCTTTTTGTTCATTACTACCAGTTTCTACGATATATTTACGCTTTTCATCAAGCTCTGTACGACGTGCCTCTAAACCTGCAATTTCATTGAACTTCTTCATGAGTTCATCTTGTAAGTCATTAATTTCACGGTCTAAAGTAGAAATTTGTCTTCTACTTTCCGAAAGTTTTGTTTCATTTATTTGAATATCTGTAGAAAACATAGTCGTCTTTGTTTCTATGTCAAACAGTGCTTTCTTTGCAGATTCGATATCGGCATGGATACTTTCAATATCCTGTACTAATACTGAGATTTCAATTTCTTCTAAGCGTTTTTTCTTCTCACGATAAATCTCTGCTTTTCTAGCTTGTCTCTTTAAAGGAGATACTTGCTTTTCGAGTTCAATTAAAATATCGTTTGAACGATCAAGATTAGCTTTTGTTCTTTCTAGTTTAGATAAAGATTCTAATTTTCTCTTCTTATATTTAGCAACGCCTGCAGCCTCTTCGAAGATACCACGACGTTCAAGAGGTTTTGCTTCCGCAAAAGTTAAGACATTACCCTGCGAGATAATACTTAAGCTATCTTTACCAAGACCTGTATCCAAGAATAAATCTACGATATCCTTTAAACGTACATTCTTACGATTGATTAGATACTCTGCTTCGCCAGAATCACGAAAAAGACGACGTGTAACTTCTATCTCGTCCTTGTCATCATTTAAAATGTGATTTGTATTGTCAAATACTAGTGTAACTTCCGCCATATTAACTCTACGACGGTCAGCACTACCCGCAAAAATAACATCATTCATCTTATCGCCGCGCATGCTTTTGGCACTTTGTTCTCCAAGTACCCAACGAACAGAGTCAGCGATATTTGATTTTCCACAACCATTAGGACCTACAATACCAGTAATTGGATGATCAAACTGGATAATCGTACGATCCGCAAAGGATTTAAATCCCTGCATTTCGATTCGCTTTAGAAACATAAAATCTCCTTAAATCTCTTAGATATTATAACAAAATCACCTTCTTCAAACCACAAAAACGGCGAATTTAACAAATATTAATTGAAAAAAACAGCCAAGATATACAGGCTGTTTCAGAAAGATTATTTGTTCTTTAATTGTTCTAAAATCTTTTCTAATAGAACTGCTTCGTCGCTCTTTGCAGGAGCAGCTTCTTCCTTCACTTCAGGTTTCTTAAGCTTATTGATACCCTTTACCATAATGAATAATACAAATGCCAATAAGATGAAGTTGATTACAGATGAAATAAATGCACCAATCATCAAATTAACAGCACCCAGCTTAATCACTACACTTGAGAAGTCAACTTGGAATACAACACCTACCAATGGATTGATGATATTGTCAATAAATGACTTGATAATAGCTTGGAATGCACCACCAATGATGACACCAATTGCCATGTCCATTACGTTTCCACGTAACGCAAACGCCTTAAACTCTTCAATAAAATTTTTCATGTTATTTATCCTCCAATATAGATTTTAAGTCGATAGTTTCATCATCTAGAATCAAGTAACTGCCTATGTAGAATGGGTTATCAGTTTTAAACGGTGAAGACTCTAAGATTGAAACCTCGTTAGCATTATATGATATTTCATAACGATTGCCACGTAAATCGCTCATAAACTTTAAATTTTGTTGATTTGTAAAACGATCTTTGATATGCATAAGAGTCCGTTTACCATAAACAAACTTATAAACTGGTGGTTGAAAGCCGTAACGTTGCTCAAAAGCATCTAGTGTTTTCTCGATTTGTAAATCATTCATTTCCGCTGAAAGAATCACACCTTTTATACCTGGAATCGATAATAGATATGCAATTGCATATGAATTAACAACATTGAGTGTCATACCGCCGATACAATCCACAAGCTTATTATTAAAATCTCCAACTTGAGAAACAACTGTATTAATAAGAATTGTCTGGCCCTCTTGTGATTCATGGATTACAGGAGTAACCGTATCATTCTCGACTACATTTAAGTAACTTTCACAATCAAATACTCTCGGTTTCTTTGTTTGAATAATATACTTGTAATTTTGATCAAACACATTCTCTGTATGATAGTGATATGCTTGATTGCCTAGTCTTGTATGTTGAATGGCACGTCGATTATCTAATTTTTCAAGTGCTAATCTACGAGTTTCGTTTATCACGCTAACTGGCAAGAAGATATGCTCAATTTCACCTTTAAAACCTATAATTCGGTATGCAGATGCACCAGTTTTGGCAAGAGCTGCTTCAATCTTCTCTCTTGTTAGTGGTGCATTTTTAGCTTGTTCTAGATTCACTGAGCTTTCTTGGATAACTGTATGTTCACCATCAGAAACTATCAGTTTTAAAGGTTTTCCAATTCTTGCTTCATAGGAAACTGCAATATCGACTAGTCGACTAAATTCTTCAATGTGATGTTGTACTTCATCTAACAGTCTAGTATCCGTTGTTTTATGCAATTTTTGTCCTCTCTTTGGTCGACCTTCTTTACATTCTAGAGTAACAATCTGTCCAGGATTTGCACTATTCACTAAGAGATTCTTTTGGTCATAAATTTTAACAGCAGTTAAACCAATATCTTCAGGTTCACTTAGAATACGTAAACCATCATGTTGGTATAGTGGTTTAGAAAGTTTTACCTTTACTTTGCCTTTATAGAAATCCACAACTTCGCCAATTACAACTCCTTGATGATTCGGACGATATTGGCTCATACGTTTCGTAACATCATCATGGAACAGATGTCCTTCTGAAAACCCACGATTAAACATCAGTTTTAACTCTTCTTGACGTTTCTTTGTTACACGGTATGTTTCATTACGATAATATGCATCGATAGCTTCGCGGAAAGTCTTTGTGATTAGCCATACATATTCCGGACGCTTCATACGTCCTTCAATCTTCAAACTACTAACACCTGCTTCTAACAGTTTTGGCAATTGATCAATAACATTCAAGTCCTTTGGACTAAGAATATATTCCCCTTCTTCAAATTCAGAACCATCTTCCTTGTAGTATTTCATGCGGCAACATTGTGCACACATACCACGATTCGCACTTCGTTGTTTCGTAACAACACTAAACTGACATTGACCACTATAGCTAATACAAATAGCACCATATGCAAATACTTCAATCTCCATGCCACTCTTACATGCTTTTTTTACAAGTTCAATTGGTGTTTCACGAGCCAATACCACACGTTTAACTCCTTGTTTTTTCATATATTCAATACCAGACATATTATGGATATGCATCTGCGTTGAACAATGAACTTCAAAATCCGGAAAGCATATACGAACATAATGAAACAGACCAAAATCTTGAATCAATAAGGCATCTACATCGTGGTCATATAAAAATTGAATTTGGTCTGTTGCGGCTTCAATTTCAGGTTCATATAATATGGTATTCATTGTTACATAAACTTTTACTGAGAGAATATGACAATAACGTACTGCTTCAATTAACTCTTCTCTTGAAAAGTTTCCTGCAAATGCACGAGCGGAAAAAGAATTAAGTCCTAAATAAACTGCATCACAGCCAGCTTGTACTGCCGCAATTAACGCTTCCATGTTTCCTGCTGGCGCAAGTAATTCAGCTTTCTTCATAAAACCTCCTTAATCTTTTGATACTCGTTTACAAGTTGCTCTAGTCTCATCTTTGCATTGGCGGCAGAAGTACTAGGCAAACTAATGTGTGGTATATCTAAATGAATATATTGATTATATAATACAGCTGCTTTATTCCCAGTCGTTACAATCAACTGTATATTTGTTTTATGGACTAAACCAGCAATATCATTCGTTTTGACATTCTTGATAGAAGAATCAGAAGATCCTTCAATTGTACAAGAATAAATCACATCCCACATTGCAATATGATGTTGATGACAAAATAATGCATAATCAGTAATTTCCACATTGAATAAAGCCTCCATTACTGCCCAAAAACGATTGGTCTTATTGGCATAATACATCTTATTTTGTCTACTGATTACAGATGGAAAAGAACCTAATATTAATACCCGTGAGTGTTCATCATAGATTGCATCCAAGGGATGTATAACTTTCTTAGCACTGGCTTTCATCAAAATACTTAGCCAATCCACCAATGGATGTTTCTTTCAAACTCATCGGGATACAATTGCCAGTTTCTTTCATGGTCTCAACAATCGTATCAAAACTTACTTTATGAGTCGCACGAACTTTGTTCATATGAATCGCTAAATTTGCGGCGTCAATCGCACGTAGGATACCTTGTGAATTACGTTCGATACATGGAATCATGACATACCCCATAACTGGATCACAAGTTAAGCCTAAATGATGCTCAATTCCAATCTCAGCTGCGTATTCAATATCATTTAAATTACCACCCAGAATATACGCAAAGGCAGCACTTGCCATTGAAACAGCAGATCCGACTTCAGCTTGACAGCCACCAACCGCACCAGAAATTGTCGCATTATGCTTAATTAAATTTCCAAAGATACCACCGATAGCTAGCGCATCAATCATAGTATCCTTATCAATCTTCAAGTCATGAATGCAATGATATGTTAAAGCAGCGATAACACCACATGCTCCAAGTGTAGGTGCAGTCACCACCTTATGTGTATCAGCATTTTCTTCGCCTGCGGCGTAAGCATAACTCATTAGTTTTAAATCATTTGCATACGAACAATTGCTTTCTAAACTTTCTAAATATAACTTACGTGCAATACGTTGTAATTTTAACTTACCAGGTAAAATACCTGCTTCTGCAGTTATACCTGCATGAACACATTCGACTTCTGCATCCACAATATCAGAAAGATATTGACGTAAATTTGGTTCATAAGAATAGATATAAGAAAGTAATGATTCATTCTTATCTTGTAATACTTGCTTTATTTCTTTTAGTGTATTTTCCTGATATACTTCATCGTTCCAATCAAGATCTTTTTCCACAATCCGAATACTACCACCACCGATGGAAAATACAGTCCAGCGTTGCTGAAGTTCATGTTTATCATTATATGCGCGAATATAGAAGCCATTAGGAAATTCTTCTTCCCATTCAAGTGAAAAGATTACTTTCACTTCACCTAATAAAGTTTGTTCAATAATCGCATCTGTATGATGACCTTTTCCTGTTAAAGATAAAGAGCCAAAAAGTTCAGCTTCATAGTAAGGGAATGCACCAAATGTTTCATTAAAAAGCTTACAAGCTCTCTCTGGTGCTAATGTATGTGAACTACTCGGTCCACGTCCTATTTTATATAGTTCTTTAATTGATTGCATGTTAACTCCCATTCTTTAATAAGAACTGCTCAAAACCATTTTTCAGATCAATTCGTCCCGCTTTAATACCTTGTTCAAGCGTCGCAAGTTCTTCTAAATATCGTAATAATGTCTTTGACTGTAGATGATAACAACTTTCTAAACCTTTTTTAATTGCCCAATCATCTCCATGTAGTCTTGTAGCAATCATACTATCCGATAAGCCACGTTCATACAGTTTTTTAATGTTATATAAGCTACGTAATTTACTTGCAAGCATTGCAATCATCGCAACATAGTCATAACGGGCTTGTAGCATTTCATCTACTGCTAGTAGTGTAGAAGATAAATCATGTGCAACGAATGCATTGCTCATTCTAAAGATATTTAAATCAGCGTTCATCGGTACGATATGCATAATATCTTCAAGATTCAACTCTTTCTTTCCATAAAGATCAATCTTTACAAGCGCATTATGAAATTTCAAAGTATCATTACTAACACGTTCCAACAGTTCGCTTCGTGCATCACGTGTAAGTTTATATTTATTCTCTTTTAACTTATCATCTACATACTTTTCAAACTCCCATGGCTTCATGAGTTCAAATTTCACAATTCGAGCATCATAAGACGTTAGAAGTTTATATTCTTTCTTTCTGGTATCAGCCGAAAATGTATGACAATAAAATACCAGTAATGTATTTGGATTCGGATTTTTAAGATACGCTTCGAGTGATTTTAAGCGTTGTTCTTTGTCTGCTTCTTGTTTCTCTGATTCTTTCTTAGATGTCTTTACTGCAGCACGCAAGAAATACGGTTCTTTTATTATGACAGCCTTCTTAGCAGAATCATCGAATAGAGAAAATGTATCACAAGCTACCAATGCTTCATCAAAACGAAACGTCTTAGCATTTGAAGCATCAAAGGTTGTGACATAATCTTTCCCTATAGAAAACTCTTTTAAAAGAGTAGCTAAGCGCTCCTCTTGTCGATACATATCTTTTCCACTCAATAAGTAAACTGTCATACGCTAACTTATTATAACAATTTTCCCAGACGATGTTAGAGCGAAATGCTTATGAAAGATACTAAAAAACGAAATATCACCATAAGTTCCTGTATCCATCCACATAATACCCCTCTTATCCATTTCTTTAATGACAGCACGCGATGGTAAATGACTGGATAAATATGATTGATTGATACAGATACATACCTTTGGTTGTAAATAATCAAAAAGTTCTGGTGAATTAGCATTTGTCGATCCATGATTTGCAAGTATCATCACATCAACATTTAAAGAATCATAATGATTTAATAAATAAGTGATATCACTATGATCTAAATAAGTAAACACGATAAAAGTAAGCTCATTATACTTAAAATACCAAATTGGATGTTCAGTATTCTGCAAATTAAGTTGTTCTGCAACATAACTTTGAGGTGCTGATACAATTTCTACCCCTTCAGTATCATCCCCTAATTCCATCACTGCAAAAATCTTAGAGATACCTTTTGCATATAGATAACTTTGTAAATCTTTTGATATAACTGACTTTGGCTCAGATAGTACTGTCGCACAATTAGAAAGCATTGGCTTTAAAATAATATTTGTATTTTTCGGGCTATTTAGCACTGTTACTTCTGATAATGGATGAATGATAGATAAACCAAGGAATAGTATCACAGTACTTACGATAGCGTATATTCTAAATTTATATTGTTTAAATAATGCATATACCATTGGTAAAAACAAGATTCCAATACCTATGATATTTCCATATATCTTGATTGATTGAATCTTAGAAATCATTCTAGAAACAAGCGATACTAGCTCTACTATATTTATACCAGTATACAACTGAATAAAACCCATTATCCAAGTAAAACCCATAAAATAGCGGATGATGGGATAAAACAGGAACGAAAGTAATTGGATTGATTGAAATTTAATACTACAAATACTTGCAATCAAACAAGCAGTTATTATCTTACGATGTGATTTTGAAAAAAGAGTTTGTAAACGATAGATAAGCGGTATTTGAAACGATAACGAATATAAGGCCCTAGGGAATATAACCAATAAAACTATCGACGAGATTAGAATTTTTACTCTTGTAGGAATATCCATAAACTGCAACAACCCATACAATAACGAGTACACTAAGATAATTGGATAATGATAAAACAGATTTAAAACAATTAGACATGATACTTTAATTATTTTACGTTGTCTTTGTGTACTAAAAAACTTTAAAACATATAGCAATAACCATACACTTGAAATATATGAAAAACCAGTTTGATCAAAAATATCTGATATATCAATTCCCTTATTTTTGATGCGAAAGATAATTTGATATAAAATCTCTTTCTTTAGATTATCATCAAGCTTTTCAATTTGGTTTTGTACCCAAGACCGTAATGTGAAATGTTGTTGTATCACTTGTATTTCCGATTGATATGTAAATCCACTAAAACCATTCTCTTTTGCCCACTGGTATAATGAAAATCCATAAAATTTCGAATCATAATCAAAAGAATGAATATGTTGTGTAACTTCTACCTCAGCATCAAATGGTAGAGTCGTATTTGTATATACTACAATTCGACGGTCTTGATTTTCGATAATTACATAATTGCTTTTTATATCAACGATTCGATAGGTATCTGATCGGATAAAATGAGTATGAGGAAAATACGTCATACATAGAATACAACTTAGAAAAATACAGCTCTTAATACTATGATGTCGATACCAATATAAAATACATAAAAGGAAAATAATGAATTTATAGATATCTTGCATATATAGACATAGTAGATACATCAATAATACAAGTAAGGGATTTTTTAGAATTTCTTTCATAAACAGATTTTATCTTTTATGAAATCAAACTTTGCTTGACCTATCCCTTTTACTTTCATTAAATCTTCTAATGTCTGGAATAATCCATATTGATTTCGATAATCAATGATAGCTTGTGCAGTTTTCTTACCAATTTTAGGAATTTGCAATAACCCATTCAAATCAGAAGTATTGATAGAAATCAAATTCACAGAACTATCACTAGATTTCGTTGGTATTGTTAATACATCTTTATCATGTAAAATAGTCTCTAGGTTCAAATTCGATATATCTGCATTTTCGCTTAAACCAGCTTTCGATAATAGTTCCTGTATTGTTGCATATGGATCTAGGGAAATCACACCTTCTTTTAATACAGCGCCGTGTACCGTGACTCGAATTGAAGATTTACTGTATTGATTTATATCGATAATGTTGAATTTACCAGATGATAAAATGATGAAACATAAAAAAACAGTAAGTAGTAGTCTCATATATCCTCCACTTACTGTATTTGTTGTAATCTTAGTGATTCCTTACTTAATCTTAACAATTTCAACTGTATAAGGATTTGCGACACGTACTTCACAAACATCGCCAACCTTATGGTCTAAAATTGCCTGTGCTAATGGTGTTTCATTAGATAGGCGACCATTTAAAGGATCTGATTCTGTTGAACCTACGATATCGTAAGTAACTTCCTCCTTAGTATCATTGAAGAATAATGTTACGCTAGAACCGATATGAACAGCTGACTTCTTACCAGCCTTCTTCGTATCAATAAGTTCATAGTTACGTAGCATGTATTCCAAAGTCGAAATACGTGCTTCTACCTTTGCCTGCTCATCACGAGCCGCATCATAGTCCGCATTTTCTGAAAGGTCACCCTGTGCACGTGCTTCAGCTAGTTCCTGCTTAACTTCTTCACGAACAACATGGACGAGGTTATAGTATTCATCCTGTAATTTTTTTAGACCTTCTTCAGTAAGATATGTTTTATTTTCTTCAGCCATTTTATTACTCCTTACGCTTGGTTATTATAGCATTGTGTGCGTGATGACGCTACTGATTTTTGTTGTGAGTAAATCAATCGCAACCGTATTCTTGCCACCTTCTGGAATGATTACATCCGCATATTTCTTTGATGGTTCCACAAATGCTTCATGCATTTGTTTAACAGTTCCCACATATTGATTTACAACAGACTCTAATGTTCTACCGCGTTCTTTAACGTCACGAACTAAACGTCGAATAAATCGAATATCCGCATCCGTCTCCACAAAAATCTTGATATCTAGTAAATTACGAATCTTTTCTTCTTCTAATACAAATAAACCTTCTAGAATCAAGACATCACATGGATAACAATCTTCTGTTTCATTACTACGTGTGTGATTGACAAAATCATAGATTGGTTTACGAATTGCTTTATTCGCAATTAAATCATGAATATTTTCAATCAATAAGTCATTGTCAAACGCGAATGGATGATCATAATTTGTCTTAATACGCTCTTCCATCGGCTTCTCTGCTTGATCTTTGTAGTAGTCATCTTGGCGGATAATTAGTACAGATTTTTTATCCACAAATGTCTTTTTGATTGTTTCAGAGATTGATGTCTTTCCAGATGCACTACCACCGGCAATGCCAATAATAATCGGTTTACTCATTCGTATTTGCCTCTTTCACTTCTGATTTAATAAGTATCTCATTTTCGTCATAGTATAAACGAATTGAAAATGGAACTTCGTTTCGAAACATTTTCTCTAGGAAGATGCGATCCCCTTCCCAAAGTTCTAAATCTAAAATATCCTTCTTTGGTATATATGCCAGTGTACCCTCGCTGCATTCATGTAAGGTACCAACATAATCACTTGTTTGATATACATAGATTTCTTCATCTTCATGATGTTCATAATGAAAATGAATGATACCACAATATAACGCAGATTGTACTTGATAACCTGTTTCTTCTATTACCTCACGTACCATGCATTCATATGGTGTTTCGTTTGTCTTTAACTTTCCACCTACGCCTATCCACTTACCATGATTTAAGTCATGTTGTTTTTTATTACGTAATAACATCAACCACTTCTCATCATGGATAAGATAACACACTGTACTTTTAATCATTTAAATTTACATGATCTTTCACATTTTGATTATGTTCTGTAAGTGTCTTTGCGAAGAATACTTCACCCGTCTTCGTATCTGCCACAAAGTAGAGATAGTCTGTTTCAATCGGATTTAATACAGCTTTAAATACCTTCTCACCAGGATTCTCAATCGGTCCTGGAGGTAACCCTTTGTGTAGGTAAGTATTATACGGTGAATCAAATTCCGCATTAACTTCGCAAGCTTGCCACTTATCTGTTTGACGATCAAAATCGATTGCATAACATACCGTTACACTAGACTGTAATAACATACCCTGGTTTAAACGATTATAGAATACCCCTGCAATTGTACGGAGCGTTGTATCATCGCCACCACCTTCATACTGTACGATACTTGCCAAGGTATATAACTGATGAATCGAAAGCTTGCTCTTAGCAATCGCATCTTTATTTGCTTCATAAACAACTTTTGTTTGATCTAACATCTTTAGTGTTACATCTTTCGCAGTTGTCTCTTTATAAAATTCGTAGGTGTTTGGCGCAATATAACCCTCTAGATAAATACGTACATTATCTTGGAACATTTCATCAGTAATAAATGGATATGTAGACTTCAAAGAAGAAATCCATTCTTTATCATTCCATAACTGAAGTAATTCATCTTCTTTGACGTTCGTAACTGCCGCAATTTTTTCAGCGATATGTTTTGCCCAGTCACCTTCTGTAACGGTTACAGAAACAGTATCACTTGCCGCTGCTGTAGCACTATTTAATTTCTCTAAAATTGCCTGCAAATCCATATTACGATTTAGTGTAAATGTTCCAGACTTGAAATTATTAAGCTCGTAGAGTCTAATATATAACTTCGCAACATTTACATCTTTGATTAGATTCTCATTTTTTAGATGTTGTAAGATATCAGCTGACGTATCACCAGTATTTACTTTAAACTCAACTTCTTCAGAAGTATCAGAAACAGCTTTAATTGATTGTGAATAATAAATATAAGAACCTACACACCCAACCGTTAATATCAAAATGAGTAATAAAGGGATTAAACTTCTCTTTTTTCTTCGCTTAGCCATGCCTATTCACCATCATCGTCACTGATAAATGCGCCTAATACTTCTTGACACATTTCCCATTCTTCTTCATCAACAACTTCATCCATTGATCCATCTTCGTTATAACTGTATGCATACACATTGCCATCTTCATCGGTTGGGTCTGTAAATAATACATACTTCTTTGTCTTATCATCATTTTCAAACGTCAAAAGAATTTCAACTTCACGTTCATTGCCTGTATCATCAGTAATCATCATTGTGTTGTTTTCAATCATCTTATCATCTCTCCTTAAAAAAGGCGTTTGCCGCCTTACTTTACATTACGATCAAGCCAAGTCTGTAGAATCTGTACTGCAGCTAACTGGTCAATCTTCTTTTTACGTTTCTTTCTTGATACGTCTGCTTCTAACAAAATACTTTCAGCTACAGCTGTCGTAAATCGTTCATCTTGCATCTTAACAGGGATACCGGATTCTTGTTCGAGAACCTCACCAAACTCTAGACAAATCTGTGCACGAGGTCCAACATCATCATTCAATAATAGTGGTAAGCCTAGTACTATTACATCTGGTTTTTCACGATCAACAATATCTAGCACTTTATCTAAGGCCATATTGTAATCATCGGGCTTAAAACGAATTGTCTCGATTGTTCTTGCAATGAATCCAGTATCACTAAAACTAACACCACAAGTTACGCTACCAAGATCTAAACCTAGATAGCGCGTCATTTAGTGATTTGCCTCTAAATAGAAACGAACTAATTCTTCAATAATTTCATGACGTTCCACGGATTGAATCAAACTTCTCGAATTGTTATGTGAAGATATATACGCAGGATCATCTGAGATCAAATAGCCAGCCAACTGATTGATAGCGTTATATCCTCTCTCACTTAATGAAGCTTCTACCTGTTTTAAAACTTCGTGGATTGTTTCACGACGAATCTCTTCAGAATTAAAGCTCATCGTTTCAGTCAAATTATTTTGTTTCATCATTTTGACTACCTCCATCTCTGTAAATATTTTATGTCATATTTTACAAAAAGTATATACAACCGCTTCATTTCATTGTGTTTATAACATGAAAACTGCCAAAAAATAGGTGCCATATAGGCACCTATTGTAAAACATGATTATTGTGCAAGAATTTCTCTTACTAATGCATGTGCTTCTTGTACTTTGGAAGTATCCTTGCCACCAGCTTGTGCCATGTCAGGTCTACCTCCACCATTACCACCAGTAAGCTGTGCAGCAGCCTTCACAATATCACCAGCCTTCTTACCCTTAGTAATTGCGGCTTTCGAGCTAGCGCATACAAATGTCACTTTACCGTCTATTGTATTTGATACAAAGACAAATCCATCCGCAAGCTTATTACGAACATTTTCAGCATATGCCTTTAAGCTATTCGTATCAAATCCATCTAAGCTAAGTAGTACACATGATAAGCCATTAATTGTTTCAGCTTTCTGTACTGCTGTATCCGCTGAAGATAATAATTCTGCTTGTTTATGTGCATCGTTTTCTTTACGAAGCTGCATATTCTCTTCTTGTAGTGCAACTAACTTTTCTTTAAATCCTTGCCAAGATTGTAGTTTCATTAATTTTGCACATTCAAGTAAGTACTGTTCTTCAGTCTTAAAGTCCTTATATGCATCATACTTTGTTTCTGATGTAATACGTCTAATACCAGATCCGATAGATTCTTCGGAAATAATCTTAAATACGCATAAATCAGCAGTATTATTTGCATGTGTACCACCACAGAATTCCTTAGAGAAATCTCCCATTGATACAACGCGGACTGTATCGCCATACTTTTCATCAAACAATGCAATTGCGCCAGAATTCTTTGCGGCTTCAACATCCATCACTTCAGTAACGATAGGCTCAGCTAAAGCAATCTGTTCATTCACAAGACGCTCAACCTCATTCAATTGTTCGTCTGTAGGTTTCTCAAAGTGTGTAAAGTCAAATCTACCATACTCAGCGCAGTTATAAGAACCAGCTTGCGCAATATGATCACCCAACACCTTCTTTAAAGCAGCTTGCAATAAGTGCAATGAACTATGATTCGCACGTGTACGTTGACGCTTTTCATAGTCGTATTCACCTTCTACTACATCGCCTTCTGAAAGTGTTCCATTCACGATTGTAATGTGATGAAGTGGTTGTTTATGTGGTGCTTTTTGCACATTCGTTACATTTGCTTTGAAATAATCATTCCAAATAATACCTGTATCTGCACACTGACCACCACTTTCCGCATAGAAACAAGTTTCATCAAGGATAATATCACCCTCATCAGTCAATATATTAACACGTACACCATCCTTAAACAAGCCAATAACTTTACCTGTAGAATGTGTATCTGTATAACCTGTAAACTTACTCTCTTGTGTGAAATCCATTAGGTCAGCAGACTGACCATGCATGGATTGAATATTTCCACGTGCTTCTCTTGCACGTGTCTTTTGAGCCTGCATTTCTTTATCAAAGCCTTCAGAGTCTACACGATAGCCTTCTTCTTCGGCAATCTCAGTCGTAAGTTCCTTTGGATATCCATAAGTGTCATATAACTTAAACATTACCTCACCAGGTAAAATCTTAGAGTCCGCATGTTCAGCTAATGCATTCTGTAAGAGTGCTTCACCGTTTGCTAATGTCTTGTGGAAAGATTCTTCTTCTTGCTTCACTAGCTTTTCAATTAATGAAATCTTTTCTTGTAAGTATGGGTAGTAAGAGATCATATTATCTGCTACAACCTTTACAAGTTTATACATGAAAGCACCATCGATGCCTAACTTAATGCCATAACGTACCGCACGACGTAATACACGACGTAATACATATCCACGACCTTCGTTAGAGAACATTGCACCATCCGCAATCGCAAAAGTAACCGTACGGATATGATCAGCGATTACGCGATATGCCATCTTATATTCTTTTTCACTATATGAATGTTTTGCATACTTCTCTGTCGCGTGGATAATTGGTAAGAATAAATCAGTATCAAAGTTTGTTTCACCATCTTGAATCAAGCATACAAGACGCTCTAAACCCATACCTGTATCAATATTCTTCTGTGGTAATTCTTTATATTCATGACGATCAACTTCGCCAGGACGACAATCATATTGTGAGAATACGATATTCCATACTTCGATATAACGATCATTCTCTAAGTCATCAAAGAATAACTTTTCACCAATTCCTTCTGGATCATACTTTTCTCCACGGTCATAGTATAACTCAGTATCTGGTCCACCAGGTCCACGACCAATTTCCCAGAAGTTATCTTCTGTACGACGAATGTGACTAGGAATCATACCTACCTTAACCCATTGGTTATAAGCTTCATCGTCATCTGGATAAACAGTTACATATAAACGCTTTGGATCAAATCCAATCCACTCTGGGGATGTTAAGAATTCCCAAGCCCAAGTAATCGCTTCTTTCTTAAAGTAATCACCGATTGAAAAGTTACCCAACATTTCAAAGAATGTGTGGTGACGTGCTGTACGGCCAACATTTTCAATATCGTTTGTACGAATTGATTTTTGAGCATTACAAATACGATTTGAAGCTGGCTTCTCTGAACCATCAAAATACTTCTTTAACGCTGATACACCAGCATTGATCCATAGAAGTGTTGGATCATTATGTGGAATAAGACTTGCGCCAGGTTCGATCATACAACCCTTAGACGCAAAGAAATCCAAGAACTTTTGTCTAACTTCATTTCCACTGAGTCGATATTGCTTTTCCATTGTTTTCCTCCTGAACAAATAAAAAACGTTCCTACATCCAGGAACGTAAATACGCGGTACCATCCTGATTCGCACAAATGTGCGCACCTCAATTACTCTGTAACGTAGAGATACGTTGCTTATTAAGCACTCTGTTAAAGGAAGCTTCAATATTGCTTATGGAAGATTTTCACCAAACATCTTCTCTCTACTTCACAGCCAATATCTACTTAGCCTTTGTCATTGATTTCTATGAAATTCTAACATTAAAACACTTTAAAATAAAGCGAATTTCATTGATTCGTCATAAATCTATCATTTTAGGTATAACCCGATAAAAATCAAATCAATGACGATAGAAAGATGATATGGTAATCTTATTACGAGGTAATGCAAATGACAACGATTTATGACTATCTTGATTGGCGTGGAGATCTTCCATTTTCTACTGATCCTTTTAATGAAGTGGATAATACTATCCTTAGCCTTTTAGCTTATGTTCATTATGACGGTATCGCGAACATAGAAACTACATTTCAACCACTTCATCAGGTAAGAGATGAATTTTATAAACTACACACACATGAAGAAATTGCAGAAATAGAAACCTATAATGGCGTAAACGCGAGATTACTAGATAAGGTATGTGATACAGAGCGCTTCAAAGATATAAAGATTGGTTATTATATTAGTTATTCTGATAAAGACTTTGTGGTTCAGTTTTCTGCAGTAACTTTTAAACTCGATGATATGATCTATATCTCCTATCGAGGTACAGATAATACATTTATCGGTTGGAAGGAAGATTTCTATCTATCCTATACAACCGGAACCAATGGACAAAAAGCAGCAGTTGCATATATCAATCAATTATTTGATAAAGAAACTTTACCAATCCATGTTGGTGGGCACTCCAAAGGTGGTAATCTTGCGATATATGCCGCATGTCATTGTAAGGAATCCATTCGTAATCACATTAAAAAAGTTTGGTCAAATGATGGGCCTGGCTTCCAAGGTGAAATGTTACAATCCCCTGCTTATCAAGCAATTCAAGATAAAATTACGCTCATTATTCCAGACTCTTCCATTATTGGAATTTTAATGAATAATGTTGAACCAAAGATTATCAAAAGCACCGTCAACAATGTACAGCAACATGACGCTCTTACATGGATCGTAAAACGCAACCATTTTGAAAAAGCAGAATCATTATCTGCTAACTCTGTATTCTTAAACAAAGCAGTAGATAAGTTCTTAGAAAATTTATCTGAAGATGAAGCAAAAATTGCAATCGACGCTATATTCTCTATTCTAGAATCAACAGATGCAGAATCATTTTCGAAACTAAAAGAAGGTGGTTTTGATTCCTTGAAGGATATTATCTCTGCCCTTCAAAAATTACCACCAGAGAAATCATCCGTTATACTACGCCTAATTGGAACAATGATTTCAGATAGTGGGAACATACTCGCAAATGACTATATGTTAAAAGTGCAAGAACAATTCAACAAAGTAAAAGACTCATTTACCAAAAAAGACGAAAGGTGAGATTTAATCCCTCACCTTTTTAAAATCCATAATCACCATTTACATATTGCTGTAGTTTCTGTGTTAGTGTCGTTTCTCGTGGATGTAATTCTAGTACTTGAATTCCACGTTTAAACGCTTCAAGTTCACCCAATATGATTAGTGCTTTCCGTGCTCTTGTAACACCAGTGTATATAAGTTTTCTCTGTAACATGCCCGCATGTCTTCGCGTGATCGGCATAATTACAATTGGATATTCACTACCTTGAGATTTATGAACACTGATGCAGTATGCCAGTGTAATATTAATCCAATTCTCTGGCTTATATTCAACAATAATTTCACCAAATTGACAGATAATCGTAGTCTTATGATCTTCCGCATGCTTTGCATCAATGATTTCTACTAATACTCCAATATCGCCATTGTATACATCATCATCTGGTTGATTTTTTAGCTGTAAAATCTTATCACCTTCACGGAAAGTCATGTATCCTGACTTAACTTCTGCTTTATCCCTTGAAGGAGGATTAAACGACTCCTGTAAAGAATTGTTTAGGTAATCGATACCTGCAACTCCTGCGTACATTGGAGATAATATCTGAATGTCATCTATCGAATAACCTTTCTGCAATGCATCTTCAACCATCATCAAAATATTTCGACGGATATCCTCTGGCATGCATGCAAAGAACTTCACATCATGATGATATTCCTCAATGTTCACATTTCCAGTATTAATTGCATGCGCCAAATTAATAACATCACTATCAGATTGTTGACGATAGATATGCTTTAACTCAATGAGTGAAAATTCATTTGACTGCATTAAATCACGTAATACACAACCTGGTCCAACACTTGGTAACTGATCTTTATCACCAATAATACAAATCTTTTTGATTCTCTTACTAGCAAGTAATAAGTTATAGAATAACCAGTTATCTACCATAGAAAATTCGTCAACTATTAAAAGATCAGCTAAAATAGGTTCTTCATCATTTTTCCCAAAAGTATTCGTTTCTAAATCCCATTGTAATAACGAGTGAATGGTTGTGGCATTTACTCCTGTTACTTCAGCCAAACGTTTGGCAGCTCTACCAGTTGGCGCAGCACAGATAATCGATGAAGATGGATACATCAATTTAAATAACTTAATCATCGCATTAACTACGGTCGTTTTCCCTGTACCTGGACCACCAGTCATAATCATAAATGGTCGTTCAAAAAACACTTCTATTGCTTGTATCTGTGTTTCGTCATACGTAATGCCTAAATGTTCTTGTATATCCTCTAAATATGATAGTAATAACTTTGGATCATAGGGATCAATAAATTGATACGGAAACTCTGCCAAAAATCTTGCGATACCAATTTCCGCATCATATTGTGCAATTGGAAAAACACGATTATCTTCTCGATAAATTTGATGTTTTAAGATAGCCTCATCAAAGATTGCTTCAAAATCACATGTTAAGGAACCAAGTTCTTTAAAGAAAGTAGTCTCTAGTGTTTCAAGACGTACATAACTATTTCCATCTCGCATACACAAATCACTTACAAGAGAAACAAGAAGAGCGTATAAACGACGATTATCTGTATCGCTAATCCCCAAACTCTTACCAATCTTATCTGCTGTCTTAAAACCGAAACCATCTACCTCTTCAATTAAGCGATAAGGGTTTTCATTTAATTTGCTTAACGCTTCTTTACCATAAATTCGTGTAATCTTTGAAAGATTTCTTTGACTTAAACCATGGATATTTAAAAACTTCGCTAATTCTTCCATACCATTATCAATTTGTAAACCCTCAATAATGGCATTGATTTGACGCTCAGACAAATCACCAATTTTTCCTAATATCGTATTGTCTTCACGTATTAAAGTTAAACAATCTTCTCCCAAAACATCCACGACTCGTTCTGCTGTCTTTTTTCCAATACCAGGAAAGTTTACGCCTGATAGATAGCGAACAACACCTTCTTTTTCCGTAGGTAATAATTTAGCGAGTGTTTGAATCTGAAACTGCATTCCATAGCGAGGATGTTCAATGTAATTCCCATTAATACGATATTGTATCCCCGTAATGATTTCTGGAATATTGCCAGTAACAGAAATCACTCTACCCTTTTCATCATTGACTTCAAACTTCGCAGCAGTATAAAAATTCCCTTCGTTACGGAAGAGAATATATGTAAATTTACCTGTTAACGTAATCAATGAATCGTCCATGAATCTCCTTATTTTTCTGTTTTAGGATGTACTAGTGATTTTACATGTTCCATAAGATCTACTCCATCTTTATAGACTTTTTCAATCTTTCCACCTGCAAACATCACATTACCATCATAGAATACTGCTTCTTGCCCAGGCGTAATACTACGTATTCCCTCAGGGAATAAAGCAGTCAATGTGCCATCTTCATTTAATACAAGTTCAACATCATTATCTGCTTGACGATATCTAAACTTTGCATGACACTGCATAGGTAGTGTACGGTCAGCTAACCAATTAACACCAGTTACCAGACAAGATGTAGCGTATAATAAGTCCTGATGATTTGCATCAACGACATATAATTCATTTCGATAAACATCTTTTCCAACAACAAAGAATGGACCAATACCACCAATATCTAAACCTTTTCTTTGACCGATTGTATAGTACATAACACCTTGGTGTGTACCTACTTTCTGTTTAGTCGTAACATCGATAATATCCCCAGATTTCATTGGAAGATAATTACTGAGAAATTCTCGGAAACGGCGTTCTCCAATAAAACAAATACCAGTAGAATCTTTCTTTTTTGCGATTGATAGACCAAGTTCTTCCGCAATGCGACGTACTTCCGGTTTCTCAATTTCTCCAAGTGGGAATAATACATGCTCTAATACTTCACGACGGATCTCAGTTAAAAAGTAAGATTGGTCTTTATTATGATCCACAGCTTTACATAAAACATGATGGTTACCTTCTTCACCAAGTCTTACATAATGACCCGTCGCAACCGTATCAAATCCTTTTTCTTTCGCAAACTTCATAAAGCTATCGAACTTGATATATCGATTACATAGAATATCAGGATTCGGAGTTCTTCCTAATTTGTACTCATCGATAAAAGTCTGAAAAACATCATCCCAATACTCTTTAATAAAATCGATACGTAATAACTCTAATCCTAATTTGGTAGCGACATCCGCCGCATCCTTATAATCCGCTTCTTGTGGACAGACTGGGTCGTATAACGTTGGATTTCCACTAAAGTCTTCATTTGCGACGGAATCCCAGTTACGCATAAAAGCACAGGTTACATCATAACCCTGCTGTTGTAATAAATATGCTGCGACAGCGCTATCTACGCCACCTGATAAACCTACAAGTACTTTTTTCATACTGCTTATTATACAACAAAAGAAGCCCTAATGGACTTCTTTCTGAAATGCTGTTTGCATTGTTTGACAAGCTTTGAAATTTGGGCAGCTTTCATTACAACTGTGGTCTGCCAAACGACGTAACTCTACCGGTACAAATACACCGATTTCCTCTTCGTCATATCCGACTTGGAAATTATTCTCACTCAATATGATTGGGCGTTTTAATACACTAGGATTACGCTTGATAAAAGTGATTAATTCATCTATCTTCATCGAATCAATATCAACATTGGTTTCTTGAATAATTTTAGACCGTTTAGAGATAATATCATCACTACCATTTTCACTTCTCATCAATAGGTGCTTTATTTCGTTATCATTTAACAATGTCTTAAAGATGTTCTTCTCTATAAATGGAAGATTACGATCTTTTAACCATTGTTTCACTTTACGGCAACTTGCACATCCTGGAGATGTGTATACAACTATCATAATCATCCTCCTGTTTAGAGATTATATCATGCAATATTTTGAAATGAAATAGGACATAATTTATATTTTATAAAATCTTTATAAACTCCTTATTCCATAACTTCCATCTTTTCAAAGGCGATTGATGATAATAAGAATGCAACACATGCCATCACACTACTGGTCAAAATCATACCTAAAAATGCGGCCTCTAGATTATTAAATACAATCATTGAAACAAGCGCAACAAATACAGAAGCACCCGTACTTACTAGCATCAAAAACAGATCAATAAACTGTGTAAAGAGTTTAAAATCCCCGATTGCTGGTGAAATAATTGTCTGTACCATCATATTAATGTAGATACGACTAGCATTGACACTTACCCCTACAAGACCAGTCAAAAGAATCTGTAAAGGTGTAAGACCTAGTACCGCACCACCAATTAAGGCAAGAATCATCGTATCGATGAAAGCACGAATATGCTCAATCTTTGTCGCATTCCATGTCTTATGAATCTTGGTATCCGGAAGTAAGAAAGTATAGTAATTCTGTAATTCTTTCATCCATTTAGAGCGAATAACACCAAAGAATGTAATGTAATACGTAACGATAATTGGTATCACAAATAAACGAACGCTCATCAAATCATGCATAACATTATCCTTACGAGACAAGAAATGTAAAGCAACACCAGCTAGTAAGAATAAAAATGTTCTAAACGAAAAGATAAAGAAACGATTCTTCTTATATTCCAAAAATTGACGATAAAAGATAGCTTTTGCATTGTAGCCTTTATACTTGATTGAAGCGTGCATGTACTTCTTAGGCTTTGCGCCTACTATAGATACTTCGCCAGCTTTTGCATTTTCTATTGCTTGTTCATATTCATCCGAGAACTTCTCTGCCTCTTCATAATACTCACCTTCACATTTTGACTTATACGCTAGAAACGGCAGTAGAATTGCGGATAAAATAAATAACACTGTACCAAGAACGTTACTCCAATCATAGCCATAAAATATCCATTGTAATAGCCCTATACTCCATCCAAAAATAGGAATCATTTTAATAAATGGAGACTTAAGATACTCTATAACGATTGTAATACTATAGCCATGATCAATTACAAGTAATAAAAATCCAACTGCTAAAGCACCCAATACGATATATAAAAGATAAGAAATAAAACGAATATATTTATTAGGAATTGTTTCATTTCCATAACATAAAACAATTAAACTCATTTCAATAAAGAAATCAAAACTCAAATAGACCACTACATACAATAAAAACTGTACTGTACTTGTAGGATACAACACACAACCAAAAATACAGAAAACAATCATAAAGATTGATGAAACCAAAATACTTCTCAAGCCACTAAACAATAAAATATTTTTCGGGTGAATTGGTGCTTGAAAAACAAATTGGACATCCGCTTTACGAAACAACAGTCCTTTTCGCTTAAAGTACTGTATCAATCCTGGAACACCTAAATACAGTTGTACCACCATAATTAACACAATAAATTCTGATGCATTTGTAATACCGATCTTATTGAAAAAACTTTTATATCCAGCAGCGAGTAATACAAAATAAGCAATTGCTGCAAATAACATTAATACAAAAGCTGGCTTTCGAATTGAACGCTTGAATCCATTAATCAATATGCGTTTATGTAAGTAGAATAAGGCATTCATTCTTGAGACTCCTTTTCATCTTCTTTATCTGTTAAAGAAAAGAACAAGTCTTCAATATTTTGATTCTGTGTTCCATCATTTTCATAAGTACCAATTACTTTACCGTGGTCCATAATATAAAGAATATCCCACAACTCCTGAACCATCTCTAGCATATGTGTACTTAGAAGAACGGTTACACCTTTATCCTTCATTTCAAAGATAACTTTTTTAAGTTCCTTGATTGCGGCTGGATCTAAGCCTACCATAGGTTCATCAAACAAAATAACTTCAGGCTTAATACATAAAGCACAGATAATGCTTACCTTCTGCATCATACCTTTCGATAACTCGTCACCAAGTTTATCTTTCTTATCCAACATTTCAAATCGAATCAAAAGTTTTTCTACTTCTTCATCTGTAATATGAGAATGGTATGCACGACGAACATATTCAATGTGCTCCATCACAGTCAAAGCACCAAACATAGCTGGAATTTCAGGTACATACGCAAATATCTTCTTGGCATCAACGGACTTTGACGGTAAACCATTAATCTTAATTTCACCCTCATAGCGCAGTAAACCTGCAATACTCTTGATCGTTGTAGATTTACCAGCACCATTAGGCCCTAGTAAGATGCCTACTTTTCCACTAGGTACTGTAAAACTAATATGATCTACAGCTGCTACCTTCTTATATTTCTTTGTTAAATTGTTAACCTCTAACATATCGTTAAATCCCCCTATCAACATGCATGAAAGATTAATTGTCATGTAAATAAAATTACGCTTCCTCTACGAGTATAACACGCAAAAATTCTGCTTCGCAAATGTACAATCAAAAAGAACTTATCAATTATATTGATTTGTGTTAGAATCATCGTGTATTCGGAATGCAATTACGCGTTGATTTCCTAGAGAGTCAGTGTTTGGTGTAAACTGATATTTCGACAAAGTATGTTTGGAGTTCCACTTATAGAATACCGGAGGTCCGTTATCCCAAATTAAGTGATCCTTTTGGATAAGTCGGGTGGTACCGCGCATATCGTCTCATGCGTCCCTTCAATATGATTGAAGAGACGTTTTTAATTTCAAGGAGAATTCACTATGAAAAGAATGTTAAGCGGTATTAAACCAACTGGACAATTACACCTAGGAAACTATATTGGTGCCTTACGACACTTTGTAGAATCACAGAATGAATATGAAATGTTTGCGTTTATCGCAAACTTACATTGCATTACAGTTCCACAGGATCCAAAAGAACTACAAAAGAATCTGAAGGATTGTGTAGCGTTATATCTTGCTTGTGGTCTTGACCCAAACAAAGCAACAATCTTCTTACAAACTGATGTTAAGGAACATGCACAACTTGGATTTATCATGTGTTGTCATACCTATATGGGTGAACTAAATCGTATGACTCAGTTCAAAGACAAACAAGCCAAAGGTGAAAAGAACCTCTCTGGCGGTCTATATACCTACCCAGCATTAATGGCTGCAGATATCTTACTCTATAGTCCTGACTATGTCCCAGTTGGTGAAGACCAAAAACAACACGTTGAATTGACACGAGACGTCGCAGAAAGAATGAACAATCGCTATGGCCAACTCTTTACCGTTCCAGAGCCACTAGTAGCGAAAGTTGGCGCAAGAATTATGTCCCTTAGTGATCCAACAAAGAAGATGTCTAAGTCAGACGAAACAAATAAAGGATGCATTTACTTGTTAGATGATCTTAAAGTTGCACGTAAAAAAGTTATGTCTGCCGTTACGGATAGTTTTGGTAAAGTACATTACGACCCAGAAAACCAACCAGGTATCTCTAACTTAATGCAAATTTTATCCTCCCTATCAAATGAACGTTCATTTGATGATATTGAAAAAGAATTTGAAGGAAAAGGCTATGGTGATTTCAAGAAAGCAGTTGCGGATGCTGTATGCAATAAACTTGAAGAGATACAAACACGATACAACGAAATTATCAACAGTGATTTAATTGAAACAACATTAGCAAACGGAGCTAAAAAAGCAAGTGCAATTGCGTCTGAAAAACTTAACAAAGTTCAAAAAGCAATTGGCACGGAAATTCTTTAAACATAGGATGTGTATCAAACGACATACATCTTTTTATATAAAAAAGAGTGATGACTCACTCTAAAGGTTTTTGATAATAGTTACCGATAATCTTTTCAACCGCATTTAAGGTCATGAATGCATGTTCATCTGCCTTACGTATACAACTAATTACTTCCGGCAACTGATAGTTATTGACAGTAATTAACAACATCGTATGTGCTTGGTGCTTAAAAGCACCTTCAACATTAATTTTCGTAATACCATGACGTACTGTACTAAAAACAGCTTCACATACTTTATCTGCATTGTCAGTGATGACTTGAATACGTGTAATCTTATAACGTTGGTGCATTGTATTAACTACCTGTGTAGAAACATATTGGAAGATAATCGAGTATAAAGCTTTATCCCAACCAAACGCTAAGCCTGCAAGTACTAAAACAAATGCATTTAAACCAAGCAAATAATTCCAAGTAGGTCTTTTTAAACGTACCGATAAATCAATTGCGATAAAGTCCGTACCACCACTACTCGCATTTGAGCGAAGCGCAAGTCCAATCGCAAATCCATTGATAAGACCTCCAAAAACCGCAATCAATAACATATCCTGTGTAACAATAGGCACATTGATAATAATTGAAAATAGAGAACTTAATGAGAACCAAAGAATAGAATATAAAACAAACTTATGCCCAATACGATTCCAAATAAATAGTACAACCGTAAAATTCATTACCCAGTAAATGACACCAAATGGAATTACGAAACCAAGATGTCTTTCTACCAGCATTACAACTAGTCGTGAAATACCTGCAAACCCGCCAGGGAATAAATTACCAGAACTTACGAACGATTCAATCCCAAACGCATACACAAGAGCGGACAATGCGATTGTCAGAATATATTGAATATCTTTCTTTGTAAAAGTCATGTTTAGTTTATGAATAGACATACGAACTTAATCTCCACTACATACATGCTATATCATACCATAGATAAATAAAAAAAGACCCTAGGGTCTTATTGAATATCTAACTTTGTTTCGCAACAATAGTCATTACATGTATGGCAACCATCTTCCGCACATAGTACTTCAAGTGCACGTGTATCCATCGCAAATGCTTCAATCTCTATCTTCGCATTGAATGCGATGTCTTTCACCGCAACAGCACTTCTTGCTGGAAATGGTTTTTGAAAGAAACGAGCATATACTTCATTCATTGCCGCAAACTCTTCCATATTCTTAACAAATACAGTTGTCTTTAAAACATATGACATATTTAAACCAGCCTCCGCTAATAAGGCTTCAATATTCTTTAGTACTTGTTCCGTTTGAATACGAATATCATCTGAGACAAGTTGACCAGTTGTTGGATCAATTGGTAACTGTCCAGAGATGTATATAAAGTCTCCTGCACGAACAGCGGGTGAATATGGCCCTACCGCTACAGGGGCATTGTTTGAACTAATCGTTTCTTGAATCATTGTTTACTCCTCACTATTACATTCCGAGTCATCAGAAAGTGTCGCAAGAAAATCACGATGTTTCGCTTGTCTTCTCTGCACCAACTTCAGATGTTTTTTACTCGACATCACAAGACAACAATACATCGCTAGAACTAACATAACCATAATGACTGCTAACGAAATGAAATCATCAAAGGTTTCTAACATGTAATCACCATCTTTCCTTGTAAGTATACCTATGAATAATGAGGTTGTCCAAATATATGCCTATTCAAACTGTTGTAAAAAATCCTTCCCTTTAATTACTTCTGTGTGTGAAAGATCCGGAAAACCAAGTTGGTCTAAAACTTCATAAACGCATATTGCAACACAGTTAGAAAGATTTAAACTACGTGCTTGTGCAACCATTGGAATACGCACACAGCGGTCATAATTATCATGAAGAATATGTTTATCAATCCCAGTACTTTCTTTACCAAAGACAAGATATATATCTTTCCCTTCATCTTCCTTATAGTTAAACTCTGAAGGTGTCTTTTCTCCATATCGAGTGATGTAATAATAGGAACCTTCATGCATGTTATAGAATGTCTGCCAATCAGGATAGATTTTATAATCCAATTCCTTTACATAATCCATACCTGCACGTTTCAACGACTTGTCCGTAATTTTAAAACCCATTGGCTCAATCAGGTGTAAACGGCAATTCATCGCCATACAAGTACGCATAATATTACCAGTATTCTGTGGAATCTCTGGCTCATATAAAACAACATTAATCATACTAACCTTCTTTCAATTCTGTGTTTCAACAACACTAGTAAAATCTTTAATAAAACTATCATACTTATAAATAATAGTATAATTCCAAAAACAACCGCAAAGAAGAAGTTTGACGGAAACATATTGATCATAATTGAAACATTTGGATCTAGTAAAAATAAATCATTATCGAAAAAAATGTAATGAAAATTCATCCAGAAGCCATTAAAGTCCACAATTGCATAAATCCCCACAAACAGAAGTAATGAACCCAAGAATAGTAGACCATTTCTATACGCATTTGCTAGTATCATATAACTTTCATTTCGATGCGTTAGCACCAAAAAAGTTAATAAAATGACACTGCCAACAAACAGAATCGTTCTTGTGGTCATTGCGTTTAGATACAAGTTTTTAACATCTACCATATGCAGTGTTTCACGCTCATCAAAGACCTCGCGTTCACTACCATTTACCTTTTCAATAACTTTGATGTCATCCCTTTTATCTTGCATATAATCAAGTAATGCATTTGTCGCATTCATGAGTCCATCTTCAGAAATGCCAATGCTTTCCGCCGTATGATTTATTGAATATTGAAAGCGAAAGAAAGAACGATTAAAGCATAATAAATCAATGGATGTTAATAAAAGCGATAGAAATAATGCTAAACCAGCAATTGCAGATAAAAATTTATAACCCTTCATGTTCCATCCACGCTTCTAAACGTACAACAGCCTTGCCACGATGGGAAATACTATTCTTTTCTTCATTGGTCATCTCTGCCATTGTTTTTCCAAATGGTACATAATACACAATTGGATCATATCCAAAACCATTCGTACCAGCTGGTTCAGTAGCGATAACACATTCCACAGTATCTTCAAATACAACTGGATCTTGATTTGGTCTTGTAACCGCAATTGCACAAACATATCGACAACTACGATTAGTTTCATCCTTCATGCGGTCTAAGACCACCTGATTTTTATAAGAATATGGTGTATCATGACCTAACCAACGTGCACTCTGCACACCTGGTTGTTTATCAAAAGCATCGATTTCTAATCCTGAGTCATCAGAGATTGCCATGATGTTGTACTTATCTGTTATTGCTTGTGCTTTGATAATTGCATTTGCAGAAAATGTTGTACCTGTTTCATCAATCTCTCCAATATCTGGAAAATCAGCTAAGCTTTTAACTTCAAATCCTTTTGGTTCTAACATCTCTTTAAATTCTTTAATCTTACCAGCATTCTTGCTAGCAACTACAATGACTTTATCCATTTCGATAGATTCCTTTCATCAGATAATGATAATCTGTATTCTTAAATTCATTCAGTGCATTTTTAAATGCATTACTGATTGTTGTAACCCTTCCATGCTTGCATATATATGGATCAATATATCTCTTTTTCGCATTAACCATGATGTCACCAGAAGGATCTTTTGCAACATCATAAAGTCTTGTATATTCATTCCAAGCATTACGTGAATCACTATGCGATAGCTTATTGACCACTTCAATTTCTGATAGATATAAATCTGCTTCCGTAAGGATATTATCATGCAATGCCTTACGTAATATTTCGGCAAGTTTTTCCATCCCATAACGGTCAAAGTCGCAAGAATATATCATTCCACAAGATAGAGCACCAAAGGCAAACTCTTCCGCAATATCGAGATTCTGAAACATGATTTCCTGTTTACCATCGTCACTAATACCGACCGTAAGATCTTTGTAATATTTCTCAATTTCTTCAATCGTACGTTTGCGATAATTCAATAAATTTCCAAGTGTATATTCCAAACGATCTGCCGATAAACTTGGAGAGTCATTATCCGCAATCGGATATACATGATAATCTGAAACTTCATCTAAGGATATTCCATCAAACAACAATTGATTCATAATCACTGGATCCAGAAGTATAAATTGCCGTGTATTATCTTCGGTAGATTCTTGCACTAAATAATCTTTCCTAACAAAATCAATCACATGTGAAAAAGCTCTAGTTGAAATATCGTGAAATAAACCTGCCAATGTTTGTTTCTTATCATGAGTGAAATACCAAATGATACACGCCACACCAACACTATGTTCATAGCGTGAATATGGTCCATAGCTAGAAAAGTCAGGATGTGATGTAAATTGTAATCCACAGTTCATATCAACCCCTTTTAGTCTTTGCATTGACTTTGAGGCAAGATATGGGTCTATAAATATAGGATAATCTTGTTTATATAAACTTTGTAATTCATTCATGTCTATTATTATATAAAATAAAAGACCTGATTAACAGGTCTAATTAGGCTGGGATAGAGAGATTCGAACTCCCGAAATGGCTGGTTCAGAGCCAGCTGCCTTACCGCTTGGCTATATCCCAATAGCGCAATAACTATTATAGCGAAAAACCTTTCATATGCAAAGACTTTTTTCAAAGACAATTTAGTTATTGCGAATTCATAACTTATTGGTTTGTTACTGTAAAGCCAGCATCCTGGAATGCCTTTACAATCACTGATGGGTCAACACCATGGTTAGCTGCTGCCATTAAGGGAGTCATAATCTTCGTATGAGGGTTCTCCTCGACACAATGACGCATACCGCCAAATCCTAAAGTTTCCATAATATCTAAGAACTCAGGAATTGTTGTTGCTAGTTCATAAACTGATTTTGTTAAATCGATTTCCTTCATATTTACCTCTTTTCCTTTAGTATTTTAGCAAGAAACGTCTAATTACGCATTTAATATTATCTTTCTGCATTGTTATAAGTACATAAAAAGCGTAAAATAAATAGGAATATAAAGGAGTATTACAATGGCTATTAGAACAAGATTTGCACCAAGTCCTACCGGCTATATGCATATCGGTAATTTACGTACTGCATTATATGCATACTTAGTGGCAAAAAAAGACCCTGAAGGCGTTTATATCCTTCGTATCGAAGATACTGATCAAGGTCGTTTGGTAGAAGGTGCCACAGATATTATTTATGACACATTAAAAGCTTGTGGTCTAAAACATGATGAAGGACCAGATAATGGTGGTAACTTTGGACCATATGTACAATCTGAACGTGTACGTAGCGGTCTATATCTTAAATATGCAAAGGAACTCATTCAGCGTGGCGGAGCACATTATTGCTTCTGCGATGAAGAATTAATTGCAGCACAACGTGAACTACAGGAAGCTCGTGGTGAATCCTTTAAGTTTGATGACCCATGTAAGTTATTAACCATTGAAGAATGTGAAGCTAGAATTGAAGCTGGTGAAAAGTTTGTTATTCGTCAAACAATTCCTGAAACAGGAACAACATACTTTGATGATGAGGTATTTGGACGAATCACTGTTGAAAATAATACATTAGATGAACAGGTATTAATTAAGAGTGATGGCTTCCCTACTTATAACTTTGCAAATGTTATTGATGATCATTTAATGGGAATTACTGATGTTGTCCGTGGTATGGAGTATCTATCATCAACGCCAAAGTATAACTTAATCTATAACGCATTTGATTGGGATATCCCAAGATACATTCACTGCCCACCAGTTATGAAAGACGAACATTCCAAGTTATCTAAGCGTAACGGTGATGCATCCTTCCAGGATTTAGTTGCTAAGGGTTATTTACCTGGTGCTATCTTAAACTACATTGCTTTATTAGGTTGGTCCCCATCGGAAGATCGTGAAATCTTCACACTTGATGAATTAGTACAAGCATTTGATGTAAAACATATTGGTACTTCTGGTGCCATCTTTGACCCTGAAAAACTCAAATGGGTTAATGGTATGTGGTTAAGAAATATGGACCTAGATTCTTACGAGAAGTTAGTAACTCCATATATTGATGAAGCAGTGAAAGGTAACTTTAATCGCAGACAAATAGCCGCTATCTTACAACAACGCGCTCAAACTTTAGCTGAAATTCCAGAGATGTTAACATTCTTTGATAACTTCCCTTCTTATTCCAATGATTTATTCATTAATAAGAAGATGAAGACAGATCCAACTATCGCTCTAAAGTCTTTACAAGCATCTTATGAAGCCTTAAAGAATCAAGAAGATTGGTCGGAAGAAGCACTACATACAACATTACTTGCCTTACCTGCTAAGTTAGAAATGAAGAATGGACAAGTTCTATTCCCATTACGTCTAGCAATTACAGGTATGCAGTTTACACCTGGTGGTGCAATTGAAATCAGTTCTATCCTTGGCAAAGAAGAAACTCTTCGCCGTCTAGAATTATCAATCAAGCAACTTGAACAATAAATCAT
>CAURLC010000006.1:0-94066 GCA_963525775.1 uncultured Solobacterium sp. | reverse complement strand
TCTTCCATCGTACAGCCAAAATTTATAACCTCAGATTTCTTTGGAGCATACTTTACTACAGCATCATAGATTATTTGATTTTTAGCCGCTTGCGAACTTGCTTGAATAACTCCGATTCTCATATTCCCCCCTACAACTTCTAATTTAATAATTTCTTTTTCTTTGGTTTGGGTGCCAGTAATTCATCATACATTGAATTGAACAAGCCTTTGTTTTCTACACTTTTTTACTTAGTAGGTGCAACTTTTGACATCAATACAACACACTCCGTATGTGGTGTAAAACAGAATAGATCAACTGGTACAATCTTTTTAATCTTATATCCAGCTTTCTTAAGAGGTTCGATATCTGTAACTTGTGTGTATGGATTACAGGAAATATATACCACTCTATCCGGGGAAAGTTGTGCAAGTTTATACATGAATGGTAGTGTCATTCCAGATCTTGGTGGATCCAAAATAACTACATCTGGTGTTGTATCCATGCGTTGAATGAACTCTGCCGCATCTGCCACATAAAATTCTGTGTTTAATAATTTGTTGTGCTTCGCATTGTTTTTAGCATCTCGGATTGCTTGTGGATTGATTTCAACTCCAATAACATGCTTTGCACTTTGGGCTGCTAGTAAAGAGATTGTTCCAATACCACAACACGCATCTAGTACCACATCAGTATCTTTAATCTTTGCTAGTGATAGTGCTGTACGATAGAGTACTTCTGTTTGTTCAGGATTAACTTGATAGAAGGACTTTGATGAGATACGGAACTCTAAGCCACCAATACGGTCAGTAATATAACCTGGACCATATAATACTCTTTCATCTTTTCCAAGTATCATGGATGTACGAGCACGATTGAAATTCAGAATAATCGTTTTAATCTGCGGAAATTTCTTTACGAGTGCGTTTACGAAATTCTTTGAACTTGGTAGTCCCTTTGAGCCAATGACAATATCAAGTAAGACATCACTGGTTGCTTTTGAGATACGAATATACGCATGACGTAACGTACCCCTGCCACTATCTTCATCGTAAGTTTCTATACGCATAGATTCTGCTAACTTACAGATTGTCGTAAGAATCTCATTTGCGAGTGTATGTTGAATCAAACACATCTCACTTGGTACTTTACGATGACTATTTTCTTCATACATGCCTGCATAGATTCTATTTGTCTTTTTATCTCTTGCAAAACTTGCATAGATTTTATGACGATAATGATACGGATCTTTCATTCCTAGTACTGGCTCAACTGCTTTGGTACGGAATATTTTACGCATCTCTTCACGTTTCATTTTTAATTGTTCTTCATATGGGACATCGATGTATGCACATCCACCACACTTTTTACTCACTGGGCAATATTTCATAGTGTTACCTCTTTTAGTGTATATACAACATTATCTGTTACTTTACGTAAAACTTCATAGGATTGATGACCATTTGCGATTAGCACACAATCATGAATACCAAGTGCTTCCGCAACTTCTTTATCGTGAACAGTGTCACCAATATACTTACATTCAGATGGTTCCACATCACTCTTCTCCATCCAGATCTTTGCCATCTCAACTTTCGAGGCTGCAAGCATATTATCAATACCCAGTATTTCATCAAAGTATTGATCAATTCCTAGTAACTTGCACTGCTCTACAAGTTTGTCATGACGAGATGCGGATAGAATCACATTGCGATAACCAAGTTGGATTGCCTTTTCTATCGTAGTAATAAAATCGTCCATCAAAGAACACTCATCAAAGCGACGATCATATTCTTGATTAAATTCAAGAGATACTTCTTCATAGCTTTCGGTATCAAAGGTATATCCAATATGGTAATAGTAGTTAATGACTGGAAACGAGAATGTATTGAGATAATCCTGCTTTGATACAGGATACTTTTCCATTCCCCTCTTTTTTAACATTTCATTTTCAATCGATAGGCACAATTGTAAATCATCTAAAATTGTGCCATTAAAGTCCCAAATTAAAGTTTTCATGGATTGATTATACCATCTCTTTTCGATGTCTAAGAAAAAAGATGTCGCCATCAACAGGATTCTACATCCGTGTTAATATCGACATCGATTTCTTGAATCTTATTTTCTGTAAATTTCCAACTACATACTTTGGTTGGCTTTTTTATTGTATAGGATTTTGTTGAAACATGATTATCAATCAAATCATAGATTTTATACCCTGCCACATCATAGAATGAAACACTATCATTTTCAGTATTATTTTCTCCTTGAAAGGATGTACTTGGACCTACACTATAGTATGTACCATTGATTGTATAGTCCTCACTCCAATGTACATGACCTTGCATGACTAATACTGTATTCGTGTTTTGTATATGTTGGATAAGTTTTTCAGCTTGTGGTAAACATGGAATTCCTGGATATTTTCTAACAGGGTGATGCATCAAAATAATTTTCTTTTCAGCTGTCTTTAGATTTTCATCTAGCCACAAAAAATCCTCATCCGAGAAATTCCCATTTGCATTTCCATACTCGGAATTATTTAATGCAAGAATCGTATAAGTCTGTATTTGATACGTCGTATGACTTTTTGTTCCAAATACTTGTTGATAATTTTCATTATCATGATTTCCAGGAATCGCGATGATTGGAATCTTTGGAAAGTAGTATTTAACAATACTTTTTACTGTTTGATAATCATCAACACTTCCATTATCACAAATATCACCTGTCAAACAAAGGCAATCGTATTCCCCATGTTGTAAAGCATCTTGCAAGCAGAGTTCTAGGTGTTTCAATGGACTCTCTAGTTTAGCAAGTAGTCTTTCATATGCATTATCATTTGTGTAGTGTGTACGATAATGTATATCACTTAATTGCAAGATTCTCATTACTTCAGCTTCTTTCTAAGCCATCCATTTGCGATATCTAATACAAATACAGTCACAACAACTACTAATAAGATAATGCTTACTTTATCCCAGTTTCTTGCTTGAATCGCAAAGATTAATGGTGCACCAATACCACCTGCACCTACAAGACCAAGGGTTGCAGCAGATCTTACACCGATTTCAAAGTGATTTAAAATCAAAGATGTATATGCTGGCATGACTTGTGGAAGTCGTGCATAGAAGAAGGTTTGAATTGGATTTGCGCCGACTGAATGCATTGCTTCAATCGCATCTTCATTCATTTTCTCCATCTCCTCGGTAAATAGTTTTCCTAACATACCGATTTGATGGACACCAATCGCTAATACTCCCGCAAATGGACCAGGTCCTACCATCTTTACAAAGATGATTGCATATATTAATTCTGGAAAACTACGTAGTACATCTAAGATGATTTTAGTAATCTTTGGTACTATCGTATTTCTTGACCAAAGATTATGACTCGCCAGTAACATGAGTGGGAATGCGAAGATGGTACCGATGAGTGTTCCTACGAAAGCTATTGCAATTGTCAGAATCATCAGTGAGAATACATCTTCCCCACTACCATCAAAGAAATATGACCAATCAGGTTTTAATAATCCTCTAACTGTATCTATTACCATGGATGGTGAAAAGTTATTCAGTGCTGAATAATCCAGGCCATAACCTGATAAGAAAATCAATACTAGAATTCCTAGTAGAATCCATATCGTTGAATACTTTCGAAGAGTCATCATCATACACACTTCCTCCTAGCGTATTCACTGATTGTATCTACTAGAATAACCAATATCAAAATCATTAGAATAATGATGGATACACGATCATACTTAAATAATGCTAATGAAGTATTTAAGATAATACCAATTCCACCTGCCCCAACATATCCTAGTACTGTTGAAGACCGTATATTAATTTCTAATGCATAAAAAGTATAACTGATTACAGCTGGTAATATTTGTGGCCAAACTGCCCATACTGCAACCTTAAACTTATTGGCTCCAACAGACTCAGCGGATTCAACAGGTAGTGTATCAATCGTTTCAATCGATTCATACAGTAACTGTGATACCAAGCCAAAGGTAAAGATGGTTAAGGTAATTACACCTGTAACTTCACCAATACCAACAATCGATACTAAGATAGCTGCTAAAAGTGTATTTGGAATCGTACGAATAATATTCATTACAAAACGAATACAACCTGTTAAAACAGTATTCTTGGTAATTAGTGTTGTCGCAAGAAACGAGAATGGAATCGCTAAAAGTACACCTAGTAAAGTACTTAATACAGACATTTGAATCGTTTTGATAATCGGTGTTATCAGGGATGGAAGATACGACCAATCTGGATGAAATAGTTTCTGTAGGAATAGTTGCATCTGTTTTGTATTTGAAAGTACTTCTGAAAGATTTGCATTTGTAATACGTATGCATGCATATAAGCATATTGCCAATACCGCAAATGTTCCTACATGTTTATACCATTGATAATGAACTGTATCCTTAATCTTCATCTTGAACTTCCTCTTCAAGATTTGAGATACCTTTATAGATATAATTCAATTTTTCATCCGTTAGTTCTTTAGGCGTACCTTCAAATACTAACTTACCATCTTGCAAGGCAATAATTTTTGTCGCAAATGCCTTTGCAAGTTCGACTGAGTGAATATTTACGATAACTGTGATTCCAAGTTGTTCATTAATATTCTTTAAATCAGATAGAATCTTCTTAGATGTTACAGGGTCCAAGGAAGCGACAGGTTCATCCGCTAAGATGATGGTTGCTTCTTGAAAGAGTGTTCTAGCAATAGATACTCTTTGCTGTTGTCCACCTGATAATTCATCACAACGACTATGTAGTTTATTCTCTAATCCTACCTTGGCTAAAACTTCATTACATAACTGATAGTCTTTATTAGAGAATAATCCTAATGTACTTTTAAGCGTACTATAAGTTCCTAGTTTTCCAGATAGTACATTTTTCTGTACTGTATTCCGTTTCACCAAGTTAAAAGACTGAGATATCAAACCAATTTGTGTTCGAATCTTTTTCAATTCTTTCTTATTGGCTTTGGTGATTGATTTACCATCTATCAAGATTTCACCATCTGTTATTTCGTTAAGACGATTGATTGAACGTAATAATGTTGATTTACCTGCACCAGAAAGACCAATAATCGCAACGAATTCAGCATCTTGAATTGTGAGATTTACATGATCTAGTGCATGTACTCCATTCTTGTATGTCTTTGAAACATTTCTTAATTCAATCATTTCTTATTGTGCTGCCTTTTCGATATAGTTAGACATTGTGTCATATGCCTTTTCATCTGCTTCTACATAGCCAGTATGGTTCCATAATGACATTGCATCTTTTGCGGCCTCATCTTGATTCATATTCAAGAATACTTCTTTAATCTTCTTTTGTAATTCTTCATCCATTGTTGGTAATACCGCAATCGCATCATTTGGAATATCACCCTTTGTCAAATATAGAACTTTTAATTCCTTGAATAAGTCATTTGTTCCTTCAAACTTCTTTTGGAAAACGTAACGTGCACCTTCAAATACAAATGCCGCATCAACCTGTCCATTTAAAACTGCTGTAATTTCAGATGGAATATCATTAACTGTTACGATTGTACAATCAGTTGTTGGATTAATACCGGCATCCTTCATTTCTGCTACAGGATAGATATAACCAGAAGCTGAGTTAGGACTTAGTGTCGCAATCTTTTTGCCCTTTAAGTCAGCGAGAGATTGAATATTTGAATCAGCTCTAACAATCACTTCTCCTTTAAATGAGTTTGTTGATGAACCTTCAATTGGCATTTCTGTTTGTTGATCATAATCCACCAATTTGGAAGATAAGAGAGCTTTTGCGGCACCTTGGTTCTTAGCCTGTACATAAGCAGCTGGTGGCATAATACCTAAATCAACTTTACCAGATGCCATTGCTTCAACAATTGTTGAATAGTCAGTAGCGAGTGTTACTTCAACTTTACGTCCAAGCTTTTCTTCTAGATACTCCGCAAATGGTTTTGTCTTCGCTTCCATTGAACCATCGTTATTTGTTGGAACAAACTGTACAACAAGTGGTTTTTCTTCACTTGTAGAAGAAGTTTCTTTTGTCCCTGTTGCGCCACATCCACCAAGTAATGCCATGCAAAGAGAAAGTACTGCAGATACAAATATTTTTTTCATATTCTTTCTATCTCCTTATTCGGAGCTCCTTATACTAACATTCTAAACGAATATTAAAAATTGTCTTTGCAGAAAGTGACATATGTCATATAAAATATCTTCATGGAATGGATAGATAACAAATACTTACTTACAGAATATTTTAAGAAAACCAAGTTCTCACAATATTTCGGTTTTCCTGTTAAAGAAATTATAAAATTGTGTCGTTTTCACCAAGGAGAACAAATCATCGAATCCGATATCATATCTGACTTTATCTATTTCCTTTTAGATGGTGAAGTAAAGTTTTTGGTAACGAGTGATAGTGGGAAGATAGTCTATCTTGGTGGCAGTAAGGAATTTACTGTTCTCGGTGAAGTTTCCTCTCTTTGGAAAATGAAACCGATGACGAGTGTTGTCGCTTCTACGGAATGCTTATGTTTTAGCATTTCACTTGATACATATCGTAATCGTCTTTTGGATGATAATACATTTTTACGTTATATCAGTAAGACAATGGCTTACCGCTTAACCAAAAGAGATGACGATGTAATCGTTGATAGAACAGAGACAGCATACACAAAAATGCGTGCTCTGATTATACAAAACACACAAGACACAATGTTTACTTTAGATTTACAAGAATGTGCACGTACACTATCCATCAGCTATCGCCAAGTCATTCGTGTCATGAATCGTTTACTCCAAGAAAAACTCATTAAAAAAGTGAAAAAGAAATACTATATTTTGGACTATAGCGCCCTATACGCAAATACGAATGAAAACTATTTCTTCTATGAATAGTCGTATCAATCACTCCTTAAAAAAGCCAGACCATTCGTCTGACTTTTTTGTGATTAACGTAATTTCTTTCTGATAACTTGTGCAGCTATTGCTACTACAATGACTGCTCCAACAAGTAATACAACTGACTGCGGTGTTGTCTTAGGCTTTGTCTCTGTCTCAGTTGTAGCTTCCTTGCCTTCAGATACTGTATATGAAATATGTGTTGCCTTTGTAGTAAATACATACTTATCATCCTTTACTTCAGCAGTAATTTCATTTGTGCCATCTGTAAATGTAGGCTTGCCATTAAATGCGGATGTAGGGATAGAATATGTTAAGTCTTGTTTTACTTCTTCAACTGGATTTCCATAGTGATCTACAATATTGAGTTCTCCAGACATCATATCTTTGCCTGGAACTACACTTAACTTCATTCCTGTATCTGCACTATCTTTTGGAACCAGTACTTCTGTTTTTGAGAAAGCAGCTGTAGCACGTTTTCCAAAGAACTTGATTGTATAATCATTTTCTTTGATATATTTTTTAAACTTCTCAAGGATTTCCGCATGGATTTCCTTCATTGTCTCATATGCCTTTGTCGCGTCTTCATGGTTTCTTGCAGTTGCTTCATCAGCTGTTAACATTGTTGTAACAGCGTTCTTGATCTCTTCACTTTCGAGTGCTTCAATCTTCTTAGTAGCGATTGGTTGGAATTCATCGCGATTGTATTCAATCATGAATAAAGTATCCATTGCTAACCAATATACAGAATCTTCATTAAATTCATTGTTTTCATTCTGTGCCTGCGCAATACCAGAATTCTGATTTGGATAGTATGCCACAAATGGTGAAGTTAATGGAGAACCTAGTGCTAACCACATTGTTCCTGGATATTCTTCCGTTGCATTTGCAGGAAGATGATAGATATGTGCTTCCATCGTATTACGGTTACCAATTGGATATAGGTTTCCACGACCTAAGTCATCAGCTACTTCATTGATAGTTTCCAAACGATTACGTGTAAATGCCATCGCATCTGCTAATGTAATCTTCTTTGAAGTCGTCTGTAAAAATGGATATACATCGCCATCAAACTTCGCATCCGGATTGAATTGCTTAATACCAGAACATACGCGAGATTCAGTGCTTTCTGATAGTTCAGGTAAAGCATAAGAAGAATATAAATCGATAGTACGAGTTAATTCATCTCCCTTGAATGTCTTAGCATCTGTTGCCACTTTAAAGATATCCTTGGAATAGATATAATTTCCATCTTCTGAAATGTTATAGTTTTCCTTTTCTTCTCCTACGGTTAATCTGCATTCATTCAGCCAGAATGAATTAGGGAATACGGAATACTTATCACGTGGATAACGCATCGCCACAAATTGGTGACCGGTATAAATTTCCATGTACCAAAGTTCATTGTGGTCTGCTACAACTAGCCCATTGCCTTCTCCAGCACCCTTTGTTGCGACTTCTTGTGCGATAAACTCAACTGCTTGTCTTGCATTGTCACAACTACCTAATACTGCTGTGGTAATGATAGCTTCTGTAATACCGATTGGCTTTGCTGTATCTGTACCATCTAGGTATGGATCTACAGCTAATACATCATCATTTGCACTAGCGGAAACCGTCATATCCGCAATTAAGCCTTTTTCATTAAATCCTGTTTCGTCAAAATTACCATATTCTGGTGTTGTATCGCTGACGGACGTATAACGATAAGAATCATGTGCAAATGTAAAGGAATATCCCTTATCTGGATCTACAGAAACATCTTTGATTGTTTCACCAGCTTTATGTTCTCCTGCTTGGTGGACTTTATACACCTTATTATGATTGACTTCTAAGTCTTCTGTACGTCCAAAAATTGTACTACCATCTTCTGTTAAATCGCCACCGATAATGACACCGGTACATGCATACGCTGAAATGATGCTGGATGAGGCTACTAAAATAGCTATTGAAGCGCTAAATAGCCTTGAAATACATTTTTTCATTTTATTATTCCTCCAATGATTGTATGAACAAAGTGTAAGAAGATTGAATTCCTCCCTTCTTGTAATCTTCTTCTTGGTAATTTCATTATAGGAAATCCTTCTACAGAAATGTGGAAATATGCTTTCTTCTTTCTTGTATATTCTCGTATGAAAAAAAGTTACTCCCATTTGGAAGTAACCTAAGCTTTCTTAACTTGTTCTAACCAGAGCTCAGCACTGGCATCCGATGGCATACGCCAATCTCCTCTTGGAGAAAGTGTAACGGAGCCTACTTTTGGACCATCTGGTAAGCAACTACGTTTGAATTGCTGGCTGAAGAAACGCTTGAAGAATCGTAACATTGCCTCACGTACTTCCTCTTTCTCTAACTCTGGATATGCTGTTAATGCTAGAACCATAATTTTTTCTGGTGAATAGCCATAACGTAATACATAGTATAAGAAGAAGTCATTGAGGTCATATTTACCAATCTTATCTTCTGTCTTCTGGGCAATCTTACCATTTTCATCATGTGGTGTTAGTTCTGGTGAGATTGGTGTATCACAGATTTTTAAGAGTACTTCTTTGAGGTCTTCTTGATTGCAGATATATGCATATGCTTTACAGATATATTGTACAAGTGTCTTTGGTACAGATGCATTTACCGCATACATGGACATGTGATCACCATTGTATGTACACCATCCGAGTGCCAGTTCAGAAAGATCTCCTGTTCCAACTACGAGTCCATTTGCCATGTTTGCGGCATCCATCAGGATGTAAGTACGCATACGGGCTTGTGCATTCTCGTAGGTTGTATCACCTTCCCCTTGATAACTACCAGGATGGCCAATCTGTTTCAGATGTGCTTGCACACCTTCTTCAATCGCAACTTCATGCATTTCTACATCTAATGCACGCATTAAATCCAAGGCATTATTATAGGTGTAAGACGTTGTATTACCATGGTTTGGCAATGTATAGCAAATAATATGGATATCAGGCACTAGCTTTCTTGCTTGATGACATACAAGTAATGCAAGTGTACTATCCAAACCACCTGAGATACCGATCACAAGATTTTTAATTCCTGTGGAACGAACCCGTGTTGCTAGACCATTTGCTTGAATCTCTAAAATCTTCATACAACGACGACCACGCTCTTCATCATCAACTGGCACAAATGGATTACGATTAACAATATAGTCTTCCTTGCGTAATGTATCTACTAGTTCATCTACTGTAATTTCATCTTGATTTGCGATTGGTTTGATTGAAACATCTACATATACATAGTCATCATGATTTTCTTCTAAATCAAATGTTGTCTGGTGTCGACGATTCTTTTCAATGGACTCTAAATCGATTACAACAGTTTCGACCTTTGTATCTTCTGGGAAGATGGAATCTTTTAACAATCGTCCATTGCAAGCAATCATACTATGACCAGAGAATACGAGGTCCGTACTACTTTCATCCGTTGCACTAGATACATATAGATATGCACAATAACAACTAGCACTCTGTTGTAATACCATCGTACGACGATAGTCCTGCTTACCGATGATTTCATCAGAAGCAGATAGATTTGCGATGATATTAGCGCCCGCAAGACATGCATGCGTACTTGGTTTATCCGGTACCCATAAATCTTCACAGATATCTAGACCTACAATAGCTCCACTACAGCTATCACATGCAAGTACATTTCTGCCAAATGGGATAAACTCATCACCTAACTGAATCATTTGGCTAACGATATTCTTACCGCTTGTAAACCATCTACTTTCATAGAACTCGCTATATGTTGGAAGATTAATCTTTGGCACAATACCCACGATTACACCTTCCGAGATATATACCGCACAGTTATATAAATGGTTTTCAAAACGTAACGGTGCGCCAACTACAACCGTTAGACCCTCTAGTTTATTTGATGCATTTGCAATCTTAAACAGTCCATCTTCTACTGCATCTAGCAGTGTAAACTGTCCAAAAAGATCACCACAAGTATATCCAGTCAAACATAATTCTGGATATACTAAGAACCCCGCATCCGCATTTTCATTCATTGTTTGGATGATTTGTGCAACGTTATACGTGACATTCGCTACTTTCATCCTTGGTACGACTGTACCAACTTTTATCATTCTATTTTTCATGATTATCCTCGCTGAAAAGGTAACTACTTAAACCATGTAATTCTTTTGGCAATGTGTCCTGTAGTATTTGTATCGCATCTTTTGCGATGAGAAACTGCTTACGTACTTCACTAGAAGAAATATGATGATATTCCTTTGGTGTATGTACAATTTCTATGTATTGAGAAAGACTTGAGAGATAAGAATCATCCGCAATCATCGTTTCGCAATCATCATCGTATCTTGCCATACATACAATGCCAAATTCCTTAGCAATCTCTTCTACATGTTTCCAACCAGTTTTTAATTCTGGTAACTTATCAGAGCCAAACAATAACTTGCATGCATATCCCTGCTCTTTTAGATAACATAGCGTTTGATATGTACGTGGTTGACTTTCTTCCTTTAACTCATAGTCACTGACCATTAGCTTTGGATGTGCTTTACAGATACTTTCTAGCATTGCTAATCGCTCTGTATCATGAAAGGCAAAGTTTTTAGCTTGATCATGTTCAATATAGCTCATCTTACTAGGCATAAAGATAACCTTCATAGCACCTGTCTTTTCGCAAGCATATTCTGCTAGTTCGATATGAGCCTTCGTTGGTGGATTAAAGGCTCCACCAAATAACAGGTAACTCAAATGATGCCTCCATGGAGTTTCTCATATAACTCCTCTCTGAGTTTAGCTACCGCAGGTGTTAAGTCTACATAGTGCTTATGAGGCATCTCTGTACGTAATTCAGACTCCCAAACACGATACTGCAGTTGTTCCTTAACATATTCCTTCTTTGCACGAATATCTGGTAAGTCTAGAACAATTTCACCATTTAACATATGAGGAATTAAAATCTTCTCAACATGGCTAGGAATAATTGTCTTATGTCTTTCAAAGGCATCTGGGTCAAGGTTGACAACTTCAACAGGCTTACCATTTTCAATCACTTCCGTATCAAGAGAAATAATATCGCACTGTCCCTTTCCTTCTTCATCGAATACGCGCCAAGCCATTAGTTTGCCTGGAATGATCGCCTTACTAGACGAATCAGAACACTTCATCTTTGGTGTATAACTACCATCCTTTTCTTTGACAGCGACTAGCTTATATACACCACCAAAGACAGGGTCTGTCGCAGCTGTAATAAGTTTTTCACCGACACCATAGAAATCAAACTTCGCATGTTCATAGAGTTCCATGTTTGCCATCTTCTTTTCATCTAATGAGTTAGATGCGACAAGCTTGATATATGACTTACCTGCTTCATCCAAAGCACGACGCAAGCGCTTATAGCCACGAGCTAAGTCACCAGAGTCAATACGCGCACTCTTAACACGCTTATTTGGATCATTTGGATACTTCGCAATCAACTCATTATCCAACTGGATGAGATGTGGAAGACCTGAATCAAAGATACTATAAGTATCTAGTAACAATGAGACATTTTCAGGATATGTTTCCGCATAGGCACGGAAAGCATCCATTTCGGTTGGGAAAAATTCGATATAACTATGTGCAACTGTACCAACAGCCTTCACATCTGGTCCATACTTCATTTCCGCAAGGCAGTTAGCAGTACCGATACAGCCACCCAAGATAGCCGCATAGGCACCATCGTTACCTGCAGACATACCCTGTGCACGTCGTGTTCCAAATTCCATGACATTTCTTGGTGTCTTATTACTTAGACCAGTAACACGAGTTGCCTTTGTGGCAATTAGAGAATGGAAGTTCATCGTCTGTAATAGATACGTTTCAATCAAGACTGCACCTACCATGTCACATTCAATACGTACCATCGGTACTTGAGGATAACATACAGTACCCTCACGCAACATGTATACATCACCCTTCCACTTATAGTTACGTAGATATTCACAGAACTCTGGACTCATACCCTTGGTTAATAACCACTGAATATCAAAGTCTGTAAAGTGATAGTTCTTTAAGAAACGTAATAGCTTCTGTTGCCCACAGCTAATTGCGTATCCACCATCATCTGGATTATCTCTAAAGAACATATTAAACACCATGATGGTATCTTTATATCCATGCATGAATAATGAATTTGCCATGGAGAATTCATAGAAGTCTGTGACCATCGCAGGATTGTCATAATCTTCATCTGGGATATATGGTTCTACTTGAATGTTGTTCATATCATTTCCTCATTTTTCTATTTCAATCTGACAAGAAGCCATTACATCGAGAGCTTCCTTTTGTTTGTCTATCGTTGTCGCAGCGCATGCTTGCGGTAAGACTGTAATCTTTGTATTTGGCAAATGTGTACGTAATAGTAATGCATTTGTCACAACACAAATATCTGTACAGATACCAATTAATACAATTTCTTCTGGAGCTAGTTTCTGTAGTTCAACTGCTAGATTGAGTGAACCAAAGGTATCCTTCTCAAATATTTTAGCATTGCGTTTATGTACTGCTTCTTCAATACACTTTGGAAACTTCCAACCCTCTGTACCTTTGATACAGTGTACAACTGGTAAGTATTTACCTTCCAAGGTATTGAGATAATTTGTATCATGTGTATCCTGCGTCGCGAATACCATATCATATTTAGGTGAGTTGATTTCATCAACCATCTTTGCAAGAGCTGCTTCTGCTTCTGTTGTGCCAAGAGAACCTGACACAAAATCATTTTGAATATCAATTGCGATAAGTGCTTTCATTATAATGTCTCCTTTACAAATGGTAGTAATGGATTAAAGCTATAGGTTGCGACCTTCCTACCGTTTACAATCGTTGTATTACCTGTAGCCACTAACATCTTTTTAATATCCCGTCGAAAGTTCCCTGTATCAACTGGGTGATTAACGATAGCCTCATAGACTTCCTGAATCTCACGTAGTGTACATTCCTTCGGCAACAGGTTAAACATAATACCTGTAGAAGCTGCACGATTACGTACAACATCAATTGCCATATTGATTGCCTTGATATGATCAGCTGCTAGTTTTGCGTTTGAACTATCTAGTAACTTGGATCTTGTCTGTACGTAGTTATCACAAGCAGTATCATAAATTTCATAACGTAGATGAATCCCTTTTTTTTCTTCATCTAACATAAGTACACTCTTACGTTCGTGACCATCTGTTGTTGTAGTGATCTTTTGGATGGTAAACCAACCTGTATCCATCGCATCATCACCAGCAGATGTCTTCTTAATATTTTCAGCCGGTGTCATAGACAAATAAACTGTCGTAATCACACGTGTACGTGGATCACGGTCCGCATTTCCAAATGTATATAATTGTCTAAAGTACGTAGAATCAAAAAGGTTGGTTTCCTCTTCTAATTCTCGTTTCATTGCGGTATCCAAATCTTCATCAAAATTCACAAAACCACCAGGCATTGCCCAATCATGAATAAATGGATGATCCTTACGTTTGACTAACAACACCTTTAACTTTCCCTTTAATACTGTTAATAGAATCATATCAACTGTATTGCTCGGCCTTCGATACTTTGTCTCATCATAGCGAGCAAGGAATTCTTCTAGTGTTTCACCACGTTCATTTCTTTCTTCCATGGCTTCTCCTTATAGTCATTTTGACTATATATATTATAATCTACTTTTCTTATTTGTCAAAAAAAGTGATTGCTTGATTACAATCACTTCTTCATACGCTTATATTTATTACCAACTTTTTCCTTCATGAAAGCTAGTACATCCGCTTTCTGATCGAACTCATACTCTACAAGTTCTACATTTGTGCTTTCTTTCTTTGAAGATGATGTTAGATATAAATTAAAGAACTTCTTATCATCCTTATAATCATAACCACTGAGTTCCTTCCATGCATGGAATTTACCATTGGTTACATAACCCTCTTCTCCAATACCATCTTTTGCTAACCAATACGCAACAATCGCAACAATGATGACGATAACACGTAAGATATCAAAAACAGTAATGGTATTACCAATTAAAGAAACTAGAGTTAAACCCACAATCACAATGAGCGTAATCTTTGTTGCGTCCCATTGTCTTCCTGCATACTTAATCTTTCCCTTTGTATTGGCTAAACGATAAAACATCAAACCTGCAAATGCGCCGAATGCTAATGTAACTAATAAGTTTCCGTAGAATAATGGCTGATTCATTTTCATTTCCTCACATACTTATAACAAGTCTCATTATAACATAGCCAGTATGAATAATCACACCTTTATAAAAGAACCTATGTTCTCCTGATAACATTTCTCAAGTGCATTTAATGCGGCTAGTAATTGCGCATGTGATGTCGCTACATTCATACGCATATATCCTTCATTATGACTACCACCAAACTCAACACCATTCGAAAATACAATCCCATACTTTCGTAATAATGATTCCAATGTTGTATTGTCTAAGTTCCACTTACGAAAATCTAACCAGAAAAGATATGATGCCTGTGGAGTTGATAAAGTCACTTTAATGTCGTGTTGATTAAACCAATCTACACAGATATCCTTTGACTTTTGTAAATATGTTCGCAGTTCATCGATGTAGTATTTACACTGCGTATATCCTGCACTCATTCCAACAAGTCCTAAATCGATAACATCCATCTTTGCACGCATGTTTACATGCGCGAAGATTTTAAAAAGTGCTTCATCTGGAATAATTGTTATCGCTGTTTTTAGTCCAGGAATTCCAAAGACTTTTGCAGAACTTGTGAGTAATACTGCGCGATCAGTCACATTAAGAATAGATGTATGTTTTCTATCATCATAATAAAGATCAGAATGTACTTCATCACTGATGATAACTACACCATTTTCACTTGTGATGCGAACCATCTCTTCAAGTTCCTCTTTTGTAAATACATTCGCAGTTGGATTTCCAGGATTGGTAATTACCAGTATCTTCGTATCTTGCAAGGAACAGAACTGTTCTAACTCTTCCATATTTACATGCCATGTCTTTGTATGTTCATCAAACAATAACTGATTTTCGTATATCTTACGATTGTTATTCTTTGTGACTTGAAAAATACCACCAAAGACTGGCGTCTGTAAGATAACTCCATCTCCTTCTGTGCTAAATGCATCTAACAATAACTTATAGACTGACATTAATGAAGTACCAGGAATTACGCTTTTTGGATTGAGTTGTAATCCATCACGCTTATTTAAATATGACACAACCGCATCCGCAAAATAACTTTTATCTGCTGCGTAGGACAAAATACCCTGGCTAATCTTTTCTTGTAATGCATGTTGGATTTCTGGCGGCATTGGAAAGTCCATATCTGCTGTACCCATTGGATATAGTGCATCCTTTCCCTCACCATCCCATTTCCATGTGTTTGTATTTCGACGATTTAAGATATGATCAAAATCCATATGATCCTTCTTTCTAAGCTTCTTTCTTTTTCGTAAAGCCAATTCCTAATAATGCAAATACCATCGCAAAAATAACCGTTCCATATCCCATCAAGTTATATGGTAGATAACTGAGTGTAGATACACCTGCAATACCTGCAATAAATACAGCGGTATCACACCATGGAATACAGGTAATTAACTGCGTACTTGCGGCTACCACACTGGAAATTAAATCTTTTCCATCCATGCCTTCTTCATTGAACTTTTTAAAGAATAAATCTTTTGGCATCATCGCTGCTAAGAATGTACTTGAAGTTAACGCAATGATAAGTGCAGCAAGTATACTAACAGCTAAATTCAATAAGAAACGACTATGTAACTTAGAGAATAATGTATCCGCAATTACATCTAGCGCTTTGATATGTAAGAGAATTGTTCCATACATCGAAGCGACAATTACTAGCAACGCAGGCGAAATCATACTAGTCATCCCACCACGATTACAGAGATTTACAAATACATCGCTCAAAGAAGATACAGGAATCGTTGTCATCTTCTCTAGTGAAAAACCACTATATAAAGCAGATAGACCATTGCCAAAATCAAAGCCATTAAACACAACACCAAACAAGATACCAATGATCGCAGAGATACCTAATGTCTGAACGATAGGCTTCTTTAAAAATGTCATGACAAATACGATGACCATTGGAAGGATTAAGATTGGACTAACATGGAATACCTTCTGAATATCACTTGTAATTGTACTAGCAGCACTTAAGTCAGCAGCCTGTCCACCTACACTAATCCCCATTACTACATACCCAACAAGCGCAAATAACAGTGTTGGAATTGTAAAGATAGCTACACGCTTAATCATCGATATTGTATCCGTCTCAGCAAAACTAGCAGCCACGTTGGCTGTATCCGACATTGGAGAGATTAACTGTCCTACATGTGATCCAGAAGCTACTGCACCAGCAACGATTGCGATTGGTACATTCATACTCTGCGCTATCGCTATCATGATGACACCAACTGTCCCAATCGTACCCCAAGATGTTCCGATTAAAACAGAAATCACAGCACAGATAATAAACGTCATCGGAATAACCCAGGCAGGATTAATCACATGAACAATGTAGTAAATAATCGTAGGAATCGTTCCCGAAAACATCATCGCCGCAATAAACATACCAATCATCAAAATGATGAAGAAGACACCGATAACACCCTTCTCCTTCTCATAGACGACTTCCATGATCTCATCCCAACCATAGCCATAGTAATAAGCTACACCAAGTGAATAACAAATTGATAATACCAATGCTGGAATAATTGAAATATCTAAACGAACAGAATAAACAACTAACGCCAATAATACAATAATCATTGAAATGGATGGTAAAAATCCAGGCTTTTTCTTTTCACGTGCTTTCATATTCATAAATACTCCCTTTTGAATATGGTGATTATAGCACTCTGTTTTTTGATAACCTATTAAAAAGCCCTAAAACTTGCCAGAATGGTAGGAACCATCTAAAATACAACTATGACAAAAAACGATATTAAACTCTTTGCGACAGATTTAGATGGAACCTTATTTGCTCGCCCTGGTCACTTAACACAATACGCTGCAGAAACACTACGTACTTTACGAGCACAAGGAACACGTATCGCAATCTGTACTGGCCGTCATTACGAACGTATCCTCAAAGGATTTCCAAAGGATATCTATGACTATATAGTCTCTAATAATGGTCAAGATATCTACTTTGTAAAAGAGAAGGAACATATATCCTTACCTGTTCTAACAAAAGAAGAAATCCATAACTTACTACCGCTTGCGGAGAAGTACCCTGTTATCCTAATGGCATCGACTGATAAGGACTTCTTAACAACTGGCTCAAAGAAGAATTACATTGCATTGATGTTATTCCGTATTTGCTCGCAAATACGAGATTTTATACAATATCATCATTTCCATCGTGCTGAAATCGATTTTAATCTTGAAAATCTCGAAGATAAATATATCATCAAGATTTGTTTCTCAGGTACTGCGGGCACGCTCAAGAAACTTGCCAAAGAGATTCCTACGGATAAGTACTCTGTCTTCTTTGTTAATCCAAACTGGCTAGAAGTGCAACCACATGGGATTGATAAAGGGAATGGCCTTCGTATGATTATGGAACGCGAGAATATCTTACCAGAACAAGTCTGTGCTATTGGCGATGGTGAAAATGATTTATCCATGTTAGAAGTTGTGGGTGTAAAGGTTGCGATGGGCAATGCCATGCCATGTCTAAAAGAAATTGCGACTGACCATGCAGATTACTATTTCCAAGAAGGATGCGCAAACTGGGTTCGCAAAAATCTACTATAAAAATGATTCACTTTCTGATTTACAGGAGTAAACTAAAATTATGAGTACACTAGAAAACGATATTACAGAAGCCATCTTCGCAGCCGAAGATGCACTACAACACTTGTATCAAGCAAAAACATTTCTCAAGAAAGCAAGAAACTGGGGTTTATTTGATATCTTCGCAGGTGGTTTTATCACCTCTATCATCAAGCACAATCATATCGAAAAAGCACAGGAAGAAATCAGATATGCTAAGGTTGCTTTAGAGAATCTAACTCGTGAATTACAAGATGTAGGAGATTATATTACAGTTGATATTGAGATTGATACTTTCGCAAAAGTTACAGATTATCTTCTTGATAACTTCGTATCAGACATCTATGTTCAATCCAAAATCAACAATGCTAGCCAGCAGGTTGATGACGCAATCTATGAAACAGAAAAAATTCTAAATGTACTAAAAAATGCACAATAAGGAATGAATATGGATTTTAATAAGATGATTCCCGAGTTATCGGTTTTTGATATTGAACAGACCAAAAGGTTTTATAATGACTTAGGATTTAAGATTGAATACGAACGTCCTGAAGAAAAATTCGTTTTCATGTCTTTTCAAGATAGTCAATTTATGTTTGAACAAATTCATGACAATGGTTGGAATATAGGCGAACTAATATATCCTTTGGGAAGAGGAATTAATTTTTCAATAGCCGTTGATGATATTGAAGGGCTGTATAAATTAGTGAAAACTTTAAATTTAGAAATATACAGAGAACTAAACAGAAGCATATATCAAGTTAATGGTACAGAAGAAACGCAAACCGAGTTCTTAATACAAGATCCCAATGGGTATTTATTAAGATTTACAAATTGATAAATTTACCTTTATCGAAGTAGAAAATTAAATAAAAGTAATTAGCGTAGCAACTCAAAACAGTAAATCAAATTTGGTTTACTGCTTTTTACTTTAATTGATTTATAAATTTGATACTCTCTCCATAAATCTGTTGGTATGCAATATTATGAACATAATGCGAACAATCCAAAAACTGATATTCGCCATTCTGTTTATTTGCTAAATACCCAACACCAAAACTCCTCCACTCTTCTTTTGAATAACCAGTACCATCGCCATTTGAGATAAAGAATAACATCGGCACATTAGTCTCATCTACTTCTTCTAATTTCTTTGCGTTGGCTTTGATTGTTTTCGCTTCATTGATCATTGAAGTCGTTGCGGTTCTTCGATAAAAGATAATTTTATATAATTCTTTTTCTTCCTCTGTTAAGTTTCCGTCTTTAATTGCCGAAGAGGAATCCACTAAATACGGAAGAAATCTAGTGAGTCCTATATCTGCTCCAAACTTCGCTGCACTTAACAAGAACGTATTTATTTGAGTGTTTTGATATGCCGAAGGTACAGATGGATCCAATCCAACAATCCCTTTTATTTCATCTGGATATTTGTTTGCCCAATACATAGCTTCGATTCCCGACATAGAATGCGGAAATAAAATATATTTATGATTAGTCACCCCAGCTAGATTCAGTGATTCTCTGGTTTCAAATAAGATTGTATCGATATCTCTACTTATATCGCTGATATCACTAAAGCCATACCCAGCTTTTTCAACAACCGCTATTTGATAGTCTTTTTCAAATAGTGAATATAACGTTTTAAAATCGAGAGTTGGTGAACAAGTCCCTGCACCTGACATAAATACTAGCGTAAAATCACTATTAGGATTACCTGAAATATAAACATTCATATGATGTCCATTAACTTCAACAATCTTTCCGTTCGTCTTGAATAAAGCATCCTCATCTTTTAGTTTTATCTTATGATTTACAAAACTGATGAATACTATCAATCCTAGTACGACTACAATAATACCAATCAGCTTAATCAGTTTTTTCATATACAATACTCCTAGTATTTACTATATATGGGTTAGTTTAGTTAGATCATAATTCCTATGATTAAAGATAATACAAAAAGAGAGAATACCAGTCAATCTAAACTAGTATTCTCTACTATTTGTATTGTGATTTTTATTTCACAGTAACGATATACTTCTCATCGTTTGCGTCGACGTGAATTGTCTTGCCATTAATATCTGGGTTTTCTAAAATCACCTTCGCAACTGCTGTCTCAATTTCACGTTGAATATGACGTTTCATTGGTCTAGCACCGTAAAGTGGATCCACACCACAAGCAATGATACGCTTCATTGCGCTATCACTGACAGTAAGATTAATATCACGGTCTTTCAAACGATTGCGTAGTTGGTCTAAGAACTTCTCGGCAATCTGTGCTAATACATCATTACCCAATGCATTAAAGACAATGATTTCATCAACACGGTTGATAAACTCTGGTTTAAAGAACTTGTGTACTTCACTCATATAGTGTTCTTCACGATGTTCTGGGTCATCATCGAAGGCATATTGACTACCTAAATTACTTGTCATGATGATAATCGTATTCTTAAAGTCTACAGTTACACCCTTAGAGTCTGTGATACGTCCATCATCCAAAATCTGTAATAGGATATTGAATACATCTGGATGTGCTTTTTCAATTTCATCTAATAGCACAATGGAGTATGGTGAACGACGTACTGCTTCTGTTAATTGTCCACCCTCTTCATATCCAACATATCCTGGAGGCGCACCAACAAGTCTAGATACGGAGAACTTCTCCATGTATTCAGACATATCGATACGAACAATCTTGGATTCGTCATCGAATAACTGTTGTGCTAATGCCTTGGCAACTTCTGTCTTACCAACACCTGTTGGACCTAAGAACATAAAGGAACCTAATGGACGATTTTCATCTTGGATATTTGCCTTAGAACGCATGATTGCGTCGGATACAAGACGTAAAGCTTCTGGTTGTCCCATAACACGTTTTGCGAGTGCTTCTGGAAGATGTAGAATCTTCTGTCTTTCTGTACTCATCAAGCGTGATACTTCAATATGTGTCCATTGTGATACAATCTTTGCAATCATATCTTCATCGACAATCTGATGTACCATCGCATCTGATTTTTCAACATCCGCTTCGTTAATCTTCTTTTCTAGATTTGGAATCGTTTCGTATTTGAGCTTCGCAGCTGTTTCATAGTTGGCTGCGTTTTCTGCTTGTGTTAACGCAAGCTTAGCCTTCTCAAGTTCTTCTTTATAGTTCTTGATAGCATCTGCTTCGCTCTTTTCAGCTTGCCACTTAGAGAGTTTTGCAGTCTGCTCTTCCTTAAGATCTGCAAGTTCCTTTCGAATTTCTTCAAGACGATCTTTGGCCTTAGGATCAGTTTCTTCTTTGAGAGAAGTTTCCTCAATCTGCAAAGTCATAATACGTCTAGAGAGTTCATCTAACTCTGCAGGCATGGAATCCATTTCTACACGAATCGTTGCACAAGCTTCATCGATTAAATCGATTGCCTTATCTGGCAAGAAACGATCTGTGATGTAACGATTGGATAGTGTTGCGGCTGCGATAATCGCTTCATCCTTGATACGCACACCATGGTGTGATTCAAAGCGGTCTTTGAGTCCACGTAAGATACTAATGGTATCTTCAACAGATGGCTCTTGTACCATAATCTTTTGGAAACGACGTTCTAGAGCTCTGTCCTTTTCGATGTACTTACGGTATTCATCAAATGTAGTCGCACCAATACACTTGAGTTCACCTCTAGCTAGCATTGGCTTTAATAGGTTTGCGGCATCCATGGAGCCTTCTGTCTTACCTGCACCAACAAGATTATGAATCTCATCAATGAATAAGATAATACCACCATCTGCCTGTTGTACCTGCTTGAGCACACCCTTTAAGCGCTCTTCAAATTCACCACGATATTTCGCACCAGCAATCAGTGCACCCATATCAAGTTCAATTAACTTTTTATCTTTGAGTCCAAGTGGTACGTCCCCTTGCATAATACGCCATGCAAGACCTTCTACGATTGCGGTCTTACCTACACCAGGTTCACCAATGAGGACTGGATTATTTTTTGTCTTACGAGAGAGAATCTCGATAACTCTACGAATTTCTTCATCTCTTCCGATAACTGGATCAATCTTTCCGTCTTTAACTTCTTTGACTAAATCATGTCCGTATTTGCTTAATGCATCGAGTTGACTTTCATTGGTCTTTTCATCCATCGTCATCCCTCCTCTTCTTTCTTCTTCTGCTTTTTCAATATCACTTGTTGTGATATGGAACTGTTGTTTGATTTGCTCGATAATTGTAGCTTTTGTATCAAACAAGCCGAGTAAGAATGTAACAGTACTCATGTAACTATCGTTTTGTTTCTGCATACGTTTTAATGCATAATTATATGCTTGCATGACATCATTTGATAGCTGTGGTTGTGTAGAACCACTGACTGTTGGAATTCTTGTTAGTGCTTGTTCGATGAAACTTCTTAATTCTTCTTGACTGATATGTAACCTTTGCCAAATACCCTCTAGGCTATCGTCATTGACCATTGCATAGAGGATATGCTCAGGTTTTATATCAGGACTTTGTTTTTCTTGTGCAAGCTGTACCGCTTGCATGATGATATTTTGCAGGATTTCTGTCATCTGCTCAATGTTCATCGTAACACCTCCTTTGATAGGTGATGCCTGTTACTTACATGAATTTCTTCTTAAACTTTTCCCAGGCCGTTTCACCTTTACTGGAATTTTGTAACTCTTGTAACTGTTCATATAATTCACGTTCTTTACGTGAAAGTGATTTTTCTACTGTAACACGTACTGTAACGATTTGGTCACCGTCTCTGCCACCATGTAGATCTGCAGTACCCTTACCCTTTAGACGCATTCTTGTGCCATCTTGAGTACCGGCTGGAATCTTCATCGTAACATCTCCATGGATCGTAGGAACATCTATACTGACACCCAAAGTCGCATCAACTGCACTGACTGGAATATCGAGGTAGATATCTTTACCATCACGTTCAAAACTCTCGTGTGGTAATACATTGATTTCTAGGTATAAGTCACCATTTGGACCACCGTTATAACCACGTTCACCCTTACCAGATACACGCAACTGCTGTCCTGTCTGGATACCTGCAGGAATCTTTACATCTACGCTAATGCGCTTCTTCTCGTAACCTGTGCCACCACATTTTGGACATGCTTTACGAATCTTCTTACCTGTACCATGACAGTCTGGACATACACTCTGTGATTGGAATACACCAAACGCTGTACGTTGTTGTGTCACAACACTACCAGAGCCATGACAGGTTGGACAGGTTTCTACATCACTTGGAGAAGCTGCACCTGTACCATGACATTGGTCACATTGTTCTTCAACTGTTAATGAGATGGTCTCAGTCTTACCGAAACATGCGTCCATAAATGAGATATTCATGCGCATGTAGCGGTCTTCACCTTTGCGTGGTCCATTACTGGAACGACGTGATCCAGTGCTGAATCCACCCATACCTCCACCGAAGAATGAGGAGAAGATATCGTTGAGATCATCAAATCCACCAGCGTTAAATCCACCGCCAAAACCACCGAAGCCTCCACCTGCTTGAGAACCATTCATTCCCGCAAAGCCAAACTGATCATATGTCTGACGCTTTTGTGGATCACTTAATACTTCGTAAGCTTCATTAATTTCTTTAAACTTAGCTTCTGCATCTGCTTCTTTATTTACGTCTGGGTGGTATTTTTTGGCTAACGAACGATAGGCTTTTTTAATTTCCGCATCGCTTGCTCCTTTGGATATTCCTAACACCTCATAATAATCTCTTTTTTCAGCCATATCTTTTAGCCCTTTCTTCTCTTAAAAGAATGCGGAACCAAGCCCCGCATTCCTTTCAAACTTTACTTCTTTTCTTGGAAGTCTGCGTCAACAACATCGTCGTTTGCGCTTGTTGAATTACCTGCAGTATCACCAGCAGCCTGTTGACCTGCCTGACTTTGATACATAGCTTGAGCCATATCATTAGCTGCCTTTTCAAGAGCATCTAACTTAGTCTTTAAGCCTTCTGTATCATTCTTATCGATAGCTTCTTGTAATTCATCACGTAACTTCTTCACTTCAGCCTTCTGTTCTTCCGTTACATTTGCATTTTCATTCTGCAATGTTTCATCAATCTGGTGAATGAAAGCTTCAGCACGATTCTTTGTCTCGATTTCTTCTTTACGTTTGTCATCTTCTGCCTTGTGAGCTTCAGCTTCCTTAACCATACGGTCAATTTCATCTTCGCTTAGACCAGAAGAGTTTGTAATCGTAATAGATTGTTTCTTATTTGTTGCCTTATCAACAGCTGTAACGTGTACAATACCGTTTACGTCGATATCGAATGTTACTTCAATCTGTGGAACACCACGTCTTGCTGGGGCAATACCATCTAACTGGAAGTTACCAAGTGTCTTGTTATCCTGTGCCATTGGTCTTTCACCCTGTAATACATGGATATCTACAGCTGGTTGGTTATCTGCAGCTGTTGAGAAAATCTGTGACTTACTTGTTGGGATAGTTGTGTTACGTGGGATAAGAACTGTCATAACACCACCCATTGTTTCAATACCTAATGAAAGTGGAGTAACGTCAAGTAATAATACGTCCTTAACATCACCAGCGATAACACCACCCTGAATAGCAGCACCTAAAGATACGCATTCATCTGGGTTAACAGACTTATTAGGTTCCTTACCTAATTCATTCTTAATTGCTTCTTGAACAGCTGGAATACGTGTAGAACCACCTACAAGTAATACCTGATGAATATCATTTGCTGTTAGACCTGCATCCTTTAATGCTTGACGTACTGGAACCAATGTTCTTTCAACAAGTCCCTTTGTCATTTCATTAAACTGTGCACGTGTTAATGTAGCTTCTAAGTGTAATGGACCTGCAGGACCAGCGGAGATAAATGGTAAGGAAATCTGTGTCTGTACCATACCAGATAAGTCCTTCTTAGCCTTTTCAGCAGCTTCCTTTAATCTCTGTAAAGCCATCTTATCTTGTCTTAGATCGATGTTATTTTCACGCTTGAAGTTATCTGCTAACCAGTTGATGATAGCTTCATCGAAGTCATCACCACCTAAGTGTGTATCACCATTTGTAGATAATACTTCAAATGTACCATCCGCAATATCCAAGATAGATACATCGAATGTACCACCACCCAAGTCATATACTAAGATCTTTTGTTCCTTAGATGTTTCTTTGTCTGAACCAAACGCAAGTGCGGAAGCAGTTGGCTCGTTGATAATACGTACTACATCCAAACCAGCAATCTTACCAGCATCCTTTGTTGCTTGACGCTGTGCATCGTTGAAGTATGCAGGTACTGTAATAACAGCCTTTTCCACCTTCTCACCTAAGTAAGCTTCTGCATAGTTCTTTAAATATGTAAGAATCATTGCAGAGATTTCCTGTGGTGTGTATTCCTTACCTTCTAATGTTACTTTTTTGTCTGTACCCATTAAACGCTTAATGGAATATACTGTATCCTTATTTGTAATTAATTGACGCTTAGCCGCATCACCAACAATACGTTCACCATTCTTAAATGCTACTACAGATGGTGTTGTACGGTTTCCTTCTGGGTTTGGAATTACCCTTGCTTCGCCACCTTCCATAACGGATACGCAGCTATTTGTTGTTCCTAAGTCAATACCAATAATCTTGCTCATGTTTATTTTCCTCCTAGTTATTCACTAACCTTAACCATTGCTGCTCTTAGCAGACGGTCCTTTATACGATAACCCTTCTGTAATACTTCAATTACAGTTCCAGGTTCGACATTTTCTCTTGCTTCTGTCATCAATGCTTGATGCCAATTACCATCGAATGGTTGGTTCAATGCATCGATTTCTGTAATACCTTCTTTACTTAAAGCATTCTGTAGTTGTCCATAAATCATTTCGACACCCTTACGATATGCTTCATCTGTTGTTGCTTGTGATAACGCTCTTTCGCAACTATCCAATACAGGTAATAACTCTAATGCAAAGTTCTTCATCATGAACTTTGTACGGCTATCAAAATCAGCCTGTAGACGTTTTCTTGTATTCTCTGTGTCTGCATATGCTTTTGCATATTCATTCTTGAGAACATTTACCTGTTCACTTAACTCTGTAATCTTTGCTTGAAGTGTCGTAACTTCATCAACTTCTTCTACTACTTCAGGAGTTTCAGTTTCAACTACCTCTTCAGCTTCATTTTCTGTCTTTTTAATATCTTCACTCATTGCCACTTTCACCTCCTGAGTTATACATCTTTTCAATCAAACGTGCCGCATAATCAATAAGATTTACGACTTTTTCATAATTCATTCTACTTGGTCCAACAACCATCAGTTCGCCACTTTCCGTATCATTGACATGGAACTTGGAACGTACAACTGCTAAATCGTTATACCAAGTAAGCTGTGCGCCCTTTGTAGTAGTAACCGCAACAGCATTTTCGCTGGAATCTAATCCACGCCATACCTTTGTATCATCAAACATCAACATCAATTGCTTTAACTTGTTGATATCTTCAAATTCAGGTTGATATAATACACGATCTTTTCCAGAGAAGTATACACTTTCACTAGCAAACTTTACGAACGCTCTAACAAACGCTGTAAAGAGTAGATCGTGGCGATGTACAGCACTACATAAATCAGGTTTGATATCTTCCATACGACTAGGCACTTCCGCAAGTGGAACACCCTTTAATCGCTTGTTTAAGATATCCGTACATGCTTCCAAATCTTTGAAAGGTACATCATCTTCAAAGTGGAAGTTCTTTGTTTCGGTATGTCCTGTATTTGTGATAAATACACATACCGCATTACGCATATCAATCGGGAACAATTTTATATGTTCTAGACATTGCGTATTGGCATCTGGTCCGATTGCACCAGCTGTCATATTTGTCATTTCACTGAGGATTTCACAGCTTTGATGAACCGCCTCCTCAATATTCATGCTCGACACATCAAATGCGCTACGAATTGCAAGTTCCATGCGTTTATCAATACCAGCCGCATTGTTCAATAAGTTCTCACAATAGAACTTATAGCCCATCGTACTAGGAACACGTCCACTGGAAGTATGTGTCTTTTCCAAATAGCCCATTTCCTCTAAGACCTGCATATCATTACGGATGGTAGCACTGGAATATGGTAAGTCATACTGCTCTTGTAATGTACGCGAACCAACTGGTTCCGCCGTACGAATATACTCATCGACAATTGCCTTGAAGATTTCTATTCGTCTTGGTGTCAACATCTCCAGCACCTCCTTTTTAGCACTCTTTTTCTATGTCTGCTAATATAGTATACCAACACTTTAGCACTGTCAACACTTTAGTGCTAAATTTTAATAAAAAAAGACCAGAAATTTTCGGCCCTATACATCAACTTATTTTTGAGTACTCTAAACAAGAATATTCATCATTTAATTCTCTGAATAGATACTATATTATTCTCACCAATCTCTATTCCACCAAGATGTTTGGCATCCCTTGAAACGCCAATGCTGTCGATTCCATCCTCGTTATCTTCGCCTCGAAAGAACTCCGCAACATATCCATCAAAAGAATATCCTTCATCGTTAGTGATTCGTACATATTGATGCAAATATTCCTTTAGTTTCATATTTTTTCTTCCCTATTATATTTCAATTGGATTTGGTGTCATCGCATCCTTGATACGATCTAATAACATTGCAGTTTCTAGACTACTTTGGATAGGCATAATTGGAGAGCTTTGCTTTCCATTTTCAAGTAAGTTTACAAAGTGAGATATTTCTCCGTAGAAGTCATCTACTTTATATGGACAATCAATAACTTCTATTTTATCTTCAATCTTTAACTCTGCCGTTATAGGTCTATGCAAATCTGGAATACGGATTTCACCCTTTGTACCCTTAATCAAAACTTCTTTCTTTTCTGGTTGATTGATTGCAGTTTCTAAAGTGACTAGTGTATTACCTATATGCATCTGTACCTTCGTGTGTAAGTCATATCCATCTTGCAAGTCTACATCAATATGGTCAATGCGTAGCTTACCCTTTGTATATTCTGTAATCCATGTTGCACAATAACAACCACAGTCTAACAAAGCTCCTCCATAGATAGGATCACTTAGATAACTATTTTGAATCACTTCATCTGATTGTTTTGAGTTAAGTACTGTATGAATTTCTTGGATATCTCCAAGGCTACCTTCTTGGATTAATGCCTGTACCTTTTGATAGAGTGGTGTAAATCGAGGCTTCATCGCTTCCATCCACAATACTGGATGTTGTTTTAATACTTCCATGATTCCCTCAATCTCAAATGCATTTATACCAGCCGGTTTTTCAACCAGTACTGCCTTGCCTGCTTTGATGGCTTTGATTGACCATATATAATGATAGCCATGTGGCAAGGTAATATATACTGCATCTACATTTGAATCTTGTAAAAGTTCTTCATAGGATCCATACGCTTTTGAAGCGTGATATGTATCCGCAAACTGTTGTGCTTTTACAAGAGTACGACAACTAACTGCATAGAGTTCACTATTTGATTCATTTGCTAGACTCTTTACAAAACGCTGGGCAATTTTCCCAGCGCCAATAATTCCCCAACGTATCATATCTGCCCCTGTGCACGCTTTAAGTTTTCTGCGACTACGGACATCTTTTCTTTAAGAGGACCTTCTACCTGTGGAGGTACTAGATTTAACAAGTCTCCTCCATTAAGGGCAATCTCTTTACATACAGAAGAAGATAGGAATGAGTATTGTGGTTTGGCAATGAGGAATGCCGTTTCAATCTCATGTGCCAACATCATATTCGCAGTTGCTTGTCCAAGTTCATATTCATAATCACTGACAGCACGAATACCACGAATAATGACAGACGCTCCAATCTTACGTGCAAACTCTACAGTTAAACCAGAACCAATCATTACAGTCACATTCTGTGGGTTACCAATGGACTTCAAACTATCAATAACCATCTGTTTTCTTTCTTCGCTGTTGAATAAACAAGTCTTACGTGGATTAAACATAATCAATACCACGACTTCATCAAACAATCGTGATGCACGCTCAATAATATCCAAATGACCGTTTGTAATTGGATCAAATGTTCCTGGATAACAAGCCTTCATCCTTCCACCTCATTTCGATAATAGGTAATACGTGTAATTCCATAGGTTGCTTCTTTATATGGTTTTAAAGAGCCAAACTCTTTTTTAAATTCATCTTCTTTTGCGGATTCAATAACAACTACACCACAATCCGTAATCATGTTGTTTTCTTGTAAGTATTCTAGAATTTCGTTATTGCGTTGTCCTGCATATGGAGGATCTAGATACACCAAATCAAAACGTAGTCCTTCAGCCTTTAAAAGTGATAATGCTTTCTTATCAGGCATATGTAAGACTTTCGTCTTCTCGTTGCAACGTAATGACTCTATATTTTTACGGATAACATGAATTGCATCTTTAGAGATATCCGCAAACACTGCATAATCATACCCACGCGATAGTGCCTCTAGACCATTAGCACCACTACCGGCATATAAATCTAATACTGTGCCACCATCAAACATCCCGCCTAGGGATGAAAAAACAGCTTCTCTAACTTTATCTAATGTAGGTCTAGTCTGATTACCAGCGCGTGTTTCTATCTTGCGTGAGCGATATTCACCAGCGATAATTCTCATCGAATCTCACCTCGTCTATAGGACGCAATCACTGCTTGAGAAATACCAACACAAGCCATGATAGACATCGTAGAAGAACCACCAGCGGATACCATTAGCAGCGGTACACCTGTTAGAGGGATTAATCCTGTAACACCACCGATATTAAAGAACATATGTACCAAGAAATACATTGCTGTACCAACAAGAATAATACGTCCCTTTTCACTACGCATCTTCATTGCATAGCGTAATAAAACAAAGATGATAAATCCATAGACTGCAAGTAAGCCAATAAACCCTACAAAACCTAATTCCTCAACAACGATAGCAAGGATATAGTCCGTACTAGCTGCTGGAAAGTTTGTATATTTACGTACAGAATTACCAAGACCCTTACCAAACCATCCTCCAGTCGCAAAGGAGATTAAACCACTAATCAACTGATAACCAGTACCGTACTGGTCCATAAATGGATTGATTGCAGATATGAAACGCTTAATCTGATATGTCTTTAAAAATGTCATTTTCATGATGAGATGTTCTCCAGATGGAGATAAAATATAGAAACCTAAGAGAACTACACCATAAAATAAGATTGTTAATATTCTTTGATACCCTCTTAATTGTGGATGATTTGGAACCAAGAAACAAACGCAGATAATCACAAAGATAACTGCCATTGATCCAAAGTCAGACTGTAGAATCCAAACGATAAATAAGATTACACCGTCAATAAAGAGTGGCCGTTTGATTAAATCAAATCTCTTACTATAACTATGTACATTATCGCCTAAATATAAGGCAACAACTAAAATCGCAATAATCTTCGCAAACTCCGAAGGCTGTAAGGTAACTTCCGTTACACCAAGCGGAATACGAATCCATGCTCTAGCACCATTGGTTTCCGCAAATAATAAACACAATAACAAACTTGCGATAGTTGCAAGTATCACCAGAAACGTCGTTGATGACTTCAATTTCTTAAGTTGGAAACGATTTGCTAAGAATGTCATGGCAGTATAACCTGCAACTGCATAGACAACCTGTTTTACAATTGTAATCACTAGAAAACGATTATTGCCACCAGCAGCACCCATGGATGCACTACCAACCATGATGATGCCAAACAACATCAAAATAATCATCGCCGCATGTAAGAAATGGTCCGATGATTTCGGCATACGTAGATTCAAGAGCTTTCTCTTTTTCACTGACGTATTCATCTGAATTGGTTCAACTTTTTTCGTTTTCTTTTTCTTTATTTGCATACAAGTATTATTTTAACATACTGCACGAAATCCACACATTGAACATCACAAATATCATCAAATTTCATAAATTTTTTTATACTAAACGCTTACATCGATGCGTGTTAGTTGAATTACGCTTTTAGAATGTTAAAATGTATGCTGAGGTAAAAATTATGTTAATAAATAATGACACAATCATTAAAGATACTGACCCGTTAATTCGAGAAAAATCTGAGCTTGTTTCATTGCCCCTATCAAAGGAAGATGAAACATTATTACGTGATATGTTGCAATACGTAAAAGATTCCACTGATGAAGAAAAAGCTAAGAAGTTTAACCTTCGTCCAGCTGTAGGTATCAGTGCAATCCAAGTCGGTATTAAAAAGAGAATGTGCGCTGTTGCCTTCGATGAAACAGATAAAGATGGCAATGTTGTGAAATATGAATTTATGTTAGTAAATCCAAAAATTATTTCTCGTTCCGTACAACCTGCATATTTAGAAAGTGGTGAGGGTTGCCTCTCTGTTGAAAATGAACATCAAGGTTACGTTGTACGTAATGCACGTGTAACAATCAGAGCATTTGACCTAGTCCAAAACCAAGATGTAGAAATCCGTGCACGTGGTTATATCGCAATTGTATTACAACATGAATTAGATCATATGGATGGCATTTTGTTCTATGATCACATCAACAAAAAAGAACCAAACAAACCAATTGAAGGTGCCCTTGTTTTATAGTGAGACTTCTTTCTTTTTCATTGAAGAATGCTATAATGTAGGCGAATAAAACTACTATCTTTACCAATAATTAAATAAATGAAAGGAATTTTTATAATGACTGAAAATAATAGCAGTAAGAAAACGACTCGCCCACTTCGTCGTACTCGTATTACTGAACCTGATTTAAGCGATTTAGCAATTAATCATAAGACAGATACGATGGTCTACGCACTTGGTGGCTTAGGTGAAGTTGGAAAGAATATGTACTGCGTTGAACATGATGATGAAATCATCATCGTTGACTGTGGTGTACTCTTCCCAGAAGATGCTTTACTTGGTGTCGATTACGTTATCCCAGATTATTCTTATCTGGTAAAAAACCAAAATAAAATTGCAGCGATGGTTATCACCCATGGTCATGAAGACCATATTGGTGGTATTCCATTCTTCCTAAAGACAATTCGATTAAAACAGATTTACGCTCCACGCTTTGCGAAAGCGTTAATCGAAAAGAAATTAGAAGAACATCGTTTAACTCGTGTATGTAAGATTACGGAGATTAATTCAGAGTCTAGTATCAAAACAAAACACTTCTCAATTGGTTTCTTCAATGTTGTTCACTCGATTCCAGATGCACTTGGTGTGTTAATTAATACACCAAATGGACGTATCGTTGAAACAGGTGACTTTAAGTTTGATATGACTCCAGTTGGCACAAACGCTGACTTCCAGAAGATGGCGTACATTGGACAAGTTGGTGTCTCCCTTCTGATGAGTGATTCCACAAACTCCTCTGTTCCTGGTTCTTCTATCTCTGAAAAGACGGTAGCTCGTGCCATCATGGAACAGATGCGTAAAACACCAGGACGTATGATTGTTTCTACTTTTGCTTCTAACGTATTACGTTTGAATCAGATTCTAGAAGCAGCTGTCGCATGTAATCGTAAGGTTGCGGTATTTGGACGCTCAATGGAGAATGTATGTGAAATCGGTAAGAAGATGGGTGTTATCCAGATTCCTGATAGTAGCTTCATCTCTGGTAATGAGTTAAATACCCTACCATCAAATCGTATCTGTATTGTTTGTACAGGTTCTCAAGGTGAACCAATGGCTGCCTTGAGTAGAATTGCGAATGGTACACACCGTTTCATCAAGATTATCCCTGGTGATACTGTGCTCTTCTCATCCAACCCAATTCCTGGTAATGGCACTTCTGTTGGAAGTGTTATCAACCAATTAACACGTGTTGGTGCTAACGTTATTACAAACTCACCACTAACTTCCTTCCACACAACAGGACACGCTCCTCAAGAGGAACAGAAGTTAATGTTGAATCTAATTAAACCTGAATGGTTCATGCCATACCATGGTGAATACAAGATGTTAAAACAACATTCCGCAACAGCGCAAGAAACAGGTATACCTGAAGATCATTGTTTGATTTGTTCGAATGGTGACGTCGTTGTATTACGTGATGGTAAGTGCTTTATCGCGAATGAACGCGTACAGACAGACGACATCTACGTTGATGGTAATGATATTTCAGGTCTAAGTACATCCGTAATTAAAGACCGTAAGATCTTAGCAGAAAATGGATTAGTAGCAGTTATCGTCACAATCGATTCTCGCTACAATAAGATTCTCTGCCGCCCATCTATCGTTTCTCGTGGCTTTGTATACATCAAAGATTCTCAAACCCTTCTCAAAGAAGCTGAATTGCTTGTATACGATTCTCTAAAGAAGAAGATGCAACAACGTACAACCTTTGGTGAATTAAAGAACTGTATCCGTTCTTGCTTGGAACCTTTCCTCTTCCAGAAGACAAATCGTAATCCGATTGTTATTCCAGTTATCTTGAATCAAAAAGCAGCGATTGCAGAGATTCAAGCAAAGATGAAAGCTAACGCAGCACGTACTCCTAGAACAACCAAGAAAACACAAGAGTCCTAATCGGACTCTTTTCTTTATGCATGCATATAAAAAAAGAAAAGACGTTTCACCGTCTTTTCTAGATAATTACTTAACTTCTACGATCTTCATCATATTCGCAGATCCTTCGCCTGTTGGATAACCTGCTGAGATGATGATTAATTGACCCTTCTTAACACCGTAGTTCTTAGCAACTGTTGATGCGAGTTCGTCATCGTTTGTTAACTGGTTCTGTACTTCAGAGTAAACTGGTAATACTCCCCAGTAACTTAATAACTTACGTTGAATATCCTTTGTAAATGTAACTGCTAATACAGGTACGCTTGGACGGAACTTAGAAATACGACGAGCTGTTGTACCACCCTGTGTGAATACAACGATAGCACCGATATTGTCTAGTGTTAATGTCGCATCACTGATAGCGATAGAAACTGCATCCTGTACTGTCTTACGTGTAGATTGTTTTAACCAATCTAACTTTGTACGATAGTTGATGATCTTTTCTGCTTCTTCAGCGATTTCTGACATTGTTTCACAAGCTTCTACTGGATAGTCACCAGCTGCAGATTCAGCAGATAACATAACACCATCAGAACCATCTAATACAGCGTTACATACATCAGATGCCTCAGCACGTGTACAACGTGGGTTATGTGTCATAGAGTCTAACATATGTGTAGCGGTGATGACTGGCTTACCAATAATGTTTGCCTGACGAATAATGTGCTTCTGATAGATAGGAACTAACATTGTAGGAATTTCTACACCTAAGTCACCACGAGCTACCATGACACCATCAGCTGCTTCAAGAATAGCATCAATATTGTCATAACCTTCTTGGTTTTCAATCTTAGGAATAATGTTAATATGTGGCTTACCCTCTTCAACGCAGATTGCACGAATTGCATTAACATCTTCTGGTCTTCTTGTAAAGGAAGCGAAGATAAAGTCAACATCATTACGGCAACCGAAACGGATATCAGCCTCATCCTTAGCAGATAAGAATGGCATACTTAATTTAACGCCTGGTACGTTACAACCCTTACGTGAGCTGATAGGACCTGCAACTTCAACGCGGCACTTTAATTCATGACCATCGTTTTCAAGTACAGTAATCTTCATCTTACCATCGTTGATTAAGATATAATTTCCTTGCTTTAAGTCATCGAATAACTCTGGGCATTGAATGTGGAAACGTTCATGTGTTCCTTCAATTTCTGCCTTTGTCAAATAAACGATTTCACCGATTTCATAGTTTTCAACATCGTTCTTGAAAGTACCTAAACGAATTTCAGGACCCTTTGTGTCTAACGCAATCGCTAGGTTTACACCTGTCTTTGCACTTACAGAACGAACTAATTTAATTCTTTCTAAGTGCTCTTCGTGTGTTCCATGGCTGAAGTTTAAACGAGCGATGTTCATACCTGCACCTACAAGTTCTGTAAGTGTCTTCTCATTTTCTGAAGCTGGACCAATCGTACATACTACCTTTGTTTTCTTAAATAAATGTTTGTTTTCCAAAGCAATCATCTCCTTCTTATACTAAACGATCAAACAATCGATATAGTTTCTTTCTACTCTTACGAGGTTTCTCTAGTGCTTCTTGAATTGGCATTGAACAAATTTCGTTGTCGATAATACCAACACAATGGCCGCCAATACCTTCCATCAATAAATCAATGGCTTTTTCACCCATTCTGCTAGAAAGCATACGGTCAACCGGAGTTGGGGAACCACCACGCTGAATGTGTCCCAAAATCGTTGCACGACCACTGAAGTTTGTATGTAATGAAACTTTCTTTGCTAAGCCATCTACGTCACAAATCTTTTCAGAGATAATGACGATTGCATGATTCTTCTTCACTGCATCCCCAAGATAGCGTAACTTCTCTAGAATTTCTGTTTCATCATAACCTGTTTCTGGTGTGATGACGATTTCTGCACCACACGCAATCGCTGTATATAGTGCAAGGTCTCCACAGTGATTTCCCATTACTTCGACGATGGAACAGCGGTGATGTGAACTTGATGTATCACGTAATTTATCCACGTTTTCTACACAAGTCTGTAACGCTGTATCAAAACCGATTGTGAAATCAGTACCAGAGATATCGTTATCAATTGTACCAGGCAACCCAATACAATTAATTCCCTTATTTGTAAGTGCGAGTGCTCCACGATAGGAACCATCTCCGCCAATGACTACTAGTGCATCAATGCCTGCTTTTCGCAAATTGGCAACACACTGGTCTTGAACTTCTTCTTCTTTAAATTCAGGTAAGCGAGCTGATCCAAGAGTCGTACCACCACGGTTTAAAATATCCGATACATCTGTACGTTCTAGTACTTGAAACTTCTCTTCTAGAAGTCCTCGATATCCATCACGAATACCAACAACTTCAATTCCATTACTAAGCGCAATTCTGGTCACGGCACGAATTGCGGAATTCATTCCTGGCGCATCACCACCTGATGTTAAAACGCCAATTTTTCTAACCATGTAAAGGCCTCCAAATCCTAATCATTTTATACCATTAAAGCGTATTATTAAAGCATTTTACAATGTTTTTCGCCTATCTTTTCCTGTAAGCGTTTTTATCTTAGCCATACTCGTAATTCTCTCTATGATACGAGCTGCTTTCAGCTCATCATCCTTGCCTTTTCCAACATAGCGGAAGTGTTCTTTGAGTGATTCAATATCACAGTTGGATGTAAACCAAGTTGGTAACCCTTCTGTATATCGCTTCTCTAACAGTGGCAACAATAATTGATCGCGATTCCATTCATTCACACTCTCTGCCCCGATATCATCTAAGACAAGAAACTTTGCACGCATCAATCGACCAAGTTCGATTTTATATTCTGAAGTCTTCATTGTTGCGATGGCTCTTGTACAGTATGTTGGATAATGTACAAAAGCTACTGTTTCATTTTTACGGGCATGATCATTTGTGGCACAAGCAGAAAGATATGTCTTTCCACTTCCCATCGTACCGTGTAGATAAAGTCCCTGATTATGAATACTCGCACTTCTGCAAGCTTCCCAAACAAGTAAGTATTCTTCCATCTCTTTCAGTAAATTGATTTTATCAAAAGATACTGTATACATATTAGATGGCATATCATTTACACTAAACTTCTCTAGATGTGCTGTCTTTTCCATATATGCTCGTTGGAATTTACATGGTGTTTGTACATTTTGAAGAATACCATTATCCTCTAAGTCATCATAGTATCCCTTTACTCTCTGCTTGCATTGATTTAAGCCTGTACAATGCAAGCATGGTTCAAAGCTCTTTCTCCATGCATGAATCTTCCATGGGGATGTGTTCAGATATCTTTCATCGAGTTTGTTTCTTTGAAATAACTCGACAACCACAGGATCTTTACGCAATTCATCTTGGAGCGATTTCGTTTCTTGTTTCTGCTGCTCTGTCATCGGAATTTCTTTGATATTTAGTGCTTCCATGAATTACTCTTCTCCCTTCTGTAGTTTTTGTAATCGTTCTAATAGTTCTGCAGATGCGACTGTACCTTCTGGTAGAGTACCTTCTTCTTGTTGACGTATATATTCTGGCATGCCAATCTTAACACCACTGTTAACCTGTGGGGTTTGACGTAGGATTTTCTTACGTTGTTGTAGAGCTTGTTGCTTGGTAGTAACACCATCTCTAGCCCACTCTGCCGCAACCATATCCACAAAATTACGATTCAAACGATTTTGTGAAATCTTTAGGATATGTTCAATCATCACGTTGATTACTTCATTACTGAAATGCATGTCGATTGCTAGATGTTCTAAGATACTCTTTTCTAACTGTGTAACCTTTGCACCACCTTGCTTTGCCTGTAAGAACGATACAGGTGGCAAGGAATATGGATCACTTCCTGGTTTTACATCAGATTCTGCACGTGATGCGTATATCTTTAACTTTGCCCCATCAAATGTCATCGTCTGTAAATTAATACAACGGTTGACTAAGATACGCATCTTATCTACAGATAAACCATAGATTGTCGCAAGTTTACCAATTAAACTTAAGTTTTCTTGCGTGCGTAGTTCAGCTGGGAATACTAGTGTACTTGTAGTCGCGATAAACTTTTCATAATCAAAGTTAATCGTCTGATCATCCATTGCGAATTGATAACGTGGCTGTAGTGCATCAAATTCAATATGACGGTCTAAAAGATCTTCTGGTAAGAACTTAACTGCCTTTGTAATTTCTTTATAACCACGAAAGGATGCATTATTTGCGTTTAAATGAGTCATTGTAGTAGATGTCTCATCTTTTCCAACAGTACGTTCATAACGATTCATAAATACATTTGATTTTAAGAAATCCTTTGTATGAATTGGACTGTTTAGAACATAGATGTATTGGTCGCATAGTTCTGTTGTCTTTACATATGTTCTCATCAACATGTATTCTTCTAGTTTTGTACATGCTTTATCTAGCGCATTGATATCTAAATCTGCTAGCACTAGTAAACGTTGATGTTTCTCAAAACCCTTTTGGGTTTTGCCTTCCGCAATAAGTGTTAAATATAAAACTGTCGCATCTTTACCAATCAGTGGTTGGTATAACATCATCAATGAAAGTAAAGTTTCCTCAGAGATACCGTTACTAAAATCAATGCGATATGTACTAGTTGGCATTCTTTCCATTTCTGATGTCCTTTCTAAGTTCCCCTAACCATCGGTTGATTTGTGAATCTAATTCTTTTAGATCACCTTCGTTATAAATCACTTTGTCTGCCAAAGCAATCTGTTTTTCTGCAGGTATCTGCATTGATAGTCTTGCCTTCGCTTCTTCAAGTGTATAGTTTCTTTCTTCCATCATTCTTTGAATGGCAATATCTTCACTACAAGTTACGACTACCGTACGATTAAAGTATTGGTTCCAACCTGTTTCAAATAGTAGTGGAATCTCTGCACAAATAATTGGTTGTTGCGAGTTTGTTGTAAAGAATTTTTGCATTCCTTCTAATACAAAGGGATGTACGATTGCGTTTAGTTGTTCCCGTTTACTATTATCTTGAAAGATAATTCCCGCAAGTTTCTTTGGGTCTATATCACCACTGGTGCCAATCACATCTTCACCAAATACTTTTTTAATTTTTTCATAACAAACAGAACCTTGATACAAGGAACGCTTTGCGTATTGGTCTGCATTAAATACTGGTATTCCTCTTCTTCTAAATAGAATCGCAACAGTTGTTTTCCCTGCCGCAATCGTTCCTGTAATCGCAATCTTCATAAAACTCCTATTTCTGACAATGTGGACAATAATAACTTGACCGTCCACCGATATATTTTACGTGAATTTTCCCTTTACAACGAGGACAAATTTTCTGCATATGCACGGTACACTCTGTTTGAAATCTACCAGTGACACCTAAGCTAGATGTATACGTTCTAATCGTCGTACCACCAGCCGCAATCGCAGCTTTCATGATTCGTCTTGTATGCAGTACAAGATTTTCCTCATCCTTGCGAGTGATACGTGCACAAGACCTTCCAGGTCTAAGGTTGCAAGCCGCAAGAATTTCATCCGCATAGATATTTCCAATCCCTGCCACAAAACTTTGGTCTAATAACAAACTCTTCAGTGGTGTACGTTTTCCTTTCCGATATGCATGAATGTAGGACGCATTGAACGCTTCGTCAAAAGGTTCAGGTCCCAAGCCATGAAAATGGCTAAAATCCGTATCCAACGGAAGGATTTCCATCCGTCCAAATTTACGTGTATCCATATAGCGTAACTCTTTACCGTTATCCAGATGGAATATCACATGCATATGACGGTTGGTTGGTTCTGTTGGATCTTGAATATAATATCTTCCCTCCATGCGTAGATGGCTCATGAGGATACAGTCATCTAAACCAAATAACAAGTATTTACCTCGACGCATGAATGTATGAAATGTTTGATTCTTTAGTTGTGCTTTAAATTGTTCTACGTCATTTTCAATCATCTTTGGATAGCGCACATCCACATCCAAGATTTTTCTTCCTTGAATTTGATGTTCTAGTGTACGTAGGACAGTCTCTACTTCTGGTAATTCTGGCATATTACTTAGCCTCGTACCAATCGCTGCCGATAGAACATTCGGCTGTCAAAGGCACCTGAAGATGCATCGCATTGACCATGCCATCATTGATTAGCTTTTTCATCACTTCAATTTCATCCTTTGGTACATTAAAAATTAGTTCATCGTGTACCTGTAGAATCATCTTACTCTTTACTTTCGCATCCTTCATCATCTGATCGATATGAATCATCGCAAGTTTGATAAGATCAGCAGCAGAGCCCTGAATTGGTGCGTTCATCGCTGCACGTTTACCGAATTCACGTGTTGCGTGATTCTTATCGTGAATCTCAGGAATCTCTCTGCGTCTACCACAAAGAGTTTCTACATATCCCTTCTCTTCGCACTCTTTTACAATTTTATCCATATAAGTACGAATCTTTGGATACGCTGCATAGTAGCGTTCTATAAAGTCGTGGGCTTCATAACGACTTACACCAAGCTGCTCACTTAAACCAAAGTCACTGATACCATACACGATACCGAAATTAACTGTCTTAGCACTACGTCTATCTTGAGGTGTAATTTCATCCTGTGGCTTATGGAAGACGTCCATTGCCGTCTTTGTATGAATATCGATTCCTTCTTTAAACGCTTCAATTAGACTCGTTTCATTTGCCATATGTGCCAGCATTCGTAACTCGATCTGATGATAGTCACTCGAAATTAATACACAACCATCTTCTGGTAAGAATGCCTTACGAATCTCTTTGCCCTGTTCATCACGAACACTGATATTCTGCAAGTTTGGTTCGCTAGAAGATAGTCTTCCAGTTTGCGTTGCGGATTGGTTATAGATTGTATGAATCTTACCATCCTTTTGAATATACTTCTTTAAACCTTCAGCGTAAGTACTATAAATCTTAGATAGCTTACGGTAATCCAAAATATAATCGATGATTGGTGATTTTCCTTGTAACTTTTCTAACTCACCAGCTGCAGTACTTCTCTTTTTACCTGTAGGAAGTCCTAAATCATCGAATAACACTTCTGCTAGTTGCTTTGGTGAATTGATATTAAACTCTTTTCCTGCAATCGCATAGATTTCTTTTTGTGCTTCGCTAATCTTCGCCATTGTTTCTGTCGCAATGCGATTAAGAATATCGATATCACAACGAATTCCTTCTCTTTCCATGTGATAGAGAACACTCGTTAAGGGCATCTCCATTTCATAGTAGAGTTTTTCCATCTTATATTCTTTTAATTTTGGGGTAATTTCCGCATATAAACTAAAGATATTTCTCGCAAATGCGCATGCATACATGCATTGTTTTTCTTCATCAATAATTAAATTTGGCTTTGTAGGTTTACCATATACATCTTCATAGCTCACTGTATTTTCAAAGCCATAACGCTCAATAATCTTTGCGGTAGTTGTTAAAGATGAGTCTACAAGTGATGCCGCAAGCATCATATCATCATGGAAATTTAAGGTTAATCCTTCATTTTCCGCAAGATGTAAGTTGCGTTTTACATCAAATCCATATTTATGTGGCATGTCACTTGAAAGATATGCTAGCAAGTCCCCATCTTTCTTTGCATCTGCTAAGGAAATATATACTGCTTGCTTACCATTGAATAGCGCAAAGCCATTGATTGTCGCATGCATGAATGCATCATGGTTATCATCTACAAACACAGCACATACATCCTTTAACATTTCTGTAGGTACCTTTGTAACACGCTTATCTTCACTTGGCGTCACAACAGTCTCTTCTGTTGTATTCTCTTCTGCTACAATCTTATCTGAGAAACGTCTTGCGAGCGTGTTCATCTCTAACATCTGTAAGAACTTTACAAGTTGTGGATAGTTTGGTGTAAAAGATAACTCTTTCTCACTCATCTTTACATCTACATCACGACGAATTGTCGCAAGTTTTTTAGAAAGTAATGCGGAATCATGCCCTTCCATCACTTTCTTCTGTAAAGCGCCCTTGAGTTTATCTTCATTTGCTAGGACGTTTTCAACTGTGCCGTATTCCTCTAAAAGCTTGAGAGCTGTCTTTTCACCAATCCCAGGAATACCTGGAATATTATCTGATTTATCCCCCATCAAACCCTTCATATCAATAATTTGAAGTGGTTCAATTCCCATCTGTTCCTTTAGACTTTCAGGTGTCATGACATCCATCTCTGTAATACCTTTCTTCATCAGTAATACAGAAGTCGTATCATCCACTAGCTGTAACATATCATGGTCACTTGTGAGTACATAGGTTTGATAGTCCTTTGCTTTTTTAGAGATCGTTCCAATCAAGTCATCGGCTTCAATATCTTGCATCTCCACCCAAGTAATCGCAAAAGCATCCAAAAAATCTCGAACGAGTTTAAACTGTGGTACTAAGTCATCAGGTGCTGGTTTACGACCACCTTTATAGTCCGCATAAAGTTCATGACGGAAAGTATGTTTTCCCGCATCGAAGGCAACTAAAACTGCATCTGGTTGAATAATATCAATTGCTTTTTGCATCATAGACGCAAAACCAAATACAGCGTTTGTTGGTGTTCCATCTGAAGTAGTCATTGGTCTACCATACGCTGTAGCGTAATACGCTCTAAATAACATCGAGTTACCATCTGTCAGTAATAATTTCTTCATTTCATATTCTCCCGCTTGTATAAAATCAGGTTTATTTCTTCTTATCAATCGTCGTAAAAGACTTTCTTTTATTATAGTCTATTTTGGTTTTCTTACCGCAATATGACTCCGTTTTACCCTTCAAAGTATCCTTAATATTTTACCATGTATTAGGTTGTGATTCCATGTGTACATTGATAAGCTTCCATACAAGTTTCAAAGAGTTCTTCTCTAGCAAAACTGAGAAAACTTGTCTGAGAAACGATGAGATGATCTAACACTCTTACTCCCATCAATTTGCCACATTCCATTAACTTTCCCGTCACAACTAAATCTTGTGTACTCGGTGTTAAAACACCGCTAGGATGATTGTGTGCCAACATAATATCCGTACTACCAATCAGTAAAGCTTCTTTAAAGATTTCACGGGGATATACTGCACTTGCGTTAATGGTACCTACAAATAATGTCTTTGTGGAGATAATGCGATGTGCAGTATTTAGATAAACAACCAAAAACTTTTCTTGGCTACCTGTACCAATTTCATTTCTTAGCCAATCGATAATACGCTCTGGATTATCGATAATTTCCTCTTCATAAGCAGTTTCTAAAGACGCTCTTCGACTAATTTCAAAAATTGCTTGTAATTGTAGTGCTTTCACCTTACTAATTCCTTTGATTTTACAAAGTTCTTCATTGGACATACGTACGAGCCCTTTAATCCCCTTCGACATCTGTAATAAATTATCGGCCATTGTTAAAACAGACTCTCCTTGTGAACCAGTACGTAATATTAATGCAAGTAATTCTCTTGAGCTAAGAGACCTTACACCATATCTTAGACCCTTATCCCGTGGTCGTTCTGTGCTTGGCATTTCACGAATAATCATTTCTCTAAACCTCCTACTCTTTATTACAAATCATTCCAAAAATTCCATGGAAAGATTAGTAAATTGACGCAATATCGTTTATCATTATCCCGAGGTATTCCTATGAAAAATAACTATCCTACTATCACAATTTCAAACGAAGGAGAAACTTGGCTTCAAAAAGGTCAAATGTGGATGTATCGTAATAACTTAGTACAATCAGATGAAAAGATTCCTGATGGTGGTATCGTCAATATCATCTCTAACGATGGAACTTACTACGGTACAGGTTTCTACTCTCCTATCAGTCATATCACTTGTCGTATCTTAACCAAAGATGAATCAGAAACCATTGATCAAGCTTTCTTTGAAAGACGTATTCGCTTTGCGTATGACTATCGTAAGACAGTAGAACCAAATAACTTGTCCAATTGTCGTTATGTATTTGGTGAAGCTGATTTATTACCTGGTCTTGTTGTAGATTGTTATAACGATATCTTAGTGACACAAATCTCGAATACTGGTATGGAACAACACAAACAAATGATTTACGATATCTTACTAGAAGTATTCAAAGAAAACGATCACATCATTCAGGCAATCTATGAACGTAACGATATCAAAGTCAGAGAAAAAGAAGGATTACCAACCTACAAGGGTTTCTTCTACAATCCAAATCATGTATCTCCACAGACGATTATCTACGAAAATGGTATTCAACTTCAGGTAGATATTGAAAATGGTCAAAAGACAGGTTACTTCTTAGACCAAAAATCAAATCGTGTATTATTACGTAATATCGCACGTGATAAACGTGTACTAGATTGTTTTAGCCATACCGGTGGCTTTGCGTTAAATGCAGCCTATGGTAACGCAAAAGCAGTCACCGCTGTTGATGTATCAAATGTTGCCTTACAACAAGGCTACCAAAACGCCAAACTTAATCACCTTGAAGATAAAATTCAATTTGTTCAAGCTGATGTATTCGACTATCTTGAAAATCTCAAAGATAACGAGTTTGATATTATCGTCTTAGACCCACCTGCATTTACAAAATCTCGTAAGACAGTGAACAGTGCCTATTATGGATATAAAAACATCAACATGAAAGCCATGAATGTATTACGCAATGGTGGTTATTTGATTACTTGTTCATGTTCAAGATTCATGGAAACAAAACTCTTTGAACAAATGTTACTAGAAAGTGCCAAGGAATGTGGAGTTACACTACGTCAAATTTCTGTTACCCAACAGAATCCTGACCACCCTATCCTTTGGACGATGGACGAAACAAGTTATCTAAAGTATTTTATATTCCAGATTCTATAAAGTCCGAAAGGACTTTTTCTTTTTCCCAGAAAAAAGACTCACATCAGTGAGTCTTCATCATCAATCTTATTGTCCAGGTACGACGTAATAGGAAGGTAAGAAACCAGAAATATCTTGAACTGTTACACCGATACCATACGTAGCAGCGTGAACCATTGTACCATTACCAAGTGCGATACCTACATGATATGGAGCTGAATCAGAGCCATAGAAGTATAGCGCACCAGCTGGAGCGTTCCATACATCATATTGGTGAGTGCCGAGTGCTTGTTGAGCATATGTTGTACGAGCACCTAAACCATAACAGTATTGAACTAAACCAGAGCAGTCAAATCCTGCTGGAGTTGTACCACCCCATTGATATGGAGTACCAACAAGAGATAACGCAGCAGCGATACCACCAGCATATAAACTTGAATCATACTTAGATGGGTCAAATGTAGATGTAGTAGCAGATCTAGCAGTGTTCGCGGCTTGTTGAGCTCTAGCAGCTTCTTCAGCAGCTGCTCTTTCAGCCTCTTCTTTTTGACGCTGTTCTTCCGCTGCAATTCTTGCATCAATCACTTCTTGAGGAGTGCGAACAGATACTGTCATAGTCGCTGTAGACTTATTACCTGCAGTATCAACGACTGTATATGTAACTGGATAATCACCATCCGTGTTCATATCTACAGAACCTTCAACAGTTAACACAGGAAGAATACCTGAATCATCATTGATATAAGAAATATAACTAGATGCGTTAAATGTATCACCATTGTTTACCACAACAGATGAATTCTTCAACTTGATGACAGGTGCTGTACTATTGACAACATTTACAACAGCTTTCTGAATAAAGGAATACCCTAAAGTCTTTTGAGCTTCAATATCACCAGTACTTGCAAGTGTAACCTTGACCGTAACTGTTTGGATACCTGTTACAGAACGATTGAATCCTTCAATATCCGCAACACTCTTCTCGATTGAGATATTTGTAAGATCATATGTTCCATCAAAAGCAGCTCTTTCTTGGATTACCAAACTCTTGATAGTATCCAGAGGATTTAAATCCTGCTGACTTACTTCAATAACTGGTAATGTGTTTTCCTTTTCAACCGTAGTAGTTTTGTTGTCATCTGCGTATACTGTTTTTGTTGAATATGTACCGGCAATAAGTAATACGGATAGTAATCCAGCACTTACTCTACCGAGCTTTTTGTTTAATTTATTTTTTAACATGATTTTATTTTACTTTTTTTTGTGCTGATTTTGCAACTTTTTGGGCTGTATTTCACACAATTTCACAAGGTTTTCAAAAAACTATAGTATTTTTTGGTATTTTTTCACAAATTTTGCAAAAATAAAACTCCTTTTCAGGAGTCTTATTGTCCGATAATTACATAGTAGGAAGGCATGAAGTATGTGATACCAATGACCTGAATACCATCATTTTCGTTCATTGCCTGTACTGTCTGTCCACCACCAAGAGCGATAGCTACGTGGTAAGGTGCAGATTCAGAACCCCAGAAGTATAGAGCACCTGCTGGAGCATTCCATACGTCATAGCGGTGTGTTCCTAATGTTTGTTGTGTATATGTAGTTCTCTGTGAAATACCATAGCAGTACTTAACAAGACCTGAGCAGTCAAATCCAGATGGAGATGCACCACCCCATACATATGGTGTGTTACCTACGAATGATAATGCAAGGTTAATAGCGTCAGTATATGCACCATACTGTCCATATTGTGGAGTTGGAGCTACATACTGTTCACTTTGAATATATTGTGCATATACCCAACCAACTTGTCCGTTGATTACGATTTCTTGCCATCCGTTAGAAACTGTATCTGTACAATAAATAGGATCGTTTACATTTAATGTTGTAATAATTGAACCTGATGTACTTGGAGCTGTACGAACATTAAGACGTACATTAGGATACATTGTCTTTGTAGGTGTAGGAACTGGTGTAGGTGTAGCTACTGGAGTCTCTACTACAGCTGGTGCTGCAGGTGTAGGCTCTGGTGTAGCGACTGGTGTCTCAGTAGCTGTTGAAGCTGCTGGAGTTTCTACTGCAGGTGTTTCAACAGTGGCAGGTGTTTCTGTCGCTGCTGGTGTAGCAGGAACATCGATTGTATCGTTATTACCTACTGCAGCATTTGCGTTATTACCAATTTCCTTAATGGAATCAATTTCCTTCTGAAGCTCAGCCAACTGTGTTTCCAAACTATTTGTAGTAGCAGTTGTAGCTGTGTCAGTTGATGTACTTGTTGATGAATCGGTTAATGCCTTTACAGCCTCAAGTTGAGCTGTAACTTCAGCTGCCTTTGTCTCTGCTTCAGCTTGCTTTGCTACCGCTACTTCGACAGGAGTCTTTACTGTAACTGTTAATACTGCAGATGAAGTATGACCAGCTGTATCAGAAACAGTATAAGTTACTGGATACTCGCCATCTTTATCCATATCTACTTCGCCACTTACTGATAATACAGGTAAGATACCAGAATCATCATTAATATAGGAAATATAACTAGAAGCGTTAAATGTATCACCGTTATTTACTGTAACAGCATCACTCTTAAGTTGTACTACAGGTGCACTGTCTTGTTTCAGTTTAACAACAACCTTCTGTACAAAGGAGTATCCAAGCCTCTTTTCAACCTCCTTATCCCCTGTACTTGCTAAGTTGACTTTTACTGTAACAGTTTGAATACCTGTTGCATTTCGATCAAAACCAGTAATATCAGCTACACTCTTATCAAGTGAGATATAGTTCAAATCATATCCACCGAGTAAAGCACGTTGTTTGATAACTTCGTTTTTAATCGCTGTATAAGGATCTTCTTCCTGTGCGTCTACAGTAATAACTGGTAATGCATTACTTGTAAACGGATTGGCAGCTTCTTCTGCCTTTACATGTGTTATTGATACAGAACCTGCAACTAATACTGCAGATAATGCACCAGTCACAATCATTCCCATTTGTTTTTTGATAGTATTTTTCATCATGGCTGTATTCTAACCACTTTCCTATTTCATTTGCAATCATATTCAAGTGTTTTTCGTATTTTAAATTTACGAAAAGTGTTAAATATCCTTATTCTATGCTATTTTTTCGCATTTTAATTTTTTAAAAATTTTTTTGATTTTGTTACAAAAATTGTAAAAAAATGTGAAATTTGTTACTTTTTCCCATTTTTTCGATTTTTTCGTCAAAAAATAAGTTGCACTTCCAATCAATCCTACGATTTCAATAAAAAATAGAAAAAAAAGGAAACCATTCAGGCTTCCTAATAAAGATTTTCAAGTTTTATTTATGCAATATCTTCGTCCGGATGTTTTTCATCAAAATCTACAATTTGACTATGTCCTGCCTCTACCGCTAAAGCAGCTAGATCATTAACGTTATGAATATAACTTCTAGCCATACTTGCTTGTAGAACCATTCCGATATTCAAACCAGCTACCACATCGATATTACATTCTGCCGCATACTCTTTGGCAAGTGTGCAAGCTTCACGATAGGTTGTACTATCCTGTACATCCGCCATGATGAGAATATTGCCACTTTGTTTCATGGATTCAATTGCAATACGTAATCTATTAATGAATTGATCAACAGTCTCTTCTAATAGAAAGGATACGGTGGTATAGTCTTCTAACTTTCCAGAAAGAATTTCAACTGCACTACTTACACCTTCTGGAAATTTACCATTACCAGTAATGATCAGTCCAATCATAGTACTACTCGATTCCATTTGGATTCATTTGGGTAAAATTCCATGAATCCTTACACATCTGATCAATGTTGTACTGTGCCTTCCAACCTAATAATTCTAATGCCTTTGTTGGATCAGCATAACATTCCGCAACATCTCCTGCTCTACGTGGCAAGATTTCATATGGTAACTCTCTACCACATGCCTTGCTATAGGCTTGAACAACCTGTAATACACTATAACCATTACCTGTACCAAGGTTTACCTTTTCAACACCCTTATGCTCTAAAGCATATTTAACAGCTGCGATATGACCATCTGCTAAATCACATACATGGATGTAGTCACGAACTCCTGTACCATCAACTGTATCATAGTCATTACCAAATACACGAACTTTTTCGCTGGTACCAATCGCAACACGAGCGATGTAAGGTACTAAGTTATTAGGGATGCCATTTGGAACCTCTCCCAATAATCCACTTGGATGTGCTCCAATTGGGTTGAAGTAACGTAATAACATGATAGACCACTCAGGATCTGACTTACTTAAATCCTGTAAAATCATCTCATTCATTAACTTTGTAGAACCATAAGGATTTGTTGTGGATACTGGGAAATCTTCTCGAATTGGGCAAGACTCTGGAGAACCATAAACAGTTGCACTAGATGAGAATACAAGTGTCTTACATCCAGCTTCCTTCATTGCCATATATAGGTTTAAAGAACCAGTAATATTATTTTCATAATATGTTAGTGGAATTTCTACAGATTCACCAACTGCCTTATAACCCGCAAAATGAATGACCGCATCAATCTTATTCTCCGCAAAAATCTGATCTAATCCCTTGCGGTCTAAGATATCTGTCTTGTAGAACTTTGGCTTTTTACCTGTTAGTTTTTCGATACGGTCTAATACAACTTCTTTAGAGTTGTAAAGATTATCTAATACAACGACGTCATAACCTGCATTCATTAAAGATACGCAAGTATTTGAGCCAATAAAGCCAGTACCTCCCGTCACAAGAATTGTTTTCATTTTATTTAATCTCCTCTACTTTATAAATAATTTGGAAATATCGTTCCATGTCGCAAATATCATAACACTGATTAACAGTAGCCAACAAATAATCATGATAGCTGTCTTTAATTTTTCATTAAACTGACGTCTTGTAATCCATTCAAGTACTGTAATCACAACCTGTCCACCATCTAATACCGGAAGTGGTAATAGGTTGAAAATACCGACATTCAAACTGATTTGAGCTACCAACATCATATAGGCACCAAAGCCAAGACTTGCGTAGGTCGCTGTTGCTTGATAGATTCCAACCGGACCAGACAATTGATTCAATCCCTTACCTCGTATAAGATTTAGTAATGCTTGAATCGTCATCGATGTAATGACCTGCATCTCTACCAAACCATAATACCAACAGTTCAAGATATTAATCTTTACCTGCTCTCCTGCTTTCGCACTGATACCAAACATATAGCTATCTGTCTCTTTGTTGTAGGTTGGTGTAACCTCAACTGTAAATGTTTTTCCATCACGCAAGATGGTGAAAGTTTCTGTACCCTTATTATCACCGTTGAACGCTTGGAATTCTAGGAATGTCTTTGGTTCAACGGATGAGCCATCTTCTTTAACAACTTTAATAATACGGTCCCCAGCCTGCAAACCTGCTTGTTCAGCTGGGCTATTTTCTAAGACTCTCGCAATCACTGGTTCACTTGATTTTGTAAATGTACCAGTGTTTAACAAAAACATAGAGAAGATCACCCATGCAAGCAAGAAATTCATTGCGACACCTGCAAGCATGATACAAATCTTCTTCCATGGTTTTTGATCTGTAATTCTTCTTCCTTCAGGAACCTTTACATTCGGATAGGCTTCATCTCCCTCGGTTTCACCTGCCATTGCGACATACCCACCGATAGGTAGTGCACGGATAGAGAATTGTGTCTCTTTTCCTTTCCGTGTAAAGATAGCTGGTCCCATACCGATTGAAAATTCAAAACAATAGACACCAAATGCTTTGGCAACTAAGAAATGTCCGAATTCATGAATCGTTACAATAATGGAAAGTAATACGATAAATAAAACTGCTGTCATTGGTTTACTCCTTGTATTTGTTGATATGCGAAGTCTCTTCCCCAACGATCCGCATCAATTAAATCTTGTACTGTATTGACCGGTTGATAGGTTACAGTATGCACTGCATTTATAACGATGTCTTCAATTGCTAAAAATGGAATTTGTTTCTTTCTAAATGCAGCATTTGCGACTTCATTTGCGGCATTCATGACAGCCGGAAGATTTCCTCCCTTTTTACCAGCTTCATACGCTAGTGCTAGTAATGGGAACCTTTCTAAATCTGGCTTTGCGAAATGTAAGCACGCAACCTCTGTTAAATCTAATGGCTTTTCTAAATCAAGAGGATAGCGATGTGGCCAAGTTAATGCATACTGAATTGGCAAACGCATATCAGGTGCACCAAGTTGTGCCATCACACTGTGGTCTACATATTCTACCATGGAATGAATGACTGACTCTGGATGCATCACCACATCAATATGATCATAATCAATATCAAATAAGTAATGTGCTTCAATGACTTCAAATCCCTTATTCATCATATCTGCACTATCGATTGTAATTTTAGCACCCATTGCCCAGTTAGGATGTGCAAGTGCTTGTTCTACCGTAACATCCTTTAACTCTTCTCTTGTCTTATTACGGAAAGAACCACCTGAAGCAGTAATCAGAAGTCGTTTTACTTCTTTATGATCATTTCCCTGTAAGGCTTGGAAGATGGCAGAGTGTTCACTATCAATTGGATATAATGATACACCATACTCCTTAATTGCCTTTTCGATTAATTCTCCACCAACAACAAGTGTTTCCTTATTGGCAAGTGCGATATGATGGCCTGCTTGAATCGCATGTAGCGTTGGTAAAAAACCGACAAATCCGACAAGTGCATTTACTAAAAGATCATATTCTTTCATCTTTGCAAGTGTAATCAAGCCATCATCTCCATAGTAGAAATGAATATCTGGATATTGAGAAGCTAACTCCTTCATATCTTTTTCTTCACATACGCATACGTGTGATACATGAATTTTCTTTAGAATTTCTTTTAAGATATCAATGCGATGACCAACACTTAACCCAACGATTGAAAACTCATCTGGATGTTGTAAGACAACATCAATTGTTTGGGTACCAATAGAACCACTGGCCCCCAATAACATCAAACGCTTCATTTTAGATACCCCATAAGATCATCAAACCATTAAAAGCCATCAGACAGAAAATAAGTGAGTCAATACGATCAAAGATACCACCATGTCCTGGCAAAATATTTGAAAAATCTTTAATACCAAATCTACGTTTAATTGATGAGAAACTTAAGTCACCAATCTGTGCAACTGCAGGAATAATCAAACTAGCAGAAATCACAAGTTCTTTTGGAAGATACGTAGTGACTAGTAATCCCCATAACAAGGCACCAATCGCACCAATAAGGTATCCACCAATCGCTCCTTCCACTGTCTTATTTGGTGATACATGCGGAATTAACTTATGCTTTCCAAATAACGAACCAGAAAGATAAGCACCCGTATCACAGAAAAAACAACCAATTAACACAAAGATAATTGTTAAGAATCCTGTTTTGGCACCATCTTGATAAATAACTGAAATACAACGTAAACCTAAGCCTAATAAGATAGACATCAATAATGTATATGCTGTTAAATCGCTGCTTTCATTTTTGCGTAATAACTCTGTGACAAATAACACAATCACCCAAATTGCAAGGATTGCTGGAAACATTGAACGGTTGATATAGTACATTGCCATTACGGCAGCTAATGTCATGAAAGATAAAAACCAATGTTTCTTTTGATCTGTTAAAGACGCAATCTCAAGCGAACCTAACGCACTAACAAGAACCAATAGCGCTTGTAACAAATTTCCACCAAAATAGAGCGGTGGTGCTACAACAAGAATAATCACAAACGCAACGATTGTTTTTAATTTCATTTTAGACATTCTTAACTCCTCCAAATCGTCGATCACGATTTTGATATTCCTCTAAACAACGCTTTAATACATCTGGTGTAAACTCTGGCCATGACTCTGGCACAAACTCTAACTCCGCATACGCAATCTGCCACAATAAATAGTTTGAAATACGCTGTTCGCCACTCGTGCGAATTAAAAGATCGACTGGTGGGAAATCTTTGGTCATCATATATTGATCAAAATCTTCCTCTTCGATATTCAGTGTTGCCTTTCCATCCACAACATCTTGGGCATACTTTCTAGCCGCAAGTAAGATTTCTCGTCTAGAACCATAATTCATACAGATATTAAGCGATAAGCCATGATTATCTTTTGATTCTTCCTCCGCATCGCGTAATACTTTTTGTGTTGCCTTTGGTAACATATCCAATTCTCCAATAATACGCATACGGAAGCCTCTGTCTAAGAACTCCTGCATATACTTCTTAAAGAAGAATGCTGGTAATTTCATAATGTAGTTTACTTCATCAGCTGTTCGCTTCCAGTTCTCAGTTGAGAAAGCATAGAGTGTAAGATATTCAATTCCCATCTCATCTGCCGCAATTGCGATGGTACGAACATTATCACTTCCAACAAGATGTCCAGCGGTACGAGGTTTTCCCTGCGCCTTGGCCCATCTACCATTGCCATCCATGATAATTGCTAAGTGTTTACATGTATTCATATCAATTCTCCACTAACTATCTTATTATACCTTTTTACTACAAAAAAATCAGCCTGTACACAGACTGATCATAAAGGATAAACTTTGCGATTAAACTTTTAACACTTCAGCACTCTTAGCAGCTGCTAAATCATCGATCTTCTTAACATACTTATCAGTAAGCTTCTGAATCTCGTTTTCGCAATCCTTCTGAGTATCTTCGTCCATTGTCTTATCCTTCTTTACAACAGACATTGCGTCACGGCGGATATTACGGATTTGAATCTTGCATTCTTCACCCATCTTATCAACCTTCTTTGTCATTTCCTTACGAGTATCACCTGTTAACTGTGGAACTGTTAAACGTATAACTGTTCCATCGTTAGAAGGCGCAATACCTAAGTCTGCTTCATTACATGCATGTTCAATAGCCTTTAAACTACTTGGGTCATAAGGTTTGATAACAAGTGTACGACCTTCAGAAACGGATAAAGCTGCAATCTGGTTGAGTGGTGTTGGGGAACCATAGTAGTCCACTTCAACACGGTCTAACATTTTAACGTTAGCTGCTCCTGTACGTACTGTATTTAATTCTGATTGAAGATGTTCGATAACTTTGTCCATCTTTACTGCGCTGGAATCAACGATTGCGTATGCCATTATTACTTCTCCTCCTTATTAATGATTGTTCCAATCTTTTCGCCCTTCATTGCTTTGACGATATTGTCTTTCTCATTCATGTTAAATACCATGAGTTCCATGTCATTATCCATACACATACTTGTGGCAGTGGAATCCATGACTTGTAATCCTTTATTTAATAGGTCCATATATGTTAGATGTGTATACTTCTTCGCATTTGGATCCTTCTTAGGATCTGCACTATATACGCCATCTACACTATTCTTCGCCATTAAGATAACTTCTGCTTTAATTTCACTCGCTCTTAAAGCAGCGGTTGTATCAGTTGAGAAGTATGGACTACCAGTTCCTCCACCGAAAATAACAACTCTTCCCTTTTCCAAGTGGCGAATCGCTCTACGCTGAATAAATGGTTCAGCAACCTTAGACATTTCGATACTTGTCATCACTCTTGTATCAACACCAATACCTTCAAGAGATGATTGTATTGCAAGAGCATTAATAACGGTTGCTAACATGCCCATATTGTCGCCTTGTACACGATCAATTCCTAATCCTTCAACTACTTTACCGCGGATGAAGTTACCTCCACCAACAACGATAGCAATTTGAATTCCTAATTTCTGTGCTTCTTTGATTTCCAAAGCAAGATTTTGTAAAATGCTTGGATCAAAGTTCTTTTCATTTCCTGCTAAAGCTTCTCCGCTTAGTTTCAACAGAACTCGTTTATACATGATGTTTTTCCTCCATATGTATTTCTATAGTATTATAGCATTGCTAGAAAGAGTTTTCATTCCTTTTTATATATGTTTAAATGAGAACAGCGAGGTTATTCTATGACACAGTACGCAATTGCCGATATCGGCTCTAATACCATCGTCTTATTAGTTTATGAGATGGTCGATTATTACCCTACACCTATCCTACATATTTCTACTCCAGCACATCTCATTGACTATGTTGATGGAAATCGAATCATGTCAAAAGAAGGTATTCTAAAAGCAACCGAAATATTACAATCCTATGCAGATAAGCTAGATGAAATGCATGTGCAATACCGCTTTGCGGATATTACAGAACCATGCCGCATCCAAAACAAAGAAGAACTCGTAGTATCTCTTCAGACAACAGGATGGGATATCTATCCACTTAGTGGAAATGAAGAAGCACTCTACGATTTCTTAGGTACAAAGTATTCATATCCAAATCTTACAGATGGAATAGCTTTTGATGTAGGTGGCGGCTCAACCGAACTGATTTCATTTGAGGATGGACAACCAATCGATGCGATGAGCTTCCCACTTGGATGTGTACGTTTACGGCATCTACCAATCGATACACCAGAATGCGCAAAAGAAATTCTTTCTGCACGCAAAGAATACCCTTCACTTAATATCGCTTGTGAGGAGTTAATTGGTATTGGTGGAACTATGCGTGCAGCAGGAAAAGTGTATCAAGCCCTCTTCCATGAAGAATTAACAATCGAAGTTATAAAACTACAAGAAATATTCGATAAGCTATGCATGCATGATTCTGCTTATGAAGAAGTTATGAAAGCAAATGTAGACCCTAGTCGTCAACCAGTATTTCTTCCTGGATTACATATGATTTTAGAGATTGCCAGAATCTATCATGCAAAACGTATTCTTATCTCCAAAACTGGTATCCGTGAAGGCTTTCTTCAGATTCGATTAGAAGAGAAAAAGTTAATTTAGTAATAAAAAACTCTTTACCTATTCGTAAAGAGTTTTCATTTTACTAATTTGAATATTTAATACGCTTTGAAGCAACAATCACAACGAAGAACGCAGATAATAATGTTAGTAGTGCATATGATATCACATGACTATTATCACTTGTCTTTGGTGTTGGAGTTGGAGTTGGTGTTGGCGTAGGTGTAGGTGTAGGAGTTGGTGGATCGCTTGGCTTTTTATTTGTAATTGTAAAGCCATCTGTAGCATTTCCTGTATATTCTACATCGAACTTCTTACCATCTAACTCAATTACGCTAGCAGTTTCACCTACTTCTTTTACAGTATATGCAACTTCTGAACCATCATTGTTGTATTTCTGTAAACCTGTAAATACGTGTTTCCAACTGTTTGCTTCATTTAATTCAACTGTTTCTACTTCTTCACCATTTGCAAATAGGGTAACTTTTGTACTATTTGCAATATCACCATCCCATTTCTTTTCAACAGGAATATCGATTAAATCCGTAGTATTTGTATTTGTAATCGTGAAGCCTTCATCTTGATTACCAGTAATATCTGTAGCATAGTTTGCAACGCTATCTTCCGTTACATAATATTCATATTTTGAAGAATCTTCTCCCTCAGCCACATAGAACTCATATTGTTCTTTAAAGGTATATTTCCAGTTATTTTCTTCATTTAATTCAACCGTTTCTACCTCTTCATCATGGAGTTGTGTAACATTTCTATCAATTTCATAATCATAATATGAAGTTGTATATTTACGATGTAAGGTAACTTGAACAGGTGATTGAATCTTGCCGACCCACTTCTTTTTAACTGGAATGTCGATGACTGATCGGTTAACAATCATATCAATTACTCTTGTATGAATATAATCTGTTTTATAACCATTCACCGGCACTTCTTCAATTGTATAGTTAATTTCATGGTCATCGTTTTCATCATATCTTGGGTAGCTTACAAACTCATTCTCCCAACCCTGTTCTTTTGTCACTTGAATTGTGCCTACAACCACACCATCAGCCAATAGATTTACAGTAATGGAATCTGGCACTGCAACTGATGATTGTTGTGTTGTAGAGGCTTGTGGCTGTTCTTCTTCTAACAAGCTATTATCATCATTTAGTGCTGTTGTATATTCAGGTGATACTGAATCATCCGCATCTAAAGCATCTGATTCAGCAACGAGTTCATTTAATTCTTCTTCATCATACGTAGCTGTGTATTCAGATTCAGAAAAATTAAAAGCTGTCATTGTAGGTGGATTTGCCGGGCTCGGTGTACCAGGAATCACAATACTAGGAATTTTATTCCATGTCTTTCCAACTTTAATATTAATAAGTGAGATATTTTTAAAAGTAAATTGTCTTTTTTCACTAGAAAATGTTGTTATTGTCTTAAACTTTAAACCATTCCGTGCATAGTTATCTTCACCAATAATTTCTTGCTTCGCTGAATATTTAATTTCTTTTCCATCTTGATCATATCTTGGTAAATTCGTTTGTGTATATTGCCAACCATTCTGAGGATCTAAAATAATCTCATCTCGTTGATGATTTGGATCAATTGTTTTAATATCTAACTCCTTGTCATTTTCAAATAAATGAATTCGGGCACTTGGTTTATCATTACCAGTCCAAAGACTTCTAAAAACAATTTCAATTTTTTCATTTGGATCAATCGTTGCAGTAGGAGTTGAAGTTGGTGTTGGTGCTGGAGTTGAAGTTGGTTCTGGTGTATTACTAACTGTAGTCACTGTAGATGTTGTTGGTGCCGATGTAGTCGTATCTATCGCATTAACAGAATAGTTAACACTCAATAACATTATAAAAGCACACAAGATTACAAATATCTTTTGAAGTTTTTTCATATTCATTCGATATATCCTCCCCTTGTTTTCATAAATGAGTGTGGGCATTCTTAATTTCTCTTCAGAAATTGATATTTACAAAGAAACCATTTAATAAATACCTGTAATTCAGTTGAAGAAACAAAGCTAATAGCAGTACCACAATAATTTATCCATAATATTCTACTTTGTATTATTTATCCTGTACACTATAATACTCAAATCTTAAGATTTTCTTATAATAGAGTCATACTTGTAACAAATAATACGAGATTGTTATGTTTAAAACTACTGTTCTTACCTATAATTCCATTTTTCTATGCCCATAAAGTCATCATGGAATATAATCAAATTTTATCGCATTAAATTTCTTAAAGCAATATGAACTGTTGCTAAATACAATAATGAATAATTACCAAAAAAGAGAGAACAACACTTGTTGTTCTCTCGAATTGAGCAATTCTTACTTAGCCATTGCTGCTACTTCAGCAGCGAAGTCGTCCTGCTTCTTTTCAATACCTTCACCTACGATGTACTTAACGAACTTAACAACTTCAGCGTTGTTTTCCTTTAAGTACTGACCGCACTTGAGGCTTGAGTCTAAGAAGTATTCCTGGTCAACTAAGCACATATCCTGTAATGACTTAGATACACGACCTTCAATGATTCCAGCCTTAACCTTTTCAGGCTTATTTGCAAGGCTTGGATCATTTGCCATGATTCCTTCTTGAACTTCACGTTCATGAGCTATTACATCCTGTGGCATCTCATTACGTGATACATATGTTGGATTCATAGAAGCAACCTGCATTGCCATATTCTTAGCAACTTGAGCATCTGTAGTACCCTTAACAACTGTAACAGCAACGATACGTCCACCTTGGTGTGTATAAGAACCGAATAATTCATCATCGCTCTTTTCAACGATTTCGAATCTTCTTAATGTAATCTTTTCACCGATAATAGCAACTGCACCAATGAATGAATCATTCAATGTGCCTTCTGCTGTAGGAAGAGCTAATGCTTCTTCAACCGTCTTAACGTTAGAATTGAAGATTGTCTTAGCAGCTTCATCTAATAAAGCTAAGAAACGATCATTCTTAGCAACGAAGTCTGTTTCAGAGTTAACTTCTAATACAACAGCCTTGTTACCTTCGATTAAGATCTTAGCTAAGCCTTCAGCAGCGATTCTGCCTTCCTTCTTAGCAGCCTTAGCAATACCCTTTTCACGAAGCCAGTCGATAGCCTTCTTTGTATCGCCTTCACATTCTGTAAGAGCCTTCTTACAGTCCATCATTCCTGCGCCTGTTAATTCACGCAATTCTTTTACTTGAGCAGCTGTGATTGCCATTTTTACTTAGCCTCCTCAGTAGCTGGTGCTGTTGTAGCTTCTGCTTCAGCAGCTGGACGTGTTGTCTGACGGTTACCATTTGCATCTCTACGGAATACACGACGTTCGCCATTGTAGTTACCACGACGTTGAGCCATCTGAGCACGACGTTCTTCGAACTTCTGTCTTCTCTTACGTTCATATTCAGCAGCCTGCTGTTCAACGTTGATGATTACATCCTTCATTGTGATGTCTTCAGCTGTCTCATCTTCTTGGTGAGCAACTTCTAATACACCACCCTTAGCTTCTAAGATAGCGTCAGCAATTACACCTACCATTAACTTGATAGAACGTACTGCATCGTCATTTGAAGGAATTGGGAAGTCTACTAAATCTGGATCAGCATTTGTATCGATTAAAGCGAATACAGGGATGTTTAACTTACGTGCTTCAGCTACTGCGTTGTGCTCTTCTAATGGGTCTACAACGAAGATTGCATCTGGCAACTTCTTCATTCCCTTGATACCGCCAAGGAAGTTTTCAAGTCTTTCCTTCTTCTGTAAGAGAACTGCTTGTTCCTTCTTTGTGTAAACTGCTAACTGTCCGTTTGCTTCCATTTCTTCAATCTCTAATAACTTCTTGATTGACTTTTGGATTGTACGGAAGTTAGTCATTGTTCCACCTAACCATCTCTGGTTGATGTAGAAGCTTCCACTTCTTAATGCTTCTTCAAGAATTGTTGCCTGAGCTTGCTTCTTAGTTCCTACGAATAAGATCTTTCCGCCATCTTCAGCAATCTTCTTTAAAGCGTCATAGGCCACTTCTAATTTAGCCTGTGTCTTTGCTAAGTCGATAATATATACACCGTTCTTAGCTGTGTAGATGAACTGCTTCATCTTTGGGTTCCACTTGCGTGTCTGGTGACCAAAGTGTACGCCGTTCTCTAACATTTTCCTCATTGAAACAACAGTCATATTTTCTATTTACCTACCTTTCCGTTGTTTTCCACCACAGTTTCGAACACCATCAACATACGGCATGTTCATAGCGAACCCATATGCACGGGATAATGAATTCACTGTGTGAGAAGTACATCTTCCTTTTGCATGACAAAAGTATAAAAGATGCCATTCATGATATTAGCATAAAACCCTATAGAAGTATAGGGTTTTATGCAATTTTTCTATCATAAACAGCATCCCCTGCTTATCGATCAATTATTTTCTAACATAATAGTCTTATCTTTCAAGTTTACAATTCTATTTGCATAGCGTTGAAGATTTATATTGTGTGAAATAATTAATACTATTTTATTTTTGAGTAATGGTAAAATTTCATCAAAAGCCTTTGTCTCTGTATCAGTGTCCATAGAGCTTGTTACTTCATCTAAGATAATAACATCCACATCTTTGCAATTAGCAATTAATCTTCCTAATACAATTTTCTGCTTGTCACCACCAGATAGATTTGTTCCATCAGACGTGAGCTTTAGATTTTCTTTTCCAACAAATTTATCAAAAAATGACATTTTTTCATATTCTTGATTTGCATCAACATTTAATTCAATATTATCTTTTACTGTCCCATTAAATATTGAATTCATTTGCGATACATATGCCACTCTCTTTCGCAGTGAAGATAAGAGAATTTTCTTTTGCTGAATTCCATTGAAGAAAATATTATCCGCATCCACAAAACCCATTAATGATTTTACAAAGCTAGATTTTCCAGTTCCAGTTTCTCCAGAAATAAATACAATATCTCCTTGGTTAAATGTCATGTTTATTTTTTGGATTAAGATATTCTTTTTGTATTGAATTGTCGTTCCTTTAAATTCAATGTTTCTAATATGATCAATTTCATCTCCGTCCATTCTCTCTAAATTATTTTCAATATCATTTGTCAAGAATTCAAAAGAAGCATTCACATCTTTCATATTTACATTTAATGACACCAAATCATTAAATGCCTCAAAACAGATAACAATAATCATAATATCAAACAGGAACATTGACATATCTATACTATTATTTGCAAGTAAGATTGCTAATACCAAGTACATGACATACTGAAGATTTGCGATGATACTATTTAAAACATAACAGAAATTTCCTGCATATGTATTGATATCTGTTGTTTCACGATGAATATCATGTACATTTTGATTTAGAATACTTTGTATTTTGCTCGAACCACCAAATTGTTTAATAAATTCAACATTATTAAAAATAGAAATATTATCCGCAAAGCGTGAAGCACACACATCTTGAAGTCTCTTACTTTTCTTAGAAAGCTGAATATTTAAAACCTTATAGCCGTAATACTGAATTACTAGCAACAATCCCAGTATTCCAATTAATAGCAAACTATCTTTGCCAATCAGCACCAAACACAGAATAATCGTTAAAATCGTTTTAATATAACTTGGAATTGTCGTAAGGATAAAATCCGCAAATTGATATACTGCTGTACCTATTCTCTCAATATAGTATGCGGCACCCTTTTCATTGTATTTTTGGCATACTACCATTGATAATTCATTGAAAATTTCCATGTTGATATTCTGCTTATATTTTATAATCGCACTTTTCGTAATTTGAATGATTAGTAGATTAATTAGCAGTGTAACAGCGATGATCATAAAAATGATCAGGTATTTTTTGATTTCTAAATCGCCATCAATAGCCTTCGAGACTGTAATTGGTAATACGAATGCTAATAAAGCTTGAATAATAACAAGAATTGTAATTACACCAACATATCTACCATTATCCTTAATTAGCCGAAATACATTTTTCAATTTCATAAAAATGTCCCCCCTAAACGCTATTCAAAATTGGTTATATCAATCAACTCTTCTTTATAAATGATTTTAGTACCAAATCTTATATATATATATATATATATTTTCCAATATTATTTTTGAAAATATTAAATTATTTACTTGATATTTGAAAATATTTTCATTTTTGTCGATATGTTTTGAGGGATATTTGAAATTCTTAAGAATAGTGCGACTATATAATTTATTACAAAAAAAGATGACTATACCTAAATACTAGTACCAGTATTCTATAGTCATCTCTATAAAATCACAATTTATTCTTACAACAAACTCTTTGCTAGTTTTACTGCGATATCGAAATATAGGAATCTTGTATCTCTTTCATTATCCCCAAGGATACGTGGTGCCCACTCTAACTTACTTAGATCATCTGCAGTGTAGAGAAATTGGTATAACTCATATCCTCTAAAATCTGTTACTGCCTGTAACGCTGCACATTCCATTTCCACACAGATGCACCCCTCTTCAACACGCTTGTTTTTCTGATTCACTGTCTCACGATAGAAACAATCTGTTGTCCATGTTTTGCCGAAGACATACTCAACACCTAGTCCATCGAATAGTTTGGCAATTACATTCGCATTCTTCACACGAATATAATCGCTTGCTGGAGCGTAGTGATAACTGACACCTTCATCACGATATGCATGCGTAGGAATAATACAATCTCCCTCTGGGATTTGTACTAGTGCACCACATGAGCCAAAGATAATAAACTTCTTTACACCAAAGATAACTGAAATTTCTTCAATAAGTCCACTGGCACCGACTGCACCTACTTCATTTTGATAGATACCGACAGTTGTATCTTTATAACGGTATACATCATTTTTTCCACTGGCAGATCCTGGCATCTTTTCCATAGGCAGTTTAGTTAAATCTCCAGAAGAGATTAATTCATTCATCACCTTGTGCGAAAAGATACCAATACAAACATCTAACGTTACCGAACTTCTTGGCAACAATTTTTCTGGCGAAATAAATACATCGCTAGTATCAAATGAATCTGTAATCATATTTACCTCTTTCTTATTTTGCACTCTTGGAGTGTGGATGTGCTTCATCCACAACTTTGCGGAGTCGATCTTGTGTTACGTGGGTATAGATTTGTGTTGTGCCAAGATTTTCATGTCCCAGTAATTCTTGTACGATACGTAAATCTGCACCATTATCCAACATATGTGTCGCAAAACTATGACGTATCATATGGGGATGGATATGAATCGGAAGGTTTGCGTCTTCCCCTGCTTTTTCACAAATGAGTTGAATACTTCTAGCAGAGATTGGTCTACCATTTTGATTCACAAAGAGAATGTCGTGCTCCTCAGTCTTCTCCATGAATGTCCCTCTTGCAGTATTCAAATAGTATTGGATTAGCTGTTTGCATCTTGGATAGAATGGAACCATTCTTTCTTTACTCTCTTTACCAAGTACCGTTAAGAAACCTTCTGTTAAATTGATGGATGATATTTTTAAACCTGCGCATTCACTAACACGTAAACCACATGCATACATGACTTCAATGATACAGCGATTACGTATCTGTACAGGATCTTGTAAATCAAATTGATTTAACATTGTTTCCATTTGGTCAAATGTTAAAAACTCAGGTAGTTTTCGACGGATAGAACCTCCCTTAAAGATACGTACAGGATTTGCTTTGATTCCTTCAAAGCGATTTAAGTAACGATAAAAGGATTTTAGAGAAGAGAGATTACGGGCATAGCTACTGTTGGAAAGTGGCTTACCACCAATCTCACCATCGCGCAATTGCGTAAAGTAATCACTGACATCTGTTTTTGTGACATGTTCAAAAGAATCGATGTGATGTTCGCGTAGATATTCTAAAAACCTCTCTACATCACGACGATATGCGTTTTCTGTATCTTTTGATCCCGTGCGAACACGGGCAATCTGTCGCAAGAAACGATCCAATGATTTCTCAAAGTCCATTTTTCTCTTTTAACTCCTGAATGATTTTTAATGCTTGTGGAGCGTAGGCAGCTTTACGATCTTTCTTTTTCACTTCACCTTCTAGATGCATAATACCAAAGTTTGCATTCATTGGTTGGAAGTGATTTGGATCTGCATGCGTAATATAATGTGCCATTGCGCCCATCATTGTATTTACACCAAGTACAACTGGTTCTTCACCATTTAGTACATGGGCCATATTAATACCTGCTAGCATTCCTGATGCGGCGGATTCTACATATCCTTCGACACCTGTCATTTGACCTGCAAAGAACAAGTCATCTCTATCTTTAAACTGATACGTTTCACGTAGATAGATTGGTGAGCAAATATACGTATTTCGATGCATGACGCCATAGCGTACAATTTCTGCATTCTCAAGCCCTGGTATCATCTGAATAATACGTTTCTGTTCTCCCCACTTCAGGTGTGTTTGGAAACCAACGATATTGTACAAGGATGCTTGTGCATTATCTTGACGTAACTGTACCACTGCGTAAGGACGCTTCTTACCTTCTTGTTCAAGTCCTACTGGTTTCATCGGACCAAAGAGTAAGGTATCTCTTCCACGTTTTGCCATAACTTCAAATGGCATACAACCTTCAAAGAATACTTCCTTTTCAAAGGCATGTACTTCCGCTGTTTCTGCTTGGATTAATTCCATATAGAAAGCATCAAACTCTTCACGTGTCATAGGACAGTTAATATAATCTGCTTCACCCTTATCGTAACGTGACTTCTTATAGGCTTTATTAAAATCAATAGATTCTGCCGTTACGATTGGGGCTGCTGCATCATAGAAATAACAATAACGATCATCAATTAAAGTACCGATGGCTTTCATCATTCCTTCAGAACTTAATGGACCTGTTGCGATAATAGTTGGTCCATCAGGAATCTTCGTTACTTCTTCCGCAATCACTTCGATATTCGGATGATTGCGTACCATCTCTGTAACTTCTCTAGCAAACTTTTCACGGTCTACTGCTAGAGCACTACCTGCTGGCACCTTGTTGTTATCAGCGACTTGCATAATCAAAGAGTCAATCTGACGCATTTCTTCTTTTAAAACACCGACCGCATTTGTAAGTGCGTCAGAGCGTAATGAATTGGAACAAACTAATTCCGCAAAATCGTCACTGTGATGCGCTGGTGAATGTTTTACTGGTTTCATCTCATAGAGACGGACCTGAAATCCTTTTTTGGCTAATTGATATGCGGCTTCACATCCTGCTAGGCCTGCACCGATTACTGATACATCCATTGGTTATTCCTCGTTTTTCTTTGTACGTTTTGTTGTTGTCTTTTTGGTTGTTGATTTCTTTGCACTTGTTTTCTTAGTAGTTGTTTTCTTTGTTGTCTTCTTAGCAGAAACCTTCTTTGTTTCCTTCTCTGCCTTTGCTTTATCTTTCTTGGAAACGATACGTTCCCCTTCTAGATTTTCCATGTAATGACACTTAGGGAAGTTGGAACAACCTAAGAAATATGTTCCATAACGACTCTTACGCTTCAATAGTTCACTGCCACAATCTGGACACATTTTGCCTGTTGGTTCTGGCTTTTCTTTTTCTGGTTTATCAATTTGTCTTGTATATCGACACTTAGGGAAGTTTGAACAAGAGATAAACTTACCAAATCTACCTGTACGATAGACAAGTTCTCCTCCACAATCTGGACAAACTTCACCAACCTTTTCCAATTCTTTCTTTTCCATGTTTTCGTATGCATGTTCTAGTAATGGTTGGAAACGATTATAGAATTCTTTTAATGTTGCGACCTCTTCTGCTGTACCATCCGCAATTTCATCTAGTGTAGATTCCATCTTTGCGGTATAGCGAACATTGATAATATCTTGGAAGAATTCATCCAGTTTCTCTGTTGTTAAGATACCCTGTTCCGTCGGTTTAAATACTTTTGTACGACTGCTTTCAGAGGTCTTTTCTAATGTAACGTAGCCTCTTGCTTGAATTGTATCGATGATCATCGCATATGTAGAAGGTCTACCGATTCCATCTTCTTCCAGTGCCTTGATTAACTTAGCTTCTGTATATCTTGCTGGTGGTTCTGTGAAGTGTTGGTTTGCTTTGAGTTCCTTCGCAGCGATTTGTTCTTGTTCTTCAAAAGATGGTAATATGACATCCTTACCAGATTCATATTCACCATATACCTTTAAATAACCATCAAACTTCATCGTACTTCCAGACGCAGTAAAGTCATAACCATTCTGACTCAGTGTTAATGTAAGTGAGTCATACTTCGCTGCAGACATTAAGGATGATAAAGCACGCGCATAAATTAATGCATATAACTTATATTGTTCACTTGTTAAGTATGCCTTTAACTTTTCTGGGGTATTGGCAAGGTTTGTTGGACGAATTGCTTCGTGAGCGTCTTGAGAATTTGCATCATTACTTACATGGTAGGTACCTAGATACTGTTTCCCATATTCATTTTGAATCAATTCTCTTGCACCATTTACATATACATCTGATAGACGTGTACTATCAGTACGCATGTAAGTAATTAAACCTTCTTGACCATTTCCTACGTCCACACCTTCATATAATCTTTGCGCAATTGACATTGTACGCTTTGCGGAGAAGGAAAGTTTTGTGGAAGCTTCTTGCTGAAGTGTACTTGTAATAAATGGTGGACGTGCTTCACGCTTACGTGTTGTAGACTTAATATTAGACACAACGAAATTACCCTGACATGCATCATATGCTTTCTGGGCTTCTTCTTGTGTCTTTAATTCTGCTTTTTTACCATTGATCTTCGTAAGGCTTGCGGAAAAATCAATCTTATCCTTATTGAACTTCGCATCCAATGTCCAGTATTCTTCTGGGATAAATGCTTGGATTTCTTTTTCGCGTTCAACAACTAACTTTAACGCTACTGATTGTACGCGACCAGCAGACTTGGAGCGAATCTTATTATGTAATAGTTTCGATAACTTAAAACCGATAATACGGTCTAAAATACGTCTTGTTTCTTGGGAGTGTACAAGATCCATATCGATTGCACGTGGAGATTGGAACGCTTCTTGTACTGCATTTTTTGTGATTTCATGGAATGTAACACGGTCGATTGCATCCTCAGCCAGTCCTAGTTCTTGAGCTAAATGCCAACTGATAGCCTCCCCTTCACGGTCCGGGTCGGTTGCTAGGTATACACGCTTTGCTTTGGCAGCTTCTGCGCGCAGTTCTTTTACTGTTTCTTTTTTATCCTTTGATATTTCATAGGTTGGCGCAAAATTATTTTCAACATCTACACCAAGGCCTTCTTTTCCTCTTGTTGCAAGATCTCGAATATGACCTTTACTAGAAATAACGGTATAGTCTTTCCCTAAGTATTTTCCTATTGTCTTTGACTTTGATGGTGACTCCACAATCACTAAGTTTTTCATGTTCGTTCCTCCTCGTGCAAAATTCTTTTCCAAGAATAGCCGAAAAATTCTTATTTTTCAATCATCTTTTTTCGGAATCATCTCTTTTATCTGTATCGTATCGTATAAAATTTGTGCTCCATCCGCAATTAATTTGTTGCAACCCATCCCTTGTTCACTGCGATATAGATGAGGAAATACATAGATATCCTTATCTAATGAGATAGCTTCATTTACAGTGCACATCGTACCAGAACGTATCTTTGCCGCAATCACAATCACACTTTCTCCGAGTGCCGCTAAAATGCGATTACGCCATGGGAAGTGATGTTTACGTACACCGGTACCAGATGGATATTCACTCAATATTAAATCTGTTTTCTGTAACTGCTGATAGAGATGTTCATTTTCATATGGATAGTGAATATCTAAGCCACTACCGATAACTGCTATTGTATGACCACCTTGTATTGCCATGGTATGTACATAGCCATCAACACCTTTGGCAAGTCCAGAAACTAACACAAAGCGATCTTTTAAGTGCGTTACACTTTCTTCAACTAACCACTTTGCGTAACTATTCATTTCACGACTACCGATTATTGTTAACATAGGTTTACGCAATAACGAAATATCTCCACAATAAAATAAAACCCATGGAGGAAAGCGTAATTTTCGTAAACTATCGGGATACTCACTGTCGTAAATTGTAATATACGAGTCTTTGATTGGAATGTCAATTGCTTGTACATCATCTTGTAAAGCTTTTGCAATCTTATCCCAATCCCCTTGATACATTATTGATAGTGTAGCTAATTTTTTTCTTTTGTCCATATAAAAACTCTCCTACCTATTTATAGAAGAGTTTCTTGATTGTTCCCTAGAACAATTTTATCTTCATGTATTCTTCCCTAACAGGGCCAAAACTCTTGCGATGAATTTTGGTTACTCCATAAGTATGTAAGGCTTCCATATGTTGCTTGGTTGGATAGCCTTTGTGCTTGGCAAAGCCATACTCCGGATATTCTTTATCGTATTCCAACATCACACAATCTCTTGTGACTTTCGCAAGGATACTTGCGGCTGCGATAGAGATAGATTTTTGATCACCCTTTACCAGTGGAATGATTTCTTTTCCTTCAATCAGCAATGGCATCGCATCTGTTAAAACAACCTCTGCGTTAGAATGAATAGCGATTTGTTCCATTGCGAGCTGGTCTGCACGATAGATATTGTACTTATCAATATCTTCTGGTGATACCTGAACGATTTCAAACCAGAGTGCATCCTCTTGTATTTGCTCAAATAGTGCAGTACGCTTTTTTTCACTGATAGATTTGGAATCATAGATATCTGGATTTTCATATCCTATGGGAAAGACAACACCTGCAACTGTTAAAGGTCCAGCAAGCGGGCCTCTTCCCGCTTCATCAATCCCAACTATCAATTTTTCTAACGGCCAATATTGATGTTCATATTCATTCGGACAGACTTTCTGACTCTTCATTTACTCTCTCCAATGTTAATCTACCCAATTTTCCATGGCGTAGTTCTGTTAAGAATAACTCCGCAGCACGCTTTACATCCAATTCATTATCTGCTTTGCGTAAGTTTCTCTTTTTTGCAATCGCTTTTAACATACCATTTGGATTCACTTCACCACTTTCATAAATATCTTCCAATAGATTTGGATAGAGTTCTTGAATATAGTGAATGGCATCCATGGCTACCATCTTGCGGTCTAAAATATCATCATTGATAGAACCAAGTGCCGCAAGCAAGGAACCTGTCTTTTCATCATCAAACTTAGGCCACAGTACACCTGGTGTATCTAATAAATCTAAGTTTGGATCAGCGTGTAACCACGTTAAAGAGCGTGTGACACCTGGTTTATCTGCTGCCTTTAATGAGTTCTTCCCATTGATACGATTAATCATTGTCGACTTTCCTACGTTAGGGATACCACAAGCCATCGCGCGAACTGCACGTGGACGTATTCCTCTCGCAATCTGTTTCTGTCGCTTTTCTTCCATTAATTTAATCGCTTCACGGATAATCTTTTTTCCACACTGTGAATCTTTCATTAAATCCAATGCTAGACATGCATTTTCGCCTTGGTTTAGATATTCTACCCATTTTTTTGTCTGAACTGGATCTGCCATATCAATCTTTGATAAAACGATTAAACGAGGCTTTCCCTGTGCCATCTGCTTTAACATTGGATTGACAGATGCCTCAGGAATTCTAGCATCACGTAACTCTATCAACATATCAACAGACTTCAAACGTTCCGTCATCTCACGACGGGCTTTTTCCATATGTCCTGGATACCACTGAATCTTTACCATGTGTATACTCCAAATGCCTTAAATGGATAGATTACAAACACACCCTTAGATACAATGTCAGACTTGTGGAATGCACCATAGTAGCGTGAGTCAGAAGAATGTGGACGATTATCTCCCATGCAGAAATATTCATCCTCTCCAAGTTTCTCTGTCTTAAAATCACTAGTGAATGTACCAGGATAAGTACTTGTATAAGACTTATCTAAGAACGGTTCTTCTACCGGTTCTCCATTTATATATAGTTGGTTATTACGATATTCGACTGTCTCACCAGGTAAGCCAATGACACGCTTGATGAGATATTCTTTCTTTTCTGCTAAATAAACAATGACAATATCAAAACGTTTTAACCCTGTTAAGCGATAACCAATTAAATCTGAGAAGCCAAAATAACCATCTTCTAGTGTGTTATACATGGAACTTCCCTTTACCTGTATTGGTCTTACAATAAAGTTGACAACAATCAATACCACCGCAAAAGAAATAAATACTTCTTTCAAGAAAGAAAAAAGTGTGCTTTCTTCCTTATCATCTTTCTTCTTTGGTTGGTTTTGTTCATTTCTAATTTTTTCCATATCGATAACAGTTGTCTCATCTGTCAATCGTTCCATAACTCTTGTTTCATCAAGCATTTCTTGCTCTTTATTCATATTCGTATTCATATCATGTACCTACTATTGAGTATTATATCAAAAAAAGAGAGAATAATTTCTCTCTTTGTAGACTACTTACGACGATCTTCCTTGATACGAGCGTTCTTAGCAGATAATCCCTTGAGGTAGCCGAGCTTAGCTCTACGAACCTTACCATAACGAACTACTTCAATCTTTTCGATGATTGGTGAATGAACTGGGAATGTTCTCTGTACACCTACACCGTTGGAAATCTTACGAACTGTGAATGTTGCGCCGATACCACCGTTAGAACGATCAACTACAACACCTTCATAAGCCTGAATACGTGTCTTCTGACCTTCCTTGATACGTACGTTAACCTTAACTGTGTCACCTGACTTGAAATCAGGAACATCTGTACGTAGCTGACTCTTTGTAATCTTTTCTACTAAATTCAACTTCATTTTCTTTTCTCCTTTTACGATTGATCAGCTGCTCATGAACCTAAACCATATCAGCGGAACAGTGACGCACTACATGTGCCGTTAAATGATACCATAAGCTGGAATTCTTCGCAAGATTTTATTTCTTTACAGAAGTTGTATGAAAATGACACCAAACGTTATATGCCACAAAGACGATGATTGCGGCTACAACAAAGATAAATACTTCTACTAGAATAATACTTTCAATATGACTACGTAAAAGAACAGTTCCTGCATCCATCACAAAATGGAAAAGTAATGCCAGAAAGAAATATCTCTTGTGCTTAAACTTCACCGCAAACCAAACGAGTACCGATAAAGAAACTTGTGCCATTAAGGCAGATATACGTTCTATACCACTTAATAAGAATACATAAGATGGTGTTGTCGATAGTGTTTGCATCGCTAACTGCATCTTCGCAAGTGTAGTAGAATCCAATTGACTGAGTGTATCACCAATTGTGCCTTTGTTCATCATGATAGAAATTGTAATGTAGTTTAGCATCATAAAACCTACTATCATGATTGCTTCACATCCACCATGTCCTACACCATACATGAGTGCATTAGAATCATTTCCCATACGGTTTTTTAATATCGTACGATATGCAATCCATCTTCCACATTCTTCAAACACAGCAGCCATTAAACCTCCATAGACTGCATATAAAACCTTGTTATTACGAATGGTTTCGCCAATTGTGCTCTTAAAGATTGTTTGATTGACTGCTGCTTCTAATGTAAATACAAACACAAACATCACTGCGATACCCACAATCATCGGAATAAACTCACCCTTCTTCTTGTGAAAGTACAGTGCTAAAAGAATTGGTAAGCCAAACGCAATCACACACGAAACAATCATGCATGCAATGGTTAAATCAGGAACTGTTAAATTCATTGCTTATCCTCCGTTATCCACCCAAAGTGGACACATGCTTTATAGATTCCATCGTTAACATTTGAATCCGTCACATAGTTCGCGAGTTCCTTTAATGGCGGATATGCGTTTCCCATAGCGATAGAAGTCCATCTTTTATCAAACATAACTATATCATTTTTTCCATCTCCAAACACAACAACATCACTTGGATCTGCTTGTAGATACTGCATCATATCTAAGATTCCATCTTTTTTCTTATCATGCTGGAATACACAGTAGTTTTTTGCCATACGCAAATGTGCAATCGAATTTAGCCATGGATTTTTCTGTTCATATTCATCATCAAACGCAAGATAAACTTTCAGGATATTTTTCTGTTTTGTGTAATCCAAACTTGGGTCATAGATATATGTTGTTAGTTCCTTTCGTAAGCCTGCTTGTTCAAGGAAACGATAGTCACGCATGTATACTTTATCACTATCCTCTAACATCAAAAGCCAACCGATATTCTCTTCATCTGCACGTCGTAATAACTCCTGCACTTTCTCAAATGGAAGTGGCTCATTTTTGATAATTTGATGTTGATATTCAAGGCATCCACCACCTGCACATACAATATTATGAATGCCTATCTGATTGGTAAACGAAACTGTCTTGTAGTGTGCTCTACCAGTTGCGATTGACACAAAATGACCGTTCTTTTCTAATTGATGTAGCGCAACCTTCGCACTTGGTACAATGCGATGTGTTGCGTCATCCGTTAATGTGCCATCAATATCAAAGAAGAAGTATTTCTTTTGATTACTCATACTTTATCCATTCACTTTGAATTTGATTTTCATTTTTAGAAATAACATTGACACCATCAATAATATCAACCTTTGTACATAGCCAGAAATCCTCTTCTGGAAATTGCGGTTTACTTGGATCAAAGAACTTGGCGCCTTCTTGTTGTTTCAGAAGGTCGATTCTCTCTTGTAAGTCATCAAGATTACGATTTTCTAATAGAGCCTTTAGATAGTCTGCACATAAGGCATCTTCTTCCGTTTCAATCTTTCCTTCCCAACCCATCGGTACAATTGATACAACTTCTGGATTTTGTTCAAGAATATACTTTGCGGTCGCCTTCGCATTAACAAGAGCTCCTGTAACAATCTGACTTGCATTCACTGCGGAAGCGAGTCCTAGAACACCTGCACTAGTTGTATGAATTAGCGTCTTTCCACTTAAGTCAACTCCAACAAACTCACTTGGTGAATTACCATAATCAAAACCCTCAACCTTAATACCTTTTCTTTCACCGACAAGGATGTAAGATGGATTCTCTTTCTTGAGTGCTAACGCATCTTCTACCGTCTTAACTGGTATGACTTTCTTTGCGCCACTTGCGTACATATACGCTTCTAAACTAAATGCACGAAAGACATCAATGATGACAGTTAAGCCTGTAGCTTTCTGTGCGCCCGTCACAAGTGGTAAGATTTGAATTTTCATGTTTAAATTCCCTCCAATCCTTTTAGATGGTGCTTGCGAAATATAGTCATCAAGGATATTATATTGAATAAAGGAGATGGCAAAATGAACGAACAAAAGCTCATTTACCCATTTGATTACCTACATCATCGCGTAGCGACAGTTGCCTTATATGGCACTAATAACCCATTGGTCGTTGTCGGCAACCTTGTTCTACGTACATATTATACAGATGATACGAAGAAAAATGTTGATATTGATCACACTTCTGAGTACGTAATGGATGCGGTATTTTACGAAACAAATAAAGTCATTCGAGAGTCTTTAGATGATCCATATAACGGTAAGCGTGAACTCGTTGAAGTGCCAATGCCACAGCTTGGCCCAGGATATTGTGTCATTTATAATGAAGCTGAAATTCCATCTCAACGACATGACGATTTTATTACAATTCTCGGTCATCTGGAAGATGATCCTCATGGTGTTGCGATTATCATGAAGCGTTTAGAAGATGGTTCTTTAACTTGGCTTGGTGAAAAAGAAGCCAGAAAATTAGCCGCAAAAATGCGATAAGGTCCTAATACTAGGACCTTATTTTCTATTCAAATTCTTCTTTTAATGCAAGGTTCTTTTCAAATGCATGTGCCACATAAGAACATTCAGGGACAATCTTTACCTTCTTTTCTCGTGCATGCTCTAATACGCAATCTAAAAGCTTACCAGCAATACCCTGTCCCTTCATAGATGGATCTACAACTGTATGGTTTAATACCCACTTCCCATCCTTTTCATAATACTCGCAAAGACCTACTTCTTTGCCTTCATCGTTATAGGCTTTTGCGCCATTTTCTTCAAAACGAATTTCCATAAAGTTCTCCTATTCTTGTTCTATTATACTCAATTTACAAGAAATACTGGAATAGATGTTGTAACATTCTTCTGTGGTGATAAACGGAAGTATGTTTTTTGTTTGGCTTTGTTGCAAAGTTTGAGTGCATAAGCAGTCACCGCTAAGGCAAAACGACAGTACCAAATCTGTACATCGACTTCATTTAATCCAATCTGACTCGCTAGCATTGCGGCCTCCTTGTTGTAGTAGTATCCATTTAGTAAGGCAACCCATTGTTCTGGACTTAAGTTATTTTTCTCGCTGTGATATTGTTCATAGGCAAACTCTCGTAATGCAATGTGTAATGTTTTCTGTTTCATAAAGAAATCCTCCTGGCATTATCGTAACCGTCAGGAGGATTATTGTTGTGCACATTAATACACTTTAATGAAACATTGTCAGATAGTTTAAAACAAAGATATAGTGACAAAGACTACCCAGTAACACAAAACAATGGAAAATCTCATGATTACCAAATGATTTACTAGCTAAAAGCTTTGGTTTTAAAGCATAGATAACTGCACCTATCGTATAGGCAATCCCACCTGCTAATAACCACATAAATGCATGTATAGATACCGCACTTAATATCTGTGGTAAAAACATAATACAAAGCCAACCCATAAGCGAATACATTACTGATGATACCCACTTAGGACAAGTTACCCAGAATATCTTAAAGACAATTCCTGCAATTGCGATGATCCAAATCATCGTCAATAACATTGGCCCTATCGTATCCTTTAAGGCTGTTAAACAGATTGGTGTATAACTTCCAGCAATTAAGATAAAGATGGAAGAGTGATCAATCTTTTTTAAAATCATATCTACACGATTTGATACATGAAAACTATGATAACTGGCAGAGGCTCCATACAATAAAATCATACTTAACATAAAAATCATAAAGCTGATCATTGAAAGAAATGATGCTTGATACGCTGCTGCTTTGATGAGTAATATTGGCATACCAATAATCGCAGTAATCATTCCTATAAAGTGTGTTACCGCACTCCAAAAATCCTTAATCCGAAATACAAATATTTCTTTTTCATGGCTGATTGTCATATCTTTATATGTCATACATCAGCACCTCCATTCTCAAAAACTTATAATCGGTTTTTCATTAACCTATATACATCTTATCGGTTATTTAAAAACCCGTCAAGAGTTATAGTGAAACGTTGACGAGTTCTTTACTTACGTATACACTTAAATTATGAAAACAAATACAAATATCGAAAGCACCCTTCACGAATTTCGTTTACCTGCATATAACGAAATACCTGATGTCGGTCTTTATCTAGAGCAAGTCGCAAAATTCATCAATAGCTATTTCACTGAGTTTCCTGAGATGCAAGTTACTCCTTCCATGATTTCTAACTATGCAAAACAAAAACTCTTTGACCGTGTTAACAAGAAAACTTATACACGCAATCAAATCTCAATCTTACTATTTATTGTTTGTGCAAAAACCGTATTATCGATTGAAAACATTCGTTTAGCATTGCATGATTTCCATGAAGGAAATGATACGATGGAAGAACTATATCAGTACTGTAGCGAATCTCTTATGAGTACATTATCCTCCTTCTATCATCATGAACAAAGTGAAACACCTATCCTTCACGATGACAAGCACCCAATGTTAAACAATATCATTACCGCTGTTGCACATAAGATGTATCTTGAAAGATACTTCGCATCACTGAAAAAATAAAATCTGTATGCATGTTGTTCATCAATATGCATACAGATATTTTATTTCTCTAATTTTTTACCACAATTTGTACAGAAAATTGCGTCTTCTTCTAAGACTTCTGCACCACATTCCTTACAAACTTTATGTGTAGGTTCTTTTACTTCTGCGGTATCATTTTCGATTGCAGTTGAGATTACTTGTGTATATCCTTCTGTTTCTGCAGGATCTACTTTCGGTGCTTCTTCTAGAACAGGTTCTGTTTCGACCGGTTCTTCTTCAGTTATTTCTTCCACCTTTTCTTCTGAACTTTCTTCGCCTTGTGTTTCTTCAACTGTATCAGTTGGAGTTGTTTCTGCTTCAGATTTTTCTTCAGTTTCAGAAGGAATTGTTTCCTCTGTCTTTACTTCCTCGAGTGTAGATGTTTCCTTCTCTACTTCTTCAGTGTAGTCTTTCGCAAAGAGTGCCTTACGACGTACGAAGTAAATGATATTTAAACAGATATAGATAATACCAGCGATGAGCCATACAACCACAAATACTAGTAGTGGAATATAGGATACAAAACTAGCAGGAACTTTCAAACCAAAGTTTACTAAATATCCCAATACAACAGTTGATACTGTACTTGGTGGTAGGTACATGAGTGCCATAACCATCACACCACCACAGATAACATACATGATAACCAAGTAAAGATTCCATAATACTGTGGAAAGACCTTCCCACTTAATGAGTCCTCTTTCAATTTCAAATACCCAATACACTAAGATAATTAGTGCTAGCAAAACAGAAAGAATTGGCCAGAAAGCAGAACCCAAATGATTTGCCGAATAGCCGTAGATATTTAGAACAGGTGCTAGTAAATGCGGTAACATATCTGTTCCAAACAGTTCCATCAAGATACTAACAAACACAAAAATATAAAACAGAATCTGTACTGGTAAAATGAAAAACTTTAGAAAATTCAGCCACTTTAGTGGTGTTTTTTTACGTGAAGTATATTTCATATATGGTCCCCTTTTTATCTATTATACGGCAATCCAGAAAAAAGAGAGTAGTATTTACTCTCTTCCTGTGTGAACAATCATTGTTTTTCGAAACAATTATTTATTCTGTTTACTTTCTACATCACAATACTTGCAGAGGTATTTACCACTAGTTTCATCTGCTAGATAGAATACATGTGGTATCTCACGTTCTACAGATGTAATACATCTTGGGTTTTGACACTTGATTACATTAACAAGTTCTTTTGGAAGTTGAAGATGGTCCTTACTAGAAAGAACGCCATCGACAACTTTATTAACTGTGATATTAGGATCTATAAAGCCAAGAATATCTAAGTCCAAATCAATCATAGAATCGATTTTGATAATATCCTTCTTGCCATATTTTCTAGATACTACATTTTGAATAATCGCAACCGAACAATCTAGCTTTTCTAATTGTAATAAGCTGTAGATTTCCATTGATTTACCAGCCTTAATGTGATCTAGTACAATACCTGTTTTTACACCATCGATATTCATTATTTGACCTCCTTAACGATGTTGAGAAGATTTAGAATCAAAGCCATACGAATATATTTACCACAAAGTGCTTGTCTAAAGTAGGCAGCGCGTGGGTCATCATCGACTTCGACTGATATTTCATTGACTCTTGGAAGCGGGTGTAAGATAGCCATATCTTTCTTTGCATTTGCAAGTTTGTCCATATTCAAGATATAAGTATCCTTTAAACGAATGTAATCTTCTTCGTTGAAGAATCTTTCACGCTGTACTCTTGTCATATATAAGATATCTAACTCAGGCATAACTGCTTCCATGGTTTCTACCTGCTTATATTCAGCCCCTGCCTTTTCAAGCATGTCAATGATGTACTGTGGTACTCGTAATTCTGGTGGTGCAATCAGTACAAACTTTACATTCTCATACCGTAACATCGCTTCGATTAAGGAGTGAACGGTTCTTCCAAACTTTAAGTCACCACATAAGCCTACTGTAAGATTGTTAAGTCTTCCCTTTTCTCTTGTGATGGTAAGAAGGTCTGTTAGTGTTTGGGTTGGATGATGATGTCCACCATCACCACCATTGATGATAGGTACTGTTGTTCGTCTTGCGGCTACGATAGGTGCGCCTTCCTTTGGATGTCTCATGGCGATGATATCCGCATAACAACCTACAGTTCGAATCGTATCACTCACACTTTCTCCCTTTGAAGCCGAACTTGAGGAAGCTTCAGAGAAGCCCAATACAGAACCACCAAGTTCTAACATCGCTGCTTCAAAGCTAAGTCTTGTACGTGTGCTTGGTTCAAAGAATAGCGTTGCCAGTTTCTTCCCCTTACAAATATCGATGTATTTGTCAGGGTTGGTCATGATATCCCCTGCAACCCCAATCATTTTATCGATTTCTTCTACTGAAAAATCTGTGATGCTGATTAAATTTCTAATTTCCATTATGATTTCCTTTCATCAATGATTCATCACTACTATTGTTTCTTAAAACTTTAATCAAACGCCTATTTTCAATTCTGATTTATTGTTAAATGACTCTCCTTTCTCTTTAATCTTTATGTGCGATTCCTATGATCTCATCAAGTGAAGTAATTCCTAGTTTTTTCATAACAAGTGGAAGTTCTTCAATGATTTCTTTACAGGCCATAGGATTGATTAGATTTGCGGCTCCGATCTGTACAGCAGTAGCCCCTGCCATCATCATCTCAATGACATCTTCTGCACTTGAGATACCACCAATACCAATAATCGGAAGATTTGTTGACTCATATACTTCATATACCATTCTTAGTGCAACCGGAAAGATTGCAGGACCTGAGAAGCCGCCTTTTTTATTAGCGATGACTGGTTTTCTACGATTGATATCGATACGCATCCCCATCAGGGTGTTGATCAGTGAAATACCATCTGCACCACCTTCTTCAGCTGCGCGTGCAATTTCTTTGATGTCTGTTACGTTTGGACTAAGTTTCATATAGACAGGCTTTATCGTAACTTCTTTAATTTTCTTTGTTAGTTCTCTAACGTTATCCGCATTTGTACCAAATGCCAGTCCACCATGGTCTACGTTAGGACAACTGATGTTGACCTCGATGATACCAACGTTATCAACCTGATCCATTTCTCTAGCTAACGTGACGTATTCCTCTATGGAAAAACCACTGATGTTTGCGATAACTGGTTTTCGATAAATCTTCTCTAAATCTTTAAGTTCTTTCTGAATTACATTATCCATACCTGGATTTTCCAGACCTACGGAGTTAATCAATCCAGAATAACATTCTGCGATTCTTGGTTGAGGGTTTCCCTTACGTCTTTGAACGGTAGTTCCCTTGATGGAAATTGAGCCTAAGATATTAATGTCATAAAAGTCTACATATTCTTTTCCAAAGCCAAATGTTCCACTGGCTGGAATTACTGGATTATCTAGTGTTAACCCACTTAAATTTACTTTTGTATTTACTTCCATAACAACTCCTTATGTAAAAGAACTGGTCCTTCTTTACAGATACGCTTATTTCCTACAAGCGTTTCGCACGAACATCCCATACAGCCTCCAAAGCCACATGCCATACGTGCTTCAAAGCTATATTGACCATCCTGTGCTTTACGATAAATCGCTTCTAACATACGTTCAGGTCCACAGGCACAAACATACTCTGCTTGATCAAACCCATTTGTCACAAAGCCCTTTTCTCCATAGGAACCATCTTCTGTATACACTGTGACTTCTAAACCGAGTTTTCTAAATTCTTCATCATAGAAAACTTGATTCTTCTCTCGAAATCCAATAATGATTCTTGGCTTCTTTCCCGTTTCAGCCAATTTTTTCGCTAAGCCATACATTGGAGGAACACCTACTCCACCACCAATCAATATCGATGAATTAGGAATCCAAGCTAGGTTGTAGCCATTTCCCAAAGGCAAAAGAATATCTAATTCAATACCTTGTTCCATTTCACTGAGTGCCTTTGTGCCTTTGCCTACTACCTTGTAGATAATGGTTAGACTTTCATCATTCCAATCTGCGATGGAGATTGGTCTTCGTAAATAGAAGCCCTCGATTTTAATATTGATAAATTGACCTGGTACTAAGGCTTTTAACTTTTCAATTTCTGACCCAGTTGGTTGTAATACCATCTTGTAAGTATCCAGTGCTATTTTTGTATTCTCAATGATTCTCACTCTTTTCCCTCCACAATCATTTATCTTTCTTTCTCGTCACGATAGACGAGTTTTCCATCCACAAAGGTTGCGATGACTTTCCCCGTAAGATTTACTCCATCAAATGGTGTCGACCTTCCTTTGGTTAAGAATTCTTCTGGATTAACTTTCCACGTAGTTTCCGTATCAACAACGCAGATATCTGCGATTTCTCCATTTTCAATATAACCGCCTGATAAGCCAAATCGCTTTCTTGGATTAACACTCATTAATTCGACAAGTCGTTCAAAGGAAATCACATTCTTCTTCACAAGTTCTGTATATGACACCGCAAAGGATGTTTCGAGTCCTACAACGCCAAAGGACGACTTATCAAAACCTTTCGATTTTTCTTCTAAGCTATGTGGTGCGTGGTCTGTCGCAATCATATCGATTGTGCCGTCGACGATGGCATCTATGATTGCTTTTTGATCCTCTGGGGACTTGATTGGAGGATTCATTCTAAAGTTTCCTTCATGCTTGATTGTATCGACATTAAAGGCAATGTAATGTGGTCCAGTTTCGCAGGTTACATCGATTCCTCTTGCCTTTCCTTTTCTTACCGCATCTAAGGTTTCCTTCGCAGAGACATGACAAATATGATATTTACAACCCGTTTTAGCGGATAGTTCGATATCTCTTGCGGCTTGTACACTTTCACTTGCAGAAGTTGTACCAGTGTACGGGATTGTATTGAGACTTTCATCTTCACAATGGGCAGAAATGATTTTGCCTAAACTTGCGACTTTCACCATCGCATCTTCCATCGTGAAGTCTGCTTGTACACCAACCCCATCATCAGAGAAACCCGCTACGTAGACAGCCATCTCATCCATCTTCGAAAGCTTTCCACGGCCTTTTTGATTTTCTGTAATCGCACCAAATGGCACAACTTTAATCACTGCATCTTTTTCAATGATATCGAGTTGTTGTTTAAGGCTTGCATAATCACAAGGAGGTGGATTTAAGTTAGGCATCGTAAATACAGTTGTAAATCCTCCGTGTGCTGCCGCCATTGAGCCTGTGCCGATCGTTTCTTTATAAGAAAAACCGGGTTCACGGAAATGTACATGTACATCAACGAAACCCGGTAAAATATATTTATTGTTGAAATCAAAAACAACGTCGTCACTTTGAACAATGTCTGAAACATCAAATGGGACAAGAAGTCTATCACCAGAGATAGCGATATCCATCTTCTCAAAACCCTTTCGCGTAAAGACTGTTGCGTTTCTTAAGATTGTTTTCATATGAAACCCCTTCTAGAGCCAACTACTTAAATCTTCGATATTATAATTGAACTTTTTTACTTTTACAATAGGGTTTTGATTGATATTTTCGAAAGATTGCACAAACGATTACCTTAGCTCTTAAAATAAAAAGAGAGCATTATTCACTCTCTTGCTTGCATAGTTTTTTCCAGACTTTTTCTTCATATTCTGTTAATTGATGTTTTTCGAAAAGGTCTGGTCTTACCTTCTTTGTAAGTAATAAAGATTGTTGTGTACGCCACTCTTGTATCTTAGCATGATGACCACTCAGTAGGATTTCTGGTACCTTATCCCCTTGGTAATCTGCAGGTTGTGTGTATTGTGGGTATTCAAGTAATCCATTCTCATGGGATTCATCATCGGTAGAGCCTTCCCGAATCACACCATTCAGTAAACGAATCACACTATCCATAATGACCATAGAAGCCATTTCACCACCTGTTAAGACATAGTCTCCAATACTGACAAGTTCATCTACATGTTTGTTAATGCGTGCATCAAAACCCTCGTAATGGCCACACAATAGAATCAGATGATCTTTTTGTGATAACTGTCTTGCCTTGGATTGGTTATAGACATTCCCTGCTGGTGACATCATCATACTATAACTATTTTCAGTCTTTACAGAGTTAAGTGCGTCTAATACTGGTTGACACTTCATCACTTGTCCAAGTCCTCCACCGAATGGCTTATCATCCACATGGCGATAATTGTCATGAGCAAAATCACGTATCTGAACAAAGTCTACTGTAACTAGCCCTCTTTCAATGGCACGACCAATGATTGAAGTACTGACAAAGTCACGATACATCTCTGGAAATAGTGTTAATACGGTAATCCTCATAGTAGGCCTCCCATACGATGAATCGTCATCACTTTCTTATCTAAATCTACGTTCTTTACAATCATTGGAATGTAAGGGATTAGCACTTCTTTTGCGTCTTCTAATTGAAGACGTAAATTATTTTGAGCACCGAGTGTTTCTTCAACACTGATAATTTTACCTACTGTAATACCTTCTTCATCCACAACCGTTAAACCAACGAGGTCTTTGCGATAGTATTCACCCTTTTTGAGTTGTTTACGATCTGCTTCATCGATGTAGATTTCACATCCCTTATACTGCTCTACAAAGTTGATATTCTGCAAGTCCACAAAGGATACAAGTGGAAAGCCTTTATGCTTACGATAGGAAGCTACCGTAAGTGGTAGATACTTTCCATCGACACAAATATATACTTGTTTACCCTTGGTATATCTTTCTTCATCAAAGTCAGAGTAACTTTCAATCTTTACTTCTCCTTTGATACCATGCGTATTGATAATTTTGCCAATACAAATATATGCCATCTTCCTTCTCCTTTGTTTTCAAAAAAAGGATGCCATAGCATCCTTAAATCTGTTCGAACTTGATTGTTACTTTCTTGTTATTACTATGAGAAGCAACGGACATTACTTGACGTAATGCACTTGCCATACTGCCCTTTCTGCCAATCAGACGAGCAATATCATCATTTTTCGCATAAACATGTAACAAAACTTCTTTATCATCTAAGCTAGGCATCAGACGTACATCCAAGGATTCCTTGTCTTCAACCATTGGCTTAACTAGATTTAGAAGTACCTTATCCAGCTCTGCCATGATGCTTACGCTTTCTTCTTAGCGGCTACCTTCTCATCATGGAACTTCTTCATGATACCTTGACGAGAAAGAATGTTTCTAACTGTATCAGAAGGCTGAGCACCGTTTCTTAACCAATTAAGAGCCTTTTCTTCATTTACTACTACTGTTTCAGGTTCTGTTGTTGGATTGATATGTCCGATTGTTTCGATTTCACGTCCATCTCTAGCGAAACGTGAGTCTGCCGCAACGATACGATATCTTGGAGCCTTCTTGGCACCCATTCTCTTTAAACGTAATTTAACTGCCATGGTATAAATACCTCCTATTTCTTACATGTTTATTATACTGATTCGAAAATCACTGTCAAGTAAAAAACCTTTACATCATTAAAATTTAAATGGATTCTTTCCACCGAAGCCATTTGGGAAGTTTTGACCGGCACGCTTTTGAGCATTACCCATCATCTTCTCTAGACTTTCTTGGTTTAAGGAACCGTTTCTTTGCATGTTGCCCATGGAGTCCATCAGCTTCTTCATCTTACCGAATTGGTTGATCAACTTATTGACTTCATCCACGCTACGACCAGAACCACGTGCTACACGCTTCTTCATTGTGCCACGCATCTTTTCTGGATGTGCACGTTCTTCAAATGTCATAGACTGGATGATTGCCTTCATATGACGCATCGAGTCACTTGCCTTGGCTTCATCTAACATACCAGCGTATTGGTTCATACCTGGAATCATCTTCATAATGCCACCAAGAGGGCCTAACTTTTGAATCTGTTCAAACTGCTTTAACATGTCATCCATTGTGAATTGACCTGCAAGCATACGTTCAGCCATCTTATTGGCTTCTTCAAGATCTAACTTCTCCTGCGCCTTCTCTACAAGTGTTACAACGTCACCCATTCCAAGAATACGGTCAGCCATACGATCAGGATGGAAGATATCCATATCCTCAATCTTTTCACCTTCACCGACAAACTTGATAGGAACACCTGTAATCTTCTTAACTGAAAGAACACCACCACCTCTAGAGTCACCATCAAACTTGGTTACAACTAAACCAGTTAATGGTAACGCATCCTTAAAGGCTTGTGCTACGTTAACGATATCTTGACCAGTCATCGCATCGACTGTAAGAAGAATGTCGTCTGGATGAACAAGTTCATTGATATCCTTTAACTCATTCATTAATGCTTCATCGATATGTAAACGACCAGCAGTATCGATAAACACAGTATCAAAACCATTCTTTTCAGCGTATTCCATACCCTGACGAACTGTTTCAACAGCTGGAGTCTCTGTACCTAAGGTAAATACTTCAGTATCAATTTCCTTACCTAATGTCTGTAACTGATCAATCGCAGCAGGGCGAATCACGTCGGCCGCAATTAACAATACCTTCTTATTGAACTTCTCTTTACAGATACGTGCAATCTTCGCAACGCTAGTTGTCTTACCTGTACCCTGTAAACCGACAAGCATGATTTTCGTAATGCCATCTTCTACAAAGTTAAGACCAGCTTCCTCTGTACCAAGTAATTCAATAATTTGATCATGAACGATCTTAACGAGCTGTTGTCCAGGTTCTACGCTCTGTAGTACTTCTTCACCTCTGGATTTTGTACGAATCTCATCTAAGAATTCTTTTACAATACGATAGTTTACATCTGCTTCAAGTAATGCTAAACGCACTTCTTTCAGCATGTCTTCCATGTTATTATCCGTTAACGTACCCTTACCGGCCACATTACGTAACGCTTTATTCAGTCTGTCACTTAAGGAATCAAATGCCATGTTTTATACCTCACTTTATCAAACGTCCTTATTTTATCATAGTTATCTCTGCTTTAGATATAGTGAAGTGTTTCAATTCTCTACTTAACGGATAAACTCAACCTTTTCCGCAATTAACTCCATCGCTTTGGTCTGTAGATTCACTTCTACCCTTCCCTTAATCGCAATGACAGTTCCAATCTTACACGCCGCCTTACAAGACTCCGCAATCCCACGCCACAGGCGCACAGTAAAAACATCAGACATCACTCCATTGTCCGTAAATGCACGTTGACACTCAATCTCTATCGTTGATTGATTCTCTGAAAGATTCGTCCCTTGTATCAAAGGTAACGAATGTACCTTTCCTAATAGCACAAATGTATTTAACATAATCCACCCCCCATTAACTATGTACACAGTTCTATTGTCTGTTCCACGAAAAAATCGTTGAATGATTCAACGATTCAAAAGTTGTTATTTACATCTTATCATGCATACAAAATACGATGCATATTTTTCCATTATTCTAATGCTTGCTTAAGGTCTTCCAGTAAATCTGTAATATCCTCAATACCACAAGACAAGCGTAATAGTTCATCGGTAACACCTTGCTCTAAGCGCTCTTCTACACTTAAGCAAGCATGAGACATCGTTGCAGGATGAGATAAAATTGATTCCACACCACCTAAACTAACTGCCAAAATTGGAATCTTTACCTTTCTTGTAAAAGACATCAAATCTTCTTTGTTCGCTAGAGAAAACGATAATACTGCACCTCCACATTTAGCTTGTGACATATGAATATCATGACCAGGATGAGAATCTAACCCAGGATAATACACATGTTTGATCTTGGGATGGTTGTACAAGAATTCTGCGATTGCTTGTGCATTTTCGGATGACTGTTTCATACGTAAGCCCATTGTCTTCATACCACGCATAATTAACCAAGCATCCTGCACACCTAAGATACCACCAAAGTTCTTCCGAAATAGAACTAACTGTTTATAGTAATCTTCATTATTTGTCGCAACAACACCAGCCACCACATCACTATGACCATTGATAAACTTTGTAGCACTCTCTACAACGATATCAACACCTAACACAAGTGTATCTTGGAATAGCGTCGTCATAAAGGTGTTATCGGCTACCGCAATCAATCCATACTTTTTCGCAATAGATACGATTGCGCGAACATCACATATCTTTAATAAAGGATTGGATGGTGTCTCAATATAAATCATGTGTGTGTTATCTGTAATCGCATTTTCCACTTCATCAAGATTTGCCATATCTACAAAACTCGCCGAGATTTGATAACGAGGTAGAATCTTCGTCGCAAACTGGCAAGTACCACCATACACTTCCTTTGGAAGGATGATATGTTCGCCAGCATTCAACAACATCAAAACATTTGATATCGCACTCATACCAGAACTAAAACTCAAAGCATATTTGGCATTCTCAATACAACGAAGACCATCTTCTAATGCATCAATCGTTGGATTGGAGAAACGGGTGTATAAATACTTCTGTTCATCACAATACAACTCTGTATTATGAAATGTGGACGTTTGATAAATTGGTATGCTGGCAGCACCAGTATATTGGTCTAATACAGTGTAACCGTGCAATAACTTTGTATTCTGTTTCATTTTCTTCCCCACTAAAAATTATGAATGATTTTGGTTGTTAATGATTGTCGTTGAAACATCTACTTCTAGCCTACACCCATCTATGATAGCTTTCAAGAAAGTACATTGTCTGAGGATAATAATTCTCAATCATATTCAATCAGATTCATCATTAATTCAGCTATCGTATCAATCACTTCATGAAAACTGATATTTTTTGCATATCTAAATCTATCTTGATAATTATCCCAATACTTCAACATATCTTTCTCACCCTTCAATGTATCTAGAAGATTTAGAATATCTGCTACATTAAATTTATTGCTTCTATGATTAAACGTATTACGACATGCAAGACTTAGTTTTTCATAATCAATCTCTTTTTTCTTAAGATGAACCAAAATATATACATCATAGAAATCCTTACTTCTAGTATTAAATACTCCGCGTTGGTAAATTGTTTGAATTTTTTCTGCCAAAATTGTTTCAATATTGTATGTATAAATTTCATATATTTTATCTTCAAAAGTACTCTTATATTTATATACAATTTCTTTTGGAGTTATCGGATCACCAGTTGCAATATCTAGCAGAATTATCTGTCGAATATTATCTAATTTACATTCAATGGCAATTCTAAAGCCTCCATACTCATCATTTTTTCGAATTTCCTCTATCTTTTTTATCTTATAGTTAATATCTTCGTATACCTCATGCTTAAGAATTTTTTCTAATTTTTGACTAATATTTTCTTTTGTCAGCGTGAACTTCCTAATTAGGAAGTCAATATCAACTGTACTACGTTGCTTAATTCCAATAAAACTCGCAAGCAGAAATCCACCCTTAAAAATAAAATTCTGATTTTCATCACTCTTAGATATTTTTTCAAGAATTGTTTCCAAAAAATAGTGTGTTTGAATTACATTATAGCTAAGTCCTGTTTCATCTGATATTTTCTTACAAATCGATCTAAGTTTATATTTATTCATAAATAACACCAAAAATATCTTTCACTTTATCGTAGATATTCATCTTTTTTGCGTATGTATATAACTTATTAAAATCTTTATTACGATAACGAGCATATCTTGTTATTATTTTCAAAAATAACTCAGCCTCGACTTTATTTCTATTTTTCACAAAATCACAAATCGTTCTTTCTAGATCATAGACATTTACTTTGTTTCCATAAATCGTTTTACATTGAGTAATACCTAGTTCATATATATCTTTATTCACATAATGAACTCTTTTATCACGTTGAATACGGCTTGCATTATATCCTTTGTATACTGTTACTTCTAATTCTGAAGGAATGATGTCTGTAAATTGAAATAGATACAAAGCAGATACATACGAGAAGATTGCAACTTTATACTTATTTTGAAAGAAGTAATATTCATCATAATCACCTTTTGCAGAAAGATATACTCCTCTTTCTTCACGAACTAATTCTCCTGCTTCAACCATTCTAGTTAAATATATAGTTGGAATATTAGAATTCACTAGTTCACCACTTGTAATAAATCCACCCATTTTTTCAATCTTTTCTCGTATCTTCTTTTTATAATCCATTTTTAACCTCCATTATATGTTGTAAATATGCTTACATTATATTCTTTAGTACGCGTATTTACAACATTAAACATAAAGAAAAAGCCACCTTAGTGACTTATAGATTACTTCGATAATCCTAACAAGGACTTAATCTTATTTTGAATACGGATATTGCGTTGTGCCTTTTTGATATCTCCTACCCAATGACAGGAAGAATGACAACCTGAACTACAATCTCCACTGCAGGAGCTTACTCCATTTTTCATCACATATCGAATATCAAATGCAATGATTACAACAACGACCAATAATACTATTAATGTTGAAATGTTCATATTTACGCTCCTTAAGTTAACTATAACTAACACTATTAGTATACTTCTTTTTTCTGATTTGAAAAGTCAAACGCAATAAGAAATTAAACGTGATGCACTAACATTGCCAAACGTATCAATTTCTCGTCTTTTTCAAAATCGATATCAAATAATTTTTCAATCTGCTGAAGACGATACTTAACGGTATTCAGATGAATATAGAGCCCTTCTGCAGTCTTCTGTTTTGAGTATTGTGAGTTAACATACATACACAATGTCTCGTAATACTTCGTCTCATACTTACGATCATACGCAATGAGTTTTTGTATTTTTAAGTCAACCAATGTATCTAGTGGTAATTGTTGTTCTAACTGGCTATGCAAATAGGAATCAATTAGATTCTGGAAGTTTGCCCCTCTCCCCTTTGCCTTACTAGCTGCATATTCTGCCTGTCTTGCATATCCATCAAGATGATGAAGTTTTTCAAACTGCATACTATATCCAACATGAATATTTGGGTATTGTTTTAAATCAATATGCTTTGTGCTCGCCAATAAAAGATAACACTGTTCATTCACAATACCACCTAATAGGTTTACATCACTCTTCTGTATCTCACTTAAGAAAGAACGCAATACAGTAATACGATTTGCAATTGTAGTATCAACATATGCAAGCATGTAAGTGCCTTTAACGAGATAACCAGTCTCTTGTAGTAATTGCAGTCCTAACGATTGACTCTCTTCATCTTTTTGTAGCAGCAAGGTAAATGCTTGTTCACGCTTCGATCCATGATTTGTTAATTGATGACGTAAGTAGATAGATGCAGCATCCGCAAGTAATTTAACATCCTCTTCACTAATTTCATTTTCCACCGCAACCGTGAGTTTTCCAATCGACTTCTTCTTTGCAAAAATATCGATTACATAAACATCTCTTTGATACTCCGTATCGAATATACGCAATGGTTTTTGAATACCATTCTCATTGAGTAATCCTCGTTCTATCAATCGATTCACAAAGCTTCGTTTTAGTTTTGTATCTTGTAAAAATGATAAATATGGATAAGCATCTGGTACTTTAGAACAGGTTACTAATTGATATGCATCATCCATAATCCAAATCGGATTTTGAACTAACTTCGCAGCCTTTGCCACAAAGATTTCAAGTGTTGCACACTCACTCACTAAATCAAATAATTCTTCTTTTCTCATACCCCTATCTTAACACTTAAAAAGGAGAAATCTTACGATTTCTCCAGAGTGGGATTATTTTGTTGCGTATTCTGCTGCAGCTTCACCACAGATTCTTCCACCTGTTAGAGCTGTCATTAATGTAACACCTTCAACGAGTGGATAAGAGTTATTATAGATTTCCGCAATTTCATTACCAGCAGCGTATAGACCACCGATAACTGTTCCATCTTGCTTGATAACCTCTAGATTAGAGTTAACAAGTACTCCGCCAATACCACCTAAGGATACTGGTCTTGCCTTAACAGCATAGTATGGACCATCACCTAGAGATAACATGTACTTGGAATCTTTGCCGTATACTGCATCTGATCCATTTGCACAATCTGCGTTGTATGCACTAATTGTCTTCTTTAATGCATTGGCATCAACGCCCATTGCCTTTGCAAGATCTTCTACTGTATCACCCTTAAACACGGTACCATTTTTAACACCATCTTCTAGTGCGGATCTAAACTCTGTCCATGGTTCATTGACACTAAATAGTGGTAGTGATGGTTGGTATCCAACAGCTGTTTCTACATTCAATTCCTTAGAACCACCCTGCTCTACTTTCTTCACCATATCATCTGACATGATTGAGAAATAGTATTCACCTTGTGTCGCTGCGGCATTTGAAGATAGCGCTGTATCATAGTTTAGATCTTCTGGCGCAAATCTAGAACCACGTTGGTTAACCCAGATACTTGTCGCAAGATAGATAGCCTTTGCGATTTCATCTTTACCAGAACCAGGTTCGATTCCAGAGTAGGATGTTACACCATGGTATTGTTGGATTGTCTTACCCTTACCAGCACCAATCGCTTGTGACATTGTTGCGCCATCACCTGTTTGTGTACCTGTAGTAAATGTAACGAGTGGGAAACCAACTTCCTTTTCAATCACATCTGCATTCGCACCGAAACCACCTGTCGCAAGCACTGCCGCATCACATGAAATTTCATATGTTGTATCAGAAGACTTCGCTACAACACCTGTAATCTTATTGTCTTTTGACTTTAGTTCTACTGCAGGAGTTTGATAGTATATCTTACCACCTGCATTTTCAAACTGCTTTAATAGAGCCTGATAGTAGCCAAGCTTATTGGATTGGTCTGCATATGCATGATATGTTGGGAAGCCATTAGCATGTGCTTTCTGTTCGTTACCAACATAAACAAGGTCCATACCATTCTCTTCTAACCAGTCAATTGTTTCACCAGAGCGGTTAGCAATGTTATAGAACAACTGTCCATCATCCATCCAACAGTTATAGGATTGCCAATAGGCAAGAATTTCTTGTGTTGTAAATGTACCTGCTACACCTGCTTCTTTTTGTTCCTTAGAGTTGATACCCATTGGTCCACCTGCAATAACAGATACACCACCAATATTCGCTGACTTTTCAAGTAGGATAACCTTCGCACCATTTTGTTGAGCTGTTAATGCGGCAGTAATACCTGCACCACCCGCACCAATAACAACTACATCAGCAGTTAACTTCTCTGTCTTTGATTCAGATGCTTGCGCACTATCACTACCAAATGAATCAGGATCACCACCAGCAGTTTTAATCGCATTCTTAACTGCTTCCTTAATCGCATCAGAAGTGATTGTCGCACCTGTTACACCATCTACATTAGGACTGTTCTTTTCAACAATCTTCTTTGGTAACTCTGAGATTGCAGTACCAGCAATCTCAGGTGTCTCTTTATTATCCTTTACTTCTACATTTGTAATCTTCCCCGAAGAAATAGTTGTGCTTACTGTAACCTTTCCGTTACGTCCATCAACTGTTTCCTCGTAAGTACCATCTTTCACAGTAGTACTCTTCTTCGCTGAGCATCCAGCCAGTAGCATACCTACGCTTAAGCATGCCGCAAATAAACGTTTATTCATAGTTCTCTCCCTTTGTTTACTTGACAAAAATATCACAAAAAGGGAGTTAAACCATTGTCCATTTTGGACAATGGAAGAAATATTTTTTGTCAAAAAACGATTTTTTACAGGTTCTCATATCGCAACACTCGTAGATTAGCCAATCTACCTGTCCATATCTGTCTATAAAAACTTCATACCCCTGATTCACTCATCCTACTAAATCTAAAATGATTGTTTCTAATAACAAATATTTCTGTTCAAAGCATGTTGTATGAATATAACAAAGGCGATAGATTTTCTTCCTATCGCCTTTGTTGGTTTCGTTCAGTTTGAAAAACTATGTTTTACTGCTTTGTTGCTTTTGAAAAAAACAATAAATACACGCCAAAAATAAATTTAATGGCTGCATCACTATAAGCAAAGAATACTAAAGGAACATTTGAGAAAATATACCCCATAATAATATTGATAGTACACATAATACCTAAAAAAATCATTGATTTTCCATGCACAAAATAGAATGGGAAAAAATGCAGTGCTGTAGCCAATAACGCTCCCAACCATATCATTCTCCAATTCTCAGTATCGAAAAATGGACCACCTAGAAATGCCATCAGTACAAACAGTAATACTACTGAATATTTAGAAATATTTTTCTGAAATTTGGTTGATGAACCAGTGGATAGTTTGTTAAGTAAGCCTTTATTCATATTAATTGAAAAAAAGCAAATCATATAACCTATACTAAATACCTGCATATTTATAATTTGTTTTCCACCTATTAGGGTAGCAATTACGATTACTATAGCAATCGCAATTAACCATAAACCACAGGACTTTTTATAATTAAATTCTAACTTTTCATTTTCATATCCTAGCATTAAATTAAAACCTCTTTCTAAATCAAATCTGATATTACGCCTATGCTATATAGAAATCAAGTAAAAGGGTTATATTACAATATCGTAATAACCATATTACCTTAATACCCAATTATTCTCGTTATTTTCAATTCATTCATGAATCACGTTCTACAAAAAAGAATCATAGCGTTTTCGCCTATGATTCATATGTATTTTACTAGTTATTTTAGTGTAACACCTTCAGGCTTTTTAATCTCTTCAACATTGTTGAGATTACGATAGTAGTATTCAAAATGGTCTTCACTTTTCGCCGTCCATTTTTCCTCTTTATTTTCTAATGAAGTTGTAAGAATAATCTTTGCCTCACTAGGAATAAGTTTATTACCTTCTTTAACCTTCTCCATCACAAGCTTAATTTGAATGTCTACAGCTGTGATAATATCCCTTGGTTCTGCAAACATATTACTTTCAAATACACTTGAATGAAATGCTTCAATTAAATCAAGATTATCTTTTACATTACCGTTAAATTCCAAATATACAAATTGATTATCTTCAGATCTAGTAAACTTATCAGAATATGTTTCATATAGCTTTAAAAATTCTTCATTACGGCCAAGTTTAGGGGCCTCTACTTCCTTAACATAGGACCAATCTTCTGCTTTTCTCCACTCGAATTGTTTCTGCTTATTCACGTACCCTGTATAGGTTACTCCTTTACTTGGTGAATAGATACTTCCACCATGATCCAATCTGTATGGGGTCCCAATTGTTATGAGCTCTTCCTCAAAAAGAGCAGGTGCTTGAAAATCATCACGCATTCCTTTATTACTATTGGAAACTTCTAAAAAAACCTGTGGTTCAAATTGAATCATTCCCTGGCGGGTCTCCATCTCAGTAAGAATTGTTCTTTTACCATCACCTGTATAGAGATATTTACGATAAACTTGACTAACATACTCAGTACTTTTCGCATCTCTTAGTTCCGTTATAAAAGTATCAACATCTTTTTTCGCATTATTAGATGAACTATGGCAAGCAGAAAGATTTAAAACAAGGATAAGTGTAAGGAACGTTAAAATTACTTTTCTAATATTTTTCATTTCATACCCTCCTTTACTGATAAATTGGATTATCTATTCCACTTGGAATATCTACATGTATACCAGAGTTGACTTTTGAATATGTCACTTCACTAACATATTTTTGATTCTTATAGAAATCACTATCACGCACTCCTGTTATTGTTACCGAGACAGGCATGCCATCATCTTTAGACATCTTTAAGTCGATTTCCAACTTACCACTCTTATCATTACTACTAAAACCAAGGGATCCTAGAGAAGACCATATCAATTGCACATCATTTGCATAAAGAAAATCTATATCATCTGTTTCATAATGTACTGTAATCATATCACTATCTTCACTCAATGTAAGTTGATCCTTTATTGTTTCAAAATAGAGAATAACATCTTGTTGGATTCCAATCGGTTGATTGTATTCCACTATAGAGTAATTACTTGTTGTCCACTGTGTGTCAGTCTCATTTTTCTCATATGAATACATTCTGTCACAATAGTAGTCTTTAACGTTACCATTAAATGAATACTTTCCTGATACATGATCCGGTCTTAATTCAAACGTACCTGTAAACTCTGCTTCATATTTATAAACAGGATCTTCTCCTTCTTTTGGATCAATAACATCAGCATGCATTGAACCTACAATATGGATTTCCCCATTCTTCATTCGCTCAAAACTCTGAAGAACTTTGTCAATCTTTTCCTCATCTGATAGTTTACCCCAATTTGTTTTTGATGTATCACAACCCACCATTGTAGTAATCATCAACAAACCCAAAACAAACAAGCACACTCTTTTAAATGATCTTGTCATACATTACCTCCTAATCACATTAAACTCCCAAGGTTAATATCATTATAGATTGAATGATAATATATCACAAGAAAT
>CAURLC010000005.1:0-116107 GCA_963525775.1 uncultured Solobacterium sp. | reverse complement strand
TTTGCTTGACGTTGTTTATGTGTCTTATTCCTGTTCAGTTTTCAAAGATCTCTGCATCTCCCCTTCCGAAGAGTGCTGTATTAATATACCAAGTATCTATCCTCGTGTCAATTACTTTTATAAACTTTTTGAGAAAAAATTTGGAAAGGTTTACCTAAACCAATTCAAGCCTTATTCATTCCCAAGATTCTGGCTTGAACTCATCTTTAAATAAAGTTGATAATACTTATCAATGCACTCTTTATTAAACGGTTCTTTCTCCTCTTCCATATCCATAATTAACTTATCCAATTGTGCTTCAACGATATCCATAACATCATCAGAATAATTCATCTTCTTCGCATGTTCGAAATATTCGTTTTCATCAAGGACTTGATATGTACGATCTGGATAGAGCTTCACATCCAAATCATAATCAATATTCTTGATTGCTTCACCATCATATATTGTTGGGGATGCCAAATTACAATAATAGTAGATACCACTGTGACGAATCATAGAGATGACGTTATACCATTTCTTTCTATAGAAAAAACATACAGCCGGTTCGCGTGTAAGCCACTTACGGTTATCTGCTTCAATCACCCATGCATGGTCAGTAACTGCGACGATTCTGTCCTCATCTGCCTCAAGGACAAAACCCTTACACCATGTGCGATGTAAACTTCCGTCGTGTTTAAAACTTTGAATGTGTACTGATGAACCTACTGTTGGATACATGAAAATCTCCTGTCGTCTGTTATTCATTCTACAACTGATTTCATATTTCGCAAGCGAGTTATTCAATTATCACACCCCACCTTTGTATATACATTTATCAAAAAAACCTTCATGGTGATGAAGGTCCAAAACTTTTATAAGTTGAAAATTTGTGATGCGATTGAGAAATACACCATAATTGCAAGTGTGTCTACGATAGTTGTAATCAATGGTGCTGCCATAATTGCCGGGTCCATCTTTAATCTCTTCGCAGCAATTGGTAACACACATCCTACGAACTTGGAAATCATAACTGTTACAACAATTGAAGCTGAAACAACAAATGCTAGATATACATCATGGTTTAACAACACAATTCTAATACCGTTTGCAATACCTAGCATAATGCCCACGACAATAGAAATTCTAAATTCTTTGAAAACTACCTTAAAGAAATCACTGAACTTAATTTCATCAATTGCTAAACCACGGATGATCAAAGTTGAGCTCTGAGATCCACAGTTTCCACCTGTATCCATTAGCATAGGAATAAAGGACACTAGTACCGGCATCACTTCAAAGGCGTGTTCATAGTTAGAGATGATACTACCTGTTAGTGTTGCTGAAAACATCAAGATTAATAGCCAAACAATTCTACTACGTGCATGTTCCCACACAGATGTTGTTAGGTATGGCTTATCATTTGCCACAATCGCAGCCATCTTCTGCATGTCTTCTGTTGTCTCTTCTGTTAAGACATCAATCGCATCGTCAAATGTCACAATACCAACAATGCAATCTTCTACATCTAATACCGGCAAGGCAATCAAGTCATACTTCTTCATCTTTTTAGCGATGTCTTCTTTATCATCCCCAGTATATGCATAGATGAATTCCGTCTTCATGATGTCTTTAATAAGCACATCAGAGTCACTTAACATCAAGCTCTTCGCACTGACGATACCAATTAGTTTTCTGCTTTCCACTACATAACAGGTATACACCGTCTCACTATCGATACCAACACGCTTGATTTTAGCTAGCGCATCCGCAACTGTCATCTCTTTTGTAAACTCAATGAATTCAACCGTCATGATACTTCCTGCAGTATCATCCTTATACTTCAATAAGTGATTGATATCTTTGCGAACATCATCATCAACTTTATCTAATAGCTGTGTAACTAGATTTGCCGGCATATCAGATAGGAAATCAATTGCGTCATCTGAATATAGTTCATTAATCACGTTTACAATCTCAGTATTGTTAAATGTTTTGATTAGACGATTGCGTTCTTCATTATCTAAATAAGAGAAAACATTTGCTGCATCTTCTTTTTCCAAAATTCTAAAGAAGATTGCTAGTGTACTATCATCCAACTCGTGGAGAAACTCCGCAATATCAACGACATTTTGCTTCTTTAGATATTCATGTAATTCTTTTAAATTGTTGTTTTTGATCCACTCTAAAACTAAGTCCTTGTCCATAATAAAAAATCCTCCCTCATGATTGACCGATATAGCCATCATAAAAAAGGACTTTTATGGCTATATCATTTATTCGTTTTTACATCCGTGTTACACTCACCAGATATATCATCCATAGATATAGCCTCCTCTGGTTTCATTATAATTCCATGTTTATTTTAATCAACCCTATGCTATGATTTTCTCATGAAAACGATATTAAATAAACAAATATGTGCTTTTTTAGAAGAAAGTGATAAGATTGCGGCACTTTCCAACGTCAGTGCTTGCATTCAAATGAATTACAAAAATATAAACTGGGTTGGATTTTATTTTGTAAAAGGTAGCCAACTTGTTCTTGGTCCTTTTCAGGGAAAACCTGCGTGCACAAGAATTCCTTTTGATAAAGGCGTTTGTGGGAAATGCTACCGTGATAAAAGTGTACAGCGCATTGATGATGTACTAGCATTTCCAGGACATATTGCTTGTGATTGTGACAGTCGCAGTGAACTTTGTGTGCCGATTATTGTAAATGGAGAGTGCGTTGGTGAAATTGATATTGATTCTCCGATTACTAGTCGCTTTGACCAAGAGGAAGAAAATGAAATGCTGCAGGCTGCTTATGACATTGCACAAGCATACCTACAGCATCATTGGATTTAACGATATAAATCGTATACCATGGTCTTGTCAAAATAACGCATTGCTTCATCAATTGCATTTGCAGCTGAGAATAGCGTGATCTTGCAACCACCTAACATGGTTTCTCTAACCATGTTTTTCTTTCGCATCATTTGTCCAACTTTCAGAAAGATATCACTATCTAACTGTAAATCGAGATATTTTCTCCACACATCTCCTTCTGCTGTCTTCACCTTTGCGCCTTGAATGCCAATTGGTCGACAATCGGAGCGATACTCTGCTAGATGCATGCATGTTGCGGAATCAAAATCACAACCAATTAAAAGTACATATCCTTTTAATTCATATAGTCTTGCGGTTGGAGATTCATCTGCTAATGGGAAATGTGTTGATTGATGATTGCATAACAATCTTGCATATCTACCCCATGCAGAATAAGAGTAGGTAGGATGTGAGGAAGTAATCACACCATCTCGTAGTCTAAAGTTTTCAACAACTGATCCCATGTAATGTACATCACTTGTCTTTGTATCGTGAGCTGGTATTGCTTCACGAATTTCTTTGTATAGTGTCGGTGCAACCGCTGGATATTCCCAATCACTCGGTTCGCTGTTATCAACTGACTGTGCCGGCATCAGAATCGTTCCACCATTTTCGCACAATTCCATCAAGCCATCTACGATTGTTCGAGCACCACCAATTACATATCCGAAACTAGACATCTGTGTATGTACTTCCAAAATCTGATTGCCAGTAATGCCAAGACTTTTCAGTGCTTGAATAAAACTATCTTTTGTTACTGGATCAGAAACTGTCTGTTTCATCTCTGTCATAAGCTTACTTATAGTATTCCTTTGCAATTTCCGTACCAACAGCCGCATTGTTGAATACTAATTGAATGTTAGATTCAAGGGACTTACCACCTGTGATTTCAGCAATCTTAGCAAGTAAGAATGGTGTGCATTCTTTTCCTTTGATTCCCTTTTCATCCATTTCCTTGATAGCAGAATCAATAACTGCGTTGATAGCATCTGCGTCCATAGAATATTCTTCTGGAATTGGGTTTGTGATTAATACACCACCATCTAAACCAAAGTCTCTCTTTGCATGAATGATTTCCGCAGCTTCAGCATAGCTTTCTAACTTGTGATCAACCTTTAATCCTGACTTACGTGTGTAGAATGCAGGAAGTTCATCTGTTTGGAAGCCTAATACTGGAACACCCTTTGTTTCTAGAATTTCTAATGTCTTTGGTAAGTCTAAGATAGCCTTAGCACCTGCACAGATAACTGTAACATTTGTATTTCCTAATTCTTCTAAGTCAGCGGAGATATCAAATGTAGTTTCTGCACCACGGTGAACACCACCGATACCACCAGTTACGAAGAACTCAACTCCTGCCTTAGCCGCAAGAATCATTGTTGTCGCAACAGTAGATGCGCCCCAACTCTTATTGGCGATAATGACTGGAATATCTCTACGAGATACCTTAGGGATGCTTAATCCACGCTTACCAAATTCTTCAATTTCTTCTGGTGTCATACCAACAACTGCTTCACCATCAATAATACCAACTGTTGCAGGTACACCACCATGTTCACGAATGATTGCCTCTACTTTTAATGCTGTTTCAACATTCTGTGGGTATGGCATACCGTGTGAGATAATTGTTGATTCTAGAGCGATAACAGGCTTGTGTTCTGCTAGTGCCTTTGATACTTCTTCATTTGTTCTTACTTTCATAATGTTTTCTCCTCTATCTTCATATCTGAAATCTTAGCATTTACTTCTTCTGTATTTAAATTGCGTCTTCTAACTGCATCTTGTTCAATGCTGATAACGGCCGCACTAATACCAAATCTCATTGACTCTAACGGATTTTTGCCTGCAAGTCGACTTGCTACATATGCTCCTAGTAAGGAATCTCCTCCACCAGTCGCATTTTCCATATTGATTTGACGATGTGTGAACCATGTCTTATGCTCAGGTGTTCCTAGCAAGATTCCACGATCTGCCATTGAAATAATCACTTCTTTGACACCATGCTCGATAAACCAATCTAAACTCTGTCTTGCTGTTTCTTCATCCTTAATCCAAATCCCAGTTAATTCCGATGATTCAAACTGATTTGGCTTAAAGATATCTAAGTGATTTAATACAGACTTTAATCTAGCTGCTTTATGCGCACTGACTGGGTCTGCCGCAATCCTCGATTTTGCATGAGTTGCGATATATTCAATACTCTCCATATCCAAGTTGGAGTCTATAATAATGATATCATCTTCATGCAATGTTTCTAAGATTGGTTGTAACATTTTTGCGTCCATACGACGTAAAATTCTCATGTCACTCATACCAAGTTTCATATCACGATTATTATCTAATAACGCAATATACATGGAACTTGGAAGATCTTCTACAGTAGACGACACGGATACATCCATTCCTAATCGCTTGCAATCTTCCTTCATTGCTTGCCCATAACTATCCCCAGAGAAGCAAGTCACAAACTTAATATTTTCACCAAGTAAGGCACAAATCTGTGCAATATTTCTTCCTACTCCTCCATAGGCGATGGATATTTCACCAGGATTGGAATCAAAATTCTGTAATGGATCGATACTTGAACCAACGATATCAATGTTCGCTCCACCAATCACGCAAATACTACTCATGATGACTCTCCTTCTGTTTTAGATGTTCTGTTCCTTTAAGGGCTTCCTCTAGAATGCGAGCTTGTGCTGAAATCTGCTCATATGTATATTCTTCTTTCATTAACATCAAATAGGAATCCATTAAAGCTCGCTTTAAGATAGCGGCGTGTTCTGGTTCTAATTGATTTAAATCCATGCCATTTGTTGACTCAATCATCATTTGTAAACGATACATCTGTTCCATGATTCTAGCTTCTTGTTTTGCTTCCTCAAAAATCATTTCTAACGTCCATTCACGATTCGTTTGTGTTGCACTAACCATGATGCCACCAAATGGTACATCTGACCCATCAAAAGATTCACTCATAACCATAATTTCCTCTTTTGATAATCCATCCATCAAAAGATAGGAACCATCATACTTCTCGTGTACCTCTGATGTAGATTCTTGTAGATTTAAAACTTGCTTAAATCTTTTACTAAGACAGTCATCTCCGATGATCATCATATTAATCCCCATCTGCTCTAATATATCTTTATATATTTGGGCTGCAGCTGATGATATTCCATAAAATATAACCTTTTTCACTGATTACCTCCGTGTTATTGATGCAAATAAAGCATTGCTCTTTTATTTTATAACAAATCCATTTAGAATATACTTATTGAAAGGGGGACCATGCACATGGCTATGCCTATTTATGAATCCGCTGAAGACTATTTAGAAGCTATACTAGTGATTCAACAGCGAAAAGGAATAGTACATTCCATTGACGTTGCTGAAGAAACTGGTTTCTCCAAAGCAAGTGTAAGTGTTGCGATGAAGAAGCTGCGCGAGAATGGATATATCTCCATGGACAAAGACGGTTCTCTCAAATTGCTCGCTCCTGGTAAAAAGATTGCTGAACGCATTTGGGAAAGAAATCGTGTATTAACTCATTTCTTCATCAGTATTGGTGTTGACGAAGAAACTGCCGCAAGAGATGCGCACAAGATCGAACATGATCTCAGTGATGAGACATTTGAGAAGATTAAAGAAAAATTTGCTGATCATTTTGAATAATCCGATTCTTCGGATTTTTCTTTTTGTTCGATAAAAAAGTCCCAGTTTATACCGGGACAATTTTTTTATTTTTATTGAACCGGTATCGTATTTTCTTTTATCCGGCATCGTAGGTTTGAAACCATATTTTAAGCGCTTGCAGATAAAAATTCAATCCCTAATTTTCGATGTTTTTCTAATTTTGCACAAAATAGGTAAATCCACCCTTTGCGACCAGTTTTGCTGCATCGTTATAAATTTCTACTTCAATAAAATGAATATGTTTCCCGCGTTTAATATCTTTCGCAATCGCAACCAGTCGTTCGGTATCTGCGGTCGAGCGAAGATAATCGTAGTTTGCAGATACAGTTGGGCCATATCCACCTGCTGAATAGAAGGTACATCCTGCCACAATATCCGCAAAGTTATAGCTAATACCACCATATACTAGACCAAGAGGATTGATATCCTTTGGGGTAACTATCATTTGCGCCATCGCTACACCATCATTCATACAAATCATCGTCATATGGAATTTCTCTGCCGCATCTAATAGCAGTGGATATAATTGCGTCTCTAATTCTTTTAAATTTCGATGATTTTCTTCTTGTAGATCAACCTTCATCGCAGGTTCAAGAATCAACTTATTATCAACCTGTAGTGCAATCGCTACGCGATAATCAAATAGCGCTGCTTGCGAAGTGTGAATCGGAATAATCTGCCTTGCTAGAGTACACATTTTTTCTTCCGATATTTTGGTATGCATAATAGGTACTAGCGCATAATCATCCTTACCATCTACAGTAATATCTTGATTACCACAGACTAGAATCTTTTTATCATCCACTTCGATACGATATGTATCATCTGCGATTCTTTCAATCAACATTTCTTGATAGCGAACTTTCTTACCCACCTCAAGTAAATCTTGATTGAAGATTTTCGTTTGATCCATTGTGATATGTAGTTGGACTAGTGATCTGTTTGTTTTTGCCGCCTGAAGGATAATATCTGCTTGCTGACTATAGTCTTTTCCCTTTTCAGGATTTATATATAAAACAGTATTATTTCTCGAAATTAGGCGACAACTATAGTCGCCTAAATATAAAAGTTCCGTCATTGTTTCTCCTCTTTCCTGCTTCCAAGCAATAAGCTTTGGATTCCTTTTATCATTCTCAATTCCACATCTTGAAAGTGATTACCCGGATTATATGCATATGTTAGTGGAAGATTTTGTTTCTGCAGAATTTGTATCACAGATTCAAAACAAGTTCCTACTGTAGACATTACTTTATTCTTTGCGTTTGCTTCTTTATCACCTATACTTAGATATACTTCATTAGTATGAATTAGATGTTGATCAAGATAGTCTACAAAACCCATATACCATACAGACGGAGAAACAGCCGCAACTTTCTTAAAAAGATTTGTTTGACATGATGACCATAATGCAAATAGTCCAGCCAAAGAATACCCACAAAGATACAACTGATCTGACTCTATCTGATGTTCACATCGAAACCAATTCCAAAAACTTTCTAACTCAGATAATAATACTGATGCATTCCCTGCAAAATCATGTTTTCCAAAAATTGCAGGTGCAGCCCATGGAGATAGTTCCCCTTGCCAATCATGAATAGCCACCACTATCATACAAAATTGATTTTTATCAGAAAGTTTTTGATAGATTAGTTTGTAATCCTCTAGATTAGATTCATCTACTAAATACATCAGAAATGTACTAGCCTGAATATCCCCTAGGAATGTATATTTTCTATTTTGATACTTCATTATTTTCATATCTATATTTTACAGAGTTTTAAGGTATTAAAAAAGAGTTACAATCTCCTTTCACTTAGAAAGGCAATCATAACACTTAAACATTTATTCTCTACACAACCAAATCTGATATAAAGCCACTAACATTGGCACAACCAATAAACAATATGAAACAAAGAAATACACATACCAAACGCGGAATATCAAGTAGACTGCAACCAACATGATCAGTGGGACAATAGATGCCATAAATTTGAAGAATCCATCTCTTCTACTGAGTTCCATGCATTCATGTTCTAAAATATCATTATTTTTAATCATATTAAATGTTTGAATTCCTGTAATACACGGAATAATGTTGATGATGACAATTCCGATTCCTACCCCAATAAGTGAAACACAAATCAGTTGAAACATTGGTGTACTTGCCATATGTACAAAAGGCGATAAGGTTAGCTTTCCATTCACATCCATTCCGATTGTATCAAAGGATGGAGTTTGATTCATCTGGACAAATATATATGCTGAAATACTTCCCACTACAGCACCGATTCCTAACATGATGAATGATAGAACGGTCGTAAAGACAGTAACGATTCTTATTTTGTTAATCTTATTCATCATATCCTCCTGACATGCATAAGCATTTTAAAAGATGAAACTTCATATGAAATTTCATCTTTATTTTATCACTTATTGTTGTGCTTTTTTCAAGTTTGCAACGGAAGTTGGACATGTTTCAGGTGTGCAAGCACCATTTGGACCCAAATCAGCTGAGCGATCGATAAATCCTTCTGTATGTAACATGTGATGAGCCTTCTCACTTAGTGGAGCGTCATAGAACTCGTTATACAATACTTGGATTTCAGGGTTATCCTGTGGTGCCTTGATTGGCTTGAGCTTATCTCTTTCATACAGGGACGCAATACGAGATTCCTTAGCAGCCTTAACTTGAGGAAGCTTATGACGTGGCATACCTCCACCACCAATACATCCACCAGGGCAGGCCATTACTTCGATAAAGTCATAATGTGTTCCTGTTTCCTTCATATGTTCGTAGAACTTACGGAAGTTACCTGTACCGTGGATTGCGGCAACGTGTAATACTTTATCACCGATTTGTACATCTGCTTCACGACTATTTTCAAAGCCACGAATCGCATCAAAACGAATCAAATTAGCAGGTACTTCATCCTTTGTAACAAACTTATATGCAGAACGCATTGCGGATTCCATAACACCACCAGTATTGGCAAAGATAATTCCTCCACCAGATGCTTCACCCATTAGTGGATCAAACTTTCCATCTTCAAGATTAGCGAAATCTAATCCAGCCTCACGAATCCAACGTGCAAGTTCACGCACTGTAATACTGTAGTCTGAATCACGCATCTCTTCTTCATTCCAATATCCTGCAGATGAATTCATTTCTGGACGGCGAATTTCTGCTTTCTTAGCTGTACATGGAGTTACACATACAGAAACAATCTTATTAGGATCAATATTGTTCTTCTTAGCAAAGTAAGTCTTCTCTGTTGCGGCCTGCATAGCGATTGGACTCTTCGCAGTTGAAAGATGTGGAATTAATTCTGGGTAGAATGTTTCCGCAAATTTAACCCAAGCTGGGCAGCAGCTTGTATATTGAGGTAATTGGCCATTACCATTAATAACTCTTTCAATTAACTCAGAAGCTTCTTCCATAATTGTCATGTCCGCTCCAAAGTTTGTATCTAGTACGTAATCACCACCAAGCTTACGTAAAGCTGTGATCATCTTTCCTTGCACGAATGTTCCGGCAGGCATACCGAATTCTTCACCAAGGCCAACACGTACTGCTGGTGCTGTCTGGAATACAACAATCTTTTCAGGATCTTGAATCGCAGCCTTTACACCATCTAATTCTGAACGTTCATTTAAACTGTCAAATGGGCAAGATACTACACACTGACCACAATTGATACAGATTGGGACATCTCCGTTTGTGGTCAAATCATAATAATCAAATACACCGGCGTCGATGGCACATGCACGTCTACACAATGTACAATTCTTACATTTGGATAAATCCTGGACAATAGAAATATTGTCGTCAGCTATCGGCACTCTCTTATCTAAAAACTGATACTTACTCATGAATTTCTCTCCTCTTTCCACACTTTTGAATTTACCATTATTTAGCGAAAAAAACAATTCTAAGAGCAGTAATTCATACACATGCTACACAACTTTTGCGGTTTAACATTTTAATAAATTCAGTCTATAATGAACTTAAAATTAGGAGTTTATTATGAAGACAATTTACTACTATTATGTTCGTCATGGAGAGACCGTATTTAATTTGGAAAACCGCATGCAAGGTATAACAGACTCTCCATTAACTTCCAAAGGAATAGAGCAGATTTTGCAAACAACAGAAGCTTTAAGAAATCTGTCTTTTAATTCTGCATATACATCCCCTTTGCCAAGAACAATTCAAACCGCAAAACTAATTCTAGAGCCTCATCACATGCATGCAAAAATCTTCGACTCATTACGTGAATTTAGTTATGGATCATGGGATGGAAATATTAAAAATGAAAGTGACCCAGAATATCAATATCGTTTTTCAAATGATCTTTTTGATGATTTAGGTGGTGAAAATCCAACAATGATTCAAGAGCGTATTCAAAATGCTTTTAGCGAGTTACGCAAATTGAGTCACAATCAAGATAAAGTTCTTCTTGTTTCTCATGGAGCATACTTTCGGCACCTACTATTTGCCTTAATGAAGGACACTATTCCTGATGAACTTCTTCATCGTGAATGCTTAATTGGAAATGGTGGAATTGCTATCTTTAAAGATGTAGATGGAAACTTCTCACTAGTAGAGGGTCCACTAAGCCAAGCGGAGTATATGAATCGACATGCTAATGATTAATTCAAAAATACTTGCATGCATTCTGTCACTCTCTCTATTGTCCGGTTGCACGCATTTTACAAAACATGACGCAAATCCGATTCCACCAACAAATAGACTCATTGTCTTTACAAGTCATAAGTCCGAAGTATACGCACCAATTATCAAGGAATTTGAATTACGAACAGGTATCAGTGTTGAAGTACAAGCTGGTGGCACTACAGAAATGCTCGAAAAAATAAAAAATGGAGAAGATGCAGATGTCATGTTTGGTGGCGATGTTCAAAACTATACATACTATCAAGACTATATCGAACCTTATGTCGCGAGTGAAAGCTCATCTCTTGATTTTCGATATTTAGAACATCATGATAGCTACACCCTCTTCTCCCAACTACCGCTTGTCTTTATCTACAATAATAAGTTAGTCAATAACCAACGAGCTCCACAAAAATGGTCTGATTTTTGTGATGAATCTTGGAAAGGAAAAATATCATTTGCTGATCCACACACTTCAGGTACGAGCATCTCTATCTTAAATGCGTTCATGACATTGAATGACCCGACATACATTGATAAATTTTATCAACAGTTAGATGGTCATGTTGCTAGCGGAAGTGGAGACGTCATCCGTGAAGTGAGTACAGGAACACGATTGATTGGAATTACTTTAGAAGAAACCGCAAAAAAGGCAATGTTAACAGATTCAAACATAACAATGGTTTATCCTGATTACCTCTTCGTTATATCCGATGGTAGTTTTCTTGTGAAAAATGCAAAGAATAAAGATAACGCACAGAAATTTATCGATTTTACAATCAGTAAAGATGCACAGCAATTCCTATCATCTACAATGTACCGACGTAGCGTTAGACAAGATATCAACCAACTCACGGCACTAACCGATCTCGCAGATTATCAAAATCTCGTGCCATGGTCAAATTTTAGGCAGGAGGAAATACTACAATTATGGGACATTTCTACCAAAATAAGCAAATAGAGAAAAGTCAATCTGTTCGTATTCGCCTACTCAATCATTTCATTGCAATTTCGGTTGTACCAATCATATTATGTGGTTTTTGTATGATTTTCTTGTTTCAAGCGATGACATTTAATACATATGAAACTACTGTAAAAAAAGAGACAAAAGAAATTAGTGCCAGCTTCCAATCATTTTTAGATGGAATTGATAAAACACTTTCTACATTATCATCACACCAAGAATTTCTAAGTTCATCAGATAGTGAATCCATATATAATACGCTTTATCAGTTAACCAACCCCTATCGAAATTACGCAACATTCTCAATTTACGATCAGAATGGTAATTGTATGTATGCAACATGTGAACTTGCAAACCGTCCTACTTACTGGGGAATCTTACATACATTAGATAATTCTTCGGAAGAAATCACAAAACAAGTTGATAGCGAAGATAATCAAATCGTTTTAAATATCGCAACAAAAATTCAAACCGATAATAAAACAATTGGTTATATTGTCGCTTCTATCAGCAATCAAGATTTCACATATCTATTTAGTAATCAACTATCGAATGATGAAGGGTTTGGAATTATCAGTGAAGAGAATGAACCTGTTTATATAAATTCTATCTTATCGACTTCTGGTGTTTTTGATAAATTACATTATGCATGGATATCGGGTTCAAAGTATGATGATTACTTTAATGATTATTACATCACAATTCAAAATATAGGTAGTACAGGTTTTAAACAAATTATTATTCACCCTAAAGTACTTAGTACATCTACGATGAATCGGATGTATCTGATGGTTGGTTTACTCGCTACTCTTAGTTTTATCGTATGTATTGTTGTTGCACAAAAGACTACAACCTCTTTTACACAGCCAATCAACCAGATGAATCAAGCAATGAAGCAAGTACAAGAAGGAAAGCTAGATACATCAATTCCTGTAGTACGCAATGATGAATTCGGAGTCTTATCTCAAAATTTCAATATTATGACACAAGAGCTTTCTAACTTCTTAGAACAAAAGATAGAAACACAAAGAAAATTAGCCGATATCCAAATCGCGATGATGCAAGCACAGCTCAACCCCCACTTTCTATATAACACATTAGATACAATCAAGTGGATGGCAAAAAGTGCTAAAGTCGAACCAATTTCTCAGCTTTCACAAAAACTTGCACGCATATTAAGAACTTCTATCGTGAAAGAACAATTCATAACAATCGAAGAAGAGTTTCAGATTTGTTCCGATTATGGAGAAATTCAAAACATTCGCTTCCAAGGGAAATATCAATTCCTATTCGATTGTCCAAAGGAACTATTATCCTATAAGATTCCTAAGCTGATTATTCAACCATTAGTAGAGAATGCAATTATTCATGGTTTACGTATGAAAGAGACCGGCGTCATCCAGGTATATGCATGCAAACAAAATGACGCAATCATCTTATCTGTACAAGATAATGGTGTTGGAATTGATGACGAAATGATGCATCTAATTAACACGCATCAATGGAATCAAATTGATGGTCACATCGGTATGTATAACGTTGATTCTATCTTACGTTTACACTATGGTGTAAATTCTGGCCTGCACGCACAGCGCCTTGAAGAAGGCGGAACTTTAATACAGATAACACTGCCATATAAGGAGGAGCTATGTACAAAGTAATGATTGTGGATGATGAACTATTTGCTAGAGAAGGAATGGTTCATGATATCAATTGGAATTCACTTGATTTTACAGTTTGCGCAGTTGCTAAAGATGGTCTGCAAGCACTCGAAAAATATCAAGAAACATCACCTGATTTAATTATTTCTGATATCAATATGCCAATGTGCAATGGTATTGAAATGTTACAGCGATTGCGTAATCAAGGTAGCGATGTTCAAATCATTTTTCTAACAGCGTATAGTGAGTTTGACTATGCTCGTGATGCATTACGCCTATATGCTGCAGACTACATCTTAAAACCATTCGAAGATGGAACCATCGAAACAAGCGTACAAAAGATTATCCCTAAACTTACTAAGGCAAAAACTCCACAAGCAATCAACGACACAAATCGTTATGTTAAAAAAGCAATTGAATACATCGAACAAAATTATGCTAACCCTAATTTATCCATCTATGATATAGCAACTTATTTAGAAATCAGCGAAGGACATATCTCACGATTATTCCATAAGGAAACAAACTATACCCTTGCTGGATATATTACAAGTATACGATTAGAGAATGCTAAGAAACTACTTTGTAAGAATAACTATAGAATCAGCGAAGCTGCTGAACAAACTGGTTATACATCTGTTGCTTACTTCTCTTCCCTTTTCAAAAAGCGTTATGGACTAACACCTAGCGAATATCAAAATCAAAATCTCTAATATCAGAAATTTAAAAAAAATATCATTTTTCTAGAATTTAAAGCGCTTACATTCTCTCTTATAATATGAATAGATTTATTCATCAGGAGGGAAAATAATGAGTAAGCGTTTTTTATCATCAGTACTTTCTGTAGTACTGGCCGCATCATTGGTTGGATGCGGAGGAAAAGGAACTAACACCTCTTCCACAAACGATACAGCCAATCAGTCTGAAATAGACAAAATCATTGCAGAAGCACAGACAATGTCACTCGAAGAGCTTGGAAAGAAAGCAATCGAAGAATCTAATGGCAAGACATTCTTTGGCTTAGGTAACTCTAGCCGCGGTAAGTCCGCACTGCCATTATTCATCGAATACTTACAGACAATTGATCCTAGTTACAAATTAGATTTCGAATGGCAACAGCCAAAGAACAATAAGATTTTCGAGCAGTTACAAGCTGACTCCCTTAAGGATCAGGGAACATTCGCAATGACTTTGATTCAGGATGGTAACCAGATTGAATCAAAGATGAATCAAACCGGTGTCCTAAAAACATTCATTCCAAAGGAATGGGCAGACGCAAATGGTGTAAAAGCTAGTGACTACAAAGGATTCCTACCATTACAAACACTTAATAAAGTATTTATGTACAACTCCACAGGCTCAAAGAAATTTACAAACTGCTGGGATTTCGTACGTAAGGATACACATCCACTATTCATGGATATCGACTCAGAAATCGTCGGCAAGAATTTCTTGTATATGTTGACACAAGATAAATATGCAAGTGAATTAAAGGATGCCTTCGATAAGCTACCAGCTGACGCAAAAGCGGAATTCCAACCAACAATTGATGAAGTTGCGAAAGATGCTGAAAGCTTTAACTTAGGTGAAAATGGTAAATATGCTTTAGCTTGGATCAAACTCTGGGTAAATGGATACAATGCCCAAACAGATGATGGACCAATTTGTACAACACTAACATCTGCGTCTGCAACTGACCAATGTGGATTATTGGTTTACTCTAAGTTACGTTCAATCGAAGAATCTTCAGAAACATCTGTAAATAACATCAAAGTTGCTGCATATGAAGATGGATATCAAGGAATTGGTGGATTTGGATATTGCCATTACCTATTCTTAACAAAGAATAGCCCACTTCCATGGACAGCTGCTGCATTTATCGCATACATGACATGTACAGAAAAGGGCTTCAGTGCTTGGGGCAAAGATATGGGTGGTTACTCCTCAAATCCAGATGTTATGACAGCGACAGAAAAGACATTCAATCATGCTCAAGGTGGATATGTTGATGGTGTAGATAAGTTCCCATCTAAGGATGACCGTGGATATGATTGGTGGACAACAAAAGGTCATCTCGTATTAGAAGATCCTGAATACTGTGCTTCAGTAGCATTCACTGTTGGTTCTTGGATTGAAACACTAGACAAATTTAACGGTAATACTTCTAAATAAACACACAGTTATCATGAGGCACCCTACGTGGTAGTTGGGTGCCTTCCATTTTTTTGAAAGGAGACACATCTTGGATACAACAATTTCGAAAAAACGCAATGCGATTTTCTTTAATAAGATTAAAACCTATTTCACACAACCATTTAATGTGATTCTACTCATCTTTGGTATCTTATGTACGATTGCAACAATATCACCAATTGTGGCAATCATTCGTGATACATTTGAGATTCACCCAGGAACAATTGATCAGCATTTAACTGGGCAAACATCAGGATTAACTCTCATCAATTACATTGATTTATTCACGAGTAATTTAGCGAAAACAAACCTGTGGACACCAATGGGTAATACTTTAGCACTCGCCATTCTAACATGCATGATTTCGATTCTATTCGGTGGTGTATTTGCTTTCCTTGTGACAAGAACAAATATGAAGTGCAGAAAGTACCTCAGTTCTATATTTATCTTCCCATATATAATGCCGCAGTGGACATTAGCGGTTGTATGGCAACATTTATTTAATTCCAATGCGATTACTGGTACATCTAACGGATTGCTTGCCTCACTATTTGGCATCAATATGCCACTGTGGTGGTGTGTAGGATTATTCCCTTGTGCAATGGTATTAGGGCTACATTATGCACCATTTGCATATATTTTGATTGGTGGTATCTTCAAGAACATGGATGCAAACCTAGAGGAAGCCGCAACAATTCTAAACACACCGCGGCATAAAATTTTAACGCGTATCACAATTCCAATGATTAAACCAGCTATCCTCTCTACAATCCTACTCGTATTTGGTAGTGCAATGGGATCCTACCCAGTTCCACATTATTTAAATTTAACTACCCTTTCTACCAAGTATATTTCACTTAACAGTAAATATACTGGTGAAGCATCTATCTTGGCTGTTCTAATGATGATCTTTGGTATGGCAATTCTCGCACTCAACCAAGCATCACTAAAGAGTAGAAAGAACTATACAACTGTTTCTGGTAAATCTGGACAAATATCAAAGATTAATTTAGGTAAGATTGGTAAACATTTAGTTGCATTTATCTTTATTATCATTACATTCTTTACAAGTATCTTCCCAATTATCTCGTTTGCTTTTGAAACATTCCTACCAAATCCTGGTGATTACTCATTCCTATATACAGGTAACTTCGCTAATCTAACAACAAAATGGTGGATTACAAATGAAAACATCACTGAAAATGGTATGTATGGACAACGCGGTATTCTATTCAATAGTACGATTTGGGATGCCTATAAAGGTACAATCCTTGTCTCAATTGCGTGCGCACTCATTGCAGGTATTATCGGTACATTAATTGGTTATGCCGTTTCAAAGAAACGCCGCTCCAAATGGGCTAGTTACGTAAATAGTATGGCATTCCTTCCATACTTAATGCCAAGTATCGCAGTTGGCGCAGCCTTCTTCATTCTATTCTCAAACAAACATATCAATTTATTTAATACGTATACGTTACTTGTAATTGTCGGTGTGATTAAATACATTCCATTCGCAAGCCGTAATGCATTGAACTCGATGTTGCAATTATCTGGAGAAATCGAAGAAGCCGCAATCATCCAAGATATTCCTTGGATTAAACGAATGACACGGATTATCATCCCAATTCAAAAATCTTCAATCATCAGTGGATTCATGTTACCATTCATGACTTGCTTACGTGAATTATCACTATTCTTATTACTATGTACGCAAGGATTTATCTTATCAACTACATTAGATTACTTTGATGAAATGGGACTATATGCTTTCTCAAGTGCAATCAACTTGATCTTAATTGTAACAATCATGCTTTCAAACTTGATTGTAAATAAGCTAACTGGTGCAAGCCTTGATGAAGGAATTGGTAATTAGGAGGAAAAAATATGCCTGAAATCAAACTAACAAATATCACAAAACGTTGGGGTAAATTCTATGCTGTAGATAACCTCAACTTACATATTGAAAACAATTCATTTATTACAATCTTAGGACCATCCGGCTGTGGTAAAACAACAACACTACGTATGATTGCTGGTTTAGAAACACCTACAAGCGGACAGATTAAAATCGGTGACCAAATTGTTTATGATTCCGATCAAGGAATCAACATTCCACCAAACAAGCGTAAAGTTGGTTTCTTATTCCAAAACTATGCGCTATGGCCAAATATGACGGTTTATGACAACATCTCTTTTGGATTAAAAAACATCAAAGAAGAGCTTCCAGTAATGGATATTGAATTAAAAACAACTAGTGATGTAATTCGTTCATTACAAAATACAAATAAACTCACACAAATCTTTGAAGAATGTAAAGAGAAGACAGGCAAAATTGACAAGAAACGTCTTCTTCTAAAACTGATCAATACCTATACAATTTCCAAATTTACAGCTGAAAAGATCTTCAAGTTCAACTTACATTCATCAAATGCCATCGAGCAAGATACTAAAAAGTATATTCAGCAATTTGAAGAGAAAAAGAATAAATTAATTGCTGCACATCAAAGCAAAAAAGAAACTGTAAATGAGAAATTTGAAGTTCTAGAAAATGGTAAAGTGAAAACAACTATTCGTCGATTAAGCAATGAAGAAATCGATTTATCAGTAAATCGTGTAGCAAGAATCGTAAAGATTGGTATGTTTATGGATCGCTATCCTGCTGAACTTTCCGGTGGACAACAACAGCGTGTTGCGATTGCTCGTACTCTTGCGCCTGAACCACAAGTTCTATTTATGGATGAACCATTATCGAACCTTGATGCAAAGTTACGTTTAGAAATGCGTTATGAACTACAGAGATTACATGTAGAAACAGGCTCAACATTTGTATACGTTACACACGACCAAATGGAAGCAATGACACTTTCAACAAAAATCTGCTTAATGAATAATGGTTTACTACAACAGTATGATTATCCATTATCACTCTACAACAAGCCAAACAACCTATTCTGTGCTGACTTCGTTGGTAATCCATCTATCAACTTCTTAGAAGCAAAAGGAAAACAGAACCAAGATGGAACATTTACTTTCACAGTATTAGACAATAAGACAGCAGTCTTTACACCAGAACACAATTTCAACATGCAGGAATGGTTTGAACACCGTGATACAGAAAAACATTCTAATGATCTTGACGAAAAATCTAGCAATAAGGTTGAAAAAGAAAATAAAGATGAAGTATTCAAATATCACATCCAAAAAGTTAATGAGGACTATATCAGCGATGATGATGTAATCATTACAAATGAGGACTTCATCTTAGGTATCCGTCCTGAAAAGATTACAGTCGATGTAAATGGTAAATTAGATGCAGCAGTTGATGGATCTATGCCTACTGGTATGGAGTCAACATTAAAACTTAACATCAATAACTATCTTCTTACATCTGTCATCTTTGGTAATCAATCATTCGTCATTGGTGACCAGGTTCATATCACAGTTCTACCATATGACATTCTTCTATATGATAGAAAATCAGGAAAACTCATTGCTTCTGGTTCAGTAACAATTCAATAAACTTAATTGAAGGTCAGAAAATGGCCTTCTTTTCTTTTAAAAAAGTACTGAACTTCTTACATTCAGTACTTAAAACTTATCTTCTGTTTTTCAACATCAACTCTTGCCATCACACCAAATGGAACAATCGCACGTGGTGTAGCGTGACCTATATTCAGATTCCACACAATTGGTAAATTTGGGTTATTTACAACATCTACCAGAATTTCCTGATATTCCTTTGTATACATTTCATCCATTGGCTTTCCAACAAGAATACCATTGATGACGTCAAAGACACCTGTATTCTTTAATGCCTCTATCATGTGTCGATACTTTTCAGGAGTTGGCTGTTCTTCGCTAGATTCCAATAATAATATCTTTCCCTTCCAATCATTTAAATCAGGAAAGAGATCATATTTTCTACATAGTTCAACAGAATCACTATGTCTTGTTGTATCAAAAATATCATATAAACTATCGATACATCCACCTAATATCTTTCCTTGGAATACTCCACTACCTTGTAATAATTCAAATCCTTGATTTGCATGCATGATGCGTTTTGTACCGACAGCTTCTGCACTATAATCACTACGTTCTTCATACCATACATCACTTGGTGTTATTTCATGGATTGTTCCAGTTTCTAATAATTCCAAGAAATACTTCTCAGTGTATGGCAACATTCCTTCATCTAATTCACATACATCCGGAAGGAAAGCTTGACCATAAAATGTATTCAGACCAACTTTATGTAACATCAAATGATTAAAAGTTGTATCCGAAAACCCAAGGAATATCTTTTCTTTTACAGCATTTTTTAACTCATCATGCTCAAAAAGATACGGTAGTAAACGATACGTATCATCACCACCAATTGCGCAAAGTATCATATCAATTGAATCATCTTGGAATGCATTTAACAAATCACTTGCTCTATCCTGTGGATGTTCAGAAATATATTCAAATCCTTTGCATGCATGTTCCATGAATTTCACTTGAATACCAAGTTTCTCTAAACGTTCTAGCCCAATTTTTACTTCATGTTGTACAAATTCTTCCCCTAGAATGCCACTAGATAAACTGACAATCCCGATTGTTTTTACCTTCTTCATAGTACTAACCTCATATAATTTTTAGCATTATAACATAAATAAAACACAGTAGAGTTTCTACTGTGTCTTTAAACATTAATTATTCACCCTTTTCAAGAGCTAGTGTTCTAGTTGTTAAATCACAAACCTCAGCTGGTCCATAGTACTGAATCGCACCTGGGTATGTGTAGCATGTTTCCTTAGCCCACTGTTCTCTGTGTGCTTCGAAGAATTTGAATGGTTTACCATCAAGTTCAACAAGAGCCTTTCTAATAACTGGCTTATCTTCACCATGTCTTCTTTCGATGTTCATCATCTTAGTGATTGGCATACCACCAGCTACCCATTCATCAGCTGACTTAGATAGGTTCGAAACCTTTGATAGGTATCCATTGTAACCATATTGGATTAACATGAATGCATTGTAACCTAATGAATAGCAGTAGTCTGCGTCGAAGTTAGATGGGAATGCACATCTTCCTTCATAACCGAAGAAGTGGTGTAACGCATTAAACTTACCCTTGTAAGTACCTGCAGCCTTTCTCTCTTCTAACTTAGCTTTCACGATAGCAGAGAATAACTTCTCAGATTCAATGAGAGATACCTGTACGTTTCCGTGTGGGTCTCTTTCTAAGAATAACTGCTGCTGGATTCCTTCTGGAAGAATTGCGAATACTGACATTGCTTCCTGAGATAAACCCTTTTCGATAAATGCATACTTTTCTTTCCAGTTAGGTAAAGCATTGAATGCTTCAGCCTTACTACCAGCAAGTAATTCATTAATTTCAGCGATTAATGCAGAGAACTCTGGAACGAACTCAACGACACCTTCAGGGATAATTGCTACACCGAAGTTCATACCCTTAGCAGCTCTAGCTTCTACAGAGTCAGCGATATAATCTGCAATCTGTGATAAGGACATCTTCTTTTCAGCAACTTCTTCAGAAATCAAGCAAACGTTTGGCTGTGTCTGTAATGCACATTCCAAAGCAACGTGAGAAGCAGAACGTCCCATTACCTTAACGAAATGCCAGTACTTCTTAGCAGAGTTAGCATCTCTTTCAATGTTGCCGATAACTTCGCTATATGTCTTAGTCGCTGTATCGAAACCGAATGAGCATTCAATATCTTCATTCTTTAAGTCACCATCGATTGTCTTAGGGCAACCGATCACCTGTACACCAGCGTCATGTGCTGCAAAGTACTCAGCTAAAACAGCAGCGTTTGTATTGGAGTCATCACCACCGATAATAACAATCGCTGTGATACCGTGCTTCTTACAAACTTCAGCCGCAACTGCAAACTGCTCTTCTGTTTCAAGCTTTGTTCTACCAGAACCGATGATATCAAATCCACCAGTATTTCTATACTGATCGATATAAGCATCATCGAAAATTAAATAATCATCTTCAAGTAATCCACTTGGACCCTTCTTAAATCCATATAATACATTTTCTGGATTAGTTGCCTTTAAAGCATCATATAGACCGCACACTACGTTGTGTCCACCAGGTGCCTGTCCACCAGAAAGGATAACACCTACAACCTGCTTCTTCGCTACGGATGTATTTTGTCCCTTTTGGAATGTAATTTCCTTCTTACCATAAGTATTTGGGAATAAAGCCTTGATCTTTTCCTGATCAGCAACACTTGTTGTCTCTTCCCCTTCCAAAACTGAAATCTCAGAGATGCCATTTCTTAGCATCTTTGGAAGCTTTGGTGCATACTGATATCTAGCTTTTTGTAGTGGTGATAAATCTGTCATATTTTTACTCCTTTTCGATTTAAACCTCATTACTAGAATACCACAACTTTTTTGAAATAAACATACAGAAGATTTGCTTGTTTTCTTGGGATTCGAGCATGATTTTAAAAATTGAATACTGATATAAAAACATCGCTATTACGCGATGTCTTAAAGATTTATATTTGCTTTTGAATGTACCTTACAACTTTTGTTAGTTTACTCTTCTTCCACTTTCCATCTTCAGCTGTTTTGGCAAGTGGATAGATGATTTGAAAGTCTAATGCTTCTCCTTCTACACGTCCACTACGTTTAGGATTCAAGAAGTTTTCTTCCCATTTCTGTTCATTTGCATTTTGATATTCTTTTGGATTCAAGTAAACCAACTGTCGTTTATACGCAGAAACCATCATCTTAGCCGCAAGTGCTTCTAAGTTTCTATACTCTTCTTCTTGTACATCCGCAAAGATATCCGGTAATTTTGCGGTACGCACGTGTTCTAACTCACGATTGATACGAATGCCGCAGGCATCCCAAGTAAACTGCTTTTCAGTAAAGTTGATTCTAACTAAGATACCATGCTCCGTATTGTATTGTGCACGTTGATAATCTGTATCAAAAATAAAATTTCCAAGGGAATAGAAAATCACTTTATCCCCAACAGTCTCATAATTCATTGGTACATGCGGATGATGCGCTACCACAATGTCTGCGCCCATCTCTAGGAACTTATGATAACGATCTCTGGTATAAGAAGAAGGTAATGATGTAAACTCCTCTCCACCATGGCAAACAATTACACACCAACGGCAAGTCTTTTTAATTTCATCAATGTTTTTCTGAATGCGCTCCATATCATTCCAAAGAAGACATCCCGCACGATTCGTATCAGCCGGTTTGCAGCCTCGACGATATCCAACGCTGAATAAACCAATTCCACCAGCTTCATCAAATAATAAGGGTCTAGCAGCTTCCTCAATATTCATCCCTGCCCCAACTGTTTGAACATGATTCTCTTTTGCAAGTTTCATTGTTTGTGCTACGCCTTCTTCACCAGCATCAAGAATATGGTTGTTACATAAATTCCAAACATCCGCATGCATGTGATTCAGAACCTTGATAGCATTCGGATTCATTGCGTGAATCAGTTGTTTTACACCAGAAGTATCATCTTGTGGAGGTAAATCAATTAGCGCTCCTTCTACATTCGCCACAACATGGTCACTACTATGCAAAAAGCGTAAAACACCATCTGTAATCAGATGTTTGTCTTCCCATTTTCGATCCATATATTTATCAAAACCGATATCACCGGTAAATACAAATGTACTCTGTTTTTTCATCTTGTCACCATATTGTTTGTTACCAAAATCATAGTATAAGTTCTGTTCTCTTTCAATTCACATTAACAAAGAGTGAACCATTCACCTTAAATTGTAGTTGTCGCAAAGATACTATTCTGTCCTTTGATAGTCTCAAAACCAGCCTCCTGATAAATTCTGATTTCTTCCTTTGCATTTACATCCACCAAAGTCATCATTGTATTTGAGCCATTCAACACAATAGCTTTCGATAGCAGTGCTTCTGCATATCCTTGATTTTGATACTGTGGTAATACAACTAAGCTATATGGCTCATTTTGTTTGTATACGTATGTAACATCCAGATATCCAACCAACTGTTCTTTATCAATCGCTAGAAATACTCTGAAACGATCTAGTGCAGATAACACCTTTTCTGCTGTCCAATAGGTTTCTTTTACGTGCATATCAATATATGACTCTTTCCACGCATCGCTATATAGTTGAATATCTAATGAATACTCCTTCTCTATTCTATGTCTAGCAATCATTCTTTGTTGTTCATTTTCAAAGATTGCATTCTTTGAGGTAAGTATATTCTTTAACAGGATATTTTTCGGATTGATGACGAAGTCACAACGATATCCTTTATAATTCTTTTCAAGATATTCAAATAATTCTCTGTATGCATGTTCTGACTTAGATAATGCAATCAGCGTTTCCACATATTTTTCTGTTGGTAAAATCAGTAATACGAAAATCCCACGAATTTTACTATCTTCAAAATATGCATATACATGTTGATCTCTTTTTTCAAAAGCACGATACAGATTATTTTCATCATACAGATAATGAGGATCTACATAATTTTCATCACTACACACTTCCTTGATAAATGCTTCATATCTATCTAAAGAAGTAATTTCTTCTAACATTTTTTGGTACCTTTCCTTTAAATATCTCTATTTTCTAATGAATTCATGATCAACATTTTCGTTTGTATCATCCGAAACATATCTTTCAACACGCATATGTAAATCATATTTATCACGCAGCTTTGCAATTTCTTCCATCATTGGTGAAGCGTGATGAAAATCAATTGATTCCTGATTCTTCCACGAATCAATTAACAATACTGTTTCATCATCATTTATAGGATAGAAATATTCATATCGTAAGTTTCCATCTTCTTCCCGAATCTTCTTTGTTAATCCACTAGATTCCATCTCACCAGCAAACTTTCTTGCATTTCCATTGATACCTGTATAGTAAATATTGATTGTAATACTCATTATGTACCCTCTCTTGAATTCATTACAATCATTATACCTAAACTTCCAATATTATAAAAAGCATTTCAGAACTGAAATACTTTTTAAATATCTACTAATTTAAACGTAAGTGAATTACCATAGTTCGTTTTAATCTATCCGAAAAAAACATCACTATCTTGGATATCAGTTTTAATCCCTTGCATTGTTTCAAAGCATCCGCAAAGAATCCACTCACACTTACTAGCTTCGTGTTTGTATCTTTTGCGAATTCATATGGATTATCCATCGCAAAATACATCTCTGCATTCACATTTCCAGTTCTTCGAACAAATATATTTGCACGCTTTAATCCAATGCTATCTGTCGCATCAAATACCATTTCACATTTTGGAATTCTTTTTTGTATTTGATGAATAAAATGAATGATTTTATCTTTTGTAAAATATTGAAATACACCTGCTAAAACAATCAATGTATGTTTAGAGGTATCTAAGTATTCTGCCCACTCCATCGAGAACATATCACAACCAATGAGTATCTCATTTTTACCATGACCAAGAAGTTTTTCTCTCACTGCAATTACATGTTCCAAATCGACTTCATAGAAGTTAGAAATATTATTTCTAATGCGGAAATATGCTGTTTCTAAACCAGCACCCAGAAATACAACATTACATGCATGGTTGTTTTCTAAAAATGAAATAATCTTTTTATCAATCACCTGCTGTCTACAAACACTAGCCATATTGAAATACTCAAATGTATTCTGGGCAATTTTCTTTAGAGAAATATGATTCTCGAGTAATAACGCTTTTTCATCATAGAAATACTTAGGAAATCTTTTAGATGCATATATTCTCGCATATAAAGGAATGTACAATGTATCTTCTACTCCTTGTAAGGAACTTGTATCATTCATAACTTTTCCCTTTCCATGGAATACAACGGTTTACGCGTTGTCGATATTGGATATACTTTTTCCCATATAAATCTTCTAACCATTTTTCTTCCGTTAACTTCATTAATACAGTCATAAATCCCCAGTAGATGATCGGTAATACCAACAACACTAGATTTCCGCAAATCAATAAAACCCCTGTACAAACAAACATGAACGCACTATACACTGGATTTCTTACGTATGCATAAACACCAGTAGTTACCAACTCATTCTTTATGATATGTGCATCAAGTCTATCGATTATAACTGCCTTTAACCATAGAGTAATTCCAATAATAAAACATAAAATACCAATTAGTACAAAAATCAATCGTATATTAGTAAATGTAATGACAGGAATAAATCTTGTTACAGAAAGAATAATACTGATGACTGTCATCAAAATAATAGTGATGACATACAACGGCCCAACGCCCAAAATTGGCAGATGACCCTTTTCCATATTTCCAATCCTCCAATAATTAAAAATTTTAGTTAGTTATATCTAACTAAAATTTTAGCACTTCCTGACAGTACATTTCAATATCAATTAAAAGTGTAGATATTATTTTTTACTTGAACTATCTTTATCCAGGGAATTCCACACTTTATCTAACAGAGAATGGAACTGTTTGCTTTCCTCTTCACTCAAGCTAGCCAGCAAGATAGATTTTGTTGATACCATTACTTTTCTAGCATTCGTGATTCTCGCATGTCCTTCTTCTGTAAGAGTAATCATTTTTTACGTTTATCCTTGGAATCAATGCACAATATATCATGTAAGTTCTCTTTAATTATTTCACGCATTCATACTTTTATCTTTCAAAAAATATACAGCAGATATCGATAGTGCTACTTCAATCACCACAAGAATGATAAGTGGTACTAACGTACTCTTCACTAACATAACTATCGCAAGACTATCAATCAACATATGTGCAAGCACACATGGAATCGCTCCCTTGGAGAATTCCTTGATTGCACCAAGCATAAATGTATTCCCAAGTATCATCAAATAAAATAATAAGTAATTTGTAGATCCTGCAGTAATCCATGGCAACCTATAAATTGGTAGATGCCATACAAACCAAACGACAGATATTACAAACATTTTAAGAATGAAATTCTTACACTGAAGATGTTCTTGTAGATACCATCTCCAACCCACCTCTTCAAGTCCACCTTGAAATAATGTCCATGGAAAATAAGCTATTACAGCACCTAATGCCATACCAGTAAATTTTACATTCCGTAATAAAACGGAGACACCATAATAAACAACTGGTACAAGTAAGACGAATAGCCAAACAATAGAACGTTCTTCCCCACAGAAGACCTTCTCTAAAAACTGCCACAATCCATTAACTTCTTTTGACTGATACGTAAATAGAAATGCCATTAGCATCGGAATGAGATTCAATAGTATAAAGAGAATACTAGCTGTCGTATTAGATTTCTCAGGAGCTATCACAAAGATAATTCCACCTAGAATAAATGTACATACAACAGTAATCACAGAATATAGGAACGCCTTTTTATTATTAGAAATACTCTTGTCCATAGGTTACCTCATAATTCATAACTTTCACTATATGCATTATAGCACTTAACTACACCGCAGCCATATTGCTAACTTTTAAATTTTCCCAAGTTAAAGTATCTTAGCCAATCACTAATAAAGAACACATGCATGCAAATTTATTCTACCAATTAGTAAATATCAATCAACGTTATATCTTTTTATACTTTTTACGAATGAATGTATACGTTATCATCATAAGGACTAATCCAACTGTACTATCTGCAAGTATAATATTTGCGCCTAGAATTATGCTATGACATGCACCAATTATTGTCCCTATCCAGAGCGGAAATGAGAAACAAAGCCACATGATTCCATTTGCTCGATTATATGCACAAACATCTGTAATCTCATCTTCAGGTACAGTATCACCTGCCCAAAACCATATCGGTTTCTTTCTCATCCAGGCATAAATCCCAATACATGTAAACAAAAGACTTGAAGGAATCATTATAATCAGCCATATTAGATTACCCATGTTTATAACCCTCCTATTTGACTGTATTCCATAAATCCAATAAATATATCTAAATATAATATACTCTTTTTTCATAATAAAAGGCAGAGTTCTTATACTACCCTTAATCAACATTATTTATTATGAGATTTACTACGCTTTTTAAAATCTTTATCAATACGCTTTTTCCAATCTGCACTTACATAACTACATTTTCTTAAAACACCAATTGCATCATTTAAAACTTCGTAATTTAACTCAGTACCTTCACTATCACAATTGAAATTAACTGCTCTGCTTTCATCGATACCCATATAACTTGCGACATTAACAGCATCAATATTAGCACCTAAGAACATAAACTCCCAACCATACTTTTCTTTTTGATTCTCAATTAACTTTTTCACTTTTGGATATGTATATGTTTTACTTGCATTTTCCATACCATCCGTTGTGATAACAAATAGAGTATGTTCAGGAACATCCTCCTTACGCGCATACTTATGAATATTACTAATATGATGTATTGCATTTCCAATAGCATCTAATAGAGCTGTACATCCTCCAGTTATATAATTGTTTTCTGTCATTGGTTTGACATCCTTCACATCTATACGATCATGAATCACTTTACTTTCACTTGCGAATAATACCGTCGAGATTAACGCATCTCCTTCAACCTTCTTCTGTTTTTCAATTAAGGAGTTAAATCCACCGATCGTATCTTTTTCAAGTCCTTGCATCGAACCACTACGATCCAAAATAAATACTAGTTCTGTTAAATTCTTTTTCATACACTTACCTCCTAAGGTGTTTACCTTTTGTATGGCTTAAGTGTATCTATACATTCAGATGTAAGGGTCGCCTGTAAAGCGACATTTTTTATCCACCAATCAAGCTTTGATCAAATGCAAACAATACCTCATTAATTTCATATACATTGTAATTCCCCTGTTTTACAAAGTATTCAATTATCAAATCAAACTTACTAGAATGTGATAATGCAAACCCAGCCTTTGCAAGCATATCTTGCATTTCCTCTAATGATAATTCTAGTGCTAAAGCGAATGCTATAACTGTAGGTTTGGATGGCTTATATAATTTATCAGAACGAATCTTTGAAAAGAGTTTTCTATCAATGTTTGCTTTCTTATAACACTCCGCATCACTCATACCACTCTCATCAATTTTTCTTAATAACATTTCCGAAAAACTTTCATCTATATCATTTAACCAATCCTGTATAGATTTCTGATTGGCAGAACTGCGTGGTACTGACTCCTCTTTCAAACATTCATTTTCAAACCCTATAAATCTAACTTTTTGGAAAGAAATAGAATCAGAATGTTCATCTACATATCGATCATCAATATACGTTGTAATATCGGAATATAAACTATCACTAATTTCATATGCTTTACGGTCAAATATAACAAGATATACCATTATCTCATTATCCAATAGAAACTTTCTAATCTGTTCAACAGCAATCCTTAGTGCTTGATCTTTCGGATACCCGTAAATTCCTGAAGAGATTAACGGGAATGCAATGGACTTACAACCATACTCCTTAGCAAGATTGAATGAAGTTGTATAGCAGGACTCTAATAATTCTTTTTCATGATGATTACCATCAATCCATCGTGGCCCAACCGCATGAATTACATACATGCATGTTAAATGATATCCTTTGGTAACTTTCGCACTTCCCGTTTCACAACCATTCAGTAACTTACACTCCGTAAGTAATTCGGGTCCTGCTGCACGGTGAATACAACCATCAACACCACCGCCACCCAAAAGAGATTTATTTGCGGCATTTACAATTGCGTCAACTTTCATCTTTGTAATATCGTTTCTAACTATCTCAAAAGGCATACCCATCCTCCATCTTTACGTTCTTTAAATAAATTGAAGTAATACTATTTTAATCGTATATATTTTGTTGAACGTCCTACCCCTTCTCTTCGAAGTTCACCTTCCTCAACTAATTTTCTTAGTGAACCTTCAATAGAACTTATACTTAAGGATGGACATAGTTCCCGAATATCTTGTTTCGTAAACCGACCAATCTTTTGTGATGTTGCTTTCCTCACCATTTCTACAGCAGATAACTTATCTTCCACAATGCTGAACCGATCATCAAATGCTTTATATGCCGCAAGTATGATTCCCAAAAGATATTTGATAAATGGGACAATATCTTCATTTCCATTCTGCCAATTTATTCCTGCCTTGTTGAGCGCTTCATAATATGCAGCCTTATCTCTAGCAATCAATGATTCAAGTGATATATATCTACCTACATAAAAACCATTCTTATATAACAAAAGGGTTGTTAACAATCTACTCAATCTACCATTACCATCATTGAATGGATGAATACACAAAAAATCATGGATAAAAATAGGAATCATGATGATAGGTTCTACTTCAAAATTACCGATTACACGATTGTATTCATTACAAATACAATCCAAAGCACCTGGTGTTTCAAATGGACTAAGAGGTGTAAACAAAACTTCTGAATGACCATCTGGATACGTTGCACTAATGTAATTCTGTACATTCTTTGTTTTCCCCGCAAGTGGATTATTCATATGACTATACAAAATTTTATGCATCTGCAAAATATAGTTTCTTGAGATTGGTATCACATCAAAATTTTCATGAATAATATCTAGTACATCTCGATATCCTACAATCTCTTGTTCGTTTCGATTTCGCGGTGTTGTCTTTTCTTCTAATAATTGCTTAAGCCTTACACTTGTAGTAACAATACCCTCAATCTCATTTGAAGACTCTGTGCTTTGTATCTTCGCAATGTCAATCAACTTTTCTAGTTCATTCGGTCTTTGTTTGAGATATAGTTCTTGTTTTCCTTGGTAGCGATAAATTGACGCAACTAAACTTAGGACTTCTGTATCCCATTTTATATCTTTGATTTTAGAATAATTAAAGTCTCTCATTTTATCTCTCCCTTAATTATTAATTTATCCCTTAAATTATATTATTTTTTAAGGGATAAAACAATTTATTAGGAGAAAAAGAAATCTTTACTCTATTACGCTTTTTTATATGTTTTAGAATAAACAATAATCTGTACAACAATACATACAAGAATTGATACTGTAATGTACCCTAACATTTGTGTTACATCTAAATATCCATCAAATATTCTAGCTTTAAATGAGAATAGCTCTTTTATGATTGTCGTAAACATGCCATGATCTACTCCTGCTAGCGATGTATTCATATGTTCTAATAATCCATTGATTAGGACATTCCTTAGCACAATTGTAATCTGACTTGCAGGAAAGATATTGCATACCGTTTGTATATTTTCTGAAAACTGTGAAATAGGAATATATGCACCAATGATAAATCCTGAGGCTGCAGATAACATACCAGAGAAGGCGCCACTAGCACTTACAGATTTGAAAAATAATACTACAATCATAAAGATTGAAGTTGCAGAGATAGATCCAAGTGCTACAACACCAAACGCTTTTACAATCTCACTTGTTCCTAGATAGATATCTCCTTGCACGGCAATAACTCCAAGTCCAATCGCAAGAATCATACTTGTAAGAATCACTGAAGATAATGCCGCAGATACAAAGTACGAAAAGATAATCTGTCCTCTTTTCAGTGGTGTTGCGAGAATGTCATAATCCACTTTATTTTCCCTATCCTTTACAAGAGTAATTAAACAGTTATACGGAACTGTAATCATTGCGGAACCTAGAATACCTGTTAGCAGGATTAGATTTGCAAACATATCTTTATCACTTTCATCAATGTGTGACGATAGGCCAGGAAATTGATTCATTACACTATCCATCGAATTTACAAATGTATCTTTTAAAAATAATAGATACAATACCAGTACAATCATCGATGTTAGTAATGAAAATATAATAGATTGCTTATCCTTAAAAAATAGTAATAAATTTCTTTTTGTTAGTCCTAAAAACCCTCTCATATTATTCACCAAGCTTTCTACCTGTTAAGTTCAAGAATACATCATCCATACTTCCTTTTACGATTTCATAATCCGTAATTTGATGACGATTATGATATACAAATTCTGTTAAATTAAATTCCTTTTGCGATTCTAACTTCACGATATAGTGATCAACTTCATATCTGTATGCAAAGTCACTAATTAACTTCTCATTTTCACCATTTTGTTCCGTATACCAAATTAGTTTTGTATTTGTATACTTATTCTTTAAACCTGCTGGAGTATCATTTGCGATAATATGTCCTTTATCTAGTATGACGACTCTATCCGCATCTCTAACTTCTTCCATGTAGTGTGTCGTAAGGAATATTGTCATGTTCTTCTCCTTACGAAGATAGTCAATATACTCCCATACTACTTTTCTAGACATAGGATCAAGTCCAGTTGTTGGCTCATCTAGGAATAGAATCTTAGGATCATGTAGAAGTGCTCGAATGATATCGACTCTTCTTCGTTGCCCTCCAGATAATTTCTCATAATTACGATTCCAAATACTCTCTAATTCAAAAGCATGCATTAATGGATTTAAACGTTTCATAATTTCTTGTTTACTAATGCCATAGTAGGAAGCTCTAGTCAGAAGATTTTCTTTTACAGTTAGTTTTCCATCGAGAACTGAATTCTGAAAAACAATACCTATATTCTCGCGAATCTTGTCATCATCCTTTCCTAATGTATAATCAAATATCTGTACATCTCCTTCTGTCTTATCGAAGATCGTACATAACATATTAATCGTGGTAGATTTACCTGCACCATTCTCACCAAGAAAGGCAAAGAATTCCCCTTCTTTCACCTCAAATGAGATGTGGTCTACAGCAGTTGTCTTATCATATCTCTTCGTTAAGTTTTTTACCGTAATTGCATTCATAGTAATAACTCCTCCTGAATCTTTTTCTTTCTGAAAGCATCTTATCATCATGAAAGAATAAAAAAAGTGCTACTCTACCAACCTGCATATACAGGCTACTGAGTTGCACATTTTCTTTGAAAACATCTATTTTTCGTTATTTATTTCTTATTCTGAATCTTGCATATCTTTGATTGCTGCATTGATTTTTATCTCATCTGATTTAGCAATCCATGCAGTAATGATCCATACAAATACATAGATAATACTGTACATAACAACAATCTTACGTACATCAAATAAATCACCATACCAGTCAAAAAGATAACCGCATAGAACTACAATTCCACCAACTAATACAAAGTGAATCCCAATTCTCATCCACATAACCTTTTTCTCTAATGTATCTATATCCAACAGGAAATAAGTAGGTAATGAACATAAAAAGCCAGTTAAACAAATAGAAATAGGAATATACCAACCTAACACTAGTGTCTCTGAACCTGAAATAAAATGTTGGATAATCATTTGAATACCAAGCCCAAATAGAATGGCTGTAGAAATCATAATCGTCTGATTAAAGATAATTTTCGCTTTATTCATGTTATAATCCCAGCCTTTCTTTTAGTTCTTTTACATAACTTCTTGCGATGATTACCTGCTCACCATTTAATAGTTCTGCTGTCATCCTACCATTAATTTCAGATTTAACAGATTTAATTTTTCGAATATTAATAATCATTGCCTTTGCGGCTCTGAAGAAATTACGAGTCAATTCACTTTCAAGTTCATATAGTCGATATGAAACTTCAAGTGTATTATCCTTCGTATAAATATATGTCCTCTTATCAACAGATTCAATATAGTAGATTTTATCAATCTGACACATGACAGTCTGATCATTTAAACGTGCTGCGATCACACGACAATTATTTTCAAGTGTATCGATTGCACTTTGAATCGTGTCCGTCACTTTAACAACACTTAACTCAGCATGTTCATCATCATATGAATTTACTTTTTTAATATCAACCTTCACGATATCACCACCTACATATGCAGTCCTAATTCTATCAATATTTATTACTTTAAAATACAAGTTCATTTATAGAAAATCTTAGCCCAATCTTGTTTTGCACTTAAGATACGAGCTACAAATACTTTGTGATTGTCAATGTAATAAAATGCTAAATAGCTTTCTATTGGCATATATCGATAAGATTTACCATCACTAGTCATCTCACCATATCCCCTACTTGAAACTAATGGACAGACTTCTGGAAACATTTCCAAAGTTTCAAGAGCACTTAAAATTAAATCTATTTTTCCATCAGCAGATTGCTGACTATAAAAATTTACAACAATATAGTTGTGAATATTATGTAAGTCTTTCTTTGCACTATCCGCAAGGAAAACAAGATACTGTTTTAAATTAGTCAAGATTGAATTCCTTTCTCACATCAGCTAGAGAAGTGACCTTACCCTCACTAATTTCTTGATGTCCAGCTAAAATTTCTTTCTTTAAATCCTCAAAAGCTATTTGATACTGTGTATTCTGTAAATCACTGGAAACAAATTCCTTCGCATCAACTGTGCCGTTTGCGATTTTTCTAAGCGCTGCATTCAGCACATCCGAAACTGTAATTTTCTCATCCGCTAAGATTTCTTTTGTCTTCTGATAAGATATTGAATCTGCACGAAAATTTACTACTTGTGTACTAGCCATTCCAAATACTCCTTTGTAAATACAATTTGTATACACATAATAACATAGAAAAGGTGATGTACTCAAAAAATATCCATCATTGTTATGTATGACAATGATGGATATAACTACATTATTCTAAATAAGATACCCTATCCCATTCTCCAAGGTATGATTCATATCTCTCCTATCTATTATAATTAAGATAGAATTATGATATTATATTGATATTTAAAGGAGGTCAATACTATGATTAATATTCGTCCAGTTTCTGACTTAAGAAACAAATTCCCAGAAATTGAAGAAACTGTTATAGATTCCAACACTCCGGTGTTCCTTACTAAAAATGGTTATGGAACGATGGTACTTATGAGCATTGAACAATACTCTGCACTTACAGATGATATTGAAAGAAAGCTCGATGAAGCAGATGCATTTGCAGCAAACTCTTCTATCCGCCTTTCTAAATCTGATGTATTTGACAAAATAAGGAGCAGAGTTGATGAACAAGCGAAGCTATAAATTAACTTTTCTTCCTTTATTTGAAGAAGATTTACTTAAAGCCACTGATTATATAACCAATACGCTACAAAATCCCAGTGCAGCTCACCGCTTAGTTGATGATATAGAACTGGCAATTGTTAAAAGACTTGAAATGCCTCTTAGTTTTTCTCCCTATCATTCATCAAAGATTAGGAATCATCCCTACTATAGAATCAATGTAAGAAACTTCTCGATTTTTTATGTAATAATTGATAACACTATGGAAGTTCGTAGGATTCTATATTCAAAACGAAACATTGATGAACTGATAAAATAATCATTCTTTACGAGTGGTTATTTTTTCTAACGATTCCTCTTTCTACATGAATTCTCGTATGACATGATTTGCATAATGATATCCAATTACTTTTAATAAAATTTCTACGTTCAGAGAAAGGTTTAATATCATGTATTTTTAATATGTTCCCTCTCAGTTTTTTTGCAAAAAACAAGGCCTACTTCTGACTACCGATACCTTTTAACGATAGTCTTAGAATAAGCCTTTAACATCTAAACTTTATTTAATTCTTGGGTGAAACTTTTGACATCAAAACTACTGTCTCCACATATCTAAAAAGTTTGGTGCGAGGAGGATTCTTCCAACTGTAATGATAACTGAAAACAAAATCACCCAAAAAATTAAGTTCCCCATGATTTTATCTACGGTTTTCTGGTCTCCTTTTCAGATTGCTCTTGATAGAACAGAAGCAGACCCTACACCAAACAAGGTTGAAACACCGCTGTTAAAAAAGGTGAGAGGCATTGCAACACCACAAGCGGTCATTGCTGTTTGTCCTATAATTTTTTCGGCAAAGATTCCGTCCATGAGAGGGTACAGTCCAATTACAATCATTCCAATCACTGCCGGAATGGATAGTTGGAACATTAGTGATAATGGTGTCTTGGTTAACAATTGCTCTTTCATGTTTTGTTTCATTTTAACCATCTCCTTCACACTAATTAGCAATCTTCCAAACAGTTGCTTTATTTTTCATATTGATCAATGTTTTATACAAACCTCCTTGCTTCATTAGTTCTTCATGATTTCCACGTTGTTCTATTTTTCCGTTATTTAAAACTAAAATCTGATCGGCATTTCGTATGGTAGAAAGTCTGTGAGCAATCATAATAATAGTTTTGTTCTTTGTCAGTTCTTCAATAGCAGTCTTTAGCTTATCTTCATTTTCCGGATCAATATTTGCTGTGGCTTCGTCAAAAATGACAATCGGGGCATCTTTCAACATAGCTCTGGCAATGGAAATCCTCTGCTTTTCTCCACCGGAAAGAGTGGCTCCACCTTCACCAATCAATGTATCGTACCCATTCGGCAAGGCTTCTATAAAATCATGGCACATCGCCTTTTTAGCAGCTTCTATGACTTCTTCTCTTGTCGCATTCGGCACACCGAACTTGATATTATTTTCAATCGTATCTTCAAAGAGATAGACACTCTGAAATACCATAGCGATATGACTCATCAGATGGGGCAGAGTATACTCTTTGATGTTCTTCCCACCTATTAAGATTTCTCCTGTATTCACATCCCAAAATCTTGCAATCAGATTGCAAAAAGTCGTCTTTCCACTTCCGGACGGACCAACAATGGCAGTAATGGTGTTTTTCTTCATCTCACAGGAAATATGATCTAAAATCGTCTTTTCATCATAAGCGAAAGAAACATCTTTAAATTCAATACTAGGGTGACGGATTGGACTTGTTTCCTGTCCTTCTTTTATTTCAGGAATCTGTTCCAAATATTTCAAGCTGTCGATGGAGTTTTCCGCAATTCTCAGTATTGCCATAGAACTTCCTGCCGCCTTGATTCCCTCAAAGATAATAAAACCGGCAATCATCGACATAATTGCATCTGCCAAAATCATATTTCCCTCCATGTAATACTTGACAGATAAAATAATAATAGCGGCAATACTGATTCCAAGGACAATTCTCTGCAAGGCGATATATGGAGTCATAGTTTTTTCAAGTTTCATTGTAATATTACAGTTTTCTTCAAATGCATTGCTAAGTTCTTTATTATTCTTGCCGCCTAAATTGTATGATTTAATCACCTGTATTCCCTGTACGGTTTCCAGTACCTGTTTTGTCAAATGCGTTTGAGCGATGCCAATTTCACTTGCATTTTCTCTTGACTTTTTCTCCATAAAATAAGTGACAATAAAAAATGCAAGGATTCCTAAAACTGCGGTCATCCCCACCATTATATGTAAATAAAACAAGGCTAAGGCAAAAACAATAGTATTGAGTAATCCGCCTAAAACAAGCACAAGCAACATCGGTACCTGCATTTCAATCTGGCTGAGAGTGGTTGTACTCATTGTTGTAATCTTTCCTAAGCTGAATTCACTGAAAAATCCCATCGGTACTTTTTTCAGCTTGTTTCCAATACGAATTCTTTTATCCGCTGCCATAAAATAGCCGGCATGCGTTTGTTCCAGCTGAGAAACATATTGTGTGATAATCTTTCCGACTAAGCTGATAAGAAGAATCCCTAAGACAACGGCTATATCCTTCACGGAAAGAGTTTCGTCAAATATTTTAACGAGAACATAATACACACCACCCATTTGCATTGCGTTAAACGCCGCACAAAGGAAGCCGACAATAATGGACTTTCGTATATTCGATTGTTCCTTTTCTGCAAAGTTCCATATTTTCTTAAATACTGTAATCATAACGCTCCTCCTTTCCCGCAGCTTTCCACAAAGAGGAATAGACTTTTGATGTTTCTAAAAGCTCCTCATGCTGTCCACAGCTTTCAATCTTCCCGTTTTTGACCACAAATATTTTATCTGCATTAACAACGGTTCTAAGCCTATGTGCAATTAAAATCAATGTTTTTCCTTTCACCAAATTGCTGATGGCTTCCTGAACGATACTCTCATTTTCGGTATCCATATAGGAGGTTGCTTCATCTAAAATGACGATTGGTGCATTTTTCAGCATGGCTCTTGCGATAGAAATTCGTTGCTTTTCTCCTCCGGACAAATGTCCTCCGCCTTCTCCCACAATCGTGTCATACCCGGCGGATAACCCTCGGATAAATTCATCACAACCGGATAATTTTGCCATTTCCTCTACTTCCTTATCACTTGCCGACGGTTTTCCGATTCTTATATTTTCTCTGACAGACATATCAAATAGATAGTTGTCCTGTGATACATAAGAGATGGTTTCGGATAACTGTTCCAGCGGAATCTCTTTGATGTTTTTTCCCCCGATTATTACTTCTCCGGCATCTGCATTCCAAAAACCTGCAATCAGCTTCGTAATGGTTGACTTTCCGCCTCCTGACGGACCGACAAATGCCGTTACCTGATTTTCCCCAATCGTCAAACTGACCCCTTCTAATACTTTCTTATCTTCCGTATAAGAAAAATCCACATTTTTCAGTTCAATATCACTACCAGATAACGAAACATTCCCTTTCCCATGTTCAAGATCAGGAGCATCTAAAATCAATCCGATTTCCTTTGTAATCGTTCCTATTCTGGACAGATCATCCATATAATTGGTCGCCGTCAATATATTTTCCACCGTTCCAAAAGAAAGTACAATGATGGTTATAAAAGTCGCTATTGTTAAGGAACCATTTAAATAGAAATAAACTCCTAACGGCAGGATTGTAAGCAAGGACATAGGTGAAATTTTTCTGTATGCAGATACACCAATCATCGTTTCTTTCATCCAATGATAATAAAATGCCGCATTTTCATGGACTGCTTCACTGTATTTCTGATAGGAGGCTTCGCTTTGATTGAACATCTTGATGACCTCAATTCCTCCGATATATTCCACCACTGCGTTATTCATTTTCTGATTGATTTCCACCGATTGCTGATACTTTTTCCCATAAGATGCCATCACCGATTTCATACAGAACATTCCAATCACAAGAGGGATTAGGGAAACAAGTGCCAATCTCCAATCCAAAATAAACATATAAATCAGCAAGAGAATCGGACCGATGATATTGGCAGTCATTTCAGGAATAATATGTGCTAAGGTTGTTTCCATAGAATCCACCTGATCCACAATAATATTCTTGAGCTTACCGGAAGAAATATTCATAACCTTTCCAAGGGGCATCCGAAACAGTTTTTTAGAAATTTCTTCCCTTATCTTTTTTAAGGAATAAAACGTTGCTTGATGCGATATGGAGGTGGAAGCCGCCGCAAAGATTTCTTTCAAGACCATTGCGGCTAATACCATAAGACCGTATTGCAAATAAAATCCGAATTCTGTGTTTTTTCCAATCAGTCCTACAATCATTTTTGCTAATATGATATATGCGGCAAGACCGGATACCACTCCTAAAACTGCCAATAGAACAGATTGAATGTAAGTGTTCTTATATTCTTTTACATACTGTTTGATTAAATTCATAATCTATATCCTCCTTTGATACCAAAAATTTTTATCCTATGGAAGCAAATAAAAAATCCGATATTTCAACTTCATTCTCTTTTACAGGTATTTTTTTATAAGTCTTGTCATCAATCATCAGCACCGTATTACACACCTCAAAGAGAAGTTCTAAATCATGGGTAATAATAACCACCGGTCTCTTAGTCGCATACTTCCTTATCATAGCTCCTATTTCTTTCATTCTTTTGCAATCAAGCCCTGAAGTCGGCTCGTCCAAAATAATGATTTTCCTTTCACTTAAAAAGGCAGTGGCAAGTGCAAGCCTTTGCTTTTGCCCACCGGAAAGTTCTTGCGGATGATCCATTTTTTTATCCCACAAATCAATCGCCCTAATGTAGGAGGTGACTTCTTTCAGATATTCACTATCTTTCACTTTATTCTTAGGGATCAGTTCATTTTCCACCGTATCAAAGAAAATTTGATAATCCACATCCTGCATCATATAGTATGATTGCTTCAATCTTTCTTTCGTTGTTTTTCCATAGCTTATTTTCCCTTTATTTTTAATTAGGCCCGCCAAAGTTCTTCCTAATGTTGTTTTCCCGATTCCATTTTTCCCGATGATTGCCATGATTTCTCCATAATGAAGATCAAAGGAAAGATTCTTTATGAGTTCCTGTTTCCCGATATTGATACTTAAATCCACGATACTCGCAGCCTTCTCTTGTTCCGCACCCAAGTTTTGTGCTTTCAGGGACCTATAACTGATTGCTCGCAATCCATATTTTTTGCAGTCATTCTCTGTGAGTTCTCCTTGAGAAAACACCCTTTCGATCGTCCCATCTTTCATATAGATTAAGCGGTCATATAAATCATTTAAAAAGAACAATCGATGTTCCGCAACAAGGATTGTTTTCCCCATCGCTCTTAATCTGCGAACAATATCTCTAAACTGAGCAATCCCTTGATAATCCAAATTGGAGGAAGGTTCGTCAAAGAAAATAATTTTGGTATCATATAGCAAAGTGGAAGCAATTGCTACTTTTTGCTTTTGTCCTCCGGAAAGTTCGGAAAGTTTCTTGTCCATCAAGTCGCTAATTCCCATTTTTTCAAAGGCTTCTTTTGTTTTTTGTTTTAATTCCTTAAGGGGCATTCCTAAGTTTTCTCCGACAAAGGCGACTTCTTCTTCCGCAATGGTAGCAAAAAACTGATCCGATGGATTTTGAAATACATTGCCGATATATTTTGCAAGCTCACCTTTTTCGTAGTCTAGCAAATTTTTATTGAATAAATTTACTTCCCCGTCTAAATCACCCTCATAGTGATTGGGAATTAAGCCATTTAATATTCTTGTCAAAGTCGTTTTTCCACATCCTGAAAGTCCTGTTATAACAATCAATTCACCCGGTTCAACGCTTAAACTTAAATTTTTTAAGATAATCTCTTTGCTGTTTTTATACTTAAATTTATTGATTTTGGCATCTAAAATATTCATTAATATTCTCTCATTTTTATAGAACTCTCCATACTAAATAAAAAGAAATGCACAAACAAATTAGATCAAAGATATTATATTTAGTTGGAGTGTAACTTGTTTTTTCCGTGTTGTATTCTGCACCTTTTGAAATAATGGAAGATGTTAAAGTTTCGCTTACATGAAGACATTTATACATCAATGGAATAAGATAAAGTTCAAATGAACAGACAGGATGTAAGAGGCTTATTTTTAAGCCTCTTACTTTCATACCGTTTCGTATTTCTTTAAGCCTTATATTCATTTCACCCATAAATCTAAGTCCCGTAGCAACACTTAGATTAAAATTATTGGAAATTCCGATTTTCCTTAATGAACTCATTATAGTAAGCGGCGATAAAGCTATTAGTATTCTACCTAAAGTAAAAATGGGAAAAAGCTTTATTCCAATTAAAAGCAAGCCCATAAAAGACGCCACTCCAAGTCCATAAGGAAGTTTCTTTAATAAGTACAAAAGTAGTATGAGAAACAAATACTTTGTAGACATGTTAAGAAATACTTTTTTTGAATGCGTTAGCAACAAAACAAACGAAACCGCTAGCATAATATAATAGCCAAGCTTATCAGTAATAAAAAGCGTGATAGAGAATGAAACGATAAGAATAAACAAAACTATACTATTAACTATGCAAGTCTCTTTTATTGTGTTTTTTTGCATCAAAGTATTCCTTTTTCTTTTCTTTTTTCAAAAAATTTATTATTTATATACATTCCGAAAGTACCGGCTAAAATGACCAAAACAATATTTATTGCAATAGAAATTAGCATGGCTTTAGGTGTGAAAAACATATGCATAAATTGTGCTTGTTCTGGAGAAAAAACACTAAAAACTTCTACTAATTTTTGTGGACCTAAAACTTTAACAAAAGTCATAGCATGCATTGAAATTATAAACATTCCAGTTGCAACTGCCGCTGCCACTCGTTTATCATTTTCATAATTTCCAATGATAATTTCAGCTACAATTCCTGCGACTAAATTTATAATTAGCATAGGCCAATATCCCATTAACGACCAAAAAATAGCCAACAACATGAAAAATATAAATGCTGAAGGTTTTTTCTTAATCTTTTTTGCCATTACAACAAATGGCGGCGCTATCACAAGTGCAGAAAAACCACTTGCAACATAAAGTGAAACGGTTCCTAACATTCCTGTACCCATTGATACAGCCATTCCTAAAACAAAAGCAATAACCGTAAATACAGTGATTTGAATAATGTCTTTTAACTTCATAATGAACTTCCCTCCTAAATTCCAGTTCTTAATTTGTTAGTTTTAACTAACCCTGATGAAAAATATAAGACACTGGTGCACCAGTGCCTTATATCACCATCCATGTTAAGTATGCCTGCAAAGTTAAAAGTTCTCTATAACCAATTGGGTATTTTTTAACTCCAAAAAGACAAATTATTCTCACTTAAATTCACTTGGATTTTTACCCATAATACTTTTAAACGCCTTTGAAAACTTACTTTGATTTTCATAACCGGTCATCTCGGCAAGTTCCCCTATACTTAAGTATGGTTTTTTATTCAAAAGAATCGATGCTTCTTTTATTCTGTTTTCCCTCATAAAAGCACCTATAGATTTCCCAGAAATACATTGAAAGCAATTTTTAAGACTTGATTCGGAAACAGCAAACTTTTTCGCTAAATCTCTTATCTTCATCCATTCAAAAGGATTTTCTATAATCATTTTATAACACTCTTGAGTTGCTCTGTATACTGGTTCAGAAAATGATGAAAACTGTTCTGTATCTTTTGATTCTATCAAACCTAAAAACAAAAGTAACTCTATCGTTTTTATAATAGAGTATGGAAGCTTTACTCTTTCATCTACCTCATAGAGTTCGTTGATAATATGATTTATTCCATCACGAGAACGTATAATCAAAGATACTCCATTTTTACACAATCTGTCTCGTAATTTATGCAAATCAATATTTCCATACGGAAAATATTTATCAATTGATTTTTGAGCCACATTTATATCAATAAAAAGTGAAAGTCCAACATATCTCTTCATAGGGATACAAGAATTTTTAAATAAAGCTTTGCCAAGATCAACAATGCTTAAATCTCCACTCCCTAAAAAAGCATGCTCGTTATTTTCTAAAATAAATTCATAACAACCTTCTAAACAATGATCAATCTGTAACATACCCTCCTTAGGCTCTATCTTTTGATAAGTAGTTTGCATATTCAAAGTATTGTAAGAGAGTTGAATTCCTTCCAAAAGATTATAACAACGCATTTTACCCGTTCCTGTATCATTGTTTAAGCAATATATTTGTATACCTTTTGTCTGTTTTTTTTCTGTAAAAAAGAGTTTATCATAAGCATTTTCAATAACATTATTTTTATTTAATTCCATTTCTTTTCTCATCTCTTTTTTTCTCATGTTTAAATATTGTACCATAATAACTTAACATAACGCACAAAGAAAAGCTGCACGGAAAATCATCCATACAGCTGCTCCATTTCTACAACGAAGAAATGGCTAAGAGACTTCATGATTTTGGAATTACCGAAATCGCTGCAGACGAAGTAATTCTAAAACCATATCTTCTAAAGTAAGAAGATAACTCAGAAGTTTCAAAATCAATCACACACGAAGAATCGGCATACAACTTTTAGCCATCAACGAAGTAGAATCAACTCTTACAAATTTTTTGAACAGTAGATTCTGCCTACCTTTCATGCGCTCATTTTTCTGTAACTTCACCTTCATTCTAACTAAAATAAAATCATTTTCAACTTAAAAATAGTACTATCTTAGATTATCAATCCTTGATAGCACTATTTCTGAATAACTTACTTCCACTTTATTTTTTATTCTTTAGAAGTGGATTTAACTTTTCACTTGAGCGTTGACATAAAGGTAATATTCTTTTGGCATTTTATTCCCTCCATTTCTTTTTTGTCTGCGTTTTTTAACAAAAAAGGAGGACTTCTGCACATAGGTATAATAAGTCCTCTGAAATGAAAGAAACATGCTCTTTCCTTATATTTTAAATTGATTTTTTATGATAATTACCAGTATCAAAAAGGTCTATTGTTTTTTTCTATATGAATAACAGACCCTAAATAATACATAGCAATTATCTCCATTATTTAGTCCATTTTTATTTTTCTAACAAACAAAGATTGATTAAATCACTCCAGCTTTTTCAAAATGTTTTTTAAGTATCCTTGTTGCAACGAATGCTCCTATGCAAGCAAGAACAAAAGTTATCAAGCCAAATCCTACTGCCCATGAAACTTTGAAATATGATAATGCTTCATTTATTTGTGCTTCGCTCATTTTCCATTTTGACGCTCTTTCCACAAAAGAAGCTGTCCCAAATAAAATCACAGGAATTACTGTCCCTAAAAAATCTGCTAGTGCAAATGTCCCATATCCAATAATCATTCGTCCCTTGTTCTCATAATTTCCTATAATCAAATCACATATAATTCCACCGATTACAGCAAAGACTGCATGAGGCAAATGTCCTCCTGACAATGCAATCAAACCAAGGAGCGTTCCTGATATTGTAAATACGCCCTTCTTTTTAACTTTTACAGCCATAAGAATATAAACGGTAGCAGCTATCATAAAGCTAACTCCTGAAGCAATAAATCCTCCAATAACTGTTGTTGACATAGCAAATGCAACCGTCATGTATATAACAATTCCAATTGCATTAAAAATTCCGATTGTAATAAAATCACGACCATTTAATTTGTTTTTCATAAAAGTCCTCCTAATAAATTTTCTGTATTACTATCACAAGAGCAATCATCAAAGCTCCTAATAGTCCAATCAATAAATCCGTTGTTCTAAACCGCAATTCTGTTAATGTAACCCTGTTTTCATCACTATCAAGTCCTCTAATGAGTGCTGAAGCTGACAGTTCATCTGAAATCTTAATCATTCTCATTAAAAGTGGAACAAGCGTATATTCAATATATTTAATTGGATGTAGCAACGGGAAAAATCTGCTTGTTACGATTCCTCGAATCTTCATATTTTCTTTTAATGCCTTGAGTTCTATTTTTATGGTTGATACAAACCTAAGCAAAACACTAAAAGGTATACCAATGCTTCTTGGTACTTTCATTCTATTTAACGCTTCCAGCATTTCACTTACACTTGTAGTCTTTGTTATATATCCACCAAACATAGCGATTAAGGTCATTCTTGATGCAAAGTAAATAAACATATATATTGCAAATACAATACTTGCTTCACAAAATTTTCCAAGCCCTAACTCTATGCAGTATAAAAGCACAAAAAACAAGATAAAGCGTAACGCTCTTTCCCACATCCCGCTATATAAATATAGAAAAAAGACAAAAACAATTAATACAAAAAGTAGAATTGTATCGCTTATAAAAAAGCTCGTAAATCCAACAATTGGAAGTAGAGTAAGTTTTATTCTCGGATCTATAGTTTTTCTATCTATCAAGCTCTCTACCTCCTCTCATCTTGTCTAATATGAGTAATTTATTATTTTCACTCATATCTAAAACAGTTTCTATTTTTCCATCTCCCATTACCCATAGCTTGCTCACTGTGTTTGCCAAAAACTCAAAATCATGACTTATTACCAAAACTGTTGTCCCAATTTTCAATTGTTCTTCAATCAGTTTTGCGACGGAAAGCATTGAGTCTTTATCACAACCTGATGTTGGTTCATCATAGATGAAAATCTTTGCCTGTTTCATCATTCCACAAGCTATTGTCAATCTTTGTTTTTCTCCTCTTGATAAAGCAAACGGATGCTTATCAATGTATTTGTCTAAGCCAAGTACACTCAAAATAGACTTTGCCTTTTGAGTATTTTCTTTTTTATCTTTACTTGAAATACCAAGTAGCATTTCATCAAGTACACTTTCCGAAAACAACTGATAGTCTGAATCTTGAAAGACAAAATATGACATATCCATTAAATCTTTATGATTAAGCGACTTATCTTTCCTCGCCCATATTTTCCCCTCTTCTATCTTCTCAAGTCCTGAAAGCACTCTTGCAAAGGTGGTTTTCCCAGTACCATTTAAGCCGATAAGACCAATGGCTTTTCCGTACTCCATGTTGAAATCAAGATGATTTAAAATGCACTGTTTTTTCTTCTTTCCATCCTTAGCTACATTCGGATAGCAAAATTTCAAGCCTTTTCCGATGATACTTTCATCATTTAATTGATATGGATCTTTCTTCTCACTTATCCTGTATTCTTCTAATTCAAGAGTTCTTAGTCCATTTTCATCCCAAAACGCCCTTTCAAGATAGATAACTTCTTCCCGACTCAAGTCTTTCGTAATTTCTCCGTCTTTCATCAAAAGAAAACGGTCAAATAAAGACTTTACATAGTACAAACGATGCTCAATTAGAACAACTGTTGTACCTTTTCCCTTTAATTTCTCCAAAATTAAAAATAGATCAAATGTTGCTTTCATATCCAAATTTGCTGAAGGCTCATCTAAAATTAAAACTTTCGGATTCATCGCATAGATACTTGCAATAGCTATCTTTTGTTTCTGTCCGCTTGATAATTCAAAAACAGATTTTCCTTTAAGTTCCTCAATATCCAACTCTGCATATACTTCTTCTACTCTCTGTTTGATTTCATCTCTTGATTTGCAGATAGTTTGAAGCCCAAAAGCTATTTCTTCATCTGTCGTTGTCGTGAAAAACTGACTTCTTGGATCCTGAAATACAGTCCCTACAATATGCCCTACTTCATGAAGTAATAATTTGCTTATATCTTTTCCGGACGCAAAGGCTTCTCCTTTCATTTTGCCTTTGTAATAATGTGGAATAAGACCATTCATTACACTTCCAAGAGTGCTTTTACCACTTCCACTTTTCCCTGAAATTAAAACAAATTCACCTTTTTTAATTTCAAGATTGATATTTTTTAAAGCAGTTCGTCCATCTTCCCATTCATAAGAAACATCTTTTAACAAAATCATGATTATACCTCGTACTGAGCTTTCCATAATTTTGTGTAGTAACCATTTTTATCAAGAAGTTCCCCATGCTTTCCTTTTTCAAGTAAATTTCCTTTTTGAAATACGAGAATTTGGTCAGCTTTTTGAATTGTTTTTAAATGATGAGCCACTACAAGTACAGTTCTATTCTTTGCAAGTTCTGTAATAGCATCTTGTATCAAAGATTCATTTACAGGATCAACATTACTTGTCATTTCATCAAGAATTAAAATCGGTGCATCTTTCAGAAATGCTCTTGCAATAGATATTCTTTGTCTCTGCCCACCTGAAAGAATCCCACCATTTTCTCCAATATCAGTTTCATAACCTTTTGGTAAACTCATAATGAAATCATGTATCCTTGCTTTCTTTGCAGCTTTGATGATTTCCTCTTTTGTAGCTCCTTTTTTACCTACTCTGATATTTTCTTCGATCGTGTTATCAAACAGTTGAACATTCTGCATGACAATGCTGATACGATCTAAAAGCTCATCATAAGGAATATCTCTTATATCAATTCCTCCGAGTGTGATTTTTCCTTTATGCACATCATAAAATCTTAAAAGCAAGTTGGTTATAGTAGTCTTTCCGCTACCTGATTCTCCAACTAAGGCTGTCATTGTTTTTTCAGCAATAGAAAAGCTCAATTTTTCCATTTTAAATTCATCTTTTTCATAGGAAAAATCTATGTTTTCAAAAGCTATATCATTATCTTGCGGAACAATTCCATTCACTTTATCCGGGATTACATCTGCATATAAAATTCTTGAAAGTCTTTCGTAACTATCTACCGCCGAAACATAGTACATATAGTGTTGTTCCATAGAAGCGAACGGCTTATAAAACTCTTTTGAAATTACTGCAAAGATAATAAAATGAAGGGCATCAAGATTTTTCTTTACAACAAATATTGTTCCTGCAATTAAAAGAACCAAATATCCAATATCCAGCAAAAAACCAAATATAGATAACTGTTTTGCCTTGAATCTTGAAGCTGCTTTGCTTGTTTCTCCAAACTTTTTTGTTTTATTCATAAGCTCATTATCCAAGCTCTTATTGTTTGAAAAACTCTTTAGTACAGGTATTCCTCTAACATATTCAACAAATAAGCTAACCATATCAAGAAGTGCTGAGTTATTTTGATTTTCAATTCTTTCAGATTGCTTAATTGTCAGATATAGAAAGATAAGTGCAATCGGAACAGATACAGCCATCATAATGGCAAGTTGAAAATCAATACTTGCAAGACCAATAAATACAACCGCACCTATCAAAAAATCACCAAACATTCTTGACCACATGTGTCCTACAACAAGGGACATATTATCAACATCTTTGTGTAAAATTGTATTGATCTCTCCCAGTCTTTCATTGGTATAAAATCCCAAACTGAATTTCTTTAATTTGATAATCATACGTTCTCTTATTTGCTGAACAATATCAAAACCGGCACTATGCTTTTTCATATCTGCGACCATATTACAAATACCTTTGAAGACTACAAGTAATCCAATCGCAATAAAATATTTATATAGGCTTGCTAAGCTCGTTCCATCAAAGATTTGGAACAGTATAGAAAATACGATAACAATCATGGCTATGGAGCTTAGTCCATAAAGGGCAAAGAATACACTTGATATAATCAAATCTCTCTTGCCGGTTTTTGTAAGTAGTTTTAACATTTCTCTAAACATTTTCTGTTACCATCTCCGTACACTCGTAATCCACTCCGTTCCTTGCTCGTGAATGACTATTATCTTTCAAATTCCATCTATCAACTTTGTTCTGTGCATCAACCATATCCTTATAAAAATCACATCTTTTCATCAACTCTTCATGGCTTCCTGCATCAAGAACAACACCCTTATCCATAACTATAATTTGGTCTGAATCTCTAATCGTATTTAGATGATGAGCAATTGTAATGATGGTTTTATCCTTACTTAAATCATCAATCGCTTCACCGATTAGTCTTTCATTTTCACTATCAACAGCTGCCATTGCCTCATCTAATATTAAAATCGGTGCATTTTTCAGTATCATTCTTGCAATAGAGATTCTTTGTTTTTCTCCACCGGATAACTTAACTCCCATTTCACCTACTCGTGTTTCATATCCGTTTGGTAAAGCAGAAATAAAATCATGGCATCTTGCTTTTCTAGCTGCCTCTATAACTTCTTCTTTTGTTGCATTTAGTTTTCCGATTGCAATATTGTCAAAAATACTTAAATCGAAAAGGATGACCTCCTGTTGCACACTTCCAATAAGATTTGAAATATTTTCCTGACTGTAATCCTTTATATCTTTCCCATTTATTTCTATTCGTCCGCTGTCAGCATCCCAAAATCCCATAAGCAAATTAGATACAGTACTTTTCCCACAGCCACTTGCTCCTACAAAGGCATTCAAACTATTTTTCTTAAAAGTCAAATTGATATTTTTAAGCTCAAATCCATCTTTTCCGTATGCGAAATTCACATCTTTAAATTCTATGTTTCCAAATTCTAAACCTTGTTCTATCTTTTTGTTTGGAAGTGGAACTGTTAAAACTTTTCCAATTGCCTTTAATGCCTCCTTAAATATAATAGAAAAATGTTGTAGAGTGGCTGTCTTGCTTATGGATGCGGTAAACGCAGATGATAAAATAATTGCAAGGATAAAATTAGGCGTTGTAATATTCCCCTGATAAAGAAAGATACTTCCCAAAATCATGACAATTACCACTCCAATTTCCATAAATATGTCAATGAGTCCCATTGGAATTGTAATTGCTCCAATGCTCTTTTTAACCCAGTAAATATATTCTCTTGCCGTTTTTAATGTTCTTTCACTAATCTCCTCTTCTTTAGCAAAAGCCTTAATAACAGGAATATTTTTTACATATTCCATTAGCTCTTCTCTCATCTTGTTTTCATGGTTAAAGTAAATAGCAAAGTTCTTATCCATTGTTTTCTGTGAAAGAACTTTTACCAAATACATGAGTGGAACTCCGGCAATCATTCCAAGAGCAAGACGCCAGTCTACAAAAATCATAGCTACAAAAATAATGGTAGGCAGAAGTGTAACTGATATTATTTCAGGAAGACCATGGGCAAGGTATACTTCCACTTGTTCTACATCATGTTGAACGATGTTGGTGAGCTCTCCGGTATTATGTTCTTTGAAAAATCCTAAACTTAGTTTTTTTAGATGACCGATAATATCTAACCTAAGTTCTGTCAATTTTTCGTATGCTTTCTCATGAGCAACCTTTGTTGCAAAATAATAAAACACACCTTTTAATGCAAATGATATAAAGATTCCTAAGAAAATATATTTCAAATTATCTTCGCTAATATTGTTTGTAATTAAAGAACTAATCAAATATACGAGTAAGATTTGTGGTATCAAATCACATACTATTTTTAAAGCAAGAAGTAAATTGGATAAGCCATTTTTTCCAATCACTTTTTTTCTTAATTCTTTTTCCGGCATGAACAACGCTCCTTTCAAAATTGAATAATATTGAATTTAAATTCAGTATTAAGGTTTAAAGTAAGACTTTGCTGATTACGCAAAGTCTATTTTTTAGTGCTAATTATAAGGATTCCACTCCCTTGTAATAACACCTTGCAATGAGTTTTAGCATATCTTTTGCCCACTTTTCACTTTGATAGTGCCTTGCTATTTCAAGAAGTCCCTCTGTAAAGTTACTGGCTAAAATATGAGCAAGCATTGGATCATATTCCTCTTTTGATTGTCTTTTTAAACTTACTTCAATATGAACCTGCATTTGTGATATGAGTTTTTGTTTTGCATCTGTATGCTTTGTACCTGAACTTTTATCCATTAAAATAATTAACTTCTTACGCTCTTTTAAAAGTTCATGAATATAATTTTCTCCAACTTCATCAAACCTTTCAGAAGCAGAACCTTTTTCCAAAGATTCTTCCTCATTAAAAGCTAACTCGAAGTTTATATAAACAGAACTTACTACTGCATCAAACAAAACTTCCTTATTTTTGAAATAGGTATAAATGAGTGCCACAGGAATATCTGCTTCTTTTGCAATTTCTGTTAATTTGGCACCTCTATAATCCTTTTTATAAAATACTTTTTCTGCTGCTTCGAGTATTCTATTTCTAACTTCTTCTTTTAATACTTGTGCCATAGCACACCTCTTTGTCCTATAATACTGAATCTATATTTAATAATAAATATAAATTCAATATTTATCAAGATGCCTATTGAAAATATATGGACCCTAAAAAAATAATAGCGATGATAGTTAAATCAACCTTCTCAACCTTATAATTTTAAGATATTCTTCACCATTAACACTATCGATATTATATAGCTAACCCATTAGTTTATAAGGGGGGCATGCACTCCTCAATTATTTTTGAAAGTTCCTCTTTTGATTTTATTGTTGGTGAAGGTTCCCTTTTTTAATATGATGTCTTTAGAGATGGTGCTGGCAGTTAAAGAAAGGCTTGGCAGAGTATCCATCAAAACCCTAAGTCAAACCGCCAAAGACAGACGTGTCGGCTCTCTTGGTTATGCTGAAGCTATTCTTATTTTTTATAACAAGCGTTCTAAAGTCCATCTCACTCGGGATAAACTATATGCTAAAAAAGCACCCAGGAGAAATAAGGCTGAAGATTTGATGGATTATATCCCACCGGATGGTGATTCTGATGATGAAACACCATCTAGTATAGTTAATATGTAATAATAAAATAACAGGGATTATTTTTTCTATTTCCCTGTTATTTTATCGTTATTCGTTATTCATCCTTTGTTTGGAAATTTCACTAGCTTCATGAATCGTATCAGCAGTCAATAATGTATCAAGCATTGCCCATTTGCGACCAGATGCGTATATGTTTCCTGTCTTAACGACTTTTGATGGTATAATTGGTTTCCCAAGGCTGTACACAAAATGCTCATATTCATCTTCCACATTAGGCATTTCCTCAATATCATCATGAAGATTTTTTACTATCGAATAGCTTTCAATATGATAAATTGACTGTAATCTTCCTCCATACCGAAAACCTATATAATTAGGTGGCTCTTTAGGCCAACCATTAATTCCAAATGGGTGAAAATATTTCATTTTCTTTTCTACTAATTCTATCCATGTCAAATCACAATTTTCTGGTTTTGCAGTTGAAAGTGAAACCACATATACCCAATTTGATTCTTTTGCCTGCATAGTCATTATTCCTCCCAAATATCTCATTAATTCTTTTAACATATTTTTGTGTGATATACTAGAACCAACTTTTGCAGAATTTGCTAGTTCATATATTTTCTTCCAGGACAGATGATTTACTGGAATATCATTTATAACCTTAAAAGGCAAATATGCATTTGCATAATCTTCACTACACTCTGACATTGAAATAATAGATTTATGTGAGACTGGACTTTCTATAATATTTCGTCTTTGTGAATATAAAGCAAGTTGCTCAGCACCTGGTAAAATCCAGCCCCTTTTGGCTTCAATAATTATATAAAATGAAGTATCATCAGTTATTTCCAAATCCGTTATACCTTTATTCTTCTCAAATTCCTGGTACTTGATCCTAACATTTTGTGTATTAATCTCTAACGACATCACTTCATTGATTACTGCTTTAAGAAATTCGGGGCAGCGTGCTAATGCCCAAGCAATACTTTTAGTTATGTCATTCTCAAGATTCCCTATTAACTGAAAAACACTACTTACTTCAGTTCCATATGCAACTAACTCTGACATATCTCCTTCTCCTTGAATACCTCTTAAAGCTTGGGCTTTGGCAAATCAATATCAAATTTACCACCTAACGCTGCGGCACCTAATCCTATGATTGAAATCACAGCTACTGTCCCTGCACCTATAACTTTCCAATAAAACGCTTTATTTTCACTATCTTTCTTTTCTGCCATCCGTGCAATTTCCATCATATTATCCAAAAAATATTTTTTCTCTTCAAAAGAAATCTCCTCTTGAGAAACACATTTTTCTAGTGCGGAAAGCACCTTGTCATATAAATTAAAACAATCTTTGCTACTTTCTTTGCTTGCATCTAATGTTTTCTCTAAAACTGTTCTATATTCCTTAAAAGCTTCTAATGACATCTTCGCAAATTCAGGGAACTGTTCAATTGCTTTTTTTGCAACTTCTGGATCCATATTTTGTAGCATTGATGCGAAGTTAATAACTTTATCTTTAGTCATATGCCTAAAATCTGGTATATCTAATTGCTTTAATACTTCCACTTCACTAAGTTGTTTACTCATATTCTTCCTCACCTTCTATAGGATCTACATTAATTTCTTCAAAATTAAATGCCCCCATTGGATATTCGCTTATGTATCCTGAAACACGAAATTGTCTACCACAATTTTTGCAGTAATTATCTTCTGTATCAAATTCATATATGGTTTCTGGACCCATTTGCCTCTCATAGGAACTTTCATCACATTCATCAACTAAATCTATTTTATTTTTACTTGAACAATATGGGCAGTCAACAATACGTTCCAAACTAATACCTTCAACATATTCTTCATAATAAGAGTCTTGATTTTCATTCATATCAAACTCCCTCATCCTGAGCATACCATATGCTTCTTTCAAAGCTGCACGAAAAACATCTGATTTATTTTTTAATTCTTTTCTATCACATACATACTGCAACATCTGTTCTTCTTCATCATTAACCCGAACACGATACATTTTGTCTCTAGCATCATCTATTTTAGGTCTCGCCATTGTAACAAACTCCTTTCTCTATTATTGTAGCCACAATTATTGTAAATGTGGCTACAATAATTGTCAAGTTTTTATTGCCACAAAAACTCAATTTGTATTTTTCTTTATAGAAATAATCAATTTCCCTTTCTGACAATCAACATTATATTTCTGCCCTACTTTAAATCCAAATTTCTCTAACCATTTACCTTTCATCATGATGGTAGGTGTATCATTATATTTATTTCCACTCATTCCATAAACCTTCAAAGTTCTATTATTCCTCTCCATAATCAACTCCTTTTCTAAAATGCTATCGTTAAATTATGCACCCTATTAAAAATTTTCACCTGTGTAATTTATATGTAATTATTTTTGTTTTACGATTTTTAGCTATTTTATGCTCATTAAACTTCTTACAATCCCTTACAATTCAAGTATTTCACATATGCACCCTAATATATTATTGTATCTATTTGCGTGTAGCGTTGTTTCCATGTCCGTGTGGATAATTCATAGACATTAATCATCATTAAGTTAACTTAAAAACAAGAATATTTTTTATGAATTCATAATAGTTAATCTATTTTAACAATTTTATTTTTTTCTTTGACAGTAGTTCTGTTGCCACAATCTGCTATTTCCCAGTAGTCAGGACTATTGTCATAACACAGAAAAAGGGATTCCAGTAAATTATCCATTTACATGAAATCCCTTTATTTCAAGCCTTTTATAAAGTTTTAATCCTTTGTTTTTGACAGAAGAACTATGCACTCCACATGCACAGTCTGTGGAAATAAATCTACTGGTTGAACTAGTTCAAGTTTGTAACCATTGTCACTGAGTATCTTTACATCACGTGCAAGTGTTGCTGGATCACAGGATACATAGACTAATCGCTTTGGTGCGATAGTTACGATAGCGTCTATCGTCTCTTTAGAACATCCTTTGCGTGGTGGATCAATAATCATCGCATCTGCTTGTATCTTTGATTTGATAATTTGTTGTGCACCTTCAGATGCGTCCGCATTGATGAATTTAATGTTAGTAACATTGTTATTTTCCGCATTGGTATTCGCATCGCAGACTGCGTCTTTGACAATCTCAATTCCATATACTTGCTTGGCTTGTTTTGCGGCGATGATACCCATCGTACCTGTACCACAATACAGGTCGATGAGTGTCTCGTTACCTGTTAAGCCAGCTAATTCTATTGCCTTAGAATAAAGTTCTCGTGTTGCGTATGGGTTAATCTGATAGAACGATCTAGCACTGATTCTAAACGTACAACCAAGTAGTTCTTCTTCGATGTAATGTCTTCCAGCCAGTAAGATTTCTTCACCATCAAGGATAACATTATCCTCTCGTTTATTCACGATAGCGACGAGGCTCTTAATTTGTGGGTAGTTTGCTAGGACATCTTTGATTAAGCTATCGCTGTTGTGGAATGGATAGTTTCTTACCACAAGTGCTACCATCACTTCGCCTGTGTTATGTGCATGCTTAATTAATACATGTCGCATATCTTTTCCACATGCAAGCATGTCAAATTGTTTACGGAAGTAATTTGTAAGATCGTTTGACAAATCTGTTTGTACATGACACACATCATATTGCACAATACGGTTGGAATGAGGTGCATAGAAACCCATTTCTACCTTGTTGTCATTGCATTGTACTGGTATCTGTACCTTATTACGATAGTTCCAATGTGGTTCTACCTTAATAATTGGTTGTACTTCCACATCCATGCCTGCAATTTTATGGAAACAATCTTTCACTTTGTTTTCTTTCAATGTGTTTTGCTCGTTACTGTCCATGTGCTGAAGTTGGCAACCACCGCATTGTTTATATACAGAACAAATTGGTTCAACCCTATGAATTGATGGTTTTAGAATTTTAATAATACGACCGTAACCATAATTCTTCTTCATTTTCGTGATACCAATTTCTGCTTCTTCTCCATTTAGAAGACCCGGCACGAAAATGACGATACCGTTAATACGAATAACGCCTGCACCATCTTCTGAATAACCTGTCGCTGTTGCGATATATCTCTCGTTTTTTTCCATCATCTTTTACATTCTAAAAAAGGGATATGTTGTATCCCTTATTGTTGCGTCTGTTGTGTTTGTTGTGTTGATTCTGTATTTCCAGTATTCTCTGTGCTTGGCTGTTCTTTCTGAGCCTGTGCTTCAGCAGCTGCAGCAGCTTCTGCTGCTTTTCTAGCTGTTACCGCATCTCTTAAGCTCTGGGCAACTTCCGCATTCTTAGGACTACTTACCAATTGGTATTGTGGTGTGCTCATTGCGGATGTCTTTGTAAAGATACCATAAATAAAGTTATCTTTATCACGTCCATCTTTCATATTAGAAGTATGAATCTCTAAGTCATACATCTTCATATCATTGCCCTGTGAGAAGTATACATTTGGATCTAAGATTGCGACTACTGCTTCATAAGCACGTCCTGTCACATCTTGAACCACTTCTGCTGTTGAATCTTCTGCTACATCAACGTATACACGCAATGTACCAGTTGCTAGATGTACACTGTGCCCTGTTACACCATCAAGTTTACCAACTGCTTCATCAACTTGTTTGAGTTGATCTTTGGTGATTGCTGGGTTTAAATCATTTTCATAACGGCTACCCAATACTGGTGAATGGGAATCCATATATGTCGATGCGAGCATCCAACCAAAGTAAATCGCTGGCGCAAGAATCAATATCAAGCATACTGTAAATACAATATGCACAAGTTTTAATCCGGGTTTTTTGTTTTTCTGTGTCATATTACTCTCCATACTTATTGTATTCTTTTTCTGAGAAATACGCCAGTCTTAATCATGAACGCGTTTTTTTAACTCTTCTTCTAAGATTTGAGATACCATTCCTGGGTTTGCCTGTCCCTTAGATTTCTTCATGACTTGTCCAACTAAGAAACCTACTGCACGACCCTTACCATTCTTGTAATCTTCGATTGCTTGTGCGTTTGCGTCAAGTACCTCATTTACCATCGCAGTTAACGCTGAACTATCGGAGACTTGTTTCAAGCCCTTTTCTTCAGCAGCTACTTCTGGATCTTTTCCTAGCATCAAGTCATCGCATAATTGTTTTGCTTGTGCGGAAGATACTCTTCCTTCGTCCACTAACGCAATCATCTTAGCAAGCATCTCTGGTTTTAATTCAGATTTCTCAATGCTTGTTTCATGTTTGTTGAGCCATGCGCTTACTTCGCCTAATAGCCAGTTGCACGCAGCCTTCGCGTTTGTTGTGTACTTCATAACTTCTTCGAAGAACTTAGACATTTCCATATCAGCGATTAAAATGCGAATGTCATGTTCAGTTAATGCATACTGTTTTGCATAACGTTCTTTTCTCGCTTCTGGAAGCTCTGGCATATGTTCTTGAATATCTTGAATCCAAGAAGGATCTAGTTGTATTGGGAAAATATTTGGCTCAGGGAAGAACTTATAATCAACAGAACCTTCCTTACGACGCATCATAACAGTAGTATTTGTCTTTTCGTCATAACGACGTGTTTCTTGATGAATCACTTCACCTGCTTCTAACAGTTCCTTCTGACGTTGAATTTCATACTCTACAGCTTTACCGACGTGGGAGATTGAGTTCAAGTTCTTGATTTCATTCTTAACGCCCAACTTATCAGAACCCTTTGGTGCGATGGAGACGTTAACGTCACAACGCATGGATCCTTCTTCCATCTTACAATCGGATACACCGATATAGAACAGTGTCTGACGAAGTGCTTCAACGTAAGCTTCCGCTTCTTCCCCTGTCTTCATATCTGGACAAGAAACAATTTCAATCAGTGGAGTTCCAGCACGGTTAAAGTCTAATAATGAGAACTTTGTTAAGTGGAACTGCTTAGCTGTATCTTCTTCCATGTGAATACGTTCGATACGTATCTTCTTTTTACCAGCACTTGTATTAATTTCGATATATCCATTTCTTCCGATTGGATGGAATTGTTGAGTAATCTGGAATCCTTTTGGTAAGTCGGAATAGTAATAGTTTTTACGATCAAACTTTACAAGTGGGTCAATTTCTAAATGTAGTGCAGTACATGCTTGAATGGCTTTCTTAACGGCTTCTACATTCACTGATGGAAGTGTTCCTGGATGTCCTAAATCAATCTCATTAACACAAGTATTTGCTTTGCGGCCAAAGGAAGTTGGCGCACCAGAGAACATCTTTGTGTTTGTCTTTAACTGACAGTGAATTTCAATACCTATGGTTGCTTCGTATTCCATTATTTCACCTCCGTCTGCAAATCCCTATATCCTGTGATATCTTCAATTGCTTTTGCAATTGTAAACATTGTGCTCTCATGCCATGCTGGGCATGTTAGGTTTACACCAATTGGACAACCTTCTTCAAATCCCATTGGGACTGTCATTGATGGATCACCAGAGAAGTTTGCCATTGCCATGTAGTTTTCTGCTACTAAGTAGTCAGTTGATAACTTATCATCATTATTGATTTCATCGATGAACGGTGCGATTGTGCCACTTGCTGGAGCGAGAATACAATCGTATTCTTTAAAGCATTCCTTCATCGCATTAACAATTAAACGTCTAACCTTTTGAGCCTTACGGAAGATACGCTCTTGGTTTGCTTCAAATAAGCCATAGGATCCAATAACAAATCTTCTACGAATCAAAGGTCCAAAGCCCTTTGTACGTGAGTTTGTCATGATTTCTTGCATATCCGCACCATCTTCACGCACACCAAAACGAATACCATCTAGGTTAGAGTGATTGGAAGCTGCTTCACAGTTAGCGATTGTATAGTACGTTGGTAAGATTGCACGCATGAGCTTGTCATCAAAGTGATACATATCTACCACAGCACCTGCTGCCTTAAGCTTTTCTACAAGTTCATTAAATAGCTTAACTGTTTCTGGATTGGATACGCTATCGACAACGTTTTCAAGTATCGCAATCTTCTTACCGCGAATACTGTCATTGAGCGCTTCTGTGTATTGTTCCACTGGACGATTTGAAGAAGTAACATCTAAATCATCACGTCCTGCTAGTACTTCTAATGTAATGCATGCGTCTTCAACAGATCTTGTAAAGTAGCCTACATGGTCTAATGAAGATGCGTAAGGAATAATACCGTAACGGCTGATTCTTCCATATGTTGGTTTTACACCAACAACACCACAATAAGACGCTGGTTTTCTAACAGAGTCACCTGTATCTGAACCGATTGCCATTGGCACAACACCAGCTGCCACAAGCGCTGCGGAACCACCAGAAGATCCACCTGTCATACGACGTGTATCCCATGGGTTATGTGCTGCACCTGTAAAGCATGTTAAGTTTGTGCCACCCATTGCAAGTTCATCCATAGATGCCTTCGCAATACATACTGCACCAGCTTCACGTAATTTCTTTGTGATTGTCGCATCATAGATTGGGAAGTAATTAGAGAGAATACGTGAACCAGAAGTTGTACGAATTCCCTTTGTATTTACGTTATCTTTAATAGCGATTGGGACACCATGCAGTAAACCACCTTCTGGTAATTGACTTAGTTGTTCCTTTGGATCAACAAATGTGATAACTGCGTTTAGTTTATCTTGTAATTCCTGTGCTTTTGCGTAAGCTTCTTCACAGCGAGCAGTACTATCTGCTGGATGATTTACCATATCTTTAATCATTACTTCACCACCTTTGGTAGGACAAAATGTCCTTCCAATTTCTTCGTTACATTTCTCATCGCATCATCTTGAGAGATCACATGATCTGCTTCATCATGACGGATGTATGTTGTTGGTTCTTCAAACGGATAAATCATTTCTTCTACACCGTCTGTATTAATTTCTTCCATAAGCGCAAACTGTTGTTCGAGTGTTCCAAACTCACCTACAAGTTCGTCTGCCTCTTCATCTGATAGATTAAACATCAGTTGGTTCGCTAACTTTTGGAAGTATTCTCTGTTTTTGTTTTCTACCATGATTTATACCTCATTTCTCGCTGATATATTTTAGCGTTAAATAGCGATTTTATCAATGTTATCAATCCTTTACAAAGCGAGCAATAAACTCTTCTTCTGAAAGAATTGGAATGTTGAGTTGTTTTGCTTTTGTATTTTTTGATGATGATGAAGTTACATCATTATTAATTAGATAATTGGTTGATTTGGATACAGAACCTGTTACTTTACCACCCTGCGATTCAATGTATGCCTTTAACTCATTACGATTTGCGTAATGATGTACATCACCCGTCACAACGAATGTCAAACCTTCACAAAGATTACCACTGGCAACCGTATTTGTACGTTGCACAGTAATTTCATCTAATAGGTCTTCAAGTTGAGAAATATTTTCTGGATTCTTACACCAGCTGACAAAGGCATTAGACTTTTCTGGTCCGATTCCATCGATGGAACTAAATACTTCTGTTGTCTCTGTGTTTCTTGCGATACTAACTAGTTCTCTAAATGGATAGACAGAGAGTAATCGTTTTGCGACATCTTTACCAATCAAAGGAATATTCAGGGCATAAACAAGTTTTGTTTCGTCAATCTCTCTTGCTCGATCGATTGATTCCATGATATTCGCTGCCGACTTTTCACCAAACCCTTCTAAGTCTGTTATTTCTTCGTGGTGTTTGGATAAGCGGAAGATATCGCCATATTTTGTAATCCATCCTTCATTGATAAATCTTGCTAGTGTCTGCTCTGAGATACCATCGATATCCATTCCTGCCTTTGACACAAAGCGATTAAATTTCTTCAGTTTTTTGGCAGGACAGCTTGGATTTGTACATTTAAGCGTTTCCGTACCACGCTCACTCATATCCACGATTGTCTTACTATGGCATACAGGACAGGTTTCTGGAATATGGAAACTTCCAACCGGATGTTTTACACTGATGACCTTTGGAATGATTTTATTTGCTTTAATGACTTCAAGTTCACTTCCTGCTTCACCAATACCTAAACGTTTACACTCACTGATATTACAGAGAGAGGCACGTTTTACAGTTGTACCTTCAATTTCTACTGGTTCAAATACTGCTACTGGTGTAATCGTTGATGCCGCACAGGACCACTCGATATATTCGAGCTTAGAAAGTACAGATTCATCTTGCCACTTAAACGCAAAACCTGCTCTAGTCGCATGATGTCCTGTGACAGAACCACCTGACGCATATTCTGTATCATCATAAACAACAACCAAACCATCCACTGGATATGGATTGATTGCGTTAGTAACCTTCTTTGTAAACTTATCAATTTCTTTGTTGATATTTGCAAGTGTTGGATGTTCAATACACTCACGTTCTACAACTTGGAAGCCTAACTTCTCCATGTAGTCCATACGCTTACCCCAAGAATAAATTTCTTCTTCTGTATATACAAGCGTAAATGGAATCCAATGAATCTGACGTTTCTTCACTTCTTCGATATCTTTTAGGGTTAATGAACCTGACGCAAGATTTCTTGGGTTTGCATAATCTTCTCCAGACTCCATCACAAACTGGTTAAAGTCTTCGTATGAAATTACCGCTTCTCCACGAATGACAAGATGTCCCTTTTCAGAGATAGTCTGTGGAATTCCATGGATTGCCGTGGACAAATGGGTAATGTTTGTACCAATATGACCATCTCCACGGGTAACGACTTTACTTAACTTGCCATCATCATATGTCACAACAAGTGTTAAACCATCTAACTTCCAGGAAATCCAGATTGGTTTTCCTTCCGCCCACTTTTCAACTTCTTCTGGCTTTTTGGTTTTTGCAAGTGATAAAGCCAAAAATTCATGAGCTTCTTTTTGACCTGCAGTATGGTCACTAGAAACTTTCATCGTTGGCGAATCTTCTAATACAACACCTGTTTCTTCTTCTAATTTTTTCAGACGATCAAATAAGGCATCCCATTCATAGTCAGTCATCTGTTCTGCCTTACCGTCATAATAGGCATCAGCTGCTTGATTTAACTGTGCGACCATCTGTCGCATAAGTTCTAATTTATCTTCACTCATGTTAACTCCTTAAATCTGTCTTCTTTTTGATGCTTGGATGTCCTGCCGCAACCTTCTTCACTCCAAATGGATATGGGAATGCGATTTCCGCAATCTCATTTTTGATACTGATAACTAAGCCTTCACCAAACTTTGCGTGAATAACTTTATCACCCTTCTTTAATCCCGAAGGTTTTGCCTTTGACATCTGTTGTGTAAAGGATGAAGGACTATTGTCAAACAATCTTTCTGATAAACGTACTTCTTTTTGCGTATTACCTGCATGCATACTTGAGCCTAGATGCTCAATGTATTCCGCATCGATTTCTTCGATAAAGCGTGAGGTTGATCGTACGCGCTGTAAAATCATAGAGAATCCACCGGCTTCGGTTAGATAGAGTTTATTTCTAGCTCTTGTAAAGGCAACATAGGCTAGACGTCTTTCTTCTTCCACCCCACGATGACTTTCGTTCACCGCACGCTCATTCGGGAAGATTCCTTCGTTCATATCTGAGATAAATACAGTATCAAACTCCAACCCCTTGGCCGCATGAACGGTCATTAACTGTACAAAGTCACTTGCAAGTGTCTCTTCACGGTCACCATATAGGGATACTAACTGCAAGTATTCATCTAATTTACTTTCTGGATATGTCTCAGAGAATTCTTTGACGTCATCGATTAATTCTTTTAGGTTTTCAATACGATCTTGTTCCTTGGCTTCTTCTAGCATCGCACGATAACCACTTTCTTCAATAATTTTTTCAAATAGTTTGAAGATTTCTACCTCACCACTATTTGCACGCTTACGCCAGGATTCAACCATGTTCACAAAGTTCTCCATTGTCGTTAGCATCTTGCCACTAAATAGAGAACTGTCTTTTAATACTTCGTACATAGAAGTATTTCTTGCTCGTGCAGTTTCCACAATCAAGTCCATCGTCTTATTTCCAATTCCACGCTTTGGACGATTGAGGATGCGTTGTAATGCAAGATCATCTGCTGTCGTTACCATACGTAAGTAACATAGTGCATCTTTAACTTCCTGACGTTCATAGAAGCGTGTACCACCATAGATGATGTATGGAATTCTTTCATCGAGTAGTGCTTTTTCTAAGGAACGAGACAAGTAATTGGAACGATATAAAATCGCAATATCATGATAACTCTTGCCTTCACGGTGTAAACTTGAAATCTTACCTGCAATCCACGCTGCTTGATACTCATCACTCGCTGCAGAATAATGAGTAATCTTTTCATCGCTATGGCGATTTGTAAATAGTTCTTTATCTACACGATATTTATTATTTTTAATGACAGAGTTTGCACCGTTTAGGATTGCCTCAACAGAACGATAGTTTTCATTTAGAATGATTGTCTTGGCTTGTGGATAATCCTTAGCAAAATTCATGATGATATTTACATCCGCACCACGCCACGTATAGATTGTCTGGTCTGGATCACCCACTACAAGTAGGTTATTATTTGGACCTGTTAATTGGTTAATTAACTCATACTGCTTCTTATCAATATCCTGAAACTCATCGACGAGGATATAGTTGAAATGTCTTTGCCATTTCTCTAGGATTTCTGGAAATTTCGCAAACATGCGTACAGTCCATAAAATCAAATCATCAAAATCTAATGCATATAAGTCTCTTTGACGTTTGTCATAAAACGCATATACTTCCGCCTTCACTTTATCCGCATGATAATCACCTGCTAAAACAAGTGCTCTTTCCGGTGTAATATCTGCGGTTTTATTATTCGCAATATAATCCAACATAGAACTATAGGAATAGGTTGTCGCATCAATCCCCTGTAACTTATACGCTTCCTTGAGTACAGACTTTTGATCTTCTGTATCCATGATCGTAAAGTTACGTGGATATCCCATCGCAATAATATCTTCACGTAGTATACGTACACACAGGGAGTGAATGGTACTTACCCATGGAGCACTCGTTTGACTAGCAAGCATATTACGAACACGTTCTTTCATTTCATTCGCCGCTTTGTTGGTAAATGTAATTGCTAAAATCTTTGTTGGCCAAACATCTTCATCTTCAATCAAATGCACAATGCGCATCGTTAAAACTCTCGTCTTACCTGAACCTGCACCCGCAATAATTCTCAGATACTTTTCTTTGGATAAAACTGCATCTTTTTGGTTTTCATTTAAACTATTTATATCAATCATCGCTACACGCTCCACATTCTGCATTTCTTCATCATTACGTTTTCGGTAAATCATTTCCGATAGGTTCTATTATACCATTGACTACCGACTATGAGGCGCTGTAGCACAATGTAAATATATTATTTTCTTTTCTGAAACCCCTAAGGAAAGCGTGCAGTTCATGGTATAATGAGCAAAGAGGTAACCCCATGTCAAGAATAGCAAATCAATGGAAAGATTATACCTGCTTTGATGCAGGAAATGGCGAGAAATTAGAACAGTGGAAAGGCATCGTTTTAAGACGTCCAGACCCACAAGCAATCTGGCCAGCAAATCAGAATACAAGTCTTTGGCAAGATACAGATGCCATCTACCACCGCTCTGATAAAGGTGGTGGACATTGGGAGTATCGTAAGAAACTTCCAGAGTCATGGACAATCAATTATAGAGATCTAACATTCAAGGTATCCCCAACTGGTTTTAAACATACAGGCTTATTCCCTGAACAAGCAGTGAATTGGGATTGGATGGCTGATTTAATCAAGAAATATCCAAATGAAGAGATTCGTGTTCTCAATCTTTTTGCCTACACTGGTGGTGCCACAATGGCATGCGCAAAAGCCGGTGCTGCTGAAGTGGTACACGTTGACGCTTCTAAAGGTATGGTTCAATGGGCAAAGGAAAATCGTGACTTATGCGGTCTTCAAAACAACAAGATTCGTTTCATCGTTGATGATTGCTTAAAGTTCGTTGAACGCGAAAAACGTCGTGGCCATACTTATCACGGAATCCTAATGGACCCACCATCCTATGGAAGAGGTCCAAATGGCGAAATGTGGAAGTTTGAAAAAGAAGTCACAAAACTCATTCAAGCTTGTGCAGAGATTCTTGATGATAATGCGCTATTCTTCTTAATCAACAGTTATACAACTGGTTTTTCTTCCATTGTTTTAGATAACACACTTCGTACAATGATCTTGCCAGATCATCCAAATGGTATTGTGGAAACAGGTGAAATTGCCCTTCCTATCGCAAATCGTGATTTATTACTACCATGCGGCATCTATGGCAGCTGGCAGAGAAAATGATCAACGTCCTCTACGAAGATAACCACGTCTTGTGCGTGGAGAAACCAATCAATATTCCTGTTATGGAAGATGATTCTCACGACCTGGATTTACTAACCATGTGTAAAGAATATCTCAAAGAAAAATACCAAAAACCAGGCAATGTCTATTGTGGTCTTGTGCATCGTTTAGATCGTCCCGTTGGTGGTGTGATGGTATTTGCGAAGACCTCTAAAGCAGCTTCACGTTTATCCGAAGCTGTTCGAACCCATCAACTCAAGAAAGAATACCTCGCAATTCTCGATGGCATTCCTACAAAGAAGGTAGATACATTAGAAGATTATCTATCCAAGGATACACGTACCAATACCGTCAGCGTAACTGACGCAAAGCATGGTAAGAAATGTCATCTATCCTATGAAGTTGTTAGTCAAAAAGGAAAGAAGTCCCTTGTACATATCGTACTTGGTACAGGTCGATCCCATCAGATTCGCGTTCAATTTTCCAGTCGCAAATTACCGCTCATTCATGATCAACGTTATAACCCACATACAACAAAAGGTCCAATTGGATTGTACGCATTCCGCTTAACATTCCCACATCCAACCTTGAAAACACCTATCGTAGTACAAACAACCCCTTCTCAATCAATATGGAAAGAATTTGAGGTGAACTATGACAAACTATAATAAAAATCCCCAAAGAGTATCGCAGAGTAGTGGTACAATCAATCCACCAAGAAAACGCAGAAAACCAAGACGTCATATTCGTCCCGAAATTCTGATTGGTCTTGTAATTGTGCTTTGTATTCTGGTAACTGCACTGGTATTACCAAACCTGATTACCAATTCAAAGCTAAAGGGATTAGGCTATACAAATACCCAAATCAAAGAAATTAAACACGAAAAACTTACAAAAGAAATTTTAGATAATAAATACTACTCTGTCTCACTTGCGAATGCACTAGATAAAAAGTCAGTCAATTCAGATTATTTAGAACTGTATACATCTGTAAAAGATAATCGTGCACTAACGGCAGAAGATTTCTTACTTGCAAGCCGTCTTGCGGATAAAGGATATGAACAAGCACAGATTCTCAATCTCTTTAAAAATCTAGAATATTGGGAAATCACGCCATTACTTGTATTCGATTATCAATGGGATGAAAAAGTATATATCGATGATTGTGTTCTCCACCGCGATACAAACACCAAAGATTCCTTCACATTATCTAATAAGTTCATTGTACCAAATACAGAGAACATCGTATCTGACCCATCTTCTATCACAGTTCTTGTAAATCAGAAGAATAATCTACCTGCAGAATACGTACCAGAAGATTTAGAGACAATTGATCTTCAATACGCCTCCCAAGGTGTACAGTTACGTGCAGAAGCCGCAAAAAACTTTGAAGCACTCTCTGCCGCAAGTATCCAAAATAAAGTTCCATTTTTCGCATCAACAGGATATGTATCTTATCAGGCATTAAAGGATATCTACAGTTCCTATAACGCAGATGTCGCAAACTTATATGCGGATGTCCCTGGACAATCCGAACAACAAACTGGTTTTTCTGCAGATGTAAGTCCTACCTATGAAGGTGGTGCCTTCTCACAGACAAACACCTATCAATGGCTCAAAGAACACGCAGCAGAATATGGATTCATCCTACGTTATCCAGTCTCAAAGGCAGCCATTACTGGCAATAAGTCTGAGACAAACCAACTTCGTTACCTTGGAAAGTCATTAGCCAAGGCAATCGTTGACTCGAATCTTACTTACGATGAGTATTACTCCTTGTATATTGCAAGTTGGTCTGATGAGAAAAACATGCCAAAGGAAAATGTATTAAGTGCTACAAATTATCAAAAATATCTGAGCGACAACGACAAATTTGAATAACCGGAATGACTGTTACAGTAATATGAAACATTAAAAAATAGAGTAGAGTGAGAATATCTTATCCAGATATTCATCGACCCTCTCATTGCACCGTACGTACGGGTCTCGTATACGGCGCTACATTTGTATTATTACTACCTTTACTTAGATTGATAATATTCTAGTGGATTGATTAATCCTGGTCTGTTTTTGCTTTTCATCGATAGTACCTTTGGGCACAATAAGAAGTTTATTGTGTCCCCCTTTACCTGTCGATACAGACCTAGTCTAGTATTGGCTGTACTGTAGATTCTTTCATCAGGGATATTTAATTTGAGTATCCGATTTAGACTTTGTAGGTTGGTATAGATACGTTTTGGTTTCTTCCATTGTTTTAGGATTATCACGCGTATCTTGTGTCGTAACCATTCTCCAAATTCTTTTAAGAATGTCTTCATCGAACCAATCCTGAAGTAGTTTATCCATCCTCTCACGATTTGGTTTACTTTGGTGAATACAGTCGATAAAGGAAGTGCACTTGCCTTTTTACAGCATAGCACTTCTTTTATTTTCCTACATAGTTTTTGTTTCCTATCGTATGTAGGCACACCTTTCCATTCATCTTTGTCCTTCCAAAACGTGTAGCCTTATATCAGCTTTCTGTTCATAACCTCGAAAGAATCGCTATACCACTTCCTTCACCCAAAACCTCGCGACTTACGGCTTGTAGTTCGATAGCTTGGCGGTAACTATAAATCGTGGTTTATGACATTTTTTCATTTTTAACTGTCAAAGATGGGACTTTACTCTGAATTCTAACAATAACAAAACAACAGTGTAGTTGGTATCAGCTTAAATTTATTCCATTCTTTTTTATATATACATTTAAAGTGTTCCTATTTACGCCTAGTATCTTTGCGATTTTATTTTTCGATAGTCCTTTCTCATGCAATTCAATAATAGTTTTTTCTTTACCAGTTAATTTATAATGAGTAGACTTTTTCCCTTTTGGCCTGCCCAATTGCACCCCTTCTGCTTTTTTGCGCGCTAGTGCTTCCTTAGTTCTCTGGCTTATTAAGTTTCTCTCTATTTCCGCACTTAATCCAAATGCGAATGCAAGTACTTTAGAGGTAAGATCATCTCCTAATTTATATCCATCTTTTATCGTCCAAACTTTAATTTCATTTTCCATGCAATAATTTAATATCGACATTATCATAAACATATTTCTCCCAAGTCTAGACAGCTCTGCACAAATAATAATATCTCCTTTTTTTACTTTGCCTAACAATTTCCCTAACTTTCTTTCATCCACTTTTTTAGTACCAGAAATCGTTTCTTCAATCCAAGAAGCCACCAACAAATTTCTTTCTTTACAATAGTTTTCAATTTCAAATCTTTGGTTTTCAACTGTCTGTTTATCAGTACTCACTCTTATATATCCATAAATCATATTAAATTCCTCCTTTTATGGTGACATATAAACGAGCGATTATTTACAGCAACATTATTCTGAAAATAATTTTAATTCAAGCGATAATTGGATACTTCTCAACCCAATTGAGACAAGCATTAAAAATAAAATTGAACAATATGGTACGCCATTAAGCGAATGGAACATTCAAATTAACTATGGGATAAAAACCGGTTATAATGATGCATTCATTATAGATGAATCCACTAAAAACGCTTTAATAGCTTCTGATCCTAAATCGGAAGAATTAATACGACCAATTTTAAGAGGCAAAGATATAAAAAGATATACATATGACTTTGCCGAATTGTGGATTATATGTATTCCTTGTGGATTTACAAATGCAAATAAGAAAGGTGATGCAGAGGAATGGTTTTCAAACAACTACAAAAGCATTTACACATATTTGGTTAATATAGAAAAGGAATTATCTAAAAATAGATCATCTAAATCTAAAGGTCTATATAAAAGAGATGATCAAGGAGATTATTGGTGGGAACTACGCAGTTGCAAATATATGGACGATTTTAATATGCCAAAATTAATGTATAGTGAAATTGTTCAAGAACCTCATTTTTACTTTGATGACAATACACATTTTTATCCAGAGGCAACAACCTTTATTATGAATGGTGATAATTTGAAATCATTATTGTTAATTTTAAATTCAAAACTAACATTTAATATTTTTAAGCTATTTTATGCAGGCGGAGGATTAGGTGAAAATGGTATAAGATATAAAAAATCCTTTTTGCTAAATTTAAGATTACCGAAATTAGATGAAACAGTAAATTCAGTACTAGAATCATATTATGAAATGTTACTGGTAAATAATTTCCAAACGGAGACATGTTGTATAATTCTTAATGAAGTAGAAAATTACATTTCAAAATTATACAATTTATCACAATCTGAAATAGACTATTTACTTAATTAGTGCTACTAAAAATTGATCAAACACAGCAATTGCTGTGTTTGACTTTTTAAAAAATAGAATTAATGATATATGAATATTCTTCTTCCGTTAGATTTAAGCTACTGGCTAAAAGACAATCTATCCTATTCAAACAATTATTAAATATTTCTTTATTGCTGATATTATTAATTATCTTATTGTATAAATCTTCAATTTTTTTTGCGTTTTCATATTCTACATCTTCAGATTTGGGAACAGGCAAAATAAGAAGCCTATTTGTTTTTAATTCACCTTCAATTCCTCCACCCATATAATATTTTCTTAAAGCAAAGTAAAAAACAGAGCTGTTCAAACATGCATTTAAGAATTTTAGATGTTTCCCTGTGATTATGTTTCCTGGTGCGATAGTATAAAATTCTGCTTTTTCATCTAAAATAAAAGAAGGACTTTTTGGCATAATGCAAGGATATATTATTTTTTGCTTATTAAATTCGTCCGAATAATTTATCTGATCTTGGGTTTCAAACCATTTATTCCCAGTCTTTTTTCTTGCATTAAATCCTTTTATTCCATCAATATTTTTTTCTCCGGTCTGAGCTAATCTTCTTTTATCAAAAGATAGAAGATAATCACGTATCGCTGGATACTTATCTATATCATAGTGTTTGCTTGGAAAAGTACAAATTAGATATAAATTTGCATAGTTATAAGTATAGCGTTTTATATCTTTGCCTCTTAAAATTGGTCGAATTAATTCAGCAGATTTGGGATCTGCTGTTATTAATGAATTCTTTGCTGCTTCATCTATAATGAATGCATCATTATAGCCTGTAAGTATTCCTCTATTAATTGATAGGTCCCAATCTTGTAGTTTAGTTCCATATTGTTCTATCTTTTTCTTTATAGAAAGTTCAATAGGATTTAAAATAACCCAGTTTTCGGAATTGTTAAATGATATTTCAGAGCTATTTTGCTTTATATAATCGCTCAAATTTCTTGTGCATCCATCATCCACAGTAACAGCAAGTGTTTTTCCTTTATTTTTCTCTTTACATGCAATCAAAGTATTAACGTCTACAGTAGCAGATTCAAATATTTTATTACCTGCATAATCAATCAATTTTAAAGGATTGCAATTATCTGCTAAATATCCACGCAACTTTTCACCATAACCAGATCTCATCCATTTGTTTGAAGTGATATAACATAATATGCCTTTATCTTTCAGAAGATTTAAACCTTTTTCATAGAAAATACAGTATATATCACCCGTTCTTGCAAATGTTTCATATCCTTGATCTTTTAATTCGTTTGCCAACTTACCACCATCTTTTTGTAACTGAACATAAGGTGGATTAGCGATAACAATGTCAAATCCATCATTTTTATAAACTTCTTCAAATTCTAGTTCCCATATGAAGAAAGGTTTGGTTTTATTTTTAATCATGTCTTCAATTCTGTAGAAAACACCATATTTTCCTTGTGCAACCAACTCAGCTCTAATCAACTCCATCTGTTCAAGTTCAATTTGACGAGATAATTTTTGTTTTTCGTGTTCATCTGATGTATTAAAAAATTTAACCTTTGCATCCTTCAATCTCTTTAAGATTACTTCTACCGTATCCGTATTAAATAGATTCATCTGAAGATCAGCTTTAGCTTCTTTCTTTGAACCTCTCCATCTAACATTCCATAATTTTATATTTTCAAAAGTATCAACCAATGAATTTCCTACTCTCAAATGAAAATTTAAATTTGGAAGAGGTTTTGGCGCATCACCATTTGTTTCTTGATCTACGATCAAAGATAACCACAAACGTAGTTTTGCAATTTCTACCGCATCATATTCTAAATCCACTCCATATAAAGAATTTTGAATAGTTTGTAGTTTAATTTCGTACTTATCTATTTTTTTGTTTGTTAATTCAAGTAAATTAGTACGTAATTTAACTATTTGATTCAACATACCAACAAGAAATGCACCTGATCCAACAGCTGGATCAACTATAGTGAATTCACTAACACACTCGTCAATATCCTCTGCCAATCCTTTTATAAAGTCAGTTTCTTTAAGAGCATCACCGTAACGTACATAATTCAAAATAGAATCATAATCTAAATTCAACATTTTAGCTAATCTAGCTGCTAAAGACTCTTCACACATGAAGTGCACAATTTCTCTAGGTGTATAAAACGCTCCTAATGAAGAACGATCATTAGTATCTAATAAAGATTCAAAAATTTTACCTAGCATTTCTGGATCGATAGCAACTTCTTGTTCTTCTGGATCAGCTTCATCAACTGTGAAATTATATTGAGATAAAACATTCAGTAAACCAGTTTCTTTATCGTTAAACCAAAAATCATTAGGTATTTCAAAATCAGTATTTTCCCAATCATAATTTTCAATTGCTTGGAATAACCCACCATTTAGAAAAGGTATCTTTTTACCTAAATATTCGTCATTATCTCTTTTAGCATTTAAGGCGTTATAAAATAGTGGCTCTAAAAAGTCATTGAAGTAGTTCCCTGTGAAGTTTTTTGTACTATTTAGCAAATAAGATTTGTCACCATCACCCCATTCAGAAGTAACGCCAATCCATCCCTTCTTTTGAATAAAGTGAAGAAACATTATTTGTCCCATAGTCTTTTTACAGAAAGTTGTTGTGAATTTTTTTACACCATCTTCTCCTCTATAACCAACTCTATTTGCTTCATTTTTAAAAACATTATTTGTAGATAAGTAATCATATAATTCAAAAAATTTATTTTTATATTCTTCATAAAAGTCTTTAGATAACCTTGAAACACTAAAAGCTTCAGTTATTTGTTCCAAAGAAGGATTGGTATTTGATTCATATATTGGATTTAGTTGCTGAAAGTAAGTTCTAGTCGGCTCATCTTCTCCTACTAAAAAAGAAAATCTTTTTGCTGGTTTAAATTGTAATTCAACTCCATTTTCATTAAATTCATATTCAATTGTTACAAATGAAAGTTTCCAGTTTTTCCTAGTATCATCAAAGTATGCAACTAAAGCAGCATTAAAATCAGTAAATTGATTTTCTAATAAATATGCCACAAAATTTCTTTGAGCTTTTGGAGCAGAACTATTATTTTTTACTTTAACAGATAGAACTATTACACTTTTTCCTACGTTATCTTCGTATTTACCAAATATCGTATATGATTGAATAGTATTTTTAAACATTGGTGGAATATCTGTTTGTTCTTGTAAAGGAACAGCTTCCATATCATTCAAAAAATCTGCAGTAAACCGTTTATAGTTCTCTTGCCTATAAGGAACCGTTAATAATGATTTAAGCTTCTCCATGTCTATTTTCATCCTTTTCTAAATATTCAGACAAAACAATCACTTTTGGTTTATTAAGTGAATTTTGCACGTCATAATTTGTTCTTTCCATTAAAAACACTTCATCAATTGATGATTTAAATGCATTAACAATAGCATCAGAAGACTTAGAATTTTTATCTATTGCATTTTTTACCTCTTTTAGAACTCTTGAATTCAATGAACCACGTTTTATAGCATTTTCAACTTTCTCTAAATATTCTCTTTCAGCAGTTTTTAACGAAGAATTTGTTAGTAATGCTCTTAATGTATTTCTAACCTTTTTTTCATTAGGTGAAGCTGTATTTGAAAAATTGCTAGTTTTAGAAGAATCTAATATTGATGAATATAGGTTTTTATTTGAGGTAAAGCCTTCAAAATAGTCATTTGGAATTTCAATTCCTTTATCATTTTCCTCTGCTTCTAATAATTTTGCAGCATCTTCAAATTCTATTTCACTTGAAGTACCGTTTTCATACTTAACAAACTTCTTAATCCATCCTTGTTTTATAAATGTTATTATAGCATTTGTATCATTAGACTTTCGTGCTACCCTGATCTTATCAGGCAAAGATTGTATTTTATTGGCTAAGTTTGTATTATTCGAAATAATGTCATTAATCATCTTGATGTAAGACATTTGTTTTCCATTTGACATCATATCTTCTTCATTATCCAACTTATTAGCCATCATCAAGAAATCGTACAAGTTATATGAAGTAACATGCTCGTCATCCGTTATGGTTTTAGAATCCTCTCCTAAAAGTTCATTAAACATTTGAACTTTTGCTCTTATTGAATCTTCTAAAGATAGGTGCTCTCGTGTATTAGCTCTTGGAAAGAAGTTATAAACATATAACTGTTCATTTTCTGATCCAACACGATTTATACGACCGACTCTTTGCATTACTCTTGTTGGATTCCATGGCAAATCATAATTAATAATTATTGATGCTTTATGCAAGTTGATACCTTCACTCAAAGAATCTGTAGTAATCAAAATACGTTTATCATTTATACCTTTTGAGTTAAAATGTGGGTCGAAATTATATTGAATATACTGTTTTTTGGACATGGAATCTCCACCTCCAAAATCAATTACAACATCTCCATAATCTCGTTCCAATTTTTCTTTTAAGTAATCAACGGTGTCTTTAGCTTCTGAAAAAATTATTAATTTTGTATCATTTCCAAAAGAATCAATATTATGTTTTAACAAATTATATTTTTCATCCCTTGTTTTGATATCATATTTACTCCACATATCAAAAATTTCTTGAAGAATCTCATCATCCGCTTTAACTTTATCAATGTAATCATACACAAATTCATCAGGTTTAAAACAATCGATATCATTTGAATCAACAAAAACATTAAACGCTTCTTCTTCCATTTGATCTAAATCATTGAAATTGTATTTGGTTCTTGAAGCAGCACCCACAACAACTTTTCCTTTATTGTATAAATTGATAAAACCCTCAGATGATATTTTCAATCTTTCTACAGATTTAAGAAAAGCATAGATAGAACTTTCTAGACGTTTTACAAGTATTGTTTTAACAAATCCAATCATATTTTGCTGTCTAGCTCTATCTGATCCGACCTTCTTTTGATTTTTTAAATATAGTAAAGGAGCATATCTTGCATAAGAAAATTTTTTAAGCAATTCTGTTGTATCTGTAAAAGTCTGTTCCATCTCTTCATCATACATATAATCCAAACGAATAGGATCATTTACTGTAGGAAACTTTAGACCTTGTTTTTCTAAATCCTCTTTATAATATTGATTTATTTCACTTCTAGTTCTTCTTATCAGCACATGTCTTAAGACATTGTCACGAATCTCTGTGGCAACATTCGATACAACTATGGGATCATTTTTTGAAACTTTGACTTCTTTGTATAATTCATTAAAATATTTTTCAAGATTATGATTTCCAGGAATTATTGAGGAATTTCTTGAATCCTGGAATAAAGTAATCAGATTTGCTATATCTAGAATTGTATTATTCTGAGGTGTTGCGGTAATCAAAATAACGCCTTTACAATAACAAATTTTCTTCAAATACTGAAATTCAGTAGAAGATGCATTTCTAAATCTATGGGCTTCATCAATAAAAACATATTTATATGAGGCTATATCATCCATTTCCGATAGTTGATCAACAATGCCAAGCGATACAACTTTATCAGACATTTTATATCCAAAATCAGCTAATACACTTTCCCAGTTATCTTTTACTACTGGTGGCACAATAAAAAGCTTTCTACCATCTAATAATTTTCCAAGCATTGCTGCAATATATGTTTTTCCCAAACCTACCACATCAGAAATGATTACACCACCATGACGAGCTAAAATTTTTCTTGCTTGAGTAACGGCATCCGATTGATATTGTAGATTCATATAACCATCTGGCCATTCATAGTCATTCTTTCTAGAATCAATCTCTTCCTCAAAATAAACAAAGAGGAGCTTTAAAAATAATTCATATGGAGTTATATTTTTATTCATCCAAGTATCGTTGTTTATGGTTGTTAGAATATCTTCTGTTATATCTTTAGAATCTTTCCATAATTCTTCAAAAAAATCTAAGCCATATTGAACATCAGATTGATTTTTAAGTTCTACATTAAATTCAACATTTTTATCTAAACCATTAAATGTAAAATTACTAGAGCCTGTAATTAAGTTTCCAAATTGATCAGGTACTTTATCAGGATCCTTCCTAACAATATATAATTTTGCGTGCACATTTTTTTCATAACACATGCGAATTTTGAGTTTTCCAGATTTAATCCACTCACAAAACTTAAATACTCCATTTTCCATTTCTAAATTATCATCTTCTGTGTTATTAAATTCTTCTGTTATTACTTTTTGCACTTTACGAGTAGCGTTGGCTCCTGAAAGTTCGAATATATCCATTGCTCGGACAGTTTCTATGTCCGCTCCTAAGCCAATCAAAATTCGTATTTCTTTCACATCTTCCAATTGTTCTTTTAATAAGTAAAACCCAGTAATTCTAAAATATCCAACTAACACATCAAAATATTTTGAATTAGTTAAAACCGTATTTAAACGATCAGACAGTTTAATTCCATTCTCGTTCTTATTAGTAAATATTGACAAATCATTATTTGTTACAGCCATTATTCCAACCCCAATCTCTGCTTTCAATTATTTTCTTTATTGATTATCTCTACCACATCATCAAATGTGCAATTTAAATACTTACAAATACGCACTAGAAGTTCCATAGAAATGAATTGTCCTTTTCCCATTCTAGCTAACGTATTCTGACTAATACCTGCCTTTGCGGCAAATTCAGTCTTCTTTAAATCCTTATCAATAAGTAATTTAAACAACTTTTTATATGATGCTTGTTCCATAACACGTTCTCCATCATTAAAACTATTATAACCTATTCATATTTCATCATAAATATATAACTTGCATATCTGCAAGATTTTCTTAAACAAATACGATATTCAAAAATTTCACTTTGCGATGAATCGTTGGATTCGCATTATTAATTTTATAACTCTTGCCATTTGCTTCTTTTCTAAGATGATAAACATTCTTTAAGACTCAACATTGTATTATCATTTCACACATGTTCTAATTATATTGATGACAAAAATCAGAGATCCAACTCTTATAAATAGCCGATAACACAAATAAAAAATGCAGATCCAATTTATAACGATCTGCATTTTTTATCATTGCACATACTTCATGGAAGAAGTTTTCTTTCTTTTTTAAGCACTGCAATACATGTCATCTTTCGTCGACTCATATATAAAGGATTACTTCCTTCAAAAGTATGAGTTTAAAAGGAGAAAGATGAAATGAAATGATTTAAAAAATGGAAAGAAAGGGATGAAAAATTCATGAGAGAAAATGGTTTGACAGAAGACAAAATCAAAGTTATCAATGATTATGATCGCATGATATTTAATTCAGATCGTAGATTCTATGAACACGCGCTACAACCGTCCGATAATTTTTTGAATTCGTATGTGATAATTCAACAACAGAAATAACCACAGTAGAAGATTTTATAAATTCAATATACAGTATTACTCTTGCGCAAGCTCTAGAAGAATTTGGATTTGAAGTTCAACTCATTGTCTTTTTAATGCATTGAGGATATACAGGAAAAGAAATATCCGAAATTACTGGTATTCCTAGATATACGATTTCAAGAAGACTTTCTAAACTAGAAAAGTATATAAATCAAAATCTAATAGTAAACAAAAATGGCCTAAATAAGAATGTAGTCTAGTGACATAGCCAAATATTAAAATACTTAAGTTAACCATCCAACCGGAGATGTCGTATGCCTAAATCTGAATTTTTAACTGACCTTGTTTTCAATGTGGACAACAAGAGCTTTGAACTACTTTAAGAAGTAATCGCTGCCCGAAACAACAAGGAAAGATATTGGTGTAATGAGTGTGGCTGTAGATATACTTTGATGAGTAATAGTATATTCTCTTCATCAAAGAAAGATTGTAATACATGGGTAATCTATCTTACGTTGATGACATTCAACGTACCACTGGAAATGACAGAAGAGATATGTGATATATCACACCCTACTGCTATGTTGTGGAGAGAAAAGGTATTTTCTACTGTAAATGGATACCAAGAACATCTATATTTGAAAGATCGTGTATGGATAGACGAGACATATCTCTATGATAGTTCTCCACTTCATGACGATAGTTATAAGAAGAAGAGAGGACTATCTAAGAATCAACTCTGTATCGTTGTGGCAATCGATTGTCACAAAAATACATACGCTGTTATTTGCGGTCATGGAAAGCCATCTGCTTCACGTATCTTTGAAGTACTAAAGAATCATATCGTTTCTGGATCAACACTAATACGAAATGGCGAAGAAGCATATGACAAAGAATATCTTGAGAAAACGGCATTGATAAACAATATGTGTTCATGGCTAAAAAGGTATATCTATCGCTTCATTGGGATGAGAATGACGAATCTAAAGTCCTATTTAAATCGGTTTGTATATCTGTTTAGGGTGAAGGGCACAGCAGAACGGTGGTAAAAGATTTATAAAATTTTACAAAATTTTATTTCACTCAATAAAACATATAAGAGAAACACTTGATTTCATAGCATTTCCATAAGCCATTTTTATTTACTATTAGATACCTACAACTGGACTTTCACCAGTTAGGTTTATGACTGCCTGCCACACACAGAAAAGCTCACCATAGAGACGAGCCTTCAATGTTTGGAGGAATATCCCATGAACAAAAGAGCCAAAGAAAAAAATTGCTAAATAGTATGCCGATGTAGTATCTATCTAACAATCTCTAATATAACGATTTTCAATTAGTTCTTTCTTGTTCTCTTCTACTTCTGTAAGAACTTCAGAATTTCTTCACGTCTAGCTTCCATATCGTTGTAGCCAAGTTCATATAATGCCTTTGTCTTTTCTACATCACCCTTATAGCGGGATACTTTGATATTCTGCGATGGTAGGATATGTACTGCCTTACCCTGTTCAACTTGTTGGTTGATAATTTCAACTTGATGATAGTAGTTTAAATGACGAACATGATAGTCTTTAGCAATTTGTGGATACTTATGATAGATAATGCGCATTAAGAATTCCACAATTTTACTTGCTGGCTTACGAACATAGTCCTTTGGCTTTGTAGTGATGACAAGTGTCTTTGTGCATCCTTGTTCTAAAGCACGCTCAATAGGAATCATCTTTGTAATACCACCATCAAGTAACTTCTTACCACGATAGTTTACAATCGCCGAAGCGATTGGAAGTGCACAGCTACCTAATAATACATGCATACTATCATCCATCTCATCAATGCCATAGTATACTGTCTTACCTTCATCCAACACATAACAACCCACTTCAATATTCGCTTTTTGATCTAATAAGGGTTGAATTGTCATATGTGCTTCTTTCTTTAATACATCATTGAATAGATGATTGTATGCCACAAAATGACCTTCTTTGAATAATGCTTTCAAGCCAACGATGTCTGGTGCGATAGAATACTTTGTCGCTAAATCATAGGCAATCTTTGTTTCGCCTTGCCAATACAGTGCTAGATATACAGAGCCACTCGAAATACCAACACCATAATCAAATGTAATATTGTTATCGTTTAACCACTTCACGGCACCTGCAGTATACGCTCCACGGATACCGCCGCCTTCCAATACTAAACCAATCTTTTCCATATAACCTCTTCTTTATACTAGTGGGATAAATACATTTAGAACTGCTCTAAATACCTTTACAATCCATACTGTATCACGCACTTCTTCATATGTGACTTCTTGTGATACTTCAAGTGCTTCTAAGAAATTCTCTTTCATCTTGTATACTGAATCTGTATCATACATCACTACACCATTTTCAAAGTGTAGGAAGTAACTACGGTAGTCTGTATTCGCTGTACCTACAATTCCTAGCTTATCATCCGCCACCATATTCTTCGCGTGGTTGAAGCCTGGTGTGTACTCATAGATTTTAACACCGTTTGAAATTAAATCGAAATAATGACCTCGTGTAATCTGGAATACAAACTTTTTATCTGGGATATGTGGTGTTAAAATACGCACATCCACGCCATTCTTCGCAGCCATCTTTAGTGCAGTCTTCATTGACTCCGTTAAGATTAAATAAGGCGCATCGATATAGATATATTTCTTTGCGTGTTGAATCATGTTTAGGTGTACATTTAACGCAAATGGCTCTTCATCTGTAGGTGTATCAGAATACGGTTGATAGAACCCCTTCGCATTTTCAGGATACTCATATAACAAATGATATTGCTCGTAATCGATACTATCATTTGTGCCACGAACATAGGTATACATCCCTAAAAACATACATGTAAAGGACCATACCGCATCACCCTCAATCATGATGGCACTGTCCTTCCAATAACCAAAGCGACGATGACGATTGATATATTCATCTGAGATATTCACACCACCTGTAAAGGCAACACGGTTATCTACCACCGTAATCTTACGGTGGTCACGGTTGTTCATAAGAGCTGCTAAAGATGGACGTATCTTATTGAAACGATAGGTTTCAATTCCACGTTTTTGAAGTTGTTTATCAAAGTGAATTGGGATATCTAAAGCTCCAAAATCATCATAAATCATGATAACTTTGACACCCTGTTGAACCTTTTCCTCAAGTAATGCAACTAAATCATCTAACATCCAACCTTGATTAATAATGAAATATTCCAAGAAGATAAAATGCTTTGCGCTAGAAAGCTCTTTTTTAAATACCGGATACCATTCTTCACCACTCTTGAAATAGGTGCTTGTAGTGTGTTCATAGACTGGAAAACCACCACCGCGAATCCCATAACGGAAGATTTGTTTTGCGTCTTCATCGTGGATATCATCAAGAATTGATTCATCTGGTTTGATTAGATCTGAAAGGGAACGTGTTGCACGTACGGTTCCATGATGTAGTTTTTTCGGTACCTTACGGTTTCCAGTAATCAGGTAGAGTGGAACTCCAATCACTGGTGCAGCTAGAACCAATAATAACCAACCAATCTTATACGATGGATCATTTCTTCGATTGATAATATAGATTGCGATAATCAGTGCTAAAATATCCAGCACTGGCATTGCAGTTCCATACGTTGTATAACCATAAAACAGTACTACAAAAAATCCCAACTGTAATAGGAGCAGTGGGATCACTACCATTAATCGACCTGTCAGTACTCGCCATAATTTTTTCATAAAATTATTATACCAAACTCCTTTTTCATTCTCTAAATTAGAGTGTCAATAAATAGATATTCTTAACTTTCTCTCCACGTCGATACAACCAATGATGTTTAGGAACATTCACTGTCTGTAGTAGTTCTGCGTGTAGAGATTGTATTGTCTTATCACTTGCGATATTGTCTGGTGAACACGTGATAATCACTTTACGAAAGTGATATTCCTCTTTTGCGATTTGTAATAGTAACTTACATGCATGATAAGCATAATGATGACCACGAAATCCATCATAGATACGATAACCTATATTTCCTGCATAGTATAATTCTTCATCCATGCCCAGTCGTAAATCACATTCCCCAACACACTCATATTCTCCATGACGATAAATACTATAGACAATTGATTTTGGGGAACGATTAAAAAACGAAACTGGAATTACTTCCCGAATCCGTAAATCAATGCTTTCCGACTCATATAGCTGTTTCTTTACCATCACAAGTTTCCTATAGCTTTTCTTTTACAATATATACCGGTCTATCTTTTACTTCCATGTATGTCTTTGCTAGATATTGGCCAATCACACCAATGGATAATAATTGTAGTCCAGATGCTAGTAAGATAATACATACCAGTGATGGCCAACCAGCAGTTGGATCACCAAACATTAACTTACGGATTACCACAAATATAATCATCAAAAAGGAAATCAAACAAAATAGCACTCCTACAAAAGAAGACATGGATAGTAGTGCTGTAGAATATGCGGTTAGACCGTCAAATGCATATTTCCATAACTGCCAAAACGACCACTTGGATTGACCATATTTACGTTGTACGTTTTCATATGCAATCCACTTTGTCTGAAAGCCAACCCAACTAAAGATTCCCTTGGAGAATCGATTCTTTTCTGTAACGGAAAGTACTGCCTCAACTACCCTTGTATTCATGACACGATAATCTCTTGCGCCATCCATCACTTTTGTCTGCGAGAAGCAATTTAAAATCTTATAAAAAACTTTTGCAAACCAAGATCGGATGCGTGGTTCCCCTTTGCGTGCTGTACGTCTTGCGACAACTTGATCAGCACCCGCAAAAATCTCATCGATCATCTGCGGTAGCAGTGATGGTGGATCTTGTAAGTCTACATCCATAATTGCGACGAGGTTTCCTGAGGCATGTTGTAGACCTGCATAAATTGCGGCTTCCTTGCCAAAATTACGTGAGAATGAGATGAGCTTGATTCGTTTATCCTTTTGATGCAAGTTCTTGATTTCTGTAACAGTTTTATCAGTTGATCCATCATCCACAAAGAGTAATTGATACATGATTGCATGTTTCAAAAAGTAAGCATCATTCTTGCAGAATTCTTCATAGAAATATCGGATGTTTTCTTCTTCGTTATAACACGGAATAATTACAGTTAATAATTTCGGCATAATACTTCCCTCATCTTTGCACTTAAAATAGCATAATCATCGCTTCAGTTCAATGTAGAATAAATTCTTCAAAAAAGGTTCAACCAAATGATTGAACCTTTTTTTGCATTAGTCAGCGACTTCTTTCGCAATCTTGCGATAAATATCCTGTAATTCTTGTTTTTGTGCATCGGATAACTGTTTATCTGGATCATCCTTCGATAATTCGAAATCATCTAAGAGTGATACATGATAATCAACTAACTTACCATTCTTTACACCGATGACTGCTGGCACATAGAAACCTTTTTCACCTGAAGAGTTTACCTTTAATACTGGATCAATGTACTCTAGTAACTTCTTGTAGTCATCTTTTTCAACTTTCGCAGAAGCGTCAACGTAATAAATTGTTAAGTTTAATTCCTTTGCGACTTCATTTAACTCTGGAACAGCACGGTTACACCAAGCACATTCGTCATATCCGTAATAAAGGATGCCTGTTCCACCCTCTTCAAACATACGGAGGGATTCTTTCAATGTAATAAGTTGGAAATCTGCGACATCATTGCGAATCCACTTATAACCTTTCATATCTGCCTTTGTGGAATTTAATTTAATTGGGTTTGTAATAGTGAGTGTATTTGAAGTTTCATTTGTAGATGTATTCTTCTTACTCTCAGTTTTATTGAAGCAGCCTGCTAATAATACGACTGCTAATAAGCATGTTAAGATTTTTTTCATCTTGTACCTCTTTTCTTTGCGTTTTAGTATAGCATAATCTAAAAACTCAATCTATTTTTCGAACTTCAACGGAATTAGAGAAAGATTCAATCTTCTCGCGTGTAGCCAAACCTTTCGAATACGCTGTGGCAGATCCACAGGATGCCCCAAACTGGAAGCTATCTACGATATTTCTAGAGCGGTTATATTCCATTAAGAATCCTGCAACGAGAGAATCTCCAGTTCCCACTGTATTGACGATTGTTGTTGGGTCTAATACTTCACACTGGAACGTTCCTTCCTTTGATGCTAGAACCGCATTACCACTGATATCTAGTATCATTACGTTTTCAACCCCTTGGGCATGTAAGTCTTTTGCGGCATGTACCATATCTTCCGTTGTTTCAACAGGATAAGATACAAGTGCTCTTACTTCTTCCTTTGTTGTCTTCAACAAGAATAACTTCGTGGATAACATTTTCTTAACAAGCTCTGCATCTGTATCTAAGACAACCTTAATCCCGTCTGCCTGTAACTTCTTTAAGATAGATACCATATGATCGACTGTATAAGATGGTGTATTTCCTGCTAATACAAGCACATCATTTTCATAGAGTGTATTTAATTTTCCTGCTAGATTATCTAAATCCTTATCCTGAATATATGGACCACATGCATTCATGTTTGTGTCTGTTGTAGAATTGCACTTGACATTGATGCGTGTATTTCCATCAATGTAGGAAAAGTTAGGACGAATGTCCTGATACTTCGTTAATAAGCGAATATAGAAGTCTTTTGTAAAGCCACCCAGGAAGCCAAATGCTCGTGATGGCACTCCTAAGTTACTTAACACGATAGAAATATTGATGCCCTTACCACCTGCTTCATAATATTCCAAATCGGAGCGATTTGTTTTCCCTGCTTCAATCGGATCAGAAAACTCCATGTAATAATCTAATGAAGGATTTATTGTACATGTACAAATCATATTACACCTCTGCTACATTCTGAATAATCTTCAAGATAACTTGTATGGATAGTTCTAACTCATCAATTACACAGTATTCAAAGCGACCGTGGAAGTTTCCACCACCACAACCGATGTTTGGACATGGTAGTCCCATAAAGGAAAGCTGTGCACCATCTGTACCACCACGAATTGGTTCTTGTAGAATATGAATCCCTAACTCTTCCATGGACTTCTTCGCAACGATAACTGCAGTTGGATCTTTATCTAATACTTCCTTCATATTGCGATAGCTATCCTTGATTTCAATCGTTACAGCACCTTCACCATACTTCGTATTGATGAATTCAGCAGCCTTTAACATTAGCTCTTTCTTTTCTGTTAACTTTTGATAATCATGATCACGAATGATATATTCAAGCTCTGCATTTTCTACATCACCTTTCATATTATGAAGATGAATAAAACCTTCCCATAACTCTGTGTGTTCAGGTACTGCATGTGCAGGCATCATTGTTTGATATTCACATGCAAGCTTTGCCGCATTAATCATACGATTCTTTGCGGAACCTGGGTGAATGGAACGTCCTTTGAAATGTAATACTGCAGATGCCGCATTGAAGGTTTCATCTGATAATTCACGTACAGTGCCACCATCCATTGTGTAGGCAAACTTCGCACCAAACTTCTTTACATCAAAGAAGCGTGGACCATTGCCGATTTCTTCATCTGGTGTAAAACCAATCGCAATCTCACCATGCTTTACTTCGGGATGATCATGCAAGTATACAAGAGCTTCCATGATGGATGTAATACCAGCCTTATCATCTGCACCAAGTAATGTATTACCATCTGTTACCATCAAACGCTTTCCCTTGAATTCTTTCATCCATGGGAAACGTTCCATGGATAGTGTTACATCTTTATTCAAGACAATGTCCTTTCCATCAAAGTTTTCGATGATACGCGGATTGACCCCAGTACCAGTAAAATCAGGTGCTGTATCCATATGTGCAATAAAGCCTACTGTATCAACCTTTTTATCTAAGTTTGATGGTAGCTTTGCGTATACATAACAATGTTCATCTACCGATACATCTTGTAAACCTAATTCTTTTAATTCCTCAACAAGTAAATTGGCTAAATCAAATTGTTTCTTTGAGGAAGGTGTTTCTTGTTCATTTGCAGGATCTGATTGTGTATCAATCTTGCAATAACGTATTAATCTTTCTGCTGCGCTCATATTATTACTCCTTTTCTGATTGTAAAAATGAGTGTTCATACTGAATCCCATTCTTTACGTTTTCTAATGTTTGTTTATCACAGAGTGTTTCAATGATTTTTAATGCAAAATCAATCGTCGCACCCATACCACGACCCGTAATCAAATTACCATCTTTTACAGCCAATGCCTGTTGATATTCACCACCAAAGCTTGGTTCATCAAATGTCGGATAACAAGTATACTTTCTACCATACAGTAAACCACGATGGCCCAGAATTGACGGTGCTGCACAGATTGCACAGGATAACTTTCCTGCTCTAAAGTGTGCTTCATATAAGTCAACGAGTTTCTGATTGTTTTCAAGATTTTGTGTACCTAATTTTCCACCTGGAAAAATCATAACATCATATTCGTTTTGAAACTCGCTAAACAGTTTATCAGCCTGAATCTTTACTTGATGAGATGTTGTGACTGTCAGTGTCTCATTCATCGAAATCATATCAATGGTTAATCCTGCACGACGTAATAAATCAACTGTTATCAGTCCCTCACAGGTTTCAAATCCATCTGCCATAAAAATTGCACATTTCATTTCAATATCTCCTATCGATTCGTTGTTTCTGTTTCAACTTATGATAAATATTATACACCTTCAAGGCTTTGCCTTATCATTTATACTCTATTTTATATATGTTTATAATATAGAAAAACCGCAGTTTCTGCGGTATTCACTTTAAAATTTGACGAACTCGTTTTTGCAGTTCTTTCACAGTTTTCTCTTCGAACCAAGGATTCTTGCCAAGCCATCTAAAGTTGAGTGGACTTGGATGAACAATCGGAAAATACTTTGGTAGATATTCTTGATAGTTTTCTACTGTTTCCGTTAAATTCTTCTTTTTCTCTTTGCCAAGATAATAATCGATAGAATACTTTCCAACCAACAACGTCAATTCAATATTTGGCATTAACTTTAAAAACTTCTCATGATATTCTTGCGCAATAAACTTGCGTGGTGGTAAATCACCTGTTTTTGCCTTACCAGGATAGTAGAAATCCATTGGTAAGATTGCGATATCCTTACTATAGAACTCCTTATCATCAATTCCCATCCACTTACGTAAACGAATACCAGATTGATCATCGAAAGGGATTCCTGATTTTTCTACGTGTGACCCTGGAGCTTGTCCGATAATTAAGATTTTTGCACTAGCATCTACCTGTAAGATAGGACTGTATCCGTTCTTCGTATATTCTTTATTCCGTGGATCTTTTTTCAATTCCTCTAATAATTCTTCTATTTTCATCTTCATAACCTCTGAAAGAAAGAAATCCTGCTATCTTTCGATAACAGGATAAACCAATTACATTTCAGATTCAATCTTTCCGATTTCACGAGCATGTCTTCTACGATCGATTTCTGTTAGATACTTCTTACGAATGCGAATATCTTCTGGCGTGATTTCTACGAGTTCATCATCATTGATAAATTCAATCGCAGCTTCTAAAGACATAATACGTGGTGGAACCAGCTTCATGGCTTCATCGTTACCAGTAGAACGAACCGCAGTCATCTTCTTATTCTTAATTGGGTTAACACCCATATCCATATTCTTAGCGGATACACCAATAATCATACCTTCATATACAGGTGTCTGTGCACCGATGAATAACTGTCCACGTTCCTGAATATTCCAAAGGGCATATGTCATAGCACTACCTGTTTCCGTAGAAATGAGAGCACCATTTTCACGCTGTGGAATTTCACCCTTAAATGGTTCATAACCATCTAAACGCTGTACCATAGTACCTTCACCATGTGTCATATTAATGAAATCTGATCTAAAGCCAATCAATCCACGTGTAGGACACTTATAAGTAATACGTGTGTATGTACCAATTTCTTCCATGTCAGAAAGGATACCCTTACGTACATTGAGAGCAGAGATAACAGAACCAGAATATTCTGTAGGAACATCGATGACAACTTCTTCAATAGGCTCACATGTAACACCATCAATCTTCTTCATAATAACTTCAGGGCGTGATACTGCAATTTCAAAACCTTCACGACGCATCTGTTCTAGTAAGATTGTTAAGTGTAATTCACCACGACCAGATACTTTGAATGTATCTGTAGAATCTGTATCTTCAACCTTTAAACCAACGTTTACTTCAAGTTCTTTATCTAGACGTTCACGAATATTACGTGAAGTTACAAACTTACCAACTTGTCCAGCAAATGGAGAGTCATTAACCATGAAGTTCATGGATAGTGTTGGCTCTTCAATCTTTAACATTGGCATTGGATCAGGAGATCCTTGAGGACAGATTGTATCACCGATATTAATATCAGGGATACCAGAAATCATACAGATTTCACCACACTGAATTTCGTCAACTGGAACACGACTTAATCCCTTGTAGATAAAGATCTGATTTGTCTTGCCTTGGTGTGCACTACCATCCGCATTACATACTGTATATGATGTCGCAGCCTTTAATGTACCCTTATATACACGGCCAATACCTAAACGGCCAATATAATCGTCATACGCAAGTGCACTGATTTGCATCTGCACTGGCTCATCAATCAAGTTTGGATATGCTTGTGTATGATGGATAATTGTTTCAAATAGTGGGACGATATCTTCATTTGTACCATCCTGTTCATAATGAACAATACCCTCTCTAGCCTTACCAAATAAGATTGGGAAGTCCAACTGATCATCCGTTGCGTTTAGTTCGAGGAATAATTCATAAACTTCATCAATAACTTCGTTAGCACGAGCATCCTGTTTATCCATCTTATTAATTAATAGGATAGGACGTAGTCCTGCTTCTAATGACTTCTGTAACACGAAACGTGTCTGCGGCATTGGTCCTTCGGCAGAGTCTACTAATAAGATAACCGTATCAACCGTTTTAATAATACGCTCAACTTCAGAAGAGAAGTCTGCGTGACCTGGGGTATCAACGATATTAATCTTATAGTCTTTGTATGTTACAGAGCAGTTCTTAGAATAAATAGTAATTCCTCTTTCACGCTCGAGATCGTTGGAGTCCATAATGCAGTCTACAACCTTCTCGTTATCTTTAAATACATGACTTTGTTTGAGGAATGCGTCTACTAATGTTGATTTTCCAGCATCAACGTGAGCAATGACAGCAATGTTAATAATCTTTTGATAGTCCATCTTCTCTTCACCTTCTTTTAAGCATAAGCGGATAAATTATATATTTTATGGCCGCAAATTACAACCCAAACCCATCTAAAATACAGATGTTTTCATTGACGATAGATGTGGAGGTTGCTATAATATTTGAGCGATGCACCAGTGGTGGAATCGGCAGACACGTACGCTTGAGGGGCGTATGAGGCAACTCGTGCAAGTTCAAGTCTTGTCTGGTGCACTATCAAAACCCACAATTTCGTGGGTTTTTTATTATGCTTTCATATAACCTTTCATGAAAATTTTGCAAGTTGATATTTAATTTCACTAAAAGGAATGTAAGCGGTATAATATCTCTTTACTTTTAGTTGTGATAAAACTATCATTGATATTTGTAGGAGGAAAAGATTAATATGAAAAAAGTATTGATTCCGGCTTTAGCTTTAACAATGGCTTTATCCTTAGCCGGCTGCTCAAAATCTGACAAAACAGGTTCTACAGCAGAAACAAAAGAGACAGTAAAGACAGACTACGATGTAGTAGTTATTGGCGCTGGTGGAGCTGGTCTTACTGCCGCAATTACAGCAGCTGAAAACGGTGCATCCGTTGTTGTTGTCGAAAAGATGGCAGCTATCGGTGGTAACACAGCTTTATCTGGTGGTGAAATGGCAGCACCTGGTAACTGGTTACAACAAAAAGAAGGCATCGAAGATAGTGCTGATAAGTTCTATGAAGATGTTATGAAGGGTGGCGACTATAAGGCTAATCCTGAACTCGTTAGAGTTTTAGCTGATAACGCTTTAAGCGCTGCTGAATGGTTACGTGATGACATCAAGGTTGACTTCGAAGACAAGATGATGTTCTTTGGTGGACACAGCGTAATGCGTTCCTTAGTACCACATAACGAATCTGGTGTTGAAATCATCCAGAAGTTAAAGGCTAAGGCTGATGAATTAGGTATCACAGTATTAACAAATACAAAGGCTACTGAATTAGTAGAGGCAGATAAGAAGGTTACTGGTGTTAAGGCAACAACAAAAGATGGTGATGTTACATTCACAGCTTCTAAGGGTGTTGTACTAGCAACTGGTGGTTTCGGATCTAACATCGAAATGCGTAAGGAATACAATCCAGAAATGGATGAAAAGATTCTATCTACATGTTCCCCAGGAAGCACTGGCGATGGTATCGTAATGGCTGAAAAGGTTGGTGCAGCTACAGTTGATATGTCATATATCCAAACATATCCAACATGCGACATCACATCAGGTACATTATTATATGTTGGTGACGTACGTTTAGCTGGTAGATCAATCCTTGTTAACAAGGAAGGTAAGCGTTTCGTTGAAGAACTAGAACGTCGTGACGTTATTTCTAAGGCTGTTACAGAACAGACTGGTGGCGTTTCATACATGTTCTGGGATGAAGCATCTATGGAAGCTTCTGGTGTTAAGGAAGCTCACCCTGAAGAGTACGAAAGACTCATCAAGGAGAAGCACTTAGTTAAGGCTGATACAATCGATGAAGCAGCAGCTTTCTTCGGTATTGACGCTGAAACATTAAAGAAGACTATCGCAGACTACAACCAATACGCTGCTGATGGTAAGGACTTAGAATTCAACAAGCGTGGTAAGTTAGTTGCCTTCGGTGAAGGTCCATACTACATCATGGTTTCACAACCATCTGTTCACCACACAATGGGTGGTGTTGTAATCAACACGAACGCTCAAGTATTAGACAAGGATGGTAAAGCTATCTCTGGTCTATACGCTGCTGGTGAAGTTACTGGTGGTATCCATGGTACAAACCGTTTAGGTTCTGACGCTATCGCTGATATTATAGTCTTCGGTAGAATCGCTGGCGAACAAGTATCTAAGTAAAAACAGATAAAGCGAGATGAAAAATCATCCCGCTTTTTTTGTTATTAGTTTTATTGTTTTATCGCTTTTTTGCAGAAACTATCATATAACTACATGCATTGACTAAGATTTTAATATCATCAGTAATACAGATCCAATTCTTTCCTTCTCTAGATATCTTGCAATTCTTATCACTTATTTTATTTTTACAATACTCAACAACATCTTCTAGGTTTAAATTTAAACTCTCTTTAATTCTAATTCGCCCTTCAGGTGTCACATTTATATTATCTATATTTAATAAAAATTTTTCTATAGTTTCATTTTTAAGTATTTTAGTATTATGTGAAAGAATTTCTTTTACATCTTTTGCGTAATTTTCTATACATTCTTTCCAGTCATCATCATTTCCCCACCAATGATATTTTGAATAATTCATCCTATCTAAAACTCTAGATGGATAAATTTTTTTCAATCTCCAATTACAAATCTGCTCTCTTTTAATGATGCATTCAATGAAACCATTTTTATGTCTAGGTTTCCCTAAAACAACAAGTTTATCCCCACCATCTCCCCATTGGTGTGGGGCAATTTAGACTTTAGTACCAGGAGATAATAACTTTATACCAGATTTAATTTCATGTTCTTCTCCATAAAATCTTTTATCTACTATATTCCCAACCAAACACCATCTCCAGTCATAGTTTATTTTTTCATTTTCCTTCATAGTCATAGTACCCTGACCCAATTATAGCATGTAAAAAGCCCCGCTTAACGAGGCTAATTCCACTGTTCAAAATCATTATGATATAACTGAGAAAGTTCTTTAGGTCCATAACTTCCTTGTGGATATGGATAGACTGGAAGATTTGCGTCAGAATACATCTGCTTTAAGGCATCGATATATTCCCAACTATATTCAATCATTTCCCATTTTGTAAACCATGAGTTATCACCTATCATGCACGCATGTAACATTCTTTCGTACGCCTCTGGTGTATTTAACTTAAAGATTAAATTACAGTTTTGGCAGAAGTCCATCTGCGCCTTAGTGATACTATCTTCACCTGGTGTCTTGATATTAAATTCAAGATATACCCCTTCTGTTGGTTGAATCTTGATTACTAGTACATTTGGATCAACATCATCTCGTTGTCTCTTAAATGTAATCTTTACTTCAATTTCTCGACGAGCCATTTTCTTACCCGTACGGATATAGAATGGTACTCCTTGCCAACGCTCATTATCGATGAACAGTTTTAATCCTGCAAACGTTTCTGTTGTAGATGCTGGGTCAACATGTAGTTCTTCTCTGTATCCTTCATACTGTCCCAATAACAATGTATCCTGAATCTTTAGTTCACTAACTGGACGTAGTTGTTTCAGCACTGCAAGTTGTTGTTCATTCATATTTCCTGTTGGATTATCTACTGCTACAATACTCATAATCTGTAATAAATGGTTTTGAACCATATCCTTGAGGGCACCTGCATGATCATAATAGTTCCCTCTAGTTTCAACACCAACTTCTTCTAGTGCTGAAATCTGAACATTATCGATGTTATCTTTATTCCAAACATTCTTAAATAACAGATTCGCATCACGAATCGTTAAAATATTACGAACCATTTCTTTACCAAGATAATGATCGATTCGATAAATATGATCACTACCAAATAGCGTCTCTAATTTCTTGCTTAGGAATTTCGCAAGTTCTAAACTTGCGCCGAAAGGTTTTTCTAATACAATCTTTGGTTCATGCATGTTTTTCATTGTAGAAACACCATCTGTAATTCCTTCAAAGAAATCTGGCGCTACCGCATAATACACAACATGATTTTCAGATGGATGTACTTCGTAGTATTGATCTAATAACTGATATTGGGATTGGTCTGTAAAATCCATGCGGAAATAATGAATGTGTTCAAAGAATGCTTGTAGTTGTTCAACTTTCACTTTCACCTGAGCGAACTCACTAATCCACGGTTCAATAATTCCTTGATAATCCGCATCTGTATAATCACGTCTTCCAATTGGTGTAATTAAGAACTCCTCAGGAAGCTGTTTTTTGATATACAGGTTGTACATCGCAGGCAGTAGCTTGCGATATGTTAAGTCACCTGTTCCACCAAATATTGTAAGTATTAGTTTATTCATGACTACCCCACTGATGGTGTTCAAATCCTTCACGGTCGACTCTTTGATATGTATGTGCACCAAAGAAATCGCGTTGTCCCTGAATGATATTCGCACCTAAACATGTGCTAGATAATTGATTGATGTATGTAAGTGCTGCGGTAAATACTGGCAGTGGTAAATCAATAGATTGTATAACAATCTCTTTTAATGCAGGTGTATTTTCTAATACTTCATTCTTAAATACAGGATAAAGAAGCAAATCATCTGCACCATCATCATATGCATGCATGATATCCTGTAATAACTTTGCTTGAATAATACATCCTGCTCTAAAGATAGCTGCAATCTGCTTAAGATTTAAATTCCAGTTATATTTTTTAGACGCATCACGATATAAATTGAACCCCTGTGCAAAGGCAACTGTCTTCGCTAACTTATATGCTTGATGTATCTTTTCAATATCAATGTTTTTCTTATCCGGTGTATTTCCCTTTCGATATGCATCACGTAAAGTAAATTGGTTAGACATGATACGTGCTTGATACGCTGCTGTTAATAAAGACGCATTAAACTCTTGTCGAAGTGCTTCAATACTTGTCCAACGACCTGTTCCCTTATTTCCCGCTACATCTAAGATAACATCTACGAGATCATGTTCTGTAACAGAATCTTTTTCTCGCAATACAGTTACTGTAATATCAACGAGATAGCTTTGTACATCGCCTTGGTTCCACTGCTCTAATACATCCGCAATTTCATTGTTTGTATACCCAGCTGTGTATTTAAGAATTAAATATGTTTCCGCAAGTAATTGCATATCCGCATATTCAATTCCATTGTGTACCATCTTCACATAGTGACCACTACCTTCTGGTCCAATATATGTACAACATGGTTCACCATCTTTCTTTGCTGCGATATCTTCTAATATCTTTCCTATCGAAGCGTAGGCATCTTTATCTCCAGATGGCATAATACTTGGACCTTTTAAGGCACCTTCTTCGCCACCAGAGACACCAACACCAAAATATTTCAATCCATAACTAGCCATCTGCTTGTGACGACGATTTGTATCCTCAAAGTAAGAATTACCACCATCCATGATGATATCTCCTTCTTCTAATAACTCTGAAAGTTGTGCTAGTACATCATCAACTGGTTTACCAGCTGGTACCATCAAAAATACACGACGTGGTTTTTCAAGAGAATTCACAAAATCTTCTAACTTTTCAAAACCGTGAAAACTAGGGATATTTTCATCAATCAATAATTTTGTACGTTCGAAAGAACGATTATATCCACTCACTTCATAACCGTGATTTAACATATTTAAGGCGATGTTTTTTCCCATGACGCCTAATCCAATTACACCAATATTACTCATGTTTATTTCTCCTCATAATAATAGAAACACCTTCTGGAATTCTTACTGTTGATACTGCGCTCTGTATGTATGCATGTTCAATCGGTAATACACTTAGAGAATCCGAAAAGCGATTTGCGACAATAATATCATCATCCACAATCACAAAGTCACGTGGATGCTTACCCGCACAAGATGTTACTTGGACACGCTTAACATCTTTACCAGATACATGCAATGCTGTAATGACATCTTGTGTACGTGTTGATACGTAAAGATAATCATCCTTCTTACGTATTGCGGCTGTATCTTTAACATGTGATAAACCATTCTCTAAAAGTTCTACTGTATTTACAATCTTCTTTGTATGCATGTCTACGACATATAGAAGATTGCTTAATTCACCTACTACATATAGATATTTCTCATCATCTGAAAATACTGCATGTCTTGGCCCTGATCCTTCTTCAAACAAAATCTCATCCACAACCGTAAAATCTTTATCCAATACTTTGATCTGGTCCATAAAAAGACATGGCACAAGATATTGATTCTTGTATGGGATAACCTGATGGCATCCAGCCTTATCCTTAATGTGTGTTCTCTGAACCAGTTCAAGATGGTTATTTTCAAATCGTAATAGCGTTACATCTCCACTGTGGAAGTGTGCTGTAAAGATTAAGTTGTCTTTTACACCGACATAACATGAGGTAAATGCTTCAAAAACAATATGATCAATTTCATTGCCATTTAAATCAAATACCGCAACACCAGATCCTTCTTCAAAATCACATACTGCCACAATATAGTCGTTCATCCACGCTAAATACTTTGGATTGCGTACTTTCGTAAATAAATGAACATCTGTTATCGTTTGATTTTCATATGTGAATGCGTAAATACCTTCACTCTTTTCAGATGTGTATGTTCCTACATAGCCTGTATATGACATCATTATTTCCTCTTATTTCTATTGGTCTTATTGTATTCTCTTTCGTTTAAAAACACTGCTATTTTGCCCTAAAACGCAAAAAGCCAGATCACTCTGACTTTTATATTTCCCTACTCTTTTCTAAAGCAGACGCAATTACCTTATCCATATCATAGTACTTGTACTCACCTAAACGACCGCCAAAAAGGATGTTTGTTTCATGTGAGGCAAGTTCCTTATACTGTTCATACAAAGCAGTGTTCTTTTCATCATTGACTGGATAGTAAGGCTCATCCCCCTGTTTCCATTCAGAACTATATTCACGGCTGATAACTGTCTTAGCTAAATCGTTGCCATTTTCATCTTTTCCAAACGTAAACCACTTATGTTCAATAATACGTGTCCATGGTGTTTCGCGATCTGTATAGTTTACCGCTGCATTTCCCTGGAAATTCGGAATATCTAAAAGTTCATTTTCAAAACGAACAGAACGATATTCCAACGTACCCAAACGATAGTCAAAATAAGCATCGATTGGTCCTGTATAAACCACTTTTTCCGCAAGTGCATCGTACTCTTCTTTTACTTGGAGATAATCAACATTGAGTCGAACTTCAATACCTGCAAGCAGGTTTTCAACTAACTTTGTATAACCACCGACAGGAATACCCTGATAGAGCGCATTAAAATAGTTATTATCAAAAGTTAAGCGAACTGGTAAACGTTTGATGATAAATGCCGGTAGTTCAGTACATGGTCTTCCCCATTGTTTTTCCGTATATCCCTTGATTAGTTTCTCATAGATATCTGTTCCAACAAGTGAGATTGCCTGTTCTTCAAGATTTGTCGCTGCTGTAATATTTGCGGCTTTCTTCTGTTCTTCGATTTTGTGAATCGCTTCTTCTGGTGTTACAACACCCCACATTTTATTAAATGTGTACATGTTGAATGGTAGAGAATATAACTCACCATGGTAATTTGCAACTGGTGAATTCGTAAAACGATTGAATTCGATAAATTGTGTAATGTACTTCCAGACATCTCTATCATTTGTATGGAAAATATGTGCACCATACTCATGTACATCAATACCTTCCACCTTCTTTGTGTAGATATTACCAGCAATATGAGGACGCTTATCAATGACAAGAACTTTCTTGCCTTTTTCTTTTGCCTGTTGGGCAAATACCGCACCAAACAATCCAGCACCTACAACTAGATAATCATATTGTTTCATATGCACTCCTATTAAGCACCGTATTTTCTACGGATAATATCTGCAACCTTGCCTACAAGACGTTCACAGATTTCATCCGTCTCAGCCTCTGCCATTACGCGTAATAATGGCTCTGTTCCACTAGGACGAACTAGGATACGACCATTTCCATTGAGTTCTTCATTTACTTCATTGATGGATTTTTGAACTTCCTCATCATCCATTACTAGCGTCTTATCTGTAACCTTAACATTTACTAGTAACTGTGGATAAATCTTTAATCCATCGCAAAGCTCGATAATACCCTTACCAGTGTTCTTCATAACTTCAAGTACAGAAAGAGCTGTTAATAAACCATCACCTGTTGTGGCATGTTCCTTCAGGATGATATGTCCACTCTGTTCACCACCGATAACATAGTTATCACGGAACATGACTTCAGAAACATACTTATCTCCAACCTGTGTCTTTTCAACTTGAATTCCTTCACGTTCCATGGCTTTATATAAACCAAGATTTGCCATAACTGTTGTAACAATTGTGTTATTTGTTAACTTATTTTGGTCACGTAGATATTTACCAACGATATATAACATGAAATCACCGTTTACAAGTTCTCCATCTGGACGAACCATAATCTGACGGTCCGCATCACCATCAAATGTTAAACCAACAGTATAATCACCCTTCTTCATCTCTTCGCAGAATAATTCAGGATGTGTAGATCCACACTTTGTATTGATGTTGATACCATTTGGCTCATTGTGGAACGCTGTTACTTCAGCACCTAATCGTTCAAGTGCCTTCTTAGCTGTAAATGATGAAGAACCATTTGCACAATCAATCGCAATCTTCCAGCCACTCAAATCTAAAGGATATTCTTTTACAATCCAATCTAAGTAAATTTCAATTCCTTGTGGATATGCGATAACCTTACCAATTTCACTATCTGTACGATATGGAATTGTAACTTTACCATCAATATAGTCTTCAATGAGTCCTTCAATATCACTGGATAATTTGAATCCATCATTTGAGAACACTTTAATACCATTATCGTAGAAAGGATTATGGCTAGCAGAAATCATTGCACCACATGCAAAACCATTATCCTTTGTTAAAAGACAAATCATTGGGGTTGGGCAATATCCTGCTAGATATGCATCACAACCTTCAGAAGTAATACCAGCTGCTAGTGCATTTTCAAACATATCACTAGATAGTCTTGTATCCTTACCGATTACAATTTTATTCTTTCCTTCTTTACTGAAATAGTATCCCAGGTATCTTCCAACCTGGAAGGCCCTCTCTGCTGTTAATACTTCATTTGCTTTTCCACGGATTCCATCCGTACCAAAATATCGTCCCATTCGTTATTCTCCCTCTTTCTGTTGGGTATTTTGATCACCTAAAACTGTGAGTGTAAGTTTATTGTTTTTCAAGCTGTACTTTACAAGTCCTGTTGTAGGTTGCTCTACCTTCACTTCAAACTCATGCAAGCCAGGCTCTGCTGTAGACATATCAATATAAAGATAAATATCGTTTTCATTAATCTTACTGATGTTCTCTTGTGTACCAAATACTTCCACATCCATAGTAGTAATATTGTCTGATTGTGTAGCTTTGTAGTTATGCACATTGTTCTTGTAGTTGATTGGAACACCGCTAATTGTCTTTGTTGTTCCTGCACCAAACTTCACATCGACACTAATCGTCGAAACAGTTGCGGATGTAATACCAGTAGGTAATACAATATCTTGCGATACTGTCGTATCCTTTGTGAGATTCGATACATCTACTTCTACTGTTATTTTATCAACATCGAGCAGTGCACTTTCAGTACCGTAAATTGTAACAGTCTGTTTATCAGCTACCGCTGAGGCGACAGCCTGATTATCACCAGGTGTACCTTTAATCTTTACTTCGATAGGTACTGTCTTGTTTGGTGAAGTAACCGGTACATATACATGCATGGTTTGAGGTTCAATATCTACATTTACAATTTGGCCATTCGCATCGTAGGCAACTAACTTGGCATCTTGTTCGAAATCTGCAACTTGATTAGATACGTCAATAAGCGCCTTTACAAAAGCAATTTGATTCAATGTATCCTGTGATGCCCGAATATTTACAACAGAGGACGCAAATTGAGGAGTACCTACGTTATATATTCCATCCATCTTATCACGATGAATAATATCATAAGAGATAGCGAATTGTTGTGTAACCTTCTTTTTGATTGTTACAACAGCATTGGATGGATTAACGATCGTACTGACAGAATCTCCAAATCCTTCCGCAATCAATGTTACTGCATGTGTTCCTTCAGTTAAGTTTGTTAAGTCCGCAACAACCTTACCATTTGTAGTACTTGCGGCAGTAACGCTTGTCGCATCCCCAGTAATCGTAACATCGGTTGTTGTAGGAATTCCTGAAATCTCATACTCTTGTGTATCATATTGTACATATACCGCAACATTTTGAACTGTACGGCTTGTCTTGAGTGATGTCTTATATAGTGAAGTAATATCATTGTAGTTTACAACAACATATAAAAGTGCTGCCAAGATTAACGATACAACTTTTGCATACTTCGCATTGAATAATACACGATCAATCCCAGTAGATGCATAGTGAATGAAATGGATAATCTTCTGTACAAATCGATCATACTGGCTTGATATACGCTTTGATTGATTTGCAAGATGCTTTGCAAGTTCAAGCTTATTATGATCCATATGATGTTTCTTCTTATTTGCCATTATCGTTCACCTCCTTGCTTACGATTAGAGGTATCTGATTGTTTATAATTTGTTTTATTGTGTGTTGGATAACTTGGCGTTGGGCGCTTCTTCTTATGAGGAAGCTTTATTGAAGCCGCCTTCGCAGCCGCATCCGCTGCTTCATGTACATCCTGTAATGCATGTTTACGATTTACAGATGTATCATTTTGTTCAGCTGGAATTACTTCTTCTGCAGTAATCTTACCTGCTTCAAGGATTGTCTCTTCATTCGCAGCTGGTGTATCATCCATCTTTGTCTGGAGTTCATGTACATCTGCTTCAATGATTGTTTCATCATCGTCATCCTCACCATTTTCTTCAGTTTGACCAATGATGACATGTGTTAGATATTTACGTAATTGTTGTTCATTTACAGCTGTTAATTTACCACCTTCCGCAATGGATACATTTCCTGTTTCTTCGGATACAACAATTGTAATCGCATCTGTAATTTCACTAATGCCAATCGCAGCACGATGTCTTGAACCATAGCGAGATGGAATATCTGCTGTTGTCGGTGGGAAGTATGCACTTGCGCAAGCAATCTTATCACCCTGAATAATAACTGCTCCATCATGTAGTGGCGTCGAAGTAACAAAGATGGACGTTAAAAGTTCTGCGGTCACATCAGAATTCAAACGAGTACCAGTCGCAATAAAATCATCCAAAGGATGCGATTTTTCAATAGAAATCAACGCACCTGTTTGATCGGCACTCAATAAACGTACTGCCGTCACAATATTGTCTACAAGTTTCTCCTTCTCATTACCACTGAGTGAACTCATTCTAGAGAAGAAACTACTCTTACCCAGTCTTTCTAGAATTGTACGGATTTCTGGCTGGAAGATAATAATAACTGCTAAAAATCCCCAGTTAATAAACATATTTGTTAAAAACTGTAAAGTTTTAAGATTCATGACCTTTGCAAGTACATCTACGATGATGACAAAGATAATACCTTTAAATATCTGCATGGTGCTACTCTTACCACGAACAATGCGTAAAGCAGCCAAGATAATCATCCAAATTACTACTATATCGATAACTGTCGTACTGAAAGTTAAGAACTTGTCCCACAATGATGATAAGTTATAGGTTGACATTTAACATATCCCCTTTCAAATATGTTCCTATTATACCACACACCACCATGCTCACTATAGCCCCCTCAAAAGAAAAAGATGACCTTATAGATCATCTTCAATTGCACCACTCTTGGCGTATGCGGAAGGTCTGGCTTCAAAGAAATCAGTCTTAACCATGTTTGCGTCTGAGTATTGTTTTACCCACTTCATAGATTCAGGTTCCTCAGCATACTCTTCGTATAGATTACCAAAACCTAATGTCGCAAAGCGTGTGTTACCTAAATACTTGATATAATCAGTAACCATTTGCTTATTTAAGCCAGGAATTTCATCCCCAATTACATAGTGTCCCCATGCAATTTCTTGTTCAACACCAGTATTCATCATATTGCGAATCATCTGGATATTTTCTGGTGTAAATAACTCTGGTTCTTCCTTCTGTAACTCTACCAAGATGTTACGGAATAACCATAAGTGTGTTGATTCATCACGGTTGATGTAACGGATTTCCTGTACACTTCCAGGCATTTTACCATTTCTAGCAAGATTATAGAAGAACATAAATCCGGAATAGAAGTAAACACCCTCTAAGATAAAGTTTGCAATACAAACTCTCAAGAAAGATTGTTTATCTTGCTTGGCAACGAACTCATTATAGAGTTCGCCAATAAATTCATTTCTCTTTAATAAGTGCTCATCTGTCTTCCACTGATAGAGGATATCATTTCTCTGTTCTGGAGAGCAGATTGAGTCAAGCATGTAACTGTAAGATTGTGAGTGAATGCACTCTTGGAATGTCTGGATAGACAAACATAAGTTCACTTCATTTGCAGTAATGTACTGAGAAATGTTTGGTAAGTTAGCGGATTGTAGAGAATCCAAGTAAACTAAGAAACTCAAAATCTTATCGTATGCTGTCTTTTCCGCTAGGCTAAGACGTGGATAATCTGACTTGTCTTGATTCAAGTTGATTTCTTCTGGAACCCAGAAGTTATTCATTGCCTGACGGTACCAATCAGATACCCAGTTATACTTCATATTATTGAAGTCATTGATATTTGTTGTATTGAAGTTGATAAGACGACGATTGCGTACATCAATATCACCCTCAGGGTTGAATAACGGTTTACGATTAATCTGATCTGTCTGCATGTTTCTACCTCCTATGCGGAACAACTTTCACAATCCTCAGGATCTAACGCCTTAGAACGTGTGTAGTAGATAGTCTTAACACCACAATCATACGCTAGTACATATAACTGTAATAACTGACTCATCTTATAGTCATTTGTAATCCATAAGTTAAAACTCTGCGCTTGGTCGATATGACGCTGACGGATACCAGCAGCTCTAACTGACCAAGTCTGGTCAATTGTATGTGCTGTCTTATAGTACCAATATGTATCCGCAGATAATTCTGGTGCAGTTCTTGGTAAGATAGAACCCTTCTTTTCTTCTAAGAAGAAACGATTCATAACTGGATCAAGTCCCGCTGAAGTACCGATTAAGATTGATGTAGAACTTGTTGGAGCGACTGCCAATACATATGCATTACGCATACCTGTTGCATGTACTTCTTCCTTAAGTTCTTTCCAACGTGCAGAATCATATCCGCGCTGGTCAAAGTACGCACCAGTTTCCCATTCAGAGCCTTCGAAGTACTGATAACTTCCACGTTCCTTCGCTAAAGTATTACTTGCCTTAATAGACGCATACGCAATATTTTCAAATACTTCGTCTACGAACTTCAAGTGTTCTTCACTTTCCCACATGATGTGATTCTTTGCAAGCATGTGGTGATAACCACTGACACCTAGCCCAATGGAACGGTACTTACGGTTGGTTACTTGCGCATTTGGTAATGGATAGAAGTTTAAATCAATTACATTATCAAGTGCACGTACCACCGTCGCAGTTACTTCTTCGATTTCCTTAGGGTCTTTCACATTAATATTACCTAAACATAATGAAGCTAAGTTACATACAACATAATCACCTGGTTTTGTTGTTGTAACAATTACTTCATCACCATCCTCTGTCTTAATAACGCGAGATACTTGCTTCACTTCAGACATGTTCTGTGCAATTTCTGTACAGAGGTTAGAACTATAAATCATTCCCTTGTGCTTATTAGGATTTGCACGGTTAACTGCATCACGATAGAAAGCAAATGGAGTTCCTGTTTCTACCATAGACTTCAAGATTAAACGTACAACTTCCTTTAATACAAGAACACGTTTAGAAATACGGTTGTCATGTACACATTCCCAATATCTCTTTTCCCATTCTTCACCATAGAAGTCCTCAAGGCAATAACCCTTAATCATGAGAACATCATGCGGATCAAGAAGATACCAATCTTGATTCATATCTTCCTTTACCATCTTCCAGAATAAATCCGGATAGCATACGGCAGGGAATACATCGTGTGCCTTCATACGGTCATCACCATTGTTTGTACGTAACTGTAAGAATTCAGGTAAGTCCTTATGCCATACGTCGAGATATACCGCTACAGCACCAGCTCTTACACCAAGTTGGTCAACCGCAACCGCAGTATCGTTGATAACACGAATCCAGCGGATAACACCACCAGATGCACCTTCAAAACCACGGATAGATCCACCACGGGAGCGAACCTTACCTAAGTACATACCCATTCCACCACCGAACTTACTTACATCAGCGAAGTTAGAAATGGAATGATAAATACCATCCAATGAATCTGGAACAGTATCAATAAAACAGCTTGATAACTGATGATATGGCTTTCTTGCATTTGCCTGTGTAGGAGTTGCCATTGTTACCTTATGTAAACTCATCATATCGTAGAACTTCTTAACCCAACCGATACGATCATTTGTTTCCTTCATCGCTAAATGCATTGCAATGCCAATATACATTTCCTGTGGTGATTCTAATAGAACATGTTGGTGGCTGCGAATCAAATAACGTTGAGATAATAAATCCAAACCACTGTAAGTGAATAAGTTATTACGTGTATTGTCGATTAAGGTTGCGATTTCATCAACTTCTTTATGAGAATAGTTTTCTAAGATATATGCTCCATATAGACCTTGTTCAATCATATAGGAAATCTTATGGTAGAAGCTTGTTAGACCTAGTTTCTCTTCAGTCGCTTTTAAATCACAAGCAATACTGTAACTGAGTAAACGGCCTGCAATTCTTTCCCAGTTTGGTTCTTCTTTCGTTGTAAGTTCAGCAGAACTTCTTGTTAATAAAGCAATTCTATCTTTTAGAGATTGACCTTCTTTAGACATTGTAGAGAACTTCTCATACAATCTCTTTAAGTCATAGTCTGGATAAGCCTTCTGGATATCAACCAAAACATCTTCCAACTCGTCATCACCGATGAGTTTTACCAACTCAAGGCGATCATTACGCATTTGTGTACGCTTTTCACGGTATAAAATATAACTCTTTGCGACATTATACTTTTCGTTCTTCATCAAAATTTTTTCAACAGTATCTTGAATTTCTTCAACATCAACTTCTTGACGGCCGTCAAATTGCGCTTCAATCTGCTCTAATAAGTCAGAAAGATATGCTTGATCAACACTCTCTTTTACGCTTAGGAACGATTTTTTTATCGCCAAAACAATCTTAGCTCCATCATATGGAACAACTTGTCCGTTACGTTTTACTATCCTATCCACAACTTCTACCTCCACTGAATTCTGTCTTTCAATAGCATAATAAAAAAAGAATTATTTTTCTATCTGAATGCCCAACTTTTTCCCAGAATTCCTTACGTAAAAGCCCTCTTATTTTAAATCGTGAAAATCACTATTTTTATTATCTGAAATCATTCCCTCTTTTTCATTTTCAAAGCATGAAAACTTTGCATATTATTTATTTAAATTACCAAAAAAGCCCCTGTTAGGGCTTGCTAAAAGCAATCAATTCTCATTGATATATTTATTCCATACCTGCTTTTCTGTATTGTTCATTAACCCACTCTTTGAACTTTTCAGCTGCCTCAACAGCTTCGACAGGAGCGTCATCTTTTAATTTCGCTCCAATCATATATGGCTCATAGATTGATTTTAACTTTTTTATTTCTTCAGGATATATCAGTCTCATGTAATCATCCCCTTTATACATTTAGTTTATTGTCGTCAACTGCTATTTCATTGTACTACCTAAATATATACATGTCATTTTCTTCTTAATAAATCAGCTTTATGGTAAATACTTTTTAAATGGTGCCAAATTGTAGGCCACAATAAAGAAAAGGCCCTTAAAATAGGGCTCTATCTCTATAAAGTGCCGCTTAGCAGAATTGAACTGCTCGTTCATCCTTACCATGGATGCGTATTACCACTATACTAAAGCGGCATAGCCTTTATATAATAACAAACTACAACTAAAAATCAATAATCAGTACTGTTTTTCAGTTCGTTATAAACAACCTGTAAAGGTAGGCCCATAATAGCATAATAATCACCATGAATTTCTTTGATGTATCTACCGCCAAATCCTTGGATTGCATAGGCACCTGCTTTATCGACAGTTTCTCCTGTATGAATATAATCCCAAATTTCTTCATCACTCATATGTGCAAAATAAACATCCGCAACACTTGCATATGTAAAACACTTCTTCTCACTGATGATACATAGACTTGTTAGTACTTGACTCTTGTGATTTTGAAGTTTCTTCAACATCCTAAACGCATCCTCATCATTTTCAGGTTTTCCCATAACTTGATTATCACATAAAACTAAAGTATCACTACCAATCACGATAGAATCAGGATGTCTTTCTAAAACTGTCTTTGCTTTGCGATAAGATAAATTCTTACTTTCCTCAACAAGATCTGCCTGTAAATCAATCGTTTCATCAATATCTGCAGGATCACAATTAAATGAAAATCCAGTTTTTTCTAATAGTTCTTTACGACGTGGGCTTTGCGAAGCTAGTACTAATTCTCTCATAGACAACCTCTTTCTTTACTATTTTATGAAAAATTAGGAATTAATGAAAGTGCTTACGTGATATAATTATTAAAGGAAAAAATTGAAAGGGATTAAGAATGAACAAACCTACATTAGTTATTTTGGCTGCCGGAATGGGTAGCCGCTATGGTGGAATGAAACAGATTGATGGTGTTGGAAGCCATGGTGAGCCAATCATAGAATTTTCTATCTATGACGCAAAAGAAGCAGGATTTGAGGATGTTGTTCTCATCATCCGTCGTGAACATGAACAAGCATTCCATACTGCATTAACAGACCGCGTATCTAAGGGAATGAACGTGAAGTTTGCTTATCAGGACATCAATAATGTTCCATCTGATATTGTGGTACCTGAAGGCCGTGAAAAGCCATGGGGTACAACACATGCATTACTCGCATGCAAGGGTGTCGTTGATGGACCATTTGCGATTATCAATGCAGATGATTTCTATGGCAAGGACGCATATAAAGTTATCTATAACTTCCTAACAACAGAAGTAAGTGATGACCATTACGCAATGGTCGGTTATGCCGCAAATAACACTCTTACAGACCACGGAACAGTCACTCGTGGCGTTTGCCAAGAAGACGAAAATGGCAACTTAACAAGTATTGTTGAAGTACAGAAGATTGCTCGTAAAGATGGTAAAGTTGTTTATGATGACAATGGTACTTGGAAAGAAATGGATCCTAATGCATTAGTTTCTATGAACTTCTGGGGATTTACACCTAAAGTATTCGATGACATGGATGTATACTTCAATGAATTCATTCATGCAAATATCGCATCTAACCCAATGAAGTGTGAATATGTTATTCCTACAACAGTTGGTCAGATGGTTAAAGATGGTAAGTGTACAGTTAAGGTACTTTCCTCTAAAGACCAATGGTTCGGTGTAACATATCAAGAAGATAAGCCACTTGTAGTTGAAAAGATTGCGGAAATGAAAGAAGCTGGAATTTATCCAGATATTCTATGGAAATAAACTGAAGCCCTTGTGTGATTACACAAGAGCTTTTCTTTTACATATATTTTCTTAAGAAACGCAAAACATTACGATATGCAATATCTTTGATTTCTTCTGATGTAAATCCTACACGCTGTAACGCTTTGATAAAATTCTGTGCTTGGGAAGGACCATACATATTATGTTCCTCACCATCATTATAATATTCACCAAAGTCGAATCCACACGCAACATGTCTTACCCCAACAAGATCTGCGATATATTTTGCATGTTTCGCAAGATGTAATGCATCTTGTTTTTGTTGTTCTGTATGAATAAATGAACAACATGCATTCATACCAATTAATCCATCTTTACTTGCGATTCCACGAATTTGCTGATCTGTTAAATTTCTTTCCACAAAGCAACGACCCTTCGCATTTGAATGTGTCGCAATAATTGGTTGGGTTGAACAGGAAAGAATATCCCAGAATGTTTTCTCATTGGCATGAGATACATCCACAATCATATGTAGTTCATTCATCTTTGTGATTGCTTGCTTACCAAGTTCCGTTAAGCCTCTTGTAGGGTCTCCAGAATTTCCTGTCGCAAGTGCGTTTTGATCATTCCAACAAAGAGAGCCAATACGATTTCCCATATCATATAACCATTGAATTTTCTCTTCGACATCGTCGTGGATACCGCACATTCCTTCAATCGTCATTAAAAATGCTGTTTCTTGTTGATCATCATCTAAATCATCCTTGGTATAGATAACTTTATGACCAGAGGCGGTAATGTCATTCTTTACTTTTGTGACAACATCTTGCATTTCTTTCCAACTTTCCGTTCCTACAAAGAAACTTGCAGCAGAAGTATATGCAATCTGTCCTTGTTTCAAACGAGTATTCCAATCTTTCTTGAGAATAGATGTTTTTCCATCTGTATAGAAAGGTTTAATTGCTTCTGCTAAATCCGCATGTAAATCAAAGATTTTCATATTCTCTCCCCTTATTGATATCGTATAAAATCTTCATTCCCTTATACGCAATATCTGCATCATATGCGTCTATCTCATCTGTCTCATTTGCGATAATCTTACCAAGACCTCCAGTTGCTATAACCATACATGATGGATCATTTAGCTCCTTCTTCATTGTTTTAATAATGTATTCAACAGAACCAATATATCCATATACAACACCTGCTTGCATGCCTTCAATTGTATTTGTACCAAGAACTGATTTTGGTTTCACAATTTCAATCTCTGGTAATTTAGCTGTCATAGAAGTTAACGCATTGAGGCTAATGCCTAACCCTGGCTGAATCACGACATAGCGGAAAACTCCATTTTGATCTATATAGTCGTATGTCGTTGCAGTACCAAAGTCTACGATAATGCATGAACGATGAAATGTATTCCATGCATAGGTTGTATTCACAATACGATCTGCACCAATTGACCTTGGTGCCTCAGTATCAAGTTTAATATCCATCTGCATATCATTACTTACAATCATTGGTTTCTGATGTAAATATTTAATCACTGCAGAAGTTAAGGAATACATCAGTTTTGGTACAACAGAAGAAATGATAATACCTGTTATATCTGATACTTTTAGTTCTAAAGTATTTAAGAATGTTGTGATGAAGAAACCGTACTCATCACTAGTACGTGTTGTTTGTGTCATAAGTCGATAACGACCAATGATATTTTCTCCATCAAGAATTCCCATGGAAATATTTGTATTCCCAACATCAATTGTTAGTAACATAGTTATCCTCACTTCTTTAGGCAATGACGCAGTATTTCTTTCGCCGTTTCATCTTTAGATAATAATCCTAAATCCTCTATACTTGTCGGTGAGATGATTTTTACAATATTTGTATCAACGCCAAAACCCGCACCAGGTTCACGTATACTATTTGCGATAATATAATCCGCATTCTTTTCTTGTAGTTTCTTTGCGGCATTTTCTAATAAATTTTCTGTTTCCATCGCAAATCCAATTACAACTTGATTTTCACGTTTTTTCTTTCCAATTGTTAGAAGAATATCCTGTGTGCGTTTTAGAGCGATGGACAAATCACCATCTGTTTTTTTAATCTTGTGATCTGCCTTTTCAAGTGGCGTATAATCTGCAACTGCAGCAGACATAATTACAACATCTGCCTTTTCAAAGTTATTAACAACACTATTTGCCATATCCTCTGCACTTATAACATTTATAACTTCAACTCCATAAGGCTGCGGTAAATTCGACTTGCCAGAAATTAATGTTACCATGGCACCTGCATTACGTGCTTCTTTTGCCAAAGCATACCCCATCTTTCCAGTTGAGTGATTTGTGATATAACGCACAGGATCGATTTCTTCTTGAGTAGCACCTGCAGTAATTACAACATGTCTTCCATTTAGATACCGGTCTGTCTCAACAAGAGATGCAATCGCATCTTCAATTTCTTCTGGCTCAGGTAAACGTCCTTTCCCTACATCCCCACATGCTAGATACCCTGCACCACTACACATAATATGCATGCCGTATTTTTTACATGTCGCAATATTATCCTGTGTAATTGGATTATCTAACATATTTGTATTCATTGCAGGAACAATCAGCTTTGGACAAGTCGCCGCTAGGAATGTAGTTGTCAACATATCATCTGCTATACCATGGGCAATCTTAGCAATGATATTTGCGGTAGCAGGAGCCACAACAAATAAATCAGCCTTCTTCGCAAGTGATATATGATGAACATCTGGTGTATAGTCCACTGTAAACATATCCGTAATCACCTTTTGATTACTGAGTGTTTGAAACGTCAAAGGTGTCACAAATTTCTCTGCTTCCTTTGTCATAATGACATGAATTTCATTCCCCTGTTTTTTCAATGAAGAAACTAACTGGCAAATTTTATATGCAGCAATCCCTGCTGTCACTCCAACAACAATGCACTTATTTTTCATATACTGTACCTTCTTGTAAACATTATAACACGCAAAATATGCTAATATTAGTGGCAGAGGTAAATGAAATATGACGAATTCACAAACGTTTTTAGTAGTATCCGATATTCACGGTGCTCTTTCAGGCGCAAAAGCAATGGAAGAGGCCTTCTCATATCATCACGCAGATAAAATTCTCTGCCTTGGGGATGTTCTTTACCATGGGCCAAGAAATAATTTGCCAAGTGATTACGCACCAAAAGAAGTTATCACTATCATGAATACATTCAAAGATAAGATTATTGCAGTACGTGGTAACTGTGATGCGGAAGTAGACCAGATGGTACTGAACTTTCCAATCACTGCTGATTACAATATCCTTTTCCATGGAGCACATCAAATCTTTATGTCACACGGACATGTATATGGTCCAAACAATCTACCTACACTAAGTGTAGGAGATAGTTTCCTTTCAGGTCACACACATATTCCAACCGCTTATGAAAAAGATGGCATCTTACTTTTAAATCCAGGATCCATCTCTTTACCAAAAGAAGACCATCCAAGAACATATGCCATTATCAACGAAGATGGCTTCACCGTTTATACGCTTGATCATAAACAATACATGCATACAGATTGGCTATAAATCATGTATAATAAAGAAAAGAAAGTTGAGGGTTAATCATGCCTACACCACATAACAGTGCCGAAAAGGGCCAGTTCGCAAAAACAGTCTTAATGCCAGGTGATCCACTTCGTGCAAAGTTTATCGCTGAAACATTCTTGGAGAATCCAGTACTAGTGAATAACGTACGTGGCGTCCAAGGATACACAGGAACTTGGAAAGGTAAGCCAGTATCCGTTATGGCATCAGGAATGGGAATGCCATCAATCGGTATCTATTCTTACGAATTATTTACAGAATATGATGTTGAAAACATTATTCGTATCGGTTCTGCTGGTGCATACCAACCAGAATTAAAATTATTTGATGTAATTCTAGCAGACGCTGCTTATTCCGACTCTTCATTCGCAAGAGAACAATGCGGAAATACAAGCGACACAATCAAGCCATCTGCAGAATTGAATGAGAAGATCAAGAAAGCTGCAGCAAATCTTGGAATGAAGATTACAGAAGGTTTGATTCATTCATCTGACGTATTCTATCGCGAAAAGAATGTTACTTACCTACCAAAGGTTATGAACGAACTACATTGCCTAGCTGTTGAAATGGAGAGTTTTGCTCTATTCTCAAACGCAAATGTATTAGGAAAGAACGCAGCTTGCTTGTTAACAGTTTCTGATAGTTTTGTATCACCAGAAATTACGACTGCTGAACAACGTCAAACAGCCTTCACAGATATGATGAAGATTGCATTAGATGCTGCTATCGCTGACTAAACCAAAAAAGTGGACCAACTGGTTCACTTTTTAATTGCGCTGTTCAATATCTCTTCTTCGTTTGGAAACTCTTCTAGAAATGTATCCATCACAATTTTGCACAAAGTTGAAACTTCTTTTGTATATCCTAGTCGCTTTGGCAAACGCACAAAGATATTTGTAATTTCATCCGCAACATTTCCAACAACCACACGTTCATCGCGCTTTCCCATACCAAAGAAATAGGATTTCGAATGTTTCTTTTTACTTAAGCGAATATATGTTCTAGATAGATGTTTCCATTCCGCAGTTAGATACTCAGATTGTTTTGTGTTAATTGCTAGTTCTTGTAGGAATTGTTGATATTCCTGCTTTTTCTTTGCGAGCATAAAATTACCGAACTTTTCATCTGCTATCAGCTTCATCATTAAACATGCATGCATAAAATGATCTGCAGGCTTTCTAAGCTTCGCATTTCCGTAGCGCATCGTCAATACTTCCAGCATTTCTTTCGCATCTTTATCTTCTTTGTGATCTGCTAAGTACTCTTGAACTAATGTATACCGTTTGTAACTATCTTCTAAAGAATAGTATTTTTCTTTTAATTCGCTCATTTCCATATATGCATTATAACTGAGAAATCACATATAAAAAAGCGGAAGCTACTAGCTTCCGCAGATTGCATTACTTCTTTTGAACGTACTTTAAGCAGTCTAGTGTTACTGCAGCTAAGATGATGAGACCTTCGAATACGAACTGAAGGTTTGTATCAATACCTAAGATTGTTAAGGAGTATGTTAACGCTGTAAAGATCGTTACACCGACAACTACACCAGAAATCTTACCGATACCACCAGAGAAGGATACACCACCAACTACGCAGGCAGCGATAGCGTCCATATCCCAACCTTGTCCATACGCAGCAGAACCAGAACCTACCATACGGTTACATTCTAGCCATGCACCAAAACCGTAAAGTACACCAGCCATAGCGAATGCCATGATTGTTACTTTGAATACATCGATACCTGATACAGCAGCAGCTTCTGGATTTCCACCTACTGCATATAGGTTCTTTCCAAATGTTGTTTTATTCCAGATAAACCACACAACAACAACAGCTGTAGCAGCCCATAAGATGATTGTTGGGAAGTTACCAATCTTAGGAATAATCATTTCTGGAATATCATTTTCGATAGCACCGAAGGACACACCCTTTGTCGCATATGTAACCATACCGAAGATGATCAACATGTTGGACATGGAAGAAATAAATGGATGCATCTTATACTTCGCCTTGAAGAAACCAGCAATGGAAGTAAAGATTGTACATAAGATAATACACACAAGCAATGCCAATACTGCTTTTAGACCAACTGGAAGATTTGTAAAGTCGAACACCTTACCAAATACAGCACCAGTGTTGATGCCCTTGTGCATGATAATTGTTGAAGCTACCATACCCATACCCACCATACGTCCAATGGATAAGTCAGTACCTGCAAGCATTATCACGCCAGCTACACCTAATGCCAAGAACATTCTTGGAGATGCCTGTTGTAAGATGTTTAAGATGTTATTGACTGTGAATAAAGGAGTCTTCTTAATAATTGGAGTTACGATACCTAAGCCAATAAATACAAGAATAATGACTAGATATAGACCATTACGTAATAACCAATCCTTGCGGTTGAATGTATATAAGTAATGTTCAATCTTCTGTGCCTGTGTTTCAGCAAAGCTGAACTTAGACATCTTCAATAGGTCAATTAAGTGATAACGTTGAATAAACGCTTCATGTTTACGATCTTTAATCGCCTGTAATTCTTTTTGATATGTTAATTTCGCATCAAAGACTTTGTTTTTATATACATAGTTTTCATCTTTGATTTCTTGTTTCGCATCAGCGTCATTACCTGAAATCTTTGATAGATTCTGTGTATGAACATCCTTTATTTCAGCCAATAAATCACTATATCTCTTTGCGGCAAGAGACTTTTCTGCAACACAACTTGCGACAACTTTTGAATAGTATTCCTTTTCAAAATGTTGATTTAAATATGAAACACCTTCATTGATCAACTTATCAACTGCAGGCTTATTTGCTTTTTCAACTTGTTGAGCAGCCTCTAATTCTTTCTTAGCCTCAGCAATACGGTTTTCTTTTTCACCCTTTGATAAGCTCTTATCATTCTTTGTCATCTGAATTACATTCAATAGCTCAACTGTTTTATCTGTTCCATCTTTACGTAATTCATCAATTTGTGCTTGAATCTTACCTACGTGGTCCGTAATTGGTTTTAATAGGCTTTCTTCTTGATCAACAGAGAGAACCTCTGCCCCTAATTTTTCGTTATTTTGACTCATGTCTAACCCCTCCGATTACAAATACATTGCGCTGAGTCTCAGGAGTTCTTCCTGATTTGTCTCTTTTGTATTAACGATTCCAGCAAGACGTCCATTGGACATAACACCGATTCGATTTGTGATACCGAGAATCTCTGGCATCTCAGATGAACATACAATAATTGTCTTACCCATCTTTGCCATCTTGATAATCAAATCATAGATTTCGTATTTCGCACCAACGTCGATACCACGTGTTGGCTCATCCATCATAAATACCTTTGGATTTCTTTCTAACCACTTACCGAAGATAATCTTCTGCTGGTTACCACCAGATAACGATGTAATCGCATCATCCGGTCCCATACATTTCGTATGCATCAAGGCAATCTCTTTTACCGTTGCCTTCTTCATCTTTTCATCAGACACAACAATACCATTCTTATAGTGATCCATATTTGCAATACATGTATTGAATGTTAAATCACTCTTCAAGAATAAACCGTTGGCCTTTCTTTCTTCAGTAATCATAGCGAATCCATTGTCCATGGCTTCTTTTGCGCTATCGAAGTTCATGAGCTTACCTTTGTAATAAACACGACCTGCAGCTCTTGTACGAACACCAAAGATTGTTTCCATTAACTCTGTACGTCCAGCACCTACTAGACCATACAAGCCGAAGATTTCACCTTCCTTAACATCAAAACTCACTTCGTCAAGGTATGGTGCAAACTTCGTAGAAAGATCTTTGACAGAAAGAATCGTTTCACCTGGTGTGTTATCAACCGGTGGGAAACGGTTATCAAGAGAACGTCCAACCATCGCCGCGATCAAGTCATTCATATTTGTGTCAGTGACATCTTTTGTCATGATCATCTTACCGTCACGTAATACAGACACCTGATCACATATATCAAAAATTTCATCCATCTTATGAGAAATATAGATAATGGAAATACCCTGACTACGTAGCTTACGCATCATTTGGAATAATTTCTTAACTTCTGGTTCTGTTAATGATGATGTAGGCTCATCCAAAACAATAATCTTGGAATGATACGAAATAGCCTTTGCGATTTCACACATCTGACGAGCAGATACGGACATCGTACGCATTGGCTGTGTCAAATTGACTGTAATACCTAAACTACGGAATAACTCAGAAGCTTCCTTCTTCATTCTTCCTTCATCAACAACACCCAAAGAGTTTACTGGATAACGTCCTAAAAATAGGTTATCAATAACACTACGTTCCAAGCATTGGTTAAGTTCTTGGTGAACCATCGCAATACCATTTTCAAGCGCATCCTTCGGACCAGTGAAACTTACTTCTTTTCCATCTAGGAAGATACTTCCTTCATCTTTTTGATATGTACCGAACAAACACTTCATCATTGTAGATTTGCCGGCACCGTTTTCACCCATGAGGCCCATAATTGAGCCGGGTTTCACATCTAAATTGATGTGATCAAGTACTCTGTTTCTGCCGAATGATTTCGACATGCCCTTTATTGACAAGATTAAATTGTCATTTCTTTCTGACATAATTGATTACCCCTGTTTAACTAAAAATCATAAGCAGTATGGTTAACTACAAACTACTTAGAAAGAGGCTATCAGGTTTTCAAAAGCCTACCTGCTAGCCTCTTAGAAAATCTTACTGAATTACTTTAAGAGTGAAGTATATGATGTAGCGTTGTCTGTCTTAACCATGTTAATAGCATACGCATCATATTGACTTGGGTTTCCTAAACGGTTTGTGATATTAGATTCTGTCTGACCATCACCACCGATGTATTCAACATCCAAGTGTAGTAAGTCATCATACTTTTCAAGTAATGGCTGGTATGTTGAGCTTAAGAAATTATCGGAAGCATTATAAATATCCAACCAAACTTTCTTAGTTTCGCTCTTAACTTCCTTAGATACTGGTTCAAATGTCTTAGTAGCATCCATGAAGTTCTTGTAGTTATCAGCTGTTACAGCAAGGTTCAATGCATAGAATGAACGATCTGCTTCGTTATATACGTAGTCAACGCCTTCTTTAAGAACGTTTCCAGCTTCGTCAGCAGTAGCGATACCTGTCTTGATATCAACACCATCTAAAGCGTTACGTAATACTCTTAATGTTAAGTAAGCCTGAACGTCAGCGTGCTGAGAAATTGTTCCACCGTAACCTTCAGCAATAGCAGCTACTGCATCACTGTTAGCATCATAGCCGAATGTAGGAACCTTCTTATCCTTAGCCCATGCTGTGAACATTGACATACCCATACCATCGTTATTGGAGATAACTAAGTCAATTTCATCACCGAATGAAGCTGACCATGTACCGATAGCGTTACCTGCAGTAGCAGCATCCCATGTAGCACCTGCAGAGTTCTTCATTTCCTGAGAAGCAAGTTCGCGAACCTTGAAGTCGCCAACCTTACCATCCTTAACAACTGTAGCAGAACCATCTGTGTTTGTTCCTGCTGGAGTAGCGTCAATAGCGCCATCCTTTTCAACAGCAGTACCTAAAGCCTTACGAACACCTCTTGTACGAGCGATAGAGTCGTTGTGACCAACGTCACCAATAGCTAATACGTAACCAATAACACCATCACCGTTACGGTCGATGATATCCTTGTGAGCTGCGATGTAATCAGCTACCATCTTACCTTGTAATTCAGCACCCTGGTTAGCGTCGAATCCTACATAGTAAGTATCCTTGTTGAAGTTTAAAGCATCTTTATCTAACTCGCCTGTTGTACTGTTAGATGGCTGACGGTTGTACCATACTAATGGCTTATCAGCGTTTGAACCTGATGATTCTGTGTTTGAGCTTCCGCCTTTGTCACTTGTCTTAGGACCACAACCAACGAGTGATAGTGCTAAAACCGCAGAAGTCATAACCGCAAATAATTTCTTCATAAAAGTTTTTCTTTCCTCCCCTAAATTATTTGGTTTTGAAACTATGGAAAGCGCTTTCGCGTTTCCGATGAAAAAATCATAACACCATGCAAAATGACCGTCAACGCATATCCTCTTTATAAAATCTTAAGAAATTTGCTCTTATACAAATTTTTTTGCAATGTATGGAAATTATAAATTGTAAAAAAGTGGCTATTAATAGCCACTTTTTTACAACATTTAATTTTATACAATTGTCATTTTTATTTATGCTTGTATAATTTTTTTACTGATTAATACAAATAAAATAACAAAAAATAACAATTTTATTTGTGATTATTTTATTTTACTGATAGATATCCTACTTAATGATTTTTTCAAAACGATATTTTTGTCGTATTCCAGGATACTTTGCGTGATCAACCTCTTCCATAAACATCTCATATGGTCTAACAAATAATTTCTTTTCTCCATATAAAGCACGATAAACAATCATCTTTTCACGTGTTTCAGAATGTATTGCTTCGCCAATATATTCATATAGATATTGCATACCATTTTGGTCAACTGTCTCTCTTTTAAAATGACGGATGGTATTTCCTGGTTCAAAGTCTCTCATAGCCTCTCCCTTATTCTATATATACCTAATATCTCAATATAAAAAACTAAGCTATCTAATGGATAACTCAGTTTTCATTCAATTTATTGAGCTGATAAATCGATGTGAACAATGTAAACATCACCTTTGTGCTGATTACCTTGCTTATCGTTATAAATATCTTGTGCTGTAAGTTCAACTTCTTTTACACCTTCAGGAATCTCAAATACAAGAACACCTTCTTTTGATTCACCTGCAGTTAGAGTATATTCCTTTTCAAACTCTTCGTTGAAAATTGCATCTTTTTCATAATAGGAGTGAGGACCATCTACGCCCTTATCATCAGCACTTGTCTTTTCCCATTCAAGTAAGAAATCTGTTGAATACATTTGAATATCTTGGCCAAATGTATTTTCAACTTTCAATTTAACTGCTACAAACTGCTTGCCAGCCTCAGGCTGATTTCCACTAATGTCTGTTGAAGCTAAGAAATCCTCTACTGTGAATTTAAAGAACATTGTTTCAACGGAATCACCGACTCCATACTCCTGGTATCCGTTATCTGAATCTGTAGTTGTATTGTTTTCTGTACCTCCATTGTTTTCATTTACAATGTCAGATAATGTCTTTCTTGTGCAACCAGCAGATCCAAATGTTACTGCTAATGCCAACAATAATACACTTAATTTCTTCATTTTATTTTCTCCTGTTTCCCCAATTGAATCTATGCAAATCCTTGCATCTGTATATAGTATAACAATAATTTCACAAGAAAATATAGTAAAAAGCGCAAATTCTCTTTGTCAAAAACCATTAAAAAATACAAAAACAC